>DATETJ010000009.1 GCA_035283685.1 Candidatus Bathyarchaeia archaeon
CTCTGATGATGCTACTCTTGCCCGCATTAGGCCTCCCCGTGAAAACCAAATACCTCTCACGCATACTGAATAATACATAAGACGCAGTAAACTTGAATGTATCCTAGCCCACAATTTCCGAGTTACAAAAACTACGGCAAACAGGGCGCGCGCGGAAAACCCATTTTAACCCATGCCTATCTGCCAAATGCACCTAAGCACAAAACCTTCTTTTATGTTTGCTCGCTAAGAGTCGCGCGCGAAAACGTTATAGCAGAACTCCAAAAGAAGTATATCAAAATCTAGAGATTGTTTTTATGGAAGACTCTCCCAAATCTGGAGAAAAAGAACTTTATGAGCCAATTAAGAATCATTTGCAGACCAAACCGAATGTGTACCCAGACCAGCAGAAATAGAGGAAGTGCCATCAAAGCTATTCTGGATCAAACCGCTAACGTAAGGTGTCCAAATTGTACTGCCAATCATCATCAATAATGACAAGAAGCTCCCTAGACTCTTTTCTAGCAAAGTGATCTTGCATTCACTCTTTTGTTTGCATTTCCCGCTGCGTGACCAGATGCCAACTAAATCCAGCGAGCCACATGAGTGCTGGATAGAGGATCATATGTTCCATTCCACCGGGACCTAAACCCAAGTAGAAATCGCTGTCATACGCAACGTCGCTGGTTAATGAGCCGCTTGTGATCATACCGCTTGAGAAGAGGACCAATGCTACAAGCGTAATCGTTCCAAGTATTATGCTTATCAGAGATAATGGCTTTTTCAGCACTTTAAATGATGATATGGCTGACAGCCCACTAAAGAAGAAAGCCATCGTAGCCACCGCACCGTGAGCGGTTCTATAAGTTTTCGTGAAGACGCCGACACCCATTGCTCCTATAGCCATCAGGAGGAGCAGCATGTTAACGGTTTTAAAGTTAGAGATGTGTCTTAGAAAGTACGTTCCAATGAGTAATAATAGTCCTAGAAGAAAGACAGATGAGTTGAAAATTATAGCGGATGGTCCGATTCCAAGGTCGCTTATGTAATTGTCAGACACGCTGTAGCCAGGATACAACGCCTCTGCAATGGTAAGACCTAGGACGAACTGTGTGGCTGCGATAAAAAAGAGCATTCCTGCCACTTTTTCTCTTGAATATGCCATGCGTTGCAATGTCGCCACTTGAAAGATAAGACTTTCCAACCAACCAAAACTACGATGGGAAAAGTTATAGCTGAACCGAAGCAACCACGTGGATGGGTGAGTCATGTTGCTTGAAGGCAAGAATGTCAGCCTCAGAATAGTTGAAAAACAAGACTTGCCAATCCTGCTCGAATGGGACAACAACGTTGACTTCCGTGGTCAATTTGAGAATCTCAAACAAGAGACGATGGCGGACTTGGAAAGACTCTACGACAATATTAAAGATGAACAATGGTTTTTCATTGAGAAGAAGGGTGGAACAAAAATCGGTTTTATTTCCCATTTTCTGTCAGGGGGCGAAACGGAGATAGGCTATAACATCGTGCCCAACGAGCGAAACAAAGGCTACGCCAAAGAAGCAATTCAGACAATAGTCGACTATCTATTTCTAGCCAAAAACATAATGAGAATTCAGGCAAAGGCTGACACAGAAAACATTCAATCGTGGAAAGCGCTTGAGAAAGCCGGGTTCAAACGGGAAGGCATTCTCAGAAGAACTTTCTACTGCCGTGGAAAGTGGAGAGATGACTGCATATACAGCATCATACGCGAAGAATGGAAAGAACCAAAAATACTGACAAAAACAACTTCAAAATAGCCTAGATTTGTGTGTGCATGGAATTTCTATCCAACCAACTAGGGGGAGAAGTTGATTGGTTGGATAGTGATCGTATAGAGACGATCTAAACATGCTGTAATCAAGCCTCGTCATAGGATTAACGGAATATTCTGCGCTCCAGAATAACGCCATAACCACTCTTCTTGCTTCGTTATACTGACGCTTTGATGCAGGTTGAGAGAGTGAAAGGAGTCGATCGAGCTAAGAGAGCTTGGAGTCTCTTCCGTTCAAGGCTGAACGAGAGTTTAAAGGCGAAATACTGTGTCTGGTTTCTAACATGGTTCCTGCTATGGAACTTCACGATAAACTTCCTTCCAATTCATCCGTTAGCGGCTGGGCTGATAATTTGGTTGCCCACAACGCTAATTATCATCAGACTTGCTGATCCCCGAGAATAGCGGGATAATCGCTTCAGGAACTTCAATGCTAATCCGCCACTTACTGTAATTATGGAAACCGCTTTTTACTTGGCGGACCAAATGTACTGCTTATGAACAAGTCTGTATCCATCCTTGGCTTTGCGGGCAGCCTGAGAAAGGGCTCATACAACAAAGCTCTGTTGCGTGCTGCTTCAGAGTTGTTGCCCAAAGACGCCAAGCTTGAAATCTTCGACTTGAAAGGTATCCCACCCTACAATCAAGATTTGGAGACTCGCATGCCCGCAAAGGTCAAGGAGTTTAAGACCAAGATCAAGGCGGCAGATGCCATACTTATCGCGACGCCCGAGTACAATTATTCGGTATCTGGCGTCCTGAAAAACGCAATTGACTGGGCTTCGCGTCCTTACGGCGACAACTCTTTTGACGACAAACCCGTAGCAATCATGAGCGCATCGATCGGCATGCTCGGCGGCGCCAGAGCACAATATCATCTGAGACAAACCTTTGTCTTCCTCAACATGCGTCCCCTCAACAGTCCAGAGGTAATTGTAACCTTCGCAGGCGACAAAATCGACGAAAACGGCAGAGTAAAAGACCCGACGACCAAGAAACTAATCAAGGAACTACTCGAGAGACTAGTTGCTTGGACTCGAACGCTGAAGCAAGAATAAGCCACACAAAGAGCCACTTATGTCAGAAATCATAAATGCATAACCACCTAACAGTCTAAGCGATAACCATGAAGCCAAAATTCACCTATGTTGGAATCCGCGTAAAAAATCTGCAGAAATCCATCGACTTCTACACAAAACTGCTCGGCATGAAAGTTGTGGGTCGCGGCAAAGTGAAAGAGACTAGGGGAGAAACCGTTGCTATGGTGAGCCAAGAAGGCGGTTTCGTTCTAGAAATAAACCACTACGAAAAAGGCAGCCCCTATAACGCAAAGTACACTGTAGGGGAAGGGTTGGACCATCTTGCATTCGGAGTTGACGACTTGGACAAAGCCTTGAAGGAAGCCAAATCAGCCGGATACCCAACCGTTCTAGAAATGAAAGTGGAAGGCGGCAGATGGGCATACATCGAAGACCCAAATGGAATCTGGATCGAGCTATTCAAAGCGACCGATGCCTAGCACGGCTTCACATGAACTGCAGCGTGAATACAGCCTCTGTCAATGGCACCATTTTCCCATCCAACCCAAGGGACCATGGATGACAAAATCCCATGACGCTATCATAATCTGCGTGCTAGTTTCAGTCTTGACAGCTCATCCCAGCTTATCTTCCATCAGCGCTAGAACTTCCGAGTCTAACGGCTTTGAGCCAGTCTTCCAAAAAGGCATGACGTACAGACATCAACCATTTCCCTACGACAGTTCCTTTTCAAACGAGTCTCTCGAACGTATGGCGGCAACAAACACAGAGTACGTGGCAATCACTGTTTGGTGGCTGCAGGAAAACATTACTGCTACGCAAATTTACCGCAAAACCAACTGGACCGCCACAGACAAAGCGCTCGCAATCGCTATCGCCAAGGCTCATGAGCTCGGCATAAATGTCATGTTGAAACCAATGGTTGACCCCGAAGACGTATACACTCAATTCAGAGGCGAGATTCCAAGCAGCCCAGAATGGTTCAAAAGTTACATGGCTTTCATCAGCTCATACGCCGCATTCGCCCAAGAAAACAACATTGATCTCCTCTGCATCGGATGCGAGTTCAGGAATACTGAAAGAGATGAAGCAAGCTGGCGACAAGTCATCGATGAAGTGAAAAAGCGTTACACTGGACCGTTGACCTACGCTGCAACATTCGACAGTTTTCAAAGCATCACATGGTGGGATCGCCTTGACTACATTGGCATAGACGCCTATTTCCCACTAACCAGCAAGAACCACCCATCCCTAGACGAATTGAAAGAGGCTTGGAACCGCATGGCAAACGCCCTCGAAAACTGGGCCTCAACAGTCAATAAACCCATTATCTTCACTGAAATAGGTTGCCGAAGCGGCGATGGCAACAACATCGAACCAGGCAACTGGATAGCACCACTGCGCCCTGATTTGAAGGAACAACTAGACAGTTACTCGGCTGTTTTCCAGACGCTGTGGAACAGGCCATGGTTCTACGGTCTCTACTGGTGGATCTGGGAAACAAACCCAAGCGCAGGAGGACTGAACGACACCGACTTCACGCCCCAGAACAAGCCAGCAGAAACCTTGCTTACAAACTGGTATTCCCAGCAACGACACATTGAACAGACAACCGACTTTCCAAGGCTGATCGTGTACCTCGGATTACCCGCAGCGATCTTGACATGCGCAGTCCTCTTGCTAACCCGCAAATTCACAAACCGAGACAACGAAACAATCAAGGCTAACGCTTCTGACACAGAGAACTGATTACAGCTGCTCCCAAAACAAGGAGGCTTGCCGGCCACGTTCCATTGATGATTAGGAGACCAGCAGCAACTACGCCTCTAACACTTGCCAGCCCCAGTCGCTCTTTCTTAACGTTCCAGTAACAGGTTAGGCACAGAATTGCAGCACTGAAATAGACGGCGACCTCAAGCAGGAAACTTGGCATGGCGGTTAAGAAGACGCTGAGGAAAACATACCGTTCAACTGCCAAATACAAAGGTGAAAGAAACCCAACCACAACGCCGAAAAGAAATATCAGTCCAACTGCCTCAAGCATTTGCTGACGGTAGACCTCAAAAAAGCTCAAACTCATCACGGTATCGAAATTGCTTGGCAATGTATTAAAGACTTCCGCGATTTGGTACACGCACCGTCTCTCCTATATACCTGAATGCCAACACAAATCGCCACTGAGGCATCCAAATGTTTGTGCACACAAGCATTCGAACCAGCAACTTGGCCAAGTCAATTGACTTCTACCAGAGACTAATGGGACTCAAGCTTATAAGGTGCCGCGAAATCCCCCAGAACAACGCTGAAATCGCCTTTCTACAGGACCCAGAGGGCAAAGGATCCAAACTTGAACTGACCTTCTACAGAAAACAGCGGAAATTCATCCAAGCTGAATATGAAGACCGAGTGTTTGATCACATCGCCTTTGAAATCAAAGACATGAAGAAAACCATTGCAGCACTCAGAAAGGAGAAAGTCACAATAACTGACGAACCATTCAAGCTCGGACCAACAGGACCTTTGATAGCTTTTATCGAAGATCCAGACGGAACTCTTATCGAATTAATCAAGAGAAGATGAGACTGTTGAGAAACGCATAAAAAGAAACTCTGGTTAAACCAATCGTTCGGTTGACTTTCATGGTTGAAGAACGCGTTAAGGATTTGTACAGAGTTGGGCTTATCCTTTTTGTTGCTCCTTTGCTAATCTCGCTTATCCTGACGATTCTTGGTCGAAAAGTGGATTTAGATGACGTTTCAACCTCTTTGAGTTTTTACACGCCTATCCTTGCAGGTTTGTTGCTCATGCTCTATCTATCAATGAAATACTATTACAGAGAGGGAAAACTTGGAAACTAACACATTCTCTGGAGTTGCAGCAATTCCTGTTCGCTGAACAGCGTTACAGTGATTTCGTCGCCTTTGTTAATGTTGGTTCCTTCTTTAACGATCGTAAAGCCGTTTGGACCAACTATCGTACTTAGAGAACTTGAGCCACCGTGAATAGGCTCTGCAACCAAGCTGCCTTTGATTCGGTGCACATGCACCCGCAAGAACGTCTTAATGCCAGGCTTTGCCTTAACCTTTCCACTCACTTTTGCATTTACTCTAAGCGGTCGGAGAACATCTTGTCCAATGAAAAGACCAATAATCGGAGCCACAAACAGATAAAAGCCAGCTACAGTGGACACGATGTGTCCCGGCAACATAACTAGAGGCTTGCCCTTGACAACGCCAAATCCAGCAACTTTACCCGGGCTTATCTTAATCCCGTGCACGATCACTCCTGGATTCCCTATTGCATTCACCGCATCGGGCACAAAGTCTTTCAAACCAACAGAACAGCCGCCTATCGTAACGACAATATCATTTGCTTTCAGAGCCTCCTCCATTTTCTCCGCAATTTTCATGACGGCATCTGGAACCACTCCGTAGACCTGCGCCTCGGCTCCGAACTCCAAAGCCATTGCGGAAACTACGAGTGCATAATTGTTGATAGTCTTTGACTGCTCGTCACTCTTCAACTCTGTCAGTTCATCACCGACAGACAAGACTGCGACACGAGGTTTTCTAACAATTTTGACTTCCCTAATCCGCAGTGCGGCAAGCAAACCAATATCCTGCGGTCTCAGCACCCGACCTTCGTGTAGAACCGTGCTTCCGCGTTTTACGTCTTCTCCAGCCAGAATCACGTTTTTGTTCCTTTCAATCGGGCGACAAACTTCAAGCTCTTCTCCTTGTCGTCTCGTGTCCTCAACTCGAATCACAGCATCTGCACCATCTGGGACCGGCGCTCCACAACCCAAGTACGCTGTGCACCGCGGCAACAGGCTGAACTCACCCGGAGTGCTTGCTGGAAACAGCTCTCCCTTAACCTTGAGCTTCAACGGTTTCTTTAAGGAGGCGTCTTGTGTTTCACTAGATCTAACGGCATAACCGTCAACCGCGGACATTTTTGTTAGGGGAATGTCCGAGTGAGAGACTGTGGTTTCAGCTAAAATTCGCCCACGAGTTTTCTCTACGGAGACGATTTCCGAGTCCAGTCTTACCGTATGTAGAGCTTGTTGAAGGCGACGAGACGCTTCTTCAAGCGTCACGAGTTTGAAAATTCTCCTTTGGTCAATCCTCGACAAATGAGTCACAGTTCCCTCAGGAACTCAAGTCTGAGTGTATCAAGTCTACTGTCAGCGCGCTTAGACGCCTATAGAACACCGATGAAGATGAAGTGCCGACGGCTCTTGAAAAGTCCTCAATCCATTGGCTTATGTGCTCTCTGAGGAATGATTTCCGAAGCTCTTCCCTTTTTCGTGCTTGTTCAAAATCCTTGTTCTCAAAAGACTGCAGTATGTCGTGGCAGAGTTTTGCAATGAACGCCAGTTCAACGCCAATATGGTCTGGCGCAAAGACCCCCTGGAGATTTGTCGCCTCGTATCCTGCGGCACGATAAGACTTTGCAACATCGGCTGTTGTTTCACCCCAAAGGTTGCCCATGCCCTTTCCTTTATTCTCTCTGAAACATGACTCATACGGGGGCGTATAGCTTCCCTTGGTTGGCACGACGAACAAAGCGTTGAATTCACTCTTCAAGTCTCCAACTGAGGCTAGCTCGACATAAGCCGCAAGTTCTCTTAGGGTCTTTTGTTGTTTTTCATCTTGGAAGACTGAGGCGAGAACGTTTGTTGTCTCGATGTTCAAGAATGGTTGAAGTAGTCTTTCGTTTGGCTCGTGAAGATAAAGGGCTGCAAACCACGAATACAATGCTTCTCTGTTCTTGAGAGATTCCGTCCTCACGCTGTTCATAGTTTTTTCTCATTGCTACAGCTGTTTCTAGAGCTTGACCAAGTTTACCCTGAAACCAGTAGTAGTTGCAGCGCCACTGATGGGGTCGACAACCGGAGCTTTTGTCACATCATCGATTCTGGTCAATTTGTTTACCCATATTCCTGCGCCACGGCTAGGGTCACCGGCAATTGAGCCTTGACCTTCTATTTCATAGTTGGCGTTGCCGTATGCCCAATGCCCATAATGGAACATCATTGCCACCACGCCTGGTCCCACTCGTTTAGTAACTCTTACCTTTCCTGTTACTCCTTCCGGCAGCGAGTGAGACACAATCTTAACCATGTCGCCGTCTTTTAGCCCCTCGTTTGCAGCGTCGTCTTCATTCATTTCGACAGCATTTTCCGGAATGACTTCGCGGGCCCATCGGTAGCCTATAGTCCTAGACTGCGTGTGAAGCCCACTTTTGTATGAGACGCAAACATACTTGTAGTCCTTGTCTAAATCATCGAGTGAGTTGCCGTCCATATCTTGTGCAGGGACGTATTGGGCAGAACCCCAAAACGTGTGTTCTCCTGTCTTCCAGTGCTTCAGCGCAGCAAACTCTTCAACCCAAAAGCGGAAAATGTTTTTCCTTGCATACTTGTGCTGCCCTTGCGCTTCAAACCCAGAGTCTGCTTGCTCAAAGACTCCGCCACGGACTATGATGTAGCAGACTTTACGCCATTCCTCATCCGACAGAATCGACTTTGCATAATCAACGAACGACTTGGGATAATTGTCCTCAACAAATTTCGCCTCCTCATCGCTGGCTGCCTGAACCAATGAAGACGCATTATTGGCAAGGTTAACTATGGCTCTTAGGAAATAGTCTTCAGCTCTATTCAGTTCCTTGTCTCCAATTTTCAGGAAGCCTAAACAGCTGGGTTTGCCGTGAATGTTTGCAAGTCTCTTTGCGACATCTATCGCAAAGGTTTCAGCACACACTGGCCTATCATCATCTCCGCTTACTTTGCCAACCAGTGGCTCTATAGCGGGAACTCGCACGCCTATCCATCTTGCCATGCACGGCGGGTAAGGCGGCATCAGCCCATACACGCCCTCTAAACCCACCACATCAGGAACTATATAATCGGCGTACATGCTGGTCTCGCTGACTACTGCATCGATTGCAACGTGGATTGGAACCTTACTGGTGTCCTTGATTATTTCGATGTACTTGTGCCCAGATGGCATAACGAAAATTGGGTTGCCAAAATATGTTATCAAAATCTTACATGAGTACGGATAATTATCTTTGATGCTCTCAAACACTTCAGTCCATAAACCGCCATAGGTTTTCGGAAACCATGGCTTGGTTGCAGGGTATTTCTGACCCGCTGGCTTGTTGGCATATTCATTCGTGTCTTCATACTTGAACTTCTCTCTAGAGATAGGAGCTTTCTTAGGTGATAGTTTGTCTGGAAATGAGTCGAGATCATAGACGCCCTTTGTCCAACTAAAGGAAGCAGCCTGAAGATAACCGCCCCTCCAGTTGATATTGCCAATGAGCATGTGAAGGCTTATCATAGCCATCACGGTGTAGACACCGTTGGGTTGGACACCAAAGACGCGGTAGACTAGCATGCCTGCGCTCTTGCCGTAGCTCGTAAACTCCTGTGCCAGCCATTTCAAATCATTGACGTCGACTCCGCATATCTGAGCCCACTCATCCATAGTTTTTTCATAAGCCTTATCCTTCAGCATTTGCAATGCGGTTTTTACTTGTATGGTGGCGCCATCTTTGTCTTGAATCTCGCCTTCAAAGAAAAGCGTTCCATGATCAACCTTGTCGAAAATTTCTGTGCCTGAACCATTCCACACAACATATTTCTCACTATCAGCTGGGTCTGTTCCCTCAAGATGCTTTCCTCTCAGATACTTGAGGTCGTCAGGGTAGTCTTCAGGTCCTGTAATAACTAGGTAAGGGGCGCCTGTCCAAGCTTTTTCACTGTCTTTGTTAGCTGAAGTTTCCGTCGTGTTTTCAAGGAAGAACTTGTTGTACCACTTGTTTTCTATAATCCATCTGATCATGCCCATCATTAAGGCGCCGTCTGTTCCCGGCTTGACTGGAATCCATTTGGTTGCGTTTGTGACGACGTTTCCAGCTCGAGGGTCAACCACAACCAACTTCAGGTCGCCGTTTGCGAGTCTGTCTGGCAGAATAGCTCCTGCAGGAACTATTGCAGGTTGCCCGGCTGAGTAGGGGTCGCCAAAAGCGATTATGAACTTGGCGTGTTTAATGTCCACTCGAAGTTGATCAGCATAATCGTCATTGGTTACTGTGCGAATTTGACCTTCGTACTTATCTTTGCCAATGATTGTCATGGCTTTGTGCGTTGTTTGAACTCCATTTGCGCAAATATTGTCATGGGCAATGAAGCTAGCCGATCCTAGTGCGCCAGAAAGCCAGCGTGCATTAAGAAAATCCACTCGACCCGGTTGCCCTCTGCCGCGGAGAACAACAATTTGGTGAGCCTTGGGGGCGTCTGACGCTTTAAGAACTGCCTCGTTTGCGGGAGTTGTCATGTCAGTCGCTACGTCTTTGAAGCCTTCAACTTGGACACTCTCGCCTATGTCACTGTAAATGGCGCCACCGTCAACAACCTCCGTGACCAGTTGATCCCAACTTATGGGTTTCCACTTCATTGAACCTCGTGGACCCGCTCTTTTCAACGGGATCCTGACTCTGTAGGGATCGTACACGTGGTCTATGCCTGCATTGGCGCCTTTCAGACAAATTCTTCCTGAATAACTCAAAGAGTCTTTTACAGGAGTGCTATACGGGATTGGGTTCCAAGCATTGTTGTTTGGATGATATGGATTGCCTTCAACCTTAACAACACGTCCACTAGACGCTTCTATCTGTACTCTGATGCCGCACCTAACGTTACAGCCTAAACAAAGACTGCAAACGTATTTTTCCTGTTCCGATGTGGTTTGAGCCTTAGCAGGTCGAAAAACATTGTTCACTAAGCCTTTGCTGACATCAGTGAGCAGGGCAAGGGCTCCAGCTGCGGCTGCTCCCTTTATGAATTCTCGTCTCTTCATCTTCATTCATCATTCCTCCTGATGCACTACGATTGTATTAGCTGCTTTCTTTCCACGTTCAGCGATTTTGTCAGACAACCCCACGTAAAAGACCATAGGTTTAGCGCCAAGATATGCTTTAAGTCCACTCGTGGGGATTGCATCAACGACTTTTCTGACTGCACTATTCGGATCTTGCATGTCGCCAAAGATGCGAGCGCCTCCAACACAGGCATCAACGCAAGCTGGCTTCAGCCCTTTCTCGATTCTGTGGAAACAGCCATGGCATTTAACTACGAAGCCATGTTTGGCGTCGGCTTTGCCGTTCCATGCTTGTGGCCAAGCACCCTTGGGTTCTTCCCAAAGAAAACTTCTCACTTCGTAGGGACACGCGGCCATGCAGTACCTGCAACCTATACACCTGTTAACGTCTTGCATCACTATGCCATCTTGTTCCCTCTTGTAAGTTGCGTTCACTGGACAGACTTGAGTGCAGGGTGGATTATCGCAGTGATTGCATAGTCTTGGAAGAAAGGTTAATTTCATGTTTGGGTATTTGCCTTCTTCGTGAGTTTCAACCCACGTGTATTGTATTCCCATTGGAACTCCGTTTTCAGACTTGCACGCTGCAAAGCAGGCTTGACATCCTATGCAACGTCTAAGATCAAGAACCATAGCCCATTCCTCAACGGTTGACGCTTGCGTAATTGCCTCTTGCTTTGATAGAAAGATTGAAGAGCCCGGAATACTGGCTAACGCCGCTGCGCCTGCTGTAACGCCCGCCGTTATTCTCAAGAAGTCTCTTCTAGAGACATTGGATACGTCTTTTACTTGCGGACCTGATCCTATGTCTTGCACGGCGATCATAGACTTTGGCTTTAGTGCAAGCTGACCGCTTGGCAAGATCGCACCTCTAGACGCAAGGAAGGGCAGTATCTTGAGGCCTAATGAAAAGAGCAAAGCACCCAACGCATAAAGGCCAACGGAAACTGCCCATTCGATCATAGTTGGACTGTATGCTCCTGCTTCCCCAAGCGGGGAAACAGACAATCCCGAGAGAAGCATTGAGTATCTTTTGACCCATATTCCTCTCATCGCAACTAATGCTACAACGGTTAAGATAGCCGTTGACTTCCTTGTTTTCGGATACGCTAACAGAGCAAAAACGATTAAGGGAATAGCAATCTCAATCCATATCACTGTCACGTAAGGTCCACTCAGAACCTGCGACAATGGCCCAAGAATGCTAAACCCTGCCCCATAGCCCACCGTGACCAGCTCCACAAAGATGAAAAAGATGTCGACGAGAATAATAGCGCCGAGAAAACGTGCAAGTTCTGACGTTAGCTCAGATGAAAACTCGAAGACAGAAAACTTGGAAACCAGGAGTGCTGTTAAAATCAGCAGAGAGACTCCTGAGACCAAAGCTGAGGACAGGAATATGGGAGCGAGGAGAGAGGTGTTCCAAAGCGGTCGCGCCATTATAACTCCAAAAACCCAAGCCGTAAAAGAATGCGCAAAAACTGCAAAAGGTATTCCAATTGCAGCAACCAAACTCTTAGCATTTTTCCCGCCACTGCCAGTTATAGTCACAAAGCAGAAAACCAAGCAAAAGCCGATGTAAAGTGAAAGTGAAACAAAGTCCAAAACAAGCATCGACGACATATTCGGGTATAGAACAATGTTTAGAAGTCGCTCGGGACGACCTATGTCAGCGGCTACAAAGAGCATCGCCGGCACAACTGTAACCGTTGCAAGAATCCCCCCGATGTGCAATATTGGCTCGAACAGTTTATTGTTCCACAAGTAAGCTACACTTATGGCAATCATTATGCCAGTGCTTATTCCAACCAAAAATTCGAAATTCGTGATATACACACCCCATATCATCACATCTCTCATACCAGTTGAGGCAAATCCCTGCATATATTGCAGATTCAAGGCGTAAACTCCTAATCCAACCAGCACCAGCAAGATTCCTATCCATCCAAGAAACCGAACACTTTTTCTCATATCATCTCCTCCCTCTTGTCATCTAAACGGATTTTCTTATGTGTTGTAAGCTAGTATTTATGGATTTTCATCATATAAATAAGAACAAAAAAGCCAATTTAGTGAGAAAGTCGGAGGCAAACACCAAAAAAAAGGAATAATTAAACCCTCCAAAAGATGGTTTATTCATGTTTTGCGGCGATTTTGGATCAAACGTGCTAACATAACGCCTCCAACCAGTCCTAAAACGTAGCCGTATTGAATGCCAACGGAAACCGCAGCCACAAACAAGGCAACGAAAAGCTCTCGCCTATTCAAGGTCACATCTCTCACCGCAAATGCGAGCTCCAATCCAGAAAAGAAGAGGAGCACTCCGAGAATGGAAAAAGGAAGCAAACCCAAGACTTGCACTATAGCATTGCCGTAAAATATGCCGAGGATTACCATAATGACGCCGATAATTATCATGGCTCCACCCGTTCTAGCTCCAAAACGGTAATGCCCAGACAACCCTCCTGCTCCGTGGCACACAGGTATCCCACCGAGTAAAACTGCAAACACGTTCATGAAACCGTGACTCAACGCCAAACGCCTAACAGAAACCGCGTTCTTGTCTTTGAAGTAATCGTGCGAAAGCAGCGACGTAGCCAAAATTGCATTGCCTACCGTGAGAGGTATTTGAGGGAGAGCAAGCAAAATCGTACCCTGCACTATGTCGGTAGCTGTGGGTAGGCTAAACATCGGAAATCCCATACTGATGCTCTCAGTGAAGATTCTCAGCGGGAAACCGTCAAGAAGGGAGAATCCAACACCTATTGAAATAAGGATCAGAGCTGATGGAAATCTTCTGCTCTTGAGGAAAACCAACACAATGACTACGCCAATGAGGGATAGAATCCAACCTATCAGGTAGTCTTTCTGCATAAATCTAAATGCAACCAACATCAGATTGAGACCTAAACCTAACTGGATTCCTCGAACAACGCTTTTGGGAGTGAGCCTGTTTATCAGCGCAATGCCATTTGTGAGTGACAAGATAAGAAAAAAGACCCCAATCACCAGGCCAGCGCCAAGAAGCGATGTCGGAGAATACATTTCGGTAATCATTATGGAAGCTGTAGCCTTCATTGGTTGAACGGACATAGGGATGCCGAAAGCCAGACCGGAGTAAATGTAGAGAAGACCAAACGTTAGAAAAATGCCTTTAGGATCTAAACCATTCAGTACCACAAGGGCTGTAACAAGGGGAATAAATGTTCCAAGGTCTCCGAACGCTCCAGCCAACTCGTTTCTGTCGAATCGCAACGACACCATGCTGACAAATCCGTCCGCTAATTGAAATCGCTTGGAATCCTTGTTTTAGGAAGGTCAGGTCCTGCTTTCCGATATATTTATGATCACAATCATTTAAAGCTAACTTTTTAAGTTTGAAACATATACAACGTTGATTTCGAGGGTCCTTCGGATGCTTGGATGGCAGGAAATCATACTGGTCTTGGCGCTCTTGCTACTCGTCGTTGGACCAGGCAAACTTCCTGAAATTGCAAGAGAGCTAGGTAAAATCATTGCCGAATTTAGAAAGGCTAGTGGAGGAGTTTCAGACGCCATTGTTTCCTCACAAACAGTTCCTAGAGAAAGCAAAGAAATCACTGACATAACGCGCAAACTAGGCATAAACACCGAAAGGAGAACGGAAGGAGAAATAACTGGGCAAACAGGTGCAAGCGTTGGGAAGAGCCAGGTGGAGAGGACCTCAACCGCAGGAATCGAAGAAAGCGAGGTGAAGAATTGATCCTTTTCGATTGGCATATCTTGTCTTCTTTTCTAAACTTGGGCTGGCCTGAACTAATTCTAGTTCTCGTCATCCTCATCTTCGTTTTTGGGGCAAGCCGTCTTAAAGACATCTCAAAAGCCTTAGGTGAGAGTGTCAGAGAATTCAGAAGATCAAGCTCGGAAACCCCAGTTGAGGAAAAGGAGAAAGACAAAGCCATACTTGACGCAGCAAAGAAAATGGGAATAGAAACCGAAGGAAAAAACGTAAAACAAGTCCTAAATGAGATGAACAAGAAAGCCGTGGAAAATTAGGACTTTAGACCAACTATCGACCCTAGTGATTTCCGATGCCTGACGCTAGAGCAGAGTTGACCTTCTGGGAGCACGTAACTGAGCTTCTGCGAAGATTGCGGATTATTTTCATCGCTGTGGCAGTGGCATCAATGTTTGTAATGGCTTTTCCAATAAACATCAACTTTGAAAACCTGTCTTTAACGAACCCTTGGACCACAACTGTCGCCGTTTTATTAATCAGAAAAGTGCAAGAAGACCTTGTCCCGCCTGAGGTTGAGCTTCTTCCAATCAGTTGGTTTGCACCACTTGAAATCTATCTTTTTGTCTCTGTTATGTTGGGCGTTGTAATCAGTTCGCCTGTTATTATGTACGAAATCTACAAATTCATTAGTCCAGCCTTGCATGAACGTGAAAGAAAGAGCATTTTGACCTTCGTGACTTTTTTTACAAGCCTGTTCGTCTTTGGTGTGGCATTTGGCTATTTTCTCATAATGCCCATGAGTGTACGCGCTCTACTTCTAGCCTCCAAGTTTCTCGGGCTTCCTCTCAAGTTTGAGTTCGCCGAGTTCTTCTCGCTTATCATGGGCGGTACACTCCTCTCAGGCTTCATGCTCACGTTCCCAGTGTTCTTCGTCCTGCTGGTGAAAGCTGGAATCTTAAAGACAAGCCATGTAACTCGAAATCGGAAAACGCTTTATCCAGGAATAATAATACTGATCGCGATTATTGATCCTGATCCAACAATAATCACTGAAGTGACGTTATTCATCCCAATCCTAATTCTCACGGAGATCAGTGTCTTGATCGCCAGACGATACGAAAAAAACCGTCAGCCTTGATCCCTATGGCATTCTAGGCAACGCTCAGGAAGGAAATCTGTCTTGGACCAGCAATTTACTCATTCAGTTGCTGATTAGTTCTTCAGGACTCCCGCTAACCCAAGCAATTTGCTAAAACGAAAAAAGGAGAAAGAACATGGGAGATTTCGATTCTGGAATATTGTTCTAGATGAAACACTCCTTTAGAGTCTGGCTAGCTCTGTTTTCTAAATGAGGACTATAGAAGGGAGTTATAGAGCATTTTGTCAGTTGGAGACAATTTACACAAACGTCGAGACCACATGTTCATCATGGCGGAAATACTGGAAGTCACTATAGATGGAGCTCTAAAGACCCAGGTCATGTACCGAGCTAACCTCAGCTTTGCCCAGCTGAACGAATACTTGAAACTCATGCTAGACCTGAAACTTCTGGAAACGGTCAAGAACAGCGAGAGGACTTTTTACAAAACCACTTCTAAGGGCGTGCGCTACCTTCAGAGCTACCGAGAACTCCGCGATTTGTTAAAGAAAGAACGCAGCGGCAACGATTCAAACAATGGAAACGGAAACAACGGCGTCTACTTAGTGAAACGCGGCTCACAAGTGATATGCAACAAAGGACCATTCTACTAAGAATCCCTGAGAATTTTTCCGCCACGCAGCTACGCATGAATCAGCAAACGGCTTCTCTAAACGGCAGTAGTTTCGCATGGCTCACTGTAAACCCTTGATTTCCTTTTCATCTCAACGCTTTTGAAGACTGCCGCAGGAACCTTCACTTCCTTCAAACCGTTGTGATCCCATTTGCTAACCATCAACAAGCAAGCGTCATCCTCCGGCATCCAAAGCATTGACCAAGAATTTCAAGGCTTCAAACTGGGCGACTTCGCCATATTACATAGGCATCCATTCTGCAAGACCTTAGCCTTTAGGCTATGTGTTCACTGCCAGCTCCCAAAAGAGGAAGGCGGGCTTGCTTCCTCAGCCATCTATGTGGACGGCGGAAACACCTTCAACCCATACGCAATTTCAGCTATCGCTCGCGAATTTGGCTTAAACCCTAGATCAGCGTTGGAACAAGTGTTTGTTTCACGAGCTTTCACAGCGTATCAACTTTCAGCTATCATCCTAGAAACGTTAGAAGACGCCTTGAAACGTTACAAATCGAAGTTGGTCTTAATCTCAAACATTACAAGTTTGTTTCTAGACAGAGATGTGCCAAATCAAGAATCGTTTGTCATTTTCAACAAGGTGATTACTCGTCTTTCTGATCTTGCCCTCAGACGAAACATAATCACGGTAGCAACATGCTTTAATAACGAAAGCTCAAGAAGGCAAAACATTCTAGAATCTATTTTGCTTGAAAAGACACGCACAATCGCAGAAGTCACCGAATTAAATGGCAGGTTACAGTTGACAATTCAAAACTCTGATTTTCCCAAGCCTCTCAAAGTTGACATCTTACAAAATAGGACAACTTTGGAGAAATTTATGGAGGCATAACTGTTTGGGGCGAACAGTCGTCTCGTATCGGCAGGGTCTAGAAGGAGAAATCGCTACTTGGGAAGGATTTAGAAAAGCACTTCGTATGCATGATGTTGAGGCGTTTGATAAGATGATGAACGCTTGTAGACTGCATGCTTCCGCCTCGAGCATGGCAACCAGGCCGGTTCTGTTCGAAGCGATGATTATGTCAATCTTATTGGAGCACGAGAAGACCATCGTTGAGCTGGCTGAAAAACTTGAGCGAATGGAAAAACGTCTCCAACACCATCAATCTCCTTCGACAACGGGTACTTAATCGTTTTTCAAAGTCTCGGCGAGAAGACTTGGGTACTCCTGAGGCAAACTGTATTTGCGTTTAGAATTCACGCTTCATAAAAATCTTAAGTCATCGAATCAGCACAAAAACACGGTAGAGAACATTGACAGCCAACCGAATAAATGGAGCACTCACGTGGATTCTTGGCTTACTCACGCTAATTGCTGTTTTGAACGTGTTCAATGCTTTGGTTCAGCTTAATCTATATGGCAGCGGTTCTATTACGGTCTTCAGAGTTCTTGATACAACGTTAGGCAACATAAACGCAGAAGTCTACTTCTGGGCATCCGCAATCATAGCGTTGGTGTTGTTCTCAGCAACTTCCTTTTCGATCTATCGTGGAATGCCTGTAGACCCACAGATCACGCAGAGAATCGGCAAAGTTGAGGAAAGCCTGGCCGCAAACGCCAACATGCTTGAAAACACTCAGATAGGCTTCTTCAGAAAACTGGAAGACAGCGATAAACAAGCCGACGAGACCTTCCGTAAAATCACCTTAAACCTTGAAGAAACCAGAAAAGAGGTCACCGAAGGCCTGACCGCCCAAAAGAAATCGTTGCAAAGCTTGGAGAAGGAAACAGAAAAGAGCGCTGACAATGCTAGGAAGCAAGCCACTGAACTAACGAAAATCAAGAAGACTGTCGAAGGACTTAATGAGAATAAAGTGAAGCAAGAAAAGCCGAGGCTGACAGGACAAACCAGACTTGAGGACTTCAAAAATGTTCCTCCTAGCCTAGCAACTAGACTAAGCAATGCCAAAATCACCAACGTAAGCGAACTGCTAGCAGCCGATTCAACCTCAATTGCCGAAAAGACAGGCCAATCACCGGAAACCATTGCACATCTTCAAGCTCAAGCTCAATTGCTGATGGTTCCAGGCATAAACGAAAATCATTCGGAGCTTCTAGTCAGATTTGGAGTCACGTCTCGCAGAGAGCTAGCCAATCAAGATCCTGTTCAACTTTACCGTGGCCTAAATGGAATCGCTAAAACCTATGTGGAACAGGGAAAAATGTCTGCAAGCAAGGTACCGACAATCGAAGACGTTTCACAGTGGATTAAACAAGCTCATCTATAACCGATCGTGGCATCAGATTCGAACAACCTGAGACAAGACAAGAAGTAAGCCCAGTGCCCAGCAATAATAAGCGAACACGTGCATCTTGTCCTTCAGAACAACTTTCAGCAGCAGCTTCAGGGAAAAGAATCCAACAATGACGGTAGCGACCAAGCCCAAGAACAGGCCAAAATAGTCAATGCCTGCCATAGATAGGTTCTCAGAGTCCAGTGCTGTCAACACAGTGGCGCCTATGATAGCTGGCACGAAAAGCAAAAAAGAAAACCTGAATGCCACTTTGCTTTCAACTTTCAATAGCAAACCAGTCGCAATTGTCGAACCACTTCGCGAAATGCCTGGAATCAAGGCAACCCCTTGGGCTATTCCTACAAGAACCGCGCGAAGTGGACTTAGAGATCCGCTTGGCAGTTTGCCCCGTTTAGAAACATATACTATGCTGTAGAAGCTGCCGGTAATTATGAAGGCCACGCCCACAGCTAGCAGATTGTGAAAAAACGATTCAAATAAATCTCTAAGAGTCAACCCGATGACCGCTGTTGCCATACTACCCAAGATTACGTACAGGGCCAGCTTGCCATCTTCTGACTTGAAGTCTAAGCGGGCAACTGCTTTCAAGATGTTAAGCACATCTTTCCAGAGCACAGCCAGAACTACCACCAGAGAACCCAGATGCAGAACAATGTCGAAGAATACAGGAACCCGCAAGCCCAAGTACTCCTGAGCTATGACAAGATGCCCCGAACTGGAAATTGGCAACCACTCTGTTAAGCCCTGAATAACAGCTAAAAGCACGATTTCGAGAAGTGTGGCCATTCTCTACACAAGGCTCCTAGCCCGGGTTTACTCTGAAAACCGCGCCTCGATCCACTCTGTCACTTGTTTGTCAGCATCAACGGGATATTTGTACTTCAGTTTTTCAGCAACCTCCGCTGCTACTGTATGGAACAAAGTCATCGCGGCTAGCAGTCCGCGCTTTACATCTGCTTCATTGTAATGGGAAAAAGCGTGGCGCATCTGCTTCAAGACCTGCGGGTCTGCCCATCTTTCTAGGAATCGCCCACGAAACCAAGTGTCATAGCTCCATCCATGCCTTGCCCGGCTGTGCCACTCAACCATGCGAAGCAGCAAGTGCTGCATGTAACAGTCCGACGACATCTTGGACCACCACAATTCACCTCGCCTCAAATGCTTGGCTGTGAAAACAGCGTGATACAGGAAGTCATTGACAACTTGAAGGAACTCGTCATGTGTGGGGGGCGTAGGAGTAGCATTCTTGACAGACGAAACCAAAGCTTGAAGTTTAGAAGCGATGTCATCTTTGTCCAAAATCACGCGAAACCCTCGACCAAACGCGTTTGCAGCTTGAACCGAAGCCATTCCGCCCTGGATAAGCGCCTGAGCTTTGGCTAGAGGGAAGATAGCGAAGTCAACGTCAAGCATGCCTTCGAAAAGTACACGACGTTCCATTTCGTCACCGCCAGACGTTGGCTCGATGAAGGTGAGCAACGGTTTGCCAATGCTTAGCAGCCAGTCAGCCGAGGACACATATCTATCAGGGTTGGAGGTTACGACAATCACATCCAAGTCTGCCCATTCATCAGCAGGATATTCAGTTCGAGCCCTAGATCCTAGAATGATTGCAGCTCGGATGTCGCTTCTAGTTTTAGCCCATTTAACGAACCTATGGACAAGTTGCTCATACATTCCATGCACATCTACGCCATTCAAAGCTGACTTCTCCTAATCGCATTTCCTAACATCTTGAATTGCTTCACTTCAGTGCGGGGGTGGGATTTGAACCCCAGACTCATGTGAAGTTTCAGTTTCCATACTTTCTCTACTCATCTCTTAGAGTACAGGCACATCTTATTTCCATTTGGGTCCAAAAATAGAGCAAAAAACCCATGTTCTGTATTTTCTCCGATGGGTGTCTTGTCCTTCAATTTTTTTCCACCAAACTTTTCGATTAGTTTGAGCTTTGCATCGATATTGGAGGTATGAATTGATGGAACCACAAGTGCTTCTTCCGAGTTCAATTCTGCACTTACACCTTTTCCTGATGGTGGCAGAACGTCAACAGAAGTTGTCTCTGGTCGTTTTTCGATTTTCCATCTGAAAACTCTTTCAAAGAAAACCTTTGATTTTTGATAATTTTTGGAAGGAATGATGATGTGACATATGTAGTTATCGTCATTCATCAATGCAGTTTCCCTCAATCTAACTACATTGTCCACTTTTAATGGTTTTTGAGAACCATCGATGTAACGCATTTGATGCGGGGGGTGGGATTCGAACCCACGAACCCCTACGGGATGGGCTCCTGAAGCCCACGCCTTTGACCTGGCTTGGCAACCCCCGCACTGAAACAGCTTCAGAGATTTGAGATTATTTCCAGTAATTAACTCTACCTAAAATGCAAACAGGCAAGCTTGAGGGAGATCTACGTTCTAGCGAACTGGCTCCTTGCGTTTCACAGGTTCAACGCGCCTCTTGCCCTTGGTCAAGGCAGACACGTAGACCTTGCCTTCCACTTCCATCTTCATCAGAGTCTTGTTCAGCATTCCAAAACCCAAGTCTTCGTGAGTTTCCTTAAGCAGGTCGAAAAGCTCTTCATCTGTCATCCCGCCTTTCCTTTCCAACGTCTCAAGTATTGTTAGATCCAACGGGTGAGGACGCCAAGTCTTAATAGCCAAACAAGCCACCTCGCATAGGCCTCAGGTAATAGGCGTCGTTGGCTTCTGCACTCGACGAATCTGTTTCATAAACCCTTTGTACCACGCTTCCATGTCAGGCAATATAGTTGGACCAATCTTCTCCATAGCTTTCTGAAAGTCAGCAACCGACACTTCTTTCGATTGCACATCTTTGCGCAGCGCGTTCATAGCGGCTTCACGACATAAAGCCTCAATGTCAGCGCCAGAATACATCTTCGTGTCAGCTGCCAGCTTCTGCTGGTCAACATCCTTAGCTAGGGGCATATCTTTGGTATATAACTTGAAAATGTCAAAACGCGCCTTTTCACCAGGCTCAGGCACATAGATCAACCGGTCAAATCTGCCAGGTCTAAGAACTGCTGGGTCAACTATATCCGGTCGATTTGTGGCGGCAATGATTACTACGTCTTCCAGTGTCGATATGCCGTCCATCTCAGTTAGCAACTGACTTATCACTCGTTCAGAGACACCACTGTCAGCGTAGCCCATGCCTCTCCTCGGGACAAGAGAATCAAATTCGTCAAAGAAGATCACAGCTGGCGCTGCCATACGGGCTTTGCGGAAAACCTCACGGATGGCCTTCTCCGACTCGCCGACCCATTTTGAAAACACTTCAGGGCCTTTTATAGTAATGAAGTTAGCTTCGCTTTCAGTTGCCACGGCTCTTGCCAACAGTGTTTTTCCGCAGCCAGGCGGACCAGAGAGCATGATGCCTTTAGGCGGCCTTATGCCCATGCGTTTGAACATCTCGGGGGTCTTGATTGGCCATTCGACAGCTTCTTGGAGTTCCTGCTTAACCTCATCCAAGCCGCCAATGTCTGTCCAGTGAACTGTTGGGATTTCAATGTAGACTTCCCGCATCGCTGTGGGTGTAATCTCTTTGTAGGCGTTGACAAAGTCCTCCATGAGGATTTCCATCTTCTCCAAGACCGCTGGCGGAATGCGCTCCTCCTCCAAATTGATTTCAGGCAGGTAACGTCTCAAAGCCTTCATGGCAGTCTCGCGAGCTAGAGAAGCCAAGTCAGCACCAGTGTAACCATGAGCCATATCCCGCAACTTCTTGAGGTCAACATCCTGCGCCAGAGGCATGCCACGAGTGTGAATCTGCAAAATCTCATGTCGCCCTTGCTTGTCAGGCACGCCGATCTCAACCTCCCTGTCGAAACGACCAGGCCTACGCAGGGCAGGATCCAACGCGCCTGGACGATTAGTCGCGCCTATAACGATGACGTTGCCTCTTCCGCTCAAGCCGTCCATTAGAGCTAAGAGTTGCGCCACAACCCGTCGCTCAACTTCGCCCGTCACTTCTTCACGCTTTGGTGCAATTGCGTCCAATTCGTCGATGAAAATGATGCTCGGCGAGTTCTGCTGAGCCTGTTGGAAGATCTCGCGCAATCGAGCTTCGGATTCTCCGTAGAATTTGCTCATGATTTCAGGTCCGTTAATCGAGAAGAAATTTGCCTCAGACTCGTTGGCTACAGCTCTAGCCAGCAATGTCTTACCGCAGCCCGGTGGACCGTGGAGCAACACGCCTTTTGGCGGTTCGATGCCGAGTCTCTGGAAGATTTCAGGATGCCGCAGCGGCAATTCTACCATCTCTCGAATGCGCTGCATTTCTTCTTGCAATCCGCCAATGTCCTCATACGTAGTTCTCGGCATGCCCACCTTGGCTTCGGGTATCGGCTCATTCAAAACTTGAAGCTGAGTCTCGTAGGTGATGCGCACTATGCCGTGCGGACGAGTCTTCGTAACCGTAAACGGTATGGCGTGACCCAGCATCATTACCAGCGTTGTGTCGCCTTCAACAAACGTGCGCTCCATCAACCGGTTTTTCACAAAATTAGTGAAGTCTTCATCCACGTTTAACCTCATGTCAACAGGCGCCAAAACCACATTCTGCGCATCCTTAACCTTTCCAGGCTTAATCAAAACATACTCGTTCATGGCTGCGCCAGCGTTCTTTCTCGTAAACCCGTCGATTCGGATCAAACCTCTGTCCTGATCCTCAGAATAAGCTGGCCAAGCGATTGCGGCTGTTGTGCGTTTGCCCACGATTTCTATGACGTCGCCCGCCGAAAGCCCCAGTTTCTGCATTGTCTTTTGGTCTATGCGAGCAATGCCTCTGCCCACGTCTCTTTGACGGGCGTCTCCAACTCTGAGTTGCACCTCGCTCATACTATGCACTTCCAGTTCAGTAACAATATCGTATATCGGGAAGTATGCATCTCTTATTTAAGTGTAAACCTAAAAGCGGATTACCATCTCTGCATCATGAAGGTTTCGATGTTGCTCACGCCTTGAATCTGGCGGATGCCGTTTTCAATGTTCTCTAACTCATCCTGCTTCTCTTCAGGAACAAGGATGTGAGCAATCAGGGCTTTCAACCCAAACGCAATAGGCTCCTCCTCAAACCTCAATACCTTGGAATCTTGTGGAATAATCGCTTGAATCTGCTGTTTAAGCTGATCGAAAGGTATGGTTATGTCCTCTGGAAAAATCTTCATGGAAACAAGCATCTTAGCCATCATAATCCACCAATCCATTTCTCGTACTTCAGGTCCTCATTCGTTGTCTAATGGCGATATCTCAAGCACACTTCCTTTTTTCTTTTTTGTTCTGTGCGGTGGATGAAGCGTGTCCTCAGATCCTCCTATCAGTTTGCACCTCTAAACGTATCAAGGTCGCAAAAGTTAACTTCCGAAGACCTTCAGTTAATGCTTAATCTCATTTGCCAGAATGAACGTGTGAACATGAGGTCTATCATCCATGAGCGACCCTAAGACGAGGTACATGAAAAGGACACGCCTATCTTCTAAACTGTGGAAACAATCGTCTAAGGTGATGCCTGGAGGCGTAACTGCAAACATCAAATTCTTCGAACCGTACCCTGTCTTCATGAAGAAGGCCAGAGGCTCCAGAATCTCCGACGTAGACGGCAACGAATATGTCGACTACTGCTTGTGTCTAGGCCCATTGATTCTTGGCCATGGACATCCTGCTGTTGTTGGAGCGATTAAGAAACAACTTGCCAATAATGGCACCACAATCTACGGAACTCCCCACGAACTTGAAATCAAAATGGCCAAGGAAATGAAGCGACTGATTCCATGTGCAGAGATGAGCAGATTCGTGAATTCTGGGTTGGAAGCAACCTTACACGCCATAAGATTGGCTAGAGCTCATACTCGCAGAGTCAAAATCGCCAAGTTCGAAGGACATTATCATGGAGCGCATGATTATGTAGCAGTCAGCGTATCTCCTCCGCTTGATCTAGCTGGTCCAAGCAACTCACCAGTTGCGGTATCCAATTCAGCGGGCTTACCGAAGTTCATCTTGGAAAACACAATTGTCCTACCGTTTAATGATACAGCAACGGTTGAACGAACAATCGAGAAAAACAGAGATGAACTGGCTGCAGTTATCATTGAACCTGTAGCCAGAGGATCCCTGCCGCCAGATCGAGACTTCTTGAGGGGATTGAGAGCAGTTACCGAAGAGAACAACATAGTGTTGATTTTTGATGAAATAATGACTGGTTTCAGGCTTGGGCTTGGAGGCGCACAGCAGTATTTCGGAGTCACTCCTGATTTAGTCGCGCTTGGAAAAGTCGTAGGAGGTGGTCTCCCTATCGGTGTGTTCGCAGGCAAGTCCGACATTATGGAGCACATGTCTCCTGTCGGCGCCAAGTCTCCCTTTGATCGTGTTTTTCACAGCGGCACTTTCAACGGTTGTCCAACAGTCTTAGCCGCCGGGTTGGCAACCATTGAGATTCTCAAGAAGCCAGGGACCTATAGGCACATAAATAAAATTGCTGACGAAGTCAAGAAGTGCATGCGAGACGCGTTTGAAGACAACCGAATCGATGCTCAGGTGATAGGTCTAGCCTCAATGTTTCAAAGTATTTTCACCTCTCGTCGGATCAAGGATTATAGAGGCATTGCGCAAGCGGATTCCAAGAAACGCATGAACTTTGACTTGGAGCTGATTAACAACGGAGTATACGTTAGACCTGGGCGCACGTACTACACGTCACTTGCCCACACAAACCCTGATTTGAAGACAACTTTCGAAGCCGTTAACGCCGCTGCAAAGGCTACAACAAGGCAATAAGCCCTTTCTATTCCCTACTTTAGCGGCTTGTAGCTTGCATAGGCGTCGAGTATGGCGACGTAGGATTTCTCACAACTGGCCAGTCCAGCGACCTTGTCGTTTCCTTCGATAACAAAATACTCGTCCGGTGCGTGGGCTCTTCCGCCATGTCCGAGTCCTCCGTCGCAAAACGGCAGGTAGAGCGCACCTCGACTGAACATGTGATAAGGCACACTTGAAGCATAGTGTGGCCAAATCTCGGGTTCGTATCCTAGTTTTCGGTATGCTTCGATCATAGCTTGAACCACTGGTTCTCTTACGCTTGTCTTGGACCACTCATACGGATCTAATGACCTAACTGAGATGTCTGAGTAGCCGTGTTTGTCAAGGTGTCGGCGAATCTTTGGTATGATTTCTGATGAATGCTGATCTGGGACAAGTCGCGTATCAAGTTTGACAGTGACTTTGTGGGGAACAACTGTTTTCGATCCTGGGCCAGTGTATCCGCCCCAAATGCCGTCGATGTTAAGCGTTGTTGAATAAAGATATTGCATAAGCAGTTCTTTCCCGTGCAGATCGTTCATGAATCGGTCAACTTTCATTTCGCGCTTGGCGGTCTCCTCATCGAGTGTCTGAACTAGCTTGTCGATGAGTTCAAGATCCTCGTTTGATGGCGGTTTCACATTGTCGTACCAGCCATCAATTAGGACTTGGTTACCGTCTTCGGAGGTCATGGTTGCAAGTGTATGTATCATGCGCCACGCTGGGCTGTCGACCCATGATTTGTCGCTGCTATGTATGTCGAATTCCGTGGGTCCTCTTCCCCAGGATTTGCCGCTGCATTCAAGTTCGACGTATTCAATTCCTTTCCATCCAAGACCCATGATCACCTTGCCTTTCTCGTCTTGGCTGGCGTCTGGTCCAAAAAGCGCGTCGGCCTTTCCCAGCATTTCTTTGTGTTCTTCTACGAATCTGGCGAAGTCAGTGCTTCCAAGTTCTTCGTCGCCTTGAGCCATGAACTTCAGATTCACAGGGATTTCTTCGTCGACTGCTAGGATGGATTCTAAGGCGTTTAGAAATGCGACAAGTGGTCCTTTGGTGTTTATGGCGCCTCGGGCAATGACGCATTTGCCAAACGGATTTATGTCCACAAGCCTCGCTTCCAAGGGTGGACTTGACCACTCTTCTCCGGCAAACGGTTGAGTGTCATACATCATGTAAACAAGTAAGGTTTTCTCGGCTTGACTGTTGTATTCGCCGTAGACTACTGGAAAACTTCCTGTCTCTATGAGTCTTGCGTCTTTGCATCCAAGATTGAGAAGGTAGTTCTTTAGGAGTTCGGCGCATTCTCTGACGCCGAAGTTTTCCGCTGACACGCTGGGTTGGCGCAGGAACTCTTGCATCCTACTTATGTGTTGACTTAGATGCACGTCAATGTGTTTGCCGACTTTTTCAAGATTGACCATACTACATCGTGCTAGCATTTGTTGAAAAGACCTTAAAAATCTTAAGATTATATGTTGATGACATGTGAGGGTCACTTGTGGCTTTCGAAACTCTCATCAAGAATGGGGTCATAGTCGACGGCACGGGCAACCCATGGTTTAAAGCTGACATTGGAATCGCTCAGGGAAAAATAGCCGAGCTTGGCCAGCTGAGCGACTCCAAGGCTGAGAGAGTTATAGACGCGCGCGGGCTAGTGGTTTCTCCAGGTTTCATAGACATTCACACGCACTCGGACCTTTCGTTGTTGATAAATCCTCGAGCAGAAAGCAAAATTAGACAAGGCGTAACAACAGAGGTTATCGGCAACTGTGGCACCAGCCCTGCGCCCTTGAGAAGAGAGAAGCTACGCTTTCTCAAAGATGAGTGGGGAGCTGAAGCTAAGGCAGTGAAGTGGAATTGGTCTACTTTCGGTGACTACCTTCACCGCTTAGAGGAGCAGGGAGTGTCCCTGAATGTGGCTTCGCTTGTTGGCCACGGGGCTGTGAGAACAGCTGTGATGGGCGTCGAGAACAGGTCTCCTAAAAGGAAGGAGATGAATGAAATGAAGCAGCTTGTCGCACAGTCCATGAAAGAAGGAGCCTTTGGCTTATCTAGTGGGCTAGTGTATTTGCCGGGCTGCTTCGCCAAAACCTCTGAGTTAATTGAACTGTGCAAGGTGGTTGCTGGGTACGGGGGTTTCTACGCATCTCACACTAGAGGCGAAAGGGAGACAATAGTGGACGCTTTGAAAGAAGTCATACAAATCGGAGAGAAAGCCAAAGTACCTGTCCAAGTCTCCCACAATTGCCCCAAATATGGAGGACACGGCAAGTTCAAAGAGATGTCGAAACTTTACGAAGACGCTCGGACACGCGGTATCGAACTGACTATTGACAATGACGCCCACAGCGACTTGGGTCCTCAACTAAGCAGTGTTCTTCCGCAGTGGGCTCAGGCTGGTGGATCTGGCAAAATCGTAGAACGACTGAAGGACCATAAGACTCGAAAGAGGATTAAGAAGGAGATAGTCGCGGATAAATTCCCTGGACCAGGTTACTGCGGTCTCGTTAAACATGGGCAGTGGGGTAGAATTTTCCTATTCACTGCCAAGAAAAACAAGCAACTGGTTGGAAATAGTTTTGATAACATCGCTAGACTTCGAGGAACAGATCCGTTTGATGCCTATTTCGACGTTCTGGTTGAGGAAAAAGGTGAAGCAAGCGCCATCTTCAATTACATAGACGAAGATGACATTCGCGCGGTCTTGAAACATCCTCTCATGATGATCTGCAGCGACGGTAGCGCAGTTGCACCCTATGGGGTTTTGAGCAGAATCTCCGGATATTATCCCTGCAGTTACGGCGAGTATCCTTACATTTTGGAGAGATTCGTCAGGGAGGAAGGCGTCCTTACTCTTCAGGAAGCCATTAGGAAGATGACATCTTTTCCAGCTCAGAAACTCGGCCTGTTTGATCGAGGCTTGATAAGAGTGGGCATGTGTGCAGACATTGTTGTTTTCAACCCAGACACAATGAAGGACAGAGCAACTTGCCGTTTCCCATATCATTTTCCCTTACCCAATTATCCGCACAAATATCCCGAAGGAATCGAGTACGTGATGGTTAGCGGCGAAATAGTGGTGGCAAGAGGCAGACACCTTGGCGCGCTTCCGGGAAGGGTCCTTCGCCACACGACAAGGTGAAAACTGTTGGCTAGGAGCCTGTTGCAGCTACTTTCTCGCGATGAGATAGAGACGATTCATGCAACCTCGCTTCGGGTCCTGGAGAAGATAGGCTTCAAAATAGACAACCAAGAAGCTTTGAAAATACTGGACGAAGCCGGCGCCAAAGTTGATTTCGAGAAAGAGTCAGCTTGCGCTCCCGAGTCACTTGTTAAGGAATCTCTTCAAAAGGCTCCCGCTGAATTCAGCTTGTACTCATTTGATGGCAAATGCAAACTTCTATTCGGCGGCACTAACGTGTACTTCAATCCTGGCTCAACTGCAGTGTACATGCTAGACAGAAAGACCATGCAGATGAGAACTCCGCTGTCTCAAGACTTCGTTGATTTTGTCAGGTTGACTGACGCGTTGGAACACATTCATGCTCAGAGCACTGCGATGCTGGTCTCAGACGTGCCAAGCGTAGTAGCCGACAGATATCGTCTGTACATAATACTCAAGAACTCGTTAAGCCTGTAGTCGGAGGCTCCTTCACAATCGAAGGGCTTCACGACATGAAGAAAATGCTCGAAATTGCACTTGGAAGCCCGTCAACACTCAGTGAGAGACCACCTTTCTTGATGGATGTCTGCCCTTCACCTCCTCTAAAATGGAGCAAGGTAACCTCACAAAACCTCATTGACTCAGCAAAATCAGATATTCCTCTTGAGGTTATACCCGCCCCACAATTGGGTTCAACCGCACCTGTGACGTTGGCTGGACTCCTAGTGCAACACAACGCTGAATTTCTGTCCGGGCTTGTCATGGCTCAACTTGTGAAAAAAGGAATCCCAGTCATTTACAGTGGGTCCCCATCGCTTATGGACATGAGATACGGAACCCAATGCGTCGGCAACATTGAAGTCTGTATGCTTTCAATAGCCTACTCCCAAATAGCGAGATTCTACTGCATACCCTCAGGCGCCTATCTTGGCATGAGCGAAACAAAAACGGTTGATGCACAAACAGGAGTCGAATCAACTAACGGGATAGTCTTAGGAACGCTGGCTGGAATCAACTGCATAACCGGACCAGGAATGCTAGCCTTTGAAAACTGCCAGAGCTTCGAAAAACTCGTTATTGACAACGAAATCTGCGGCATGGCATTAAGGCTTGCAAGAGGCATCGACGTAAATGAGGAAACACTGGCATTCGACTTGCTCAAAAAGGTCGATCAGGGTGGACACTTTCTAGCTCAGAAACACACCGTGAAGTGGTTTTCAATCGAGGAACACGTTCCTTCTCCTGTAATAGATAAAATGAGCAAGCTACAATGGGAAAGAACCGGAGCTAAGAATACCTTGGAAAGAGCCAAAGAAACCGTGGACAGAATACTGAAAGAGCACGTTCCTAGACACCCTGCTCCGGACACTGAAAAGGAACTTGACTCATTCATGAAGGAAATCCTCAAGAAAACAAAATGAAACTCACGCACTTCTTTGAAACGCCTAGGCTTGAGACTGAATCGCGGTCCAGACTCCTAGAAACGGGGAATAATGCTAGAAAGCTGCGTGTAGCCAATACTGCTTTCAAATGACACAGCGCTTAGCAAGGAAATCGACTGCCATCCTTGAATAAAGAGAAGCCTTAAGTGTCGACTTTGAAAATAGGTTCGTTCCCACAAATGTCGATAAGGGATGCTTCATGCCTAAAGCGCCATCTGCCGTTAGACCGACACTGCAGCTTCTCTCAACCAACGACATCGAGAACATTCACAATGCTTCTTTAATGATTCTGGAGAAAACTGGAGTAGTAGTGAAGAACAACGAAGCTCTGAACCTGCTAAAGAACTCAGGGTGCAGTGTGAACCTAGGGAAGAAAACCGTACATGTTCCCCAGTCTCTGGTAAAGGAGTCCCTGCGTAAGACCCGCTCACTAATAAGACTGTACAGCCGAGATGGAAAGAATGAGCTGGAAATAGGTGGGAACAGCACGGTCTTCAACCCAGGCTCAAGCGCTGTCTATTTCAGCGACCATGCGACAGGCGAAATAAGACAACCGTTTTCGAAAGATCTTGTTCAGCTAGTGAGACTGGTAGACGGTTTGGAGCATATCCAAGCGCAGAGTACAGCGATGGTGCCGTCCGAAGTGCCTGAGGAACTAGGAGACCTCTACCGTCTCTACCTTGTGCTCAAGAATTCTACCAAACCCATGATCACGGGTGCATTCACAAAACAGGGACTCCTGGATATGAAGCGGTTACTGGAAACCATAGTTGGAAAAAACAAGCTAGCGGCAAAGCCTTTGGCGATTTTCGACTGTTGCCCCTCCTCGCCGCTTATGTGGAGCGACACCACATGCCAAAACCTGATAGACTGCGCAAAATTTGGTTTACCAGCCGAAATCATACCCGCACCACAGATGGGCGCCACAAGCCCCGTGACTCTTGCAGGAACTCTCGTTCAATTCAACGCCGAGTTCCTAAGCGGCTTGGTGATTTCTCAGGCTGTAAAGTCAGGAGCACCAGTCATCTACGGGGGGTCCCCAACAACCTTCGACATGAAATACCTCTCTTCTCGTCTCGGCTCAATTGAAAACATGATGACAGCATGCGCTGCCGCACAAATCGCCAAGCATTATGGACTGCCGAGCCACGCGTATCTTGGTCTGAGCGACTCAAAGATCATAGATACTCAATGTGGCATTGAATCTGGCGCTGGGGCAATTCTAGGAGCCCTTGCAGGTGTAAACGTTATCTCTGGCCCCGGAATGCTCGTTTTTGAAAACTGCCAGTCTCTTGAAAAACTCATAATTGACAACGAAATCTGCGGAATGGCTCTACGACTCGTAGAGGGCATCAACGCCACCTCTGAGACCTTAGCGTTTGATGTCATAAGCAAAGTTGGCCCCGGCGGGCACTACCTTGGAGAAGCTCACACATTAAAATGGTTCGAAAAAGAGCAGCTTATGCCTTCAGATGTCATTGATCGGTCAACTTTGGAAGCCACTAGGAAACAGAAGCCAAAAGAAATGGTAGCCCGAGCCAGAGAAGCCGTGGACAAGATTCTCAAGGATCATATCCCAGAACCATTACTGCCTGACGTTGAAAACGACCTAAGGGAAGCCTTAAACGAGATCATGACACGCTACAAGATCAAGTCTCTCCCGGTTCTCTAATCAAGGTGATGGAAATGAAAATACTTATTCTGGGCACCGGGCACATCGGTTCCGTAATTGCCAAAGACCTTGCAGAGAGCATGCCCTCGGCGAGAATAGTCGTGGCAGACAGAGATCACAATAGGGCAGAGGAAGCTGCTGCCCGAATTGGCAAGAAGAACGTCGCCTCACTTGAACTCGATGTGTCCAACCGCGACAACTTGGTCAACACCCTAAAAGGATTTGACTTGGCGATAGGAGCGCTTCCTGGGGAGATAGGCTTCCAAGCACTTAAGGCGTGCATCGACGCGAAGGTAAACATGGTCGATGTCTCATTCATGCCTGAGAATCCCCTAGCACTGAGTGAAAAAGCCACAAAGGCAGCTGTGACAATCGTTCCCGACTGCGGTGTAGCACCTGGCTTGAGCCACATGCTCTTGATGCGCGGTGTAAGCAAACTCGATCACGTTCACGACGCTAAAATCTTGGTTGGAGGTCTGCCTTCAAAGCCAATTCCTCCTCTTGGTTATACGATAACGTGGTCTGTTGAAGGTCTTATAGACGAATACATGAGAAAAGCAAGAATCATCAAGGACGGCAAGATAACTGAGGTTGAACCACTGGCCACGCTAGAGCAAATCGAACTCCCCGGCGTCGGCAAACTTGAGGCTTTCTTCAGCGACGGGCTGAGAACGCTGCTCCACACGGTGAAAGGCGTCGAGAACTTGGCGGAGAAGACTCTTAGGTACCCTGGGCACATCGAGAAAATAAGACTACTGAGAGAGATGGGCTTCTTCGATGAAAAACCAGTCCAAATTGATGACTCCAGCGTTTCCCCAAGAAGCGTAACGGTCAAACTGCTGGAGCACAAACTGAAGAAGCCTGAGGTCCATGACATTCTTGCAATGATAGTGCAAGTCGACGGAATGAAGAACGGCAGGAAAATCAGGTACAGCTTCTACTTGCTAGATCACTATGACGAACGCAACATGGTGACAGCAATGGCAAGAACTACAGCGTACACTGCTTCATGCGTTGCTCAGCTAATCGCCAAGAAAAGCATAACAGACAAAGGCATAATTCCGCCAGAAAAACTCGGCGCCGACGAAGTCATCTTCAGGAAGTTGATGGCTTTGTTGAAGAAACGCAGTATACGTGTGAAAGAAAGCAAGAAGGCCTTGCATTAGTCTCTTTCCAGTTCGTGATATTCATGGCTTTTTCAAAACCTGAGCAAAGAAAGATTCATAATGACTAACTGTCGTGGATGAAGAGAGAACATGAAGCCAAATCCTATTTTGAAAGAACTAAACGCAGTTGAAGAGCGATTTCTCAAGTGGTACAAGCAATTCGACCCATCGTCTGCATACACCGATGGAATTAACCTGTGCGCAGGAAAATTCTTTGTTCCTTCCAAAAAGAACCTTGCAGCTGCAGAGAATGAATTGAAAAGCGTTCTGAAGCTAGCCACGAATGAAGACCAGCGGGGACTTCTCCGAAGCTATTTGACATCCCTGAGTTTCAACGAGCCATACATGGTTCCCTCACGCGCTGCAAACGCCTTCTTTGCCCATCTGGTAAAAGAAGGAATCGTTCCTGAGCATCTCCAGTCTCTAGCAATGCAGGTTGGAGAAGCCCTTAAAGCATATACAAGTCTACTCGGAGACAAAAAATGGTCAACAGAAATCAGAATACTCACATGTCAAACAACCGATCACCTTCTGGGCATACTAGATACAATATTCACCGAAGCCAAAGACGAAAACGTCAAGAAATCGATGACCGTACTGAAGCAAGAAGCTTCAAAATACAGAAGACTCTTCGGAGCTAAAGGCATCAAACAAGGAGACTTTGGCGAAGTATACCCGATCATTAGGAAGAACCGAGAGAAAGTTCAGCACAAAGCCAAATATCCGAAGCTTCTCGCCGACGTATGGGGCTATCCAGAAACTACGGAGGAAATCGAGGCAAAAGCCACGCGCTGGCTCAAGAAAGAGCTACCAATCCTTCACAGGATTACGCGCTCGCTAGCCAAAGCCTACGGCGCCAAGCCGTCAGTGGAAACAATGGATGAAGAAATAAGCAAACGTAAAGGCATTCCGAGGCAAGAAGCCCTACAATTTGTAAGGCAAACTCGATATGTTACTCAGAAAGTGTTTGATGATAACATAGTAAGAATGACGCCTAAGTATGAGACAAGAGTCATAGAAACTCCTCCATACTTGGTCAACCTGATAACCACTGCCGCGATGATGCCTTTCGACGGTCTGACCCACAAACCATTCAATGTCTTCTTCATCACCACAGATCCTCGTACTTCATCGTCGATCAATGCTCCCGAGCTCGTTCAGGCGATCCTACATGAGGAATATGGCCACGCAGTCAACTACTCGAATTCAGTCACACAGTTTGCAGCGAACCCGCGTCTATTAGAGATTGTTTCGTCAGCGATTTCCACACACATCTCAGACGGCATCTCATTTCACAGAGAACTGGAGTTCGCCATACTGCTGAAAAAACTCTCAGTCAAGAAGAAGCCAAGCGACGAGGAAACTGCCCTTCTGAAAATATTGAGCCGAGGGGACGACATTGAAACAATGTTGCTTGAAAACGAGTTCATCGTTCAAAAATGGCGAATCATGCGTTTTCTAAGAGCCATATTTGATGTAAGGATAAACATGGAAAAGGAACCCATAGCCGATTTCGTTGAATGGGCACACAAAGAAACAGGACTTTCAAAGAAAATGATTTACAATGAGACATGGGGTTTCCTTGAAACAGTGGGCTACGCCCCCTGCTACTGCATCGCGGGCGACGTGGTCAGAAGACTCCAGACAGCGGCACTTCGGAAAGGGAAGAGTCTGGTGGATTTCAACACTTACGTTTCATCATTGGGATTTCCCCCTCGAAAGACCTTTGAAAGGAAAATCAGAAACTTCATCAACAAACCTTGGTGCCCCGCTATGAATCAATAGGCTTCCGTCAGCCTTTGAGCAAAAAAGGACTGGCAGCATCTCTGGTAAGAACGAATTTCCAAACGTTTCACATTCACCCAAGCCAGACTGGTCTTCAGGTGTTGACGCAGCGCCAGTATTCTAAGGTCCTAACGCTTTCGTCGCTGTTTTCACAATTTCGTCCACTTTACGCCCCACATCTTTATCGAGTTGAGGCGGCTGGTGCTCTGCCAGTATTTTCCTAGCTTTTTCTCGGGCTACATCTACTATGCTCTTGCTGCCCATTTTTTCCCAACGTGCTCTTGCGTCTTTGCTGGCAAGCTTGGGTCGGAAGTATTCGCTTTGGAAATGCTTTAGAGTGTGTTTCTGCTCCAGAAAGTTCGACGACTCTTTCACGACTTTTACTATTACGTCCGCCGCAAGTTTTTCCTCGTTAACGTCTATGCCCTTGGCTGCTCTAAATATCATTCCAAAGATTTCGTCGTCGATGACGAGTTGCTCATAACTTGCGGTTATTCCACCCTCTATGCATCCTGCACCTGACAAAGAGTTCGCTCCCGCTAGTGCAGGGAGAAGCCCACCCATTGCTCTCTCCATGCCTGACTGCTCATCCAAAATTTTGGAATCCGTGTCCAAACCATACACGTCGCATGGTAAACCATAATATTGTGCGAGCTGAACACAGCCTACATTCATCATGGTTGCCTCAATTCCGTAACAGGCTTGCCCAGTTAGCATATCCAATGGTATGCAGCGGGGCGAATATTGAACTGGGTTGCCCGGGTTTAGAAGCTGCACCATGGTTATGCCTGCCAGCATTTCAGCGTTTTGTTGAACTAGCGTCCCCGCAAGGGTAACAGGGCTAGTTGCTCCTGCTAGAGGACAGGGTAGCACGGCGATGGGCAAGTTGTACTTTGTTGCCCTAGTCGTTATTCTTGTTACCTCGGCTGAGAACTGAAGTGGACTGGTTGGAGAGGCACTGGCAGTTATTATCGGCTTTCTAGTTAGTTCTTCTTCTCCTTGAACTGCGATGATCATGTTGATTATGAACTTGAAGCTTTCATCGTTGAAAGGCGTGGCATCGAAGTTCTTTCCAGTGTTTCTCAGAACAGCGTCAACTGCATAAATATCCCTCAAACGTTCGTGAACATCGTTTGGATAGACTATCATCACTTGGGTGTGGATGTGCGGAAGCGCATCGACAACTGTGGTCAAGTCTTCAACGTCTTTCCGAGTTGCGGGTCGCGCCGCTCCCGAATTAAGGTCGAGTACGTTGGCAGCTCCACCTGTCGGATGAGCGTAGATTTTTCCATTTTCAAACTTCACGTTGTACTTCGGGTCTCGGGCGTAAAAAGTCACTTCGCTTGGAGCCTTCTTCAGGCACTCATCAACCATAACTGAAGACATTCTAACTCTCTTTTTTTCATAGTCGACGTTCGCTCCCATGTTTGCGAGAAACTTCAGAAAATCAGGGTCTTGGACTGATACGCCTGCTTCCTCCAAGACTGTCAGGCTGGCATTATGAATTTTTTCGATTTCCCCTTGGTTTAAGAACTTCAGCCACATTTTTACCCTTCCAGAGACATGCGCTACAAGTTGGAGTCTGGGTCTCTTTAGCGCTTTTAACAGTTTCTTACCCAACAGCTTTTGGAGCTATTCAAATAAGCATCGACTTTCTTTGAAGCATAGGTTTAAATCGAGAAGTACAAATTTCTAAGGCAACCAGATAAATGCGGTGTAACCATGAGCACGCTTGTCTCAACTCTTCGAGCAGAGCTACTTGCATTTGACGCAGACAAATTCGTCGAAACCGTTAGAAAAATGATAACGGAGGGCAATGACCCTATCCAAGTTGTCAACGCTTTAACGGAAGTGTTGAAAGAAATAGGCAAGGAATTCGAGAACGGAGAAATATTCCTGGTACACCTAGTGGTGGCAGGCGACGCTGCCAGAAGAGCCACTGTCGAGGTTTTGGAACCACTGATCAAGAAAAGCAGCGGAAAGAGACAAGCATTAGGAAAAGTCTTAATCGGCACAGTCGCAGGCGACATCCACGACATTGGAAAGAACATCGTTGCCATGATGCTTTTCACAGCAGGCTTTGAAGTGCACGACATTGGAAAAGACATTTCTACCGAAGACTTCGTGCAGAAAACTAGAGAGCTAAACCCTGATATAGTTGCTCTGTCCGCTCTCTTGACAACGACACTTCCAATTCAGTGTGAAGTCATCGAAGCTCTAAAGAAAGCTGACCTGAGAAAGAAAGTGAAAGTTCTCGTGGGAGGCGCCCCCGCTACAGCAAAGTGGGCTGAAGAAGCTGGAGCCGACGGCTATGGCGAAGACGCAATAGAAGCCGTCAGAATCGCGAAAAAGCTTTTGAATGTAAATGATTAACGAATCGGTTACATATTTTTCTAGGCAATTCTGAAAATTGGATGAGATGCAGCGGGCATCTTTCCGTTCTCCATTCGTAGCTGAGCGAAGGCAGAGTCTACCAAGGCAACTGCGGGGAACACGAATGGCGCGTCTTCTATTGGTCCGTAGAGTATCCAGTCGGCTCCCGCTGCAACCGTTAAGGCGTTGGCAACGGCTATGCAAGGCTTGACAGCTTGGAGACCCATCTTGGTTCTCAGCCCCTTCCATGTACCTATAGCGTTGTGAGCCCCACACCCAGTGGGGTACCCTAATTCGCTTTTCAGTTCAAGGGTCGCTTTAAACGCCGAGCCCAAGGTTGGCACATCCAGCACACATGTGTCAACTAGTATTTTTTTGATGCCGCTCTGAAGGGCTCTGGGCAGAAGCTGCTTTATCGCCTCAATTCTGCCCGCGACGGTCATACTTTTGGCGTTGAAGGCTAACAAGACAGCTGATTCGATTCCAGCTTCCATGATTTTCTCGTATTCGACGCTTTTGGATTCAGGAGTGAGCGAATTGTAGACGCAACGGTTCAGAATTCCAGTTTGTTTCGCATAGTCTAGTCCTGCAACTCTAACTTCGGCTGAAGGCGCGTCCACGAAAATTGGTGCACTTGTAACTGAAGTTATAAAATCCAGTAGTTGGCTTACCCATTTTTTAGAGGGCAAGACGACATCGAGCATACAGGGCAGTCCGGTTTTGTCCGAGAATTCCTCCTGAGTCCTCATTAGTTCTTCAGCTTTGCTCCGGTTGAAGTCACCGGTTTCTTCTTGAAAGCCCAAAGTCTTCTGCCTGTGATAGAAGATTGATCCAACTAGGACTGTGGGGCTTTCGCCTAGCGTTCCGCCGATGGATACTTCTCCCACTTTGAACTTTTTTTGTTCGGATTTCTGTTGCCACATTGTCTAATGCCTCAATAAGTCTTGCAGCGTTGGAACTAACTCAGGTTCGTTGCTTTATGTTTTGCTCTGCCGTTTCCTGCTCTGGCCAAGTTCCTGGAATGGCTGGGGCAAGTTTTAAGCATGCACTCTCTAGATGAATGTCTGGGTTTGATTTGAAAATAATCGCGCTAGGTTGCGGCAACATAGGATCGATTGCAGCTGGAGACTTGGCTCAGAGTCTACCTTCAGCGAAAATCGTGGTGGCTGACGTTGACCAAGCCCGAGCTCAACAGACTGCTGCCAAAATCGGTCGAGACAACGTTGAAAGCATGGCTGTAGACGCCTCCAACTATCGCGAGCTTGTGAGAACAATGAAGGAGTTCGATCTAGCTGTTGGCGCACTGCCAGGTTTCATGGGTTTCAGAGCCTGCAAGGCTTCAATCTCAGCGGGCGTTGACATGGTTGATGTTTCTTTCATGCCCGAGGACGTTATGATGCTGTATAAAGACGCTTTGAAAGCCAATGTCTGTGTTGTCCCTGACTGTGGAATGAGCCCGGGGTTAGGTAGCATATTGGTTGGACACGCGGTTAGTCAAATGGACCAAGTTGAGAGCGTTCACTTGTTAAACGGGGGGTTGCCAGAGAAGCCTCTTCCTCCATTGGACTATGTGATCACCTGGTCATCGAAAGACCTTATTGAATTGTACACTCGAAGGGCAAACATTGTGCGAAATGGCAAAACCATTCAAGTCGAAGCGACCACTGGTCTTGAAGAGATTACGTTTCCGCATGTTGGCAGGTTACAGGGTTTCTACACCGACGGATTGAGAACGTTGCTTCACACGGTTAAAGGCACAAAGGAGATGTGGGAGAAGTCGCTGAGATATCCCGGACACATTGAAAAAATGAACTTACTTAAAGCTCTCGGCTTTCTCGAAGAGAGACCGGTGAAGGTTGATAGTGTAAGCGTTTCACCACGAAGTCTTACCGAAAAACTGCTAGAGATAAAATTAAAGAGGCCAGGAACTCCAGATTTTGTTGCTATGCTTGTTGAGGTCGCTGGGCTGAAAGATGGGAGAAAAGTCAGGTTTACGTATCAGATGCTGGACCGCTTTGACAAGAGGCGTAAGGTGACAGCCATGGCGAGGACCACGGCTTATACCGCTTCGGTTGTGGCTCAGCTTGTAGCCAAGAAGACCTTGGATGAGAAAGGTGTGATTCCACCCGAGAGGCTTGGTATGAACGGGAAGCTCTATACGAAGTACATTAACATGATGAGGCAACGAGGCATTATTGTCAAGGAGAGCAAGAAAAGAATAAACTAATTCTTTTGACCTCAGTTTGTCTTTTGAGAGGGTGAATAAACGGATAAATTGATAATCACTGTGGCTCCAACCGGCTCGGTGCCCCGGAAAAAAGACACATCCTATGTGCCGGTGACACCGGACGAGATTGCAGAGACAGCTTACCTTTGTGAGCAAGAAGGTGCCTCAGTTATCCATGTCCATTGCCGAGACGAGAACGAGAACCCTACATCCGACTACAGTGTGTTCAAAGAAACTGTGGACAAGGTACGGAAGCGCACGCATCTTATCGTTATGGCGTCGACAAGTGGCGTCGCAGGCAAGTCTGACGAGGAACGAGCCCAACCGCTTAAGACCAAGCCTGAGATGGCCAGTCTCACAACGGGTTCGATTAACTTTGCAGGTCGCAAACCCTCAATGGTCTATGTGAACACGTGGGAAACAGTGACTTTCCTTGCTGGGAAAATGCTTCATCTTGGCATCAAGCCGGAAATCGAAGCGTTTGATGTTGGTTTTATTCACCAAGGCATTAAGCTTGTCCAGCAAGAACTTGTCAAGCAGCCAGCGCACTTTCAATTGGTGATGGGAGTTGACGGTGGCATTCCAGCAACTCTAGACAACCTGCTGCACATGACGCGGCAGTTTCCTGAAAAGGCGACGTTCAGTGTTGCAGGAATAGGCCGGTGGCAGTTGCCCGTGACTACTACGGCTGTGGTTCTAGGCGGGCATGTCCGAGTTGGACTTGAAGACAACATCTATTACGCCAAGGGCAGGCTTGCGGCAAATGAGGAGTTTGTTGCTAGGACGCGCAAACTGGCTGAGCACCTTCAGCGTGATTTAGCTTCGCCTAATGAAGCGAGAAGGATTCTGGGGCTGAAACCACGCCTTCGTTGATTCGGATTCCATCACCTAAGGAGTTGACAAGATGGCAAAGATTGTTGGTCTTGAAGCTTTTCGCGTGCGCGTTCAGGCCAGCTAGGAGATCATGAAGAAGTGTCTCATAGCTAGCCCGCTACGAATAATTGGTTGAGCTTCGGGAAGGAACATGGGCGACGGGATGCCTGCAAAGGTCAAGGGTTAAGAAAAAGCCTCTTTCTATATTGATCGCGCGCGCAGCGTTCCATTCTAGTGCGCGGATCCAAGACCTCGTTATGACTTCAGATAGCTTTTATTGCCTTTGACGCAGTTTCGGGTTCAATATTTCGTCTAACGCGTATCCGATGAGTATGAATGAGATTGAGATTGCTGCTATAGACAAACCTGGTGGAACTATCCACCACCATCTTCGAAAGCCTCCTGGTAGTTCCAAAGCTTCGTTCAGCATTCGTCCCCATGTCATGACGAAGGGATCGTAGAGACCCAAGAAACTTAGGTATGCTTCCGCCATGATGGCGCTAGGCACCGACATGGCCAACGTAACGTAGACTAGATTCATTACATTGGGAAGAATATGTCGTCCTACAATGTGAACCTTACCTGCTCCCACAGCCTTAGCAGCTTCAACGAAAGCTCTTTCCTTTAGGCTAAGCGCTTGTGATCTCACTGTCCTCGCAAATCCCATCCATCCAAGGAGACCAATTATTCCAATGATGTTCCATATTGAAGGACCTAACACTGCTACGATTACAAGGAGCAGCGGCAGTTCGGGTATGACAAGTAACATATCCGTGAATCTCATCATGACCTCGTCGACTACTCTCCCAAGATAACCTGCAAACAACCCTACAGCTAGTCCGAGACTCACGGATATTAACGATGCAACTACGCCTACAAGAAGTGATATTCGTGTTCCATACACAAGCTGGGTAAACACATCAAGCCCAACGTTGTCGGTTCCAAACAAACCAAAGCAGGATCCGTAGAGTCTCAGATCAAGATCGTCAACATAAATAGATGCTCTTTGCACTTCGCCCTTAAACACTACTTCAACGCCGTACTTGTAATTAGCTTGCACGGCGAATGTTGTTTTCTGCGGGTCTATGCTGTATGAATCTATCAACGGCGGGTAAACATAATCACTGTAGACGTTTGGTGTAATCCACGCTTCGCTTTGGTAGTCTCCTCCTTGTTTCGCGCTCCACAGATACTTTGGCTCCCCGTCAGCTCGCTGAATGAAGACTTTGATTTCTACGCCCCATTGTGAAGCATTCTTGACGCCTTCCACAAGTATGAAAATTTCACCTCGGAATCTTTTTGGAGGACCTTCGAAAGGGTAGTAGAACTCTTTGGTCAGAATGGCTTTAACCTGTTCAGTTGATCCAGCACTGTCTCGCTGGAAATCTATGGCGACACATCCCGGATCGCCCTCAGGTCTTCCTATGTCAGAAACGTACCTAAGTGTGAGGTCTCCTCCAGGTGTCAATGTTGTAAAGACCCATTGTCCAACTGACGTGCCATAAAGGAATCCTGGGTCGTCAATAGGGAAAAGGTTCTCACTCGTCTTTTCATATCCAGGCATATATCTAAACCACGCAGGATAAGCAAGATCGGCTGCTATCACACGCTTCGAATAGATTGGACTAAATGGCGTTATCAAAGGAGCGCCAAGTGCCAGAAGGCCGAAAAAGGCGAGAATCGCGATCCCAATCACTGCTCTTTTGCTACGCACCAAAACTTTCAAGAAGTTCAAACTGGGCATTTCTTTCACCCATATTTAATCCGCGGATCGACAGACCCGTAGACTATATCAGCTATGAAATTCGCCACTATTACGCACAAAGCTATGAGGTAGAAGATAGCTTGCATCGCTGGAAAATCCATGTTGTCTATAGATTGCCAAATCCAGTATCCGAGACCTGGATATGAGAAAACAGTTTCAGTTAGTGTTGCCCCGGAAAGCATGAATCCAAACTCGATTGCTATATAAGTTATCACGGGAAGTGACGCATTCTTAAAGGCGTGTTTGAACAAAATCGTCCTCTCACGCAAACCCTTAGCTCGCGCAGTGATCAAATAATCCTCAGAAAGAACCTCAATCATTGACGCTCTTGTCAAAAGAAGATAACTTCCAGCTAGAATTATTACCAGAGCAGTAGCTGGCAAGACAAGGTGTTGAAGCCTGAAGGCAAGCTCTACTAGTGGATTAGTTGGCCATCTGCCTGGGAGATTCCATTCCTGAGGATAGGACATCCCGATTGGAAACCAGCCTAATGTGTAGGAGAATATGAGGATCAGGAGCATTCCTACCCAAAAAACTGGTAGCGAATTTCCTACTATTGATAAGAGTGAAGACGTAGTATCGAAAATTCCTCCGCGTTTATGTGCTGCAAGGATTCCTAAAACCAATCCGATCGCAATGGATATGATCTCTGCTGTTATTACTAATGCGAAAGTTGTCAAAAGGCGTGAGCCAATCTCGTCGTATATGAGTCTTCCAGTGAAGTAAGAGTAGCCAAATTGAAAGGTCAGCATGCTTTGAACATATTTGACATATCTGATATGGGGTGGATCAAGAAGCCCAAAACGTCTCAGTTGGTACTCGATTTGGTCTTCTGTGCGCAGCCTCGAAACGTCGGCCAAACGTGACATAGGTCCCCCGGGCATCATCGTGAATATAACAAAGTTGAGTGTAATGACCAGAAATGTAAGCGCCACAGAATACAGGACTCTTTTTGATATGTACCCTCGTAGGCCCAAAGCCCTCTTCTCCTCTGCCGCTGATGTTAATCAAGACTAGAACAACGGGTGTATTTTAGTTTTAGCCCTATGCACTGAATTGACACCAGCGCACGCGTAGAAGTAACTTCCAGAAGCCTTAAACCCTACGTCAATCATATTTTATATTACTGAATAGAGAGGAGAATAAAAGAAATGCATTGCTATTCAAAGAATTTAGTGAGTATTCTGCTTTCTATAACGCTAGTCCTAACGTCCACTATGTCTTTCATGTCTGTTTCACCAGTGAGCGCACAGTCAGAAACCTATGAAGCCTTTGGACCACGACTTAACGAACTTCTTATCAAAGTGTATCTTGGCGGTCGTGATGCCGAGTTTGGGGCTCTGAAAACCGGGCAAATAGACATCGTAGATTGGCCTTTAGACTATGACACCTACCTCGAACTCTTAGGCGACCCGGACAATTTCGGGGTAGAAACTCTGACTATGATTGACATGTACAACCTGGAACTCAACAACATAAAATGGCCAACAAGCGACGTTAACGTGAGAAGAGCGATAGCTCATCTGTTTGATAGATCAACGTTTCTCACTACACAGCTGAAATCCTTCAGCGGTGTCATGTTGGATTCACCCATAGCAACTGAATGGACGCAATGGCATAGTCCCACTGTGAGGGTATATCCTTATAACCCAACTACAGCGGCACAAATACTCACAAACGCGGGCTATTATGATGACGATACTGATGGAATGAGAGAATATCATAACGCGACAGGTAGATACGAACTGCCAACGATGAAGTTCTACATAAGGGCCGACGATCCTGACAGATTGGCTTGGGGCAGAGACTATATGCTTTACGAAATTGCAGCACTCGGACTCCCTGTTGAAGGCCTCGTTAGAGACAAGACAGTTTGCTGGGCAGAAGTAATGAAAATGCCATACGACTATAACATATACACTGGTGGGTGGGGACCCTATGTAGACCCAGACTTCCTATACGACCAGTATCACAGCAAGTTCGGAATAGACTATTGGACTGCAGGAAGAGATTGGGCAAACAATTACGTGTTCTTCACTAACTCGACGTTTGACTATTGGGCTGAGCAGCTCAAGTTCGCAGTAGATATGCCTTCTGCGGAATTACCCGCCAAGAAAGCTCAAGATATACTGATGGATCAGGTTCCCATGATTCCAGGATGGCACTCTGCAGGTGCTATAGGTTACAGAAAGAACTACGGCCACCACACGGGTGAAGAGGCATACTGGGATAAACCATGGAAGGGAATTGTCAACACTAAAGTGATCTCTGGAATGGGCACTGCCGGAGCAAACGGCTTGTGGACTTTCTACAGCGTCCACCCTGAAGGCTTTGAAAGAGGCGGCACATTCAGATATGGCTTCATGAACGATGCTGACGTTTTCAACCCTGTTCAAGCCGATTTCTATTGGGATTGGGAATTCCTGAACAAAGTCTATGACTTTCTAATAACTGCCGACCCCGAAACAGGAGCTAATATACCTTGGATGGCGAAGAGCTGGACAGTGGGCACATGGGACAAAGGAGGAGGCTCGCTTGCCACAAAGATTACCATGGAACTCTATCAAAACATCCTGTGGCACGACGGCCAACCGTTCACCGCATATGACGTTGAATTTACTCTTCCCTACATGAAAGCCGCCTACTCTTCCTTGTTCTATCCCTATACCGTAAACCTGCACCACGTAACGGCAACAGGCACATACACTGTGGAGATTTATTACGATGTCCTAAGTACCTGGGCTCTTCACTGGGCCGGAGGAATACCAATGATTCCCAAGCACATCTGGCAGAGCATACCTCCAGAAGCATCTCGAGAGCAAGGCGAATACGAAACCACTGGTCACCTGACGGGGACTGGACCATATAGGTTTGTCAGCCGTGAGCAAGGTCAGTCAATAACCCTTGTGGCTAACCCAACTTACTTCAGAAAACTTGTACGGCCAGACTTCTACACAGGTGGACAAGCAATTCCATATCACAACGGAAAGATTGACCTAGACGACTTCCAAGCTGCGGTATTTCACTACGGTGAAGCATCTCCATGGTCGCATGCAATTGACCCATGGTCCGACGTGAACAAAGACTTGGTCATAGAATTGGACGACGTCATGGAAATCGGTGTTCGCTACGGACAAACAGGATACCAGAATGGCTACCCAGGGTTCTACTATCCATAACACGAACAGGAGAGTGAAATAGAATGAAAATAAAAAATATGATTTGGCTGTCCCTAGTAGCCTTGTTGCTCACAAGCACCATGGCGGGCATAGCGCCCGCGCCAACAACAGCTCGAGTATATGTTGATCCGTCAGCCATCGTGGATCCAACAAAGGTTGTGGGAAGTGTCTTCGCTGTCAGTGTCAATGTCGCAGATGTAGCCAATCTCTACGGCTGGAGCTTCAAACTGTTCTTCAACCCCAGCGTAATTCAAGTAACAGCAATCACTCTTCCATCACCTAGTTTCCTTCGGTCCGCTGGCCCAACCATGGTCCTTTCGAGAAGATATGACAACGCTGTAGGCTACGCCTACGTAAGCGAAGTGCTGAGAATCCCATATCCACCTTCGGGAGCAAGCGGCAGCGGAATCTTCGCCACCATCTCATTCCAAGTGGTTGGCGTGGGTGTAACCATGTTGGACCTGCAAGAGACCAAACTCAACACTGTGATTGCAGGAAACACTGTTCCTATGCCACACCTAGCTGAAGACGGTTTGTTTGACAATAGGGTGACTAATCAGCCACCAGTTGCCATCTTTTCGGTGACTCCATCAATTGGGACAGTAGGAACCGTGTTCAAGTTTGATGCCAGCGCTTCCCATGACGACGCCTGGATAGCGAGTTACCTCTGGGACTTCGGTGACGGAACTAATGCCACAAACAAGGTAATGGAAAGGACATGGGACTCGGGCACTGAGGGAACATACACCATCACTCTGACTGTAACGGACAACAACGGCGCGAGCGACTCGGCTCAATACGCTCTAACAGTCTACGCATGGATGCAAGCTGGAGATCATCCAGACCTCATAAAAACCCTGATTTGGCCAGAACGTCCTGTGTTCAAAGAAGCCGATTTCGGAGAACACGAAACGCTTTGGGCAAAAGTTGGCAACCCGACCGACCAGTCTTACCAAGTGCGAGTTGCCTTTGACATATACAGCAAAGACGAAGGCCTGAAACTGGGAACTATCAGCACCGCAGTTGAAACCATACTTCCGCACGAAGAGAAAGACCTTCCAGCTGACTTTTTCCTAGGCGATTCTAGATGGAAGACCACCACAGGTCCATATAACTGGCCATATTGGGTCAAGAAGTACTGGGCGATAGGAAGATGCTTCTACCTCGACGAACCCACCATGGAATGGAAGGCGGGAATCTTTCCGGGACCCAACCAATTCAAGATACATCCAGTAGTTCACGACCGCGCCATAATAGCCATGTCTGCCAACGCCAGCGGATCAAATCCAGCCCACGTCGGGGACCTGGTTGAAATCACCATCACCCTCGAAAATCAAGGCGAACAGATAGAACACGAAATTCCTCTAACCTTGCGCGTGTTTAAGGTGGGCACAATTGGCACGGCAACACCTACTTTGACGATTGGACAAAGTGAGACATTGACTTTCTACTGGGAAATAACCGCTGACCTCGGACCCGGCAACTACGTTATCATTGCTGAAGCAGGCCAACACCCATACGAAAGAGACATCATCGACAATTCGATGTACGTACTAGTTGCTGTTTCCTAGCAAAAGGAAGCAGCCATCATCCCCTTTTTTGTTCATTCAGTCAGGAGTCGTCTACCAATGGAGAGAAAATTCACATCTCTCACGATTGCAACGCTTCTTTTATTGGCGACCTTGTCAGCGGCTGTGCAACTCAGCCGTGCTGTCACTTGGTCAACCGACGTAAGATTGACAACTGATCCCAGCGATGATTGGGATCCATCTATCACCCAGACAAGTGATGGAAGAATATGGGTGACTTGGCATTCGGGCAGAACAGGAAACTATGAGGTTTTTTATAAGATTTCTTCCGATAATGGCATTTCTTGGTCCGACGACATCCAGCTGACTTTCGATACCTATCGAGATTCTCATTCGTCAATTCTGCAGACCGCTGACGGAAGAATATGGATTGTTTGGGATTCTGATAGAACGGGTGATTTCGAGCTTTACTACAAGACATCGATTAACAATGGAGCATCGTGGTCTGGGGATACTCGTTTGACAGTAGATCCCGCTCGTGACAGCTATCCCTCAATTATGCAATCATCAGACGGAAAAGTTTGGATTTTTTGGAGTTCTGGCAGAAACGTAACGGTATCGCCACCCGACCCGACATACGAGCCGTCGGCTAACGTTTTCTTCAAGTCTTCTTTTGACTCTGGCCAACCATGGTCTGATGACACGCTACTTGTGACTGACTATAAGAACAACTATTGGGATGACTTGTATCCGTCATGTATGCAAGCGGCAAACGGTAGCATATGGGTAGTTTGGGCTAAAGAGGCACGGGAGATCTACGCGAAAACTTATAATGGCACTCACTGGTTGGGAGAAGTGCGGTTGACAACCGATCCAAAAGATGACACACATCCGTTTATAATGCAAACTGCAAACGAGAGGATCTGGGTTTTTTGGGACTCTGACAGAAACGCACATGATACGGACATATACTATAAAATCTTTGATGGGTCATGGACAAATGATGTTCAGTTAACCACGTCGATGGAAGATGATGATTGGCCGAGTGCCGTGCAGACTAACGACTTAAGAATCTGGGTAACGTGGAACTCTCCGCGATACCCTCAGCTGGTCTACGACATATTCTATAGGAGCGGTGTTGAGCTTCATGATGTTGCAGTGCGTAGTGTAACGCCGTACACTCCTAGCCACAATAATATTACCTTCGCGTATAGAGGAGAAATTGTTTATTTTGAAGTAGAGGTTGAGAATCAGGGAGAAGGAAAGGAAACTTTCGAAGTCAAATGCTACGCTAACTCAACGCAGTTGGGCCAGACAATAGTGACTTTGGATTCTGGGAGGTCTTTTGTTTTAGTTTTTGAGTGGAATACGACCAAAGTCAAGCCTGGGATCTATGTGCCAAACGCAGTCGCAGTTGCTGTTCAAGGAGAAGTAGACACTTCAGACAACTATTTTGCTGGTGCTTCATTTGTGGTTAGGATTAGAGGCGACATATGCGGTTGGTACAGTGGCGTTTTGATGCCCTTTCCAGACAAGCGTGTTAACCTTGATGATTTCATGGTGGTTGTGTTTAACTACGGCACGGCAGATCCATCTTGGAATCCAGTTTGGGGTCCAGCTTGCGATATCACTGAAGATAGTGTGGTGGACATTGACGATGTCATGACGGTGAGTATTCATTATGGAGAGACATAACGCTTCAACCCAAGCAGCGCGGCAGGATTGTGCAACTAGCGAAAGTTTCATAAATTTACGCTTCTACACTGTAGAAATCCTCGAAGCGTGGTGCTATTGATCAAGAACCTGAAGCTGCTCTTCCTGTTCTGCGCTCTTGGATACATCCTCATTGCCAAAGAAGTAGCAATTGCCTCCCCAGCAGCCGAGATCGCTATGAAGCCTGCAGAGGTACTGGATGTATCAGCTGGCGCAACGTTCTATGTTAACCTGACTATAACTAACGTAAACAACCTTTATGGTTGGCAAGTGAACGTCACGTTTAATCCAAATATACTAAACGTGGCTAGCACCGATGAGGGCCCATTTCTCAAACAAGTAAACGAGACCGTAGTCATGAAGAGAGTGAACAACGAAGGCGGCTTTCTGCTTCTGTCGTCATCATTTACGGTTCCTTATCCAACGCAGGGAGCTACAGGAAGCGGGCTTCTCGCGACTGTAACATTCACTGTGAAAGGCCAAGGGGCTTCGTCTTTGAACTTCGTAAAGGGGACCAAGCTGAACACTGTGCCGCCGCCTTACCAAACGGTGCTTCCTATTACGGATTTTACCTCAGTTGGTGGGTCTTTTAGAAATGCGACCGGCGGTTTGGAACTTGGAATTCCGTTAGAGTGGATAGCAGCCATAGTAGTTGTCATTGTGGCAGTCGGTGCCTCAGTGCTCTTCATCACGAGAAGGAGAAAAGGGCGGTCCAGATAGAAATCAAGCGTAATCTGACAAATTTGATTTGTGAGGTAAACAGAAAATGAAACAGCGTCTGTTGCGAACGTTGTTTTTTGGCTCTTTGCTAATTGGGTTCACATTTACGTTGGGTGCCTGCGGTATTGCGCTAGCCTCTCCAGACACCACAGTTTATTTGGAGCCTGAAACAAGTGCTTGGTTGCCTAGTACAGTGTTCAACATCACTGTTTCCATAGCTGACGTTTCTGAACTTTATGGTTGGCAGTTCAATCTCACCTTTAATCCGGCTGTTCTCGAGGCGCTTGAGTTCTACGAGGGCCCGTTTCTCAAGCAAGCCGCGCTAGCGCAGGGTGGAGACACGTATGAGTTGCCGACGACTCTCAACAATACAGCGGGCTGGGTGTTCGCAGGTCGTGCTTTCAGTACACCCTTAGACCAAGGAGCAAGTGGCAGCGGAATCCTTGCTTACGTGACGTTTAATGCGACGGCTGAAGGAACAAGTAGTTTGGAGTTTTATGCTCCTGGAACAGACACTTTCCTTAATACAATGAACCCAGACACGCAACTGCCGGAACGCATAAGCTTTACTCCAGTCGGCGGTTCAGTCAATGTGGCGCTAGTGCATGATGTAGCCGTTACTGGTCTGACGGTTTCTGAATCGAGGGTTACGGTTGGAGCTAACGTGTCCGTTGTAGTGAACGTTAAGAATAACGGAAGCGTAGCAGAAACATTCGATGTTACTTTATCCTATGACTCTACAGTCATAAAAATCCAAACTGTGAGTGGACTTGCGCCAGGCGACTCGGAATCGTTGAGTTTCACTTGGAATACTAAAGAGTTGGCCACACAAGACTATACGATAACCGCCACCGCGAGTACTGTTTCAGGCGAAACTCAAACATCTAACAATGCTGACAGCGTCGTTGTCTCTGTAGTATCACCTGCGCCTATTGTTCCGATGGAAGTGTTAGTTGCGGTTATCGTAGTGATAGTAGTTGTGGGTGCGATAGCATTCTTCTACGTGAAACGCAGATCAAAAAAGTAGCCCGTAGGCTTTCTTTTCTTACAGCTTCATCTTTCCTGCAATATAACGATAGGCTGAGTAAGCTTGATAAAGTCCATGAACGCTCTTATATTCACGGTTAAGAGAGGGGAGAATGATGGCGTCTAGAAGAAGATTATCATGGGCTCTGCTTGGAATTCTGTTTCTCAGCCTCGTAGCAATACAAGGAGTTTACTTGGGAAAGGCTCCGACAATACCAAATGTCTTCGTTGACCCCCCAGAAACAATTGATCCCGGCAAGATCGTGGGAAGTACTTTCACGATAAATGTGAACGTTTCAAATGTCCAAGAGCTTTACGGCTGGCAGGTTAACATGACGTTCAATCCAGCCGTTGTGAACACGACGGTCCTCTCCATTAAGGAGGGCCCTTTCCTTAAACAAAGCGGCTACCCAACCCAAGCACTCGCCAAGAAAGTAAATAATACGCTTGGCACCATTTTGGTCGGATACATGCTGAAGTTCCCCTACCCTCCCCATGGAGCCTCTGGCAGCGGAACCCTAGTTAATATCACCTTCACGGTCAGGGCAGAAGAAAGAGGCACTCTCCTACGGTTCGTAACAGGAACGAAACTGAATACAGTTGTAGGTACCACTCTTGTACCAATAGAACACACAACAGAAGATGGCCTCTTTGACAACAGAACAGGAAATGCATCTCCACTTGCCAGCTTTTCAGCTGACCCGTCTACTGCCGGCGTGAGTGACACCATTAGGTTTAACGCTTCCGCCAGTTACGACCCTGACGCCTGGCTGGTTAGCTATCATTGGGATTACGGAGACGACGAAACAGAAGTCTACATGCGAGGACCTCTAAAGAACATAAACCTAACAGCTAAAACAACGCACACCTACACTCATGCTGGAATCTACACCGTCGCCCTCACAGTCACAGACAACGATGGTGCAACAGCCACAACAACAGCCAGCGTGACAATAGGTAATGATGTAGCAATCATCGGAATCAAAACCTCACATATTGCAGTGATGCCCGGAGTCCCAGTAACCATCAACGCCACCGTGGCAAACGAGGGCTATGGCTACGTGGAAAGCTTCAACGTTACGGCTTACTACAATGACACGGCTATTGAAACGCAAGAACTAGTTGACTTTGCACCTCAAACGGAAACGACGGTTATTTTCACATGGAATACGACAAGTGTTAGCTTAGGCAAGTACATAATAAAAGTCAATGCCACCGTTGAAGAAGATTACGAAAAGAGCAATAATGAGTTAGTCGACGGCGCGATTACAATCTCGCTAACCAATATCGTGGATTACCCAGTTGTCGTAGGCGGCTTCACATTCCACGTCATCGTGGAAAGCACCTCCATCACTTCAGATTTCAATTTTATTCGAGTAGACAAGAGAATAGGCTTCAACGTTACGGGAGAAACTGGCACCGGAGGTTTCACCAATGTTACTATTCCAATAGACCTTCTAGGTGGTCCTTACACGGTTTTCTTCGAAGACGCCTCTATAATTCCGGAGCCACAAGAGACAACAAATGGAACTCACACATTCCTGCATTTCACCTACGCACATAGCTCTCACATGGTGGAGATACATGGTACAACCGTGGCCACTCCCCCTATAGCGATCTTCACAACCTCAACATCACGCGCAGTCGCTGGCACACCAGTAAGCTTCAACGCCACTGATAGCTATGACCCAGACGGAAACATAGAACACTACCACTGGAACTTTGGCGACGGCAACATCACCACAGTCGATGACCCAATCATAACGCACTCCTATACATCAGCAGACAACTGCACAGTGACTCTCACCGTGGAGGACAACAAACAGCTAATCAATTCAGCTCAAGCTACTATCACAATCATAGACCATCCCAACGCTGATTTCACATATTACCCCACTGCTCCCCTCGTGGATGCAACGGTGACCTTCAACGCGTCAAACTCACAGGCAAATGGCGGAAAAATAATCAACTACAGATGGCACTTCGGCGACGGAAATTCTGCCATTGGGATAACGGCGAACCATACCTACGGCGCAACTGGAAAGTATGAAGTCGTTTTGAACGTCACAGATGACGAAGGGCTCTGGGACATTGAAACAAGAAATGTGACGATTTCAATCCACAACATAGGCATCACGGCTCTCACAGCCACTCCAGACTCGGTCAGAATCGGGCAACAAGTGACTATAAGCATTACAGTAACTAACAAAGGCAACTTCGCAGAAACCTTCGACATCACAGCCTACTACGACGACACAGCCATTCAATCAATAACAGCTACAAACCTAGCCACTGAAGCATCTGAGACAAAAACCATTCTCTGGGACACCACGGAAGTCAATCCAGACACCTACAACCTAAAAGCAATCGCAACCGCTGTAACTGGAGAAACCGAAACAAACGACAATACATTCATCGTTGAAAACGCTGTGTCAATTCAAAAACTAGACAGTCAATTGTCAATATCCGCATCGCCAACCGTCTTCACGCTTGGAGCAACCACAAACATCAATGGAACAATCAGCCCAATCCGCCAAAGTGCAACCATCACAATACTCTACAAACTGGTCGACGAACAAACATGGAAAACACTAGGCACCGCAACCACAAATGCACAAGGCCAATACACCATTGACTGGAAGCCCGATGGAGTCGGAACCTACGAGATCATAGCCAGCTGGCAAGGAGACACAACGACCTTCCCAAGTGAAAGCACGCCTGAAACAATCACTGTTCAGGAACCGCCAACCACAACATTGCTCTATATAGGAGCCGCCGTCATAACGATCGCGGTTGCAGCCGCAGCATTCTACTTCCTCAGAAGTAGGAAACACTAGAAATATGAAAGTGGAAAACTTGATAAATATGACCAACGCATGTATAAATAAGAGAGGGGAGAGTCCAATGAAGGGAAAATTATCCCCACTGCTCATGCTAGCAGTTGTTCTAGCCATTCTGCTTACCCCAAAACCGGTCTCATCACCGCCTACAACAGTGGTTGGCACACAACCTTTACCAAGCACTGCCGCAGCAGGTACGAACTTTAACGTCAACGTCACAATAGCAGATGTCCAGAATCTTTACGGCTGGGAGATCAACATGACCTTCAACCCAATCGTCTTGAACGTTTCAGACATGGTTGAAGGGCCTTTCCTCCTTGATTTCGCGGATTTGATGGGAGTCAGCACTTGGCCGCTGGGCCCACTAATCGACAACGACGTTGGCTGGGTTCAAATGTCAAACTCCCTCTTTCCACTTCCAGATCCCCCCGACGGAGCCGACGGCAGCGGAGTCCTTGCAACGATCACTTTCCACGTACTCACCAATGGCACAGTTCCTCTGCACTTCAACGAGACACTGCTCAATACGAATGTTGGTGGTCTTCCAACACCTATCCCGCATACAGCTAGAGACGGCTTCTTCCAATTACCGCTAGGTGACATAAACAGCGACGGCATAGTTGCAATCAGAGACCTAAGAATCCTTGGAAAAGCCTATGGCAGCGCATTCGGTCAACCATCGTATAACCCAGATGCAGACCTGAACAAAGATGACCTAGTCAATCGCAGTGACCTTATCATTGTCAGCGGCAACTATGGAAGAACTTAGGCCTTCGTTTCCATGCGAGGGAAACGCCTTCAGACCAAGCAGTAACTACACATAAGCGCCCGTTACCCAGAAAGCGCGCGCATCTGAACCAAGCTTGATGATGACACTAACGCGATGACCAATCACCTGCACACATACAGACACACCCGCCGACACCACCCAACACAGAATGACTTAACATATCATAAACTGATGTTCTTGCTTTCAGTCGGAAGAAGAAGACCATAGGCGCTAAGCCGCCTTCTAGCGCACAGTTACAACCACGCGGTCTTGATTTAAAAAAAAGCTCTAAGGTCCCTCAAAACCGCATTTTGGACACTTGTACGGTCTGCCAAACTTGCGACATCTGCCACACCGCCAAATCGTGATTTCGCCGCAGCTGGGACACTGAAACTTGGTGGCTTCAGTGCTAGGCGAGATTATCTTGTGACACGACGTGCACATAGGCATTGACGCGGTCGCAGCAGCCTTTTCACCCATGCTCATCTGAACCTCAATACGCAATTTTGTTAATCCTTAGCGGTGACTCCCTTATATCCCCTCTGCTCCACCCAACATAGGCAATGCGCACGCTAAACAACATTGAAGCGCACCACAAACCATGTTGAACCGCACCACAAAACACGAGCCAACAGAGCCACACACACCATACAGAAACCAAAACAAAACCCCAAAAACACCCTGAAAAGCCCCGCTTCAAACACAAAAATTTTTTCTGTGCGCGTACTAATACCTACACCTTATGGGCGTCAACCTCCGCGACTTGGTTCCAAAAACCACAGTCAACCTAACCGACTTGAACGGCAAATCCATAGCCATAGACGCATACAACGCACTCTACCAGTTCCTAGCTATCATACGACAACCAGACGGCACACCACTCAAAGACCACACAGGCAGGGTGACAAGCCACCTCAGCGGCTTGCTCTACCGCACCAGCAACCTAGTCGAAATGGGCATCAAAGCCGCCTACGTGTTCGACGGCGTCCCACCCACGCTTAAGGAAGTGGAAATCAAACGCCGCGCCCACGTAAAAGAAGAAGCCCTAGTCAAATACGAAAAAGCACTGCAGGAAGGCAAAATGGAGGAAGCTCGCACATATGCCCAAATGACCTCACGGCTCAAGGACTACATGGCAGACGACGCCAAACACCTGCTCAAACTACTGGGCATACCGTGGGTGCAGGCGCCAAGCGAAGGCGAAGCCCAAGCTGCCCACATGACCATGAAGGGCGACACAGATTACTGTGCCAGCCAAGACTACGACAGCCTATTATTCGGCGCACCAAAACTCTTACGCAACGTAACCATCAGCGGAAGAAGAAAGCTGCCCAGAAAAAACGTGTACGTCGAAGTTGTGCCTGAAACAATTGAACTAGACAAGGTGCTGGATGAACTGGGCATCACACGCGAGCAGTTGGTGGACATAGGCATACTAGTAGGCACGGATTTCAACCCTGAAGGCGTGAAGGGCATCGGACCCAAAACAGCATTGCAGTTGATTAAAGAGCATGGAACCATAGAGAAAGTCGTGCTCTCGCTTAAGGAAGCCAAGATTCCAGTTGAGCCTCAGCGTATACGCGAGATTTTTCTGCACCCAAATGTCAGGGACGATTATCCTCTGGCTTGGCGTGAACCAGATGTGGAAGGCGTGGTCGCGTTCATGTGTGGTGAACGAGACTTTGACGAGGAACGGGTGAGAAAGGCTTTAGAAAAAATGAGTGTGGGCATAAAGAAGAGCAAGGGCGCAACTACGTTAGAACAGTGGTTTGGCAAGGCTTAGCTAAGCCTCGTTTCTGCCGACTAGGACGGCTGCGGGAAAAGAGATTTCAAAAGAAGAAGGCGCCTTTTCCCTTTAGCCTTCTTCTACCTGTGTTGGAAGTGCGTTTAGCGGCTGTGGGTGTGTGGACATCGTCGTCAAACTGTTCCTAGTGACATCATCATCCAGATCGCTGTGTTGGCTTGGGCAGTTGCAGTTGAACATGGAAGGGTGGGCTGTTTGTGGCGGGTTTCTGTTTCAGATGTTATTAACTTCCACTTAGAATCAGTAATAATACCGAGCTGGTTTCTGTTCAGAAGCAGGTAGTCTGCGCCGCATGTTTGTTGACTACCACTTCAGTGTCGGGAATGTGCGAATGTTTGATGGGATAGCTCCCTCTAGGGTTTCTGCATTCTATTGTTAATATGATCCAAATAGACGGCGGCTGATGGGCTATGTAGTTGTTCATGACAAATCGCTTTTAGCGTCACTATCAAGCTTTAGGTGGCTTCTCTCTTTGAAAACACTAGCATGCGGGTTTCTTTATGATCTGACGGTCTGAGATATTCGTTTTAGGTATTCTATGGCGGATTCGTATGTTGGGAAGCTTCGCATTCCGCATTCGGGTCCAGCATAGGCGATTCTGTTCTCGCCAAATCTTTCGATGGAGTCCTTTAGCCTATGTTTCATTATGTCCACGGTCTCAAGATACCCGCTTGGGTCAATGCTGTTTGCGTTCAGGTTTTTCCAAGCGTCGGCGATTTTTTCGTTGATGGCGGCGTCACTCATTTTCTGGTTTGAGGTGCCTACTATTTGGTTTCGGATCAGTTGGTCAAAGTCGGTTATGGCGATGCTTGCTTTGAGGAATTTGTCAGTGGCTTCGAGTTGTTGTTTGGTGCGTTTAGCTTGGTAGAACGTGTCGTCGACGTGTGACTCGATAATGTTTAGGGATTTGGCTTGCCAGAACAATTCGTCCGAGGTGTTGTGCAGGTGCAAGCATGTTTGCGCGCCTTTTGCTTGAATCTTCTGCATGATGGTTTCCCATGCTTTGAGCAGGTTTTCTCTGCCTTCTGAGCCGCGGTCCAGCAGGGGATCATCGACGAAGCCGAAGACGGGGTCGTCAACTGAGACTAGTTTCACGCCGCCATGCTTATCATTGAACATGTTGGCGTCGATTATCTGGGCGAGCACGTTGCCCAAGCGGGTGAAGGTGTTCTTGTCCTTGTAAGCGAAGACGGAGCTGATTGTATAAGGTCCTGTGATACAGATTCGCAGTTTGAAGGGCTGTCCAAGTTTTTCATAGATGTACTGCGAGCGGTTTTTGATGGCTTGGGCTTCGGGCATCAAGCCTTTCCCAGATTTCACGGTCAGCGTACCCGTCTCGATGTAGCCTCCGCTAGCTTTGGTCAGTCCATTGATCATGTTGATGAACATTTGTGTCATGTCTCTGAACTGCGGATAGTTGGGCACATCTATACCGGCTTGAGCCTTGTCGATGAAACCAGATACTACCTTGTTTTCAAAGAAGAGGGTCGATTCGTTGGTCAGTTGTCCGTAGTTTGGGGCGCCTTCTAGGAGCTTGTTTATGTCGCCGACGAATGGTAGGCTGCCTACGTCGCAGGATTCAACCATTAGGAGAAGATTCCACCTTTGCGCATTCGTGATTTTGGAATGGTTGTTTTAAAGTGTTCCCATCCACGAGGCGCTATCGGAACTCGCTTCTTGAACATCTTCAACGTCAGGGTTTTCTCTGCTGTCGCCTTGCCAATCCTGATCAGTGGCACTTTTTTCCTAGCTCTCTCCAGCAACGCTGGCTTAACTGTCACAACAAGTTCGTATTCCTCTCCACCATAGAGGCAAAGCTCAACTGGGTCAACCTCATGTCGCTTGGCAAGATCGGCAACCTCCTCGGCTATTGGCAGATTATCAATTAGGAAGCCCACATTGCTAGCTTTTGAGAGTTCGTGGAGGCTCCAAGCTAAACCGTCACTTGAGTCAATTGAGCTGGTGATTGCGCCAGTCTGCGCTAGGGCTAGTCCTTCGTTAAGCCGCGCTTTGGGCATGAGGACGCTGTCAATCAGCTTTTTCTCAAGCCGTGCGGGAGGCGAGATAAGTCCAAGTAGAATTCTGAGTCCTGCAGCCGTCTTCCCAAATGAGCCTGTGACTGCAACGATGTCGCCTGGCTTGGCTCCGCTACGCAACATCAAGATTCTCTTGTCAGCAATACCAAAAACGGCGCAGTTAATGATGAGGTCGCAGGCTTCGCTTGTGTCTCCGCCCAGAATGTAAGCGCCGTATTCGCGAGCGCCGGCATTCAATCCGTTAGCGATCTCTTCAATGTCCTTTTCTGTGAAGTGCCGTGGAACGCCAAGCGAAACCATCAATGCAACAGGCTTTGCACCTTTTGCAGCCAAATCGCTGATGTTCATGACCACAGCTTTGCGCGCCGCTTGCCATAGGCTCATCTCAGGCGGCACGTCAGTCTTACCCACAAGCATGTCAGTCTTGATGACGCCAAGCCTTCCGTTTCCAAGATCAACTGCAGAAGCATCATCTCCGAAGGGTATAGGCATGTCAGGCATTGGTTCCAAGCGTTTCAGAATCATGTCAATTATCATGCGCTCGCCTAGAGATTCCACGCTTTTCAAATAATCAACCTCAGCTCTTCTTTTTATGGAGCGGAAAACGGTTTAAGTGTTTGTGGCTGGTCACCAACCCTCCTAAGAACACAGCTACATGAAATCCATTGAAATGTAAAGAAGCGTTCTGAATGAGTGAAGTTAAGAAGTGTCCCAAGCGTGGCGGCGATATGGAAAGAAGGACTCTGAGGACACGCGGTGGAGGATACTTTGTTGAGCTTTTCTGATTCTGAGAGTGTTTGGAGAAGGGGAAACATGATAGAATCGTTGGTTTTGTGTGTCAGGAATGCGGCTTTGTTGAGCTTTACGTGGATATGCAGAAAAAGAAAGATCGAGTGCCCGAGCCTACGCGAAGCTTAGTGCGATAAGGGTCAAATCGGGAAGACACTCCTTTTTTTCCAGACTGCAAAATGCCTTAGAATTATTTCCGTTGCTTCTGCCTTTTCCTTTCCTTCGCTTAAAAGTGAATCCCTACGTCCAAGCTTATACTCAAAGGATCGTGTCCTGTAACTGTAGTCGTCGATCCTGACGTAGAAGGGAGATCCTGCACTCCTCAGTTCACCATTAATCTTTGTCTGCAGTTTGTCAAGCCTTGTCCAAATGTCCAAATGACTTCACCTCGTGTAAGTACGGTTGCTAATATCGCGCAAAATACGCAGGTTTGTCTCTTGAAGTGCCCAAGAGCTTACGGTAAGCAGCCATTGCTTCTTCTCGGCATTTACCTCTTAAGCCTAGTATTCTTTCTTCCAGTGCTTCTATCTCGAATTCCCCGGTTTCATGATGAGTCCTGTTTTCTGTTTTCATGTTTATTTCCAGATTTAGGCAGAACGGAAAAGATAGAGACAAACGGGTGTACCGCGCTTCGGCAATATCCTTTATCCGAAGTCTACCTACTTACTATATAGAGCTCGCCCCTTATAAGGGAATGGCCGAATACGAAACCGAAGAAGAGAGCAAAGAAGGTTGGAGATGAATATATCCCGAAGTGTGCCTTTTAGAAGAAGTAGTCTTTCTTGCTATATGCATGTATGTGCCCTTTTGGGCATGTATGCTGATTGTCTACAAGCTTAATGGCTTCCAAACCCCTCTTTTCCATTACAATACCTGATTCAAATTTCACGCCACACGTTTTGCACTTAAGATAAAGGCTGGGCATATCTTTCAACCATTCAGTCTCTGTTTGCGTGTTCTAGGATTATAAGACTACAGGTCAAAGCACAAAGCTAAGTCTGCAGCTTACAGGCCGCTGTCATAATGCTTAGTGGTCTTATATGGTTCGTATTCGCCTCTCTCTCCAAAAGGTTCCGACCTCTGCAAGAGCTCTGATTTCTCGGTTTCAGACATTTCGCTGAACGTGGCTGCAACTTTGAGGTGTTTCTTGAGTAGATTAAGGGATTCCATGCCAACCACGACTGTTGAAACTGGCAGTGACATGGAGTAGCGAACGCATTCTTCAGCCTTCAATGTGCCCGTTCTTATGGCGTTTCCTCCGGCGAGGCTTTTCATGCCGATGACTCCGATTTTGCGTTCAACAAGGATGGGAATGATCTCCTGTGTGAAGCTCCTGAAGTGGTAGTCTAAAACGCTTACGGGCAGTTGAACTGTGTCCCATTTGAAGTTTCTTTGCAGCATGTCCAAGAAGATGCTTGGCTTCTTGTGCCCTGTGAAACCTATGAAACGAATCTTGCCTTCCTTTCGTGCTTCAACCGCAGCGTCCACTGCACCATCTTTGAAGAGGCGTTCAGGCATGCCCTCCTCGATTACTTCGTGGAACTGAACCACATCGATGCAGTCAACCTGAAGTCTCGTCAAGCTCAGTTCCAGATGCCTCTTGAAGGTTTCATAATCACGACCGTGGTTCTTAGTCATCAACACAACTTTTTCCCTATAACCCTCTTTCAACGCACGCCCCATGATCTCCTCGCTCTTTCCACCGTGATAGCAACACGCATTGTCCAGAAAGTTCACGCCATTATCGATTGCTGTGCGGATAATCTGCACGCCAACCTCGAAGTCGGATGGCAAACCTATGTGGAACCCGCCCACAGTTAACAGTGACACCATTTCACCTGTGGAGCCCAGAGGACGCTTGGGAATAGCCCCGTTCATTTCACCCCAAAACTCCTTCGAACACTCAAAAGGCTGCTCGGCATTGGCTTAAGCTTTTTGAGCATCATACCGCAACTGCTACAAGGTCCTCGAACATGCAAGTCTGAAAACTACACGTCTGTTTTGCCTGAAAGCAAACAAAAGCCTTTGCGACCATTCAGAGTTCTTTGGAATGCACAAAAAAGGCAAGGGCAAAGAGCAGATAGCTGGCATGGTAAAGCATTTCCAGCGGGTGACCGTTGAAATAACTCCCATCCAGAGTGGTATAGCTGAAACTCATATCTGCCAAGGTGGTAAGAAAAATCGCCGCGTTCATAAAATGCCAAGCCTTCCCAAGGCGACCCTTAAGCTTAGTGACAGTGAACACCAAAAGCCCTAAAACAGCCTCAAGGAACAAAAGCAAGTCCAACCCTGTATAGGCAAGGCTGATCCCTAAGGTGACAAAATCCAGTTCCGACGCGCTAGCCAACACCGGGATCATCAGCGAAGAAAAAACAAGAGCGCTAACGATGCCAACAATTGCACCCGCCAGTAGGAAAAGCCTCACGGAAATCGCAGGTTGAAAAAGCTCAACATAAAGCAACAGTGCAAGGAAAAGTGGAAGATACCCTGCAAGCCAGAAGACATCAGCTATTGAAGGATACGGAACCTCAATGCCCACCACCATAGTGTAGTAAGCCCAACCGACCTCCCCCAAAAACCAGAGAAGCATTCCCAGAGCAAAACTTAACCAGATCATCGAGAGCCTACTGCCAAAATAGTCCCAGTATCTCCGCAAAGCAAAGAAAGATGAAGCAACGGCCACGCCAGCAATGAAGGGCGGAGCAACATTAGAAAAATCGTACATAAATTCACTATAGAAACCCTGAAAGGCGTAAACAATGGCAACTCCGATGCCCCCTATCAAGCACAAAATGTACGCCATCTTCAAGTATGGACTAACAAAGCCTGTGCCTGCCTCAGTTTTTGGGCTCGGAGAACTCAAAGGGTATCCAACAACGCAGAATAAACCGCCCTTTGTTGTTATCGTTTATGAACAAGAGCTCACTACGAGCAATACAGACTGCAAATCACCAAACCTCTTAAGAACAGGCTTTAGTCTCAATATCCGTGAATCAAGCCCCGATAGCTCAGCGGCAGAGCAACGGTTTCGTAAACCGTAGGTCGCGGGTCCAAATCCCGCCCGGGGCTCCAACGAGTGCCATCTCATGAATCACTTAAATATCAAAAATCACCTCAACAACTAGAAAGACTGGAAAGGACAATAAAATGATTCTCGCCCTATTCGAAGATCAAACCTACGAGAACTTCCTTCCAATAACATACATAAGGCCAGTTTACGAATGCCGAACAGGAATGTTCACCCTGCTCGAACGCACGCAACACTCCTTGCAGGCATCAAGGCTCATCTGCTTCACACGGAAGTATCTCGCGCCAACCCTGAGGAAGCGAATCACACTTCCCGTGAACGAACCAAACGTTATCGAAGACGATCTTCTTCTGATAAACGGAACTCTAATCTTAGACCAAGGAACCAAACAACTCATTCAGAAAAAAATCACCAGCAACACTCTGATGATGCAAAACGGACGAGTAGCCGCTGCGCACCTAAGCCAAAACACAGCTCAAGGGTACGCAGATGAACTGTGCACACCCCTAACCAGCCAAAGCATAAAGAAACTCTCAAGAAACTGCAAGCAAGTCGAGACTTCAAAACTGCCTTTGCTCACGTACCCATGGGAGTTAGTAAACCACAACGCAGAACTGATCAAAAGAGACTACACAACTGAAGGAAAAAACGAAACCGAAGGAACAATCGACAGCAAAGCCACCGTCTACGGCAAGAAAACAGACGTACACGTGGGCAAGAACTCATTCATCGAAGCCCATGTGACTTTAGATGCACGGAGCGGACCCATATACGTTGGTAACGGCACCAATGTGCAGTCGGGCTCCAGAATCACAGGTCCAGCATACATAGGCGACAAGGTGACAATTGCAAGCGGATTGCTCCGCGAAGGCTGCAGCATCGGACCTGTCTGCCGGATAGGTGGCGAACTGGAAGAAACAATAATTCAAGGCTACACAAACAAGTATCACACAGGCTTCATAGGCCACGCCTACATCGGCGAATGGGTAAACATAGGAGCAGCCACAACCAACTCAGACCTAAAGAACACATACGGAAACATCCAAGTAGACATACAAGGAAAAAACGTGGACACAGCCACAACCAAAGTAGGCTGCTTCATAGGAGACCACGCCAAAACATCAATCGGCACACAAATCTACACAGGTAAGAAAATCGGAATTGCATCACACGTGCATGGCTTCGTAACCAAAGATGTACCTTCATTTACAATATGGTCAGAAAGCCTGGGGTCAAAACCAGCGGAACTCTACCTGAAGTCAGCCATCGAAACACAAAAGCGAGTTATGGCAAGAAGAAACGTTAAACAGAGCAAAGAAGACATCGAACTGCTCACGAAGCTTTTTGAAATCACCGCCCCAGAACGGAAGAAATCAGGTGTAGCCAGAAAGAAATTCGCGTTCTAAAGCCTGCAGGCTCACCGCTGCTTAAGGTAGATTACTTCCAGAGACGCTTCATGAGAGAAGGCGAGCGGTTACACCATCGAATTTCACGGTTTTGACTTCGCCTGTCTTAGTGTTCTGGAACTTCACCTTGTAAATGGGGGTGTAAATGATGGCGCGATCAGTGACTTCGAACAGCTCCTTTACTACGCGCTTAATCTCAGGGGGTCTCCTCACGATCTTGTTTCGCACGATGTCTATTTCCTCGTTTGGCAGAATCTCGAGCCTCTTGGTTGCTTCGATCTCAGCAGCGAGTTTCTTAGAATGTTCTTCCGATGGAGCAGAAGGTATGCGTTTAGGTGAGACCTCTCTGCCGTCGGCTGAGAGAACAATGTATGCTTTTGCCTCGTGAATGAGGCGTTCTTCTCCCTCAATTCGCACTACCTTGCCTACTGGTTCGCTTGAGACCTCAGGCTTGAAGGTTTGATTGAACAATATGACTTCCTGAGCTTTGTCGTCGACTCTCACGGTGTAAATGCGCCGTCGATAGTAGTCTATGTTGTATCTCCCATCGACAATTACAAACGCTTCATAATCCTTCTCAAATGACGCCTGTTGTATCTGGTCCGGGTTAGGTTTCAAAAAGCCAAATTTAACGAAAAGGCGATCTTTGACCTTCTCAGTGGCAAGTTTGATGACGGTTGGATCAATGAGAGTCTTGTAAACAATGATCTTTCGATCTGCCAACTTTTCAGGTATGGACTCCATGATGCTAGGAACTGGAACAGTCGCAACTGCCTGCACTGCCAATCATTTACACCCTAAAGTCAACAGCGCGACATGATTAATAAGTGATTTATGAATTGACGGTAAGTATTAAGCCACTATGGTTCGATTTCCCAAAAGGAACTGGCACAATCAATAAACTTGAAGCTATCAAAAAGGAATCTCCTCTGCCATAACCAACCGTCATGGCTCTGGCTCGATTCAGCGGAAATATAGAACTAATCGCTTAACCCATCTTGAAGCCCAAGAAGAAGCCCAGACCGAAGGCGCCCGCGAAAGGCAAGTGCGCAATAATCGGCGTTATCAATTCTGCCGCTTGGCCTGACAGACCTAGAGCGCCCGAAACAGAGTCTCCCAGTTCACCATAGTTAACGGTAATGATGCCTCTGTAGCCGAGGTATACAAGTGCGAGTATGAACAAACCGATTATGACAGCTACGATTTTCATGAACTTCTTCAAAGCGTATCCAGCTATGAATCCTCCAATTCCTCCCACTCCGAGCTGATATGAAAGTGGCGTCAAAGCGCTCAATGATCTTACCTCGCCTCATAAGTTTAGGCAATCCGTTTTTATGTCTTTTGGATAGCACCTAAACAAATTCCATCTTCGCCGCCTGCTCGGCAACAAGATAACTTGAAAGCGGCACCAGCACTGAAAGTAAGATGAGATTCCCCGAGCCATTTTTCCAGCCGTGACGTGTTCCTGCATCGGCTCTGGCTAGGCTTCCAGCCGACACCTGAATTGTCTCTTCCCCCACAGCGAACACTGCCACACCCTTCACCACATAGAACACTTCGTCAGCTTCAGGATGCATATGCAAAGGCACTTCCTGCCTTGGCTCAAAGCACAGCAAACGCCCAAGCCCCTTTGTGTGCCCAAGGGGCACTTTTACGTACTTCTCTGATGAAAACGTCGCCAAGGACTCTATATTCGTAACATCCATTCTCATCGGTCCTCACCGAGCATGTTATCGCATCGCCAATTTTACACTGTCGCCCAGTTCACAATATCTTAAATTCGGATAAAACGCACTCAGTCATATTGTAAATCAAACGCTTGAGGTGATTCAAGGAAATGGTCGAACTTTTTGAAATCTACTTGCTCAACCTAGCCGTAACAGTCGGGATGTTCGCAGTGCTTGTGTTTCGAGCTTGGCTTGAGCTGAGACACTTCAAAGTCCTTTGGAAAGAGGCTGAATGGAGAAGAACCTACGAGGTGGTCGGCAGAATACTGAGAGCAGAAAAGGACCTGTTCAAAGGAGTTGAAGGCGGCGACGAACTTTACAAGCTCCTAACGCAAATGTTCAACGTTGAAAAATAGACCTGACTTCGAGCAGGCTTTACGTTGCCTCAATTTCTGCTTCTTCAGACGACTCAACCTCGAGCTTTTCAGCATGAGGCTCACCTTCGCCTGCTTTCAATGTTTCAGTCTTAGGTTGAATCGGAGCCACTTGTTGCCTCATTGCAAGAATATTTGCCACTGTTTCCTCAATTCGCGCGTTATAATCCATCCACTTCTGTATCTGAATTATCAAAGCCTTGGTCATCAAAACAACAATCATCGTCATAATACCCAACGAGAGGATAACTGCACCGTAACCAGTGAACGTTGGGACCAGAAGCAAGGAAAAGCCGCTGCCCAGCATCACCGTGGCGACAACGAGTCCCGCCCAGTGTGCTTCATTTTCATCCAATGGAGTCTTCACCCTTCTAAGACACGGAACTCTCGCCTGCTAGCTATTTAATGGATATGAATTCAGAATCAAAACTCAACAAACACTTGTTAGGGCACGAGGTTTGGATTCTTGTTGACCCAAAACCACTGCAAAACCATCCTTCTGGGCTTGTGCATATTTTCCATCCCATAGCGACTGAGAGGTTTCGTCAAATGACGTTGCGAACGAGGCGACGTGACATAGAGTTCCGATTCCAAGCCTCTCTTAATCTCAGTCATATGTTTCTTGACTTTAACAGAACGAAAACCACATCTACCGCACCTGAAGCCTTGTCCAGCACCCATAGACTTCATACGTTTGCCACAACGCAGACACAATGGATTCATGAAAGCAAGCTTCGGCTCCAGACGGGTCACCTGAAACTTCTCCAGATTCACGGTCATCGGCCCAGTGCGCGACCCAGAACGAACACCGCCACATGCTTCAATTGCATCTCCAACAATCAGTTCAGAGGCTTTCCTTCTCAAGCCGCCAGTGGGCTCGTAAGCGGCACAGTCAATCTGCCCGGTTGCATCCTTGATTGTGAACACAACGTGCCTTCGAGGGACTATCCACGGCGGCTTGGAAACTGCGCCTTTGACAACCACTGGATGATACGCTCGTATGTCTTTGATTGAGGCAACTTGTCGAAGATGGGCGTCTGTGCCATGGTTTGTGCGAAATACGGTCCAACGCTCAACTGGTTCGAAACAACGGACCATCTGGTGAGCTTTCTTGACAATGTTGGCTGTTTGTCCTCTAATGCCGTAGAGGATAGGATCAGGTCCATGAGGCGAGATGAGAATTCGCCTCTTTTCTGAGTCAATGTTGTTGAATGTGAATGGCTCGGTTTTCTCGTTCATCTTGAAAACTGAGTCGGCGTCGACTCGTCTTCTGGTCCCATAGTTCGCGGGGACTCTGTACGCAATCAGTTCAAAAGTATGATCTTCAGCAAGAGTCTCCCCTACCGCTGCAAGGGCTCCGATGATTCCGCGTCCAGTTTTGAAGCCCACAGCCTCTGCCTTGTACTCGCTGATTAAGTTGAGCGCGTTTTTCATTTTGACTATGCCTTGAATCGCTTTCTTCGCAAAAGCAGTCAGCTCAACGGAAATCTTCTCCCCAGGTAGTAACACCAAGCCAGGTTCAGTGCCGGCATGCGACAAGTCGCTATTGGTTTCCACGGCGTCAACAACGACTTCCACAATGTCTTCAACCTGCGCTTCGTCACACCTCACCCTCAAGCATAAAGCGCCATTTCCACGGGTCTTCCACGGCACGTTTGGGTTTAGTCGCACAAGGTTTGGATAATCGATGAACAAGACGCCCAGAGCATGAAGTCTTTCAACCAAAAGCGACGCCACATACGTGGTACAGCCTGCTTGAGGCGAGTCGGTATCATCTATCCCGATATGTAGCGTGATCATTCAGCGCTAGCTCAGTCATTCAAGACTTAAGCTCTACGATAAGAATCTAGTCCTCTGGCAGACTTACAATAAAAAAGGAAGTTAAGCGGCTAAGGCGTCTCAACCACTATCATAGTCAGCGTGGAGCGAACTTTGTTCAAACGGCGCACATGCCATGTAACAATGTCTTTAAGTCTATCCATCGTGTCCGACCTGATCTTGGCAACAACATCATAGACCCCATAGACCACGAAAGCTTCAACCACGCCCTCCACTTTCTTCAATTCCTTCAACACTTCTTCCTCTGAACCAATCTCAGCGTTGATCAACACGAAAGCCATAGGCAATGTTCATACATTCCTCCATTGTGCTCTTTTTGCTTACACAGTTGTATCCTATAACCTAAAATATTTTGTCATACAACCATCAATCATTGAAACCGGTACAGGAGCGTTACATGCTTGTCGATTTCAAGCAGGGAAATGCGCGCCCTCGAAACTAATGCTGAATACTACGGCGTGTCAAAGCTTCAGCTCATGGAAAACGCTGGCAGAGCCGTAGCGGACGAAATCGCAGCTCGGTTCAAACCAAGCAAGGCTCGAATCGCAGTTTTTTGCGGGCTAGGTGGGAATGGAGGCGATGGCTTCGTAGCCGCTAGGCATCTGATCAGCCATGGTTTTCAGGTTGAAGTTGTGTTAGCTGGAAAGTCAAGCGAAATCACAGACAAGGCGGCTCAAGCAAACTGGAACGCGCTGCAACCTTTGAGGCAGAGCATAGCCATACACGAAATTCATGATTCAGCCATAATTCCAGACTTTGAAGCTGATGTTGTAATCGATGCTCTGCTGGGAATTGGGTTAAAAGGCGAGCCGCGACCGCCGATGCGCCAGTTAATAGCTAAAATCAATAGCAAGGAAGCATTTCGCTTGGCGGTTGACGTGCCCTCAGGAATTAACTCGGACACAGGCGAGGCAATCGATGAAGCAGTTGAAGCGGATCTAACAATAACTTTCCATAAGCCGAAACCCGGGTTAGAAAAAGCCAAGAAACACGCGGGCGAGGTAATCGTAGCTTCAGTAGGATTGCCTCCGCTTCTTGAACGGTTTGCAGGACCAGGCGATGTTCAAATAGTCGAGAAACCTCGCCCACCCTCAGCGCACAAAGGAGATTTTGGCAGATTGCTCGTAGTAGGTGGAAGCGAAACTTTTTCGGGTGCACCAGCCCTCGTTGCGTTAGCCGCTTACCGAGCTGGCGTAGACCTAGTTCATGTTGCAGCCCCAACAAGGACTGCCTATGCCCTATCTTCAATGTCAGCTGACCTAATCACAATCAAACTGGAGGGCGACCATCTCAGTCCGCGCAACATAGCTGCAATCGAGCCTTTCCTAGTGAAGTCAACTGCCGTTGCCATGGGCCCAGGTCTAGGACTGCACAAAGACACAAAAGAGTCCATCAAAGACATGTTGAAGCTTGTCGAAAAACACAAAATCCCCGTGTTGCTCGACGCTGACGGACTGAAAGCGTTTGCGGAGTTCAAGCGTCAACTGAAGTCGCGCACAGTATTGACTCCACATCCGGGGGAATACCGAATTCTAACAGGCCACGAGCTGTCGGACGATGTAGAGCAGAGAGCCGCAGAGGTCCAAAAGACAGCCCAAGAACTGAACTGCGTGATCGTGCTCAAAGGAAACACCGACATAATATCTGATGGTAAACGGACAAAGCTCAATTTTACAGGAAATCCAGGAATGACCGTCGGAGGAACAGGCGATGTAATGTCTGGCATAATCGCTGCTTTCTTGGCGCAGGGCACCGAATCCTTCGAAGCAGCGGTTGCAGGAGCTTTCATAAACGGTGCCGCGGGAGACTTCGTGGCCTCAGAAAAAGGTTACCACATGGTCGCCACCGACCTATTCGAATGGATTCCTAAAGTAATAAACGACCCCATGTCGCATCTGAGAGTGCGAAGAGTTGGCTGAAAAAGGACAAGTCAGGATATCTATATACCACGCTGAGCAAGATGACCCAAGAAAGTGTACAACGCTGAAGCTCAAGCGCTTCAGATTGGCGCGTGTGGTTCGGCACATCAAGGCGTTGCCGCGTGGTGCTGTAATTCTGAACCCTTTTTCTGAAAAAGCCTTTTCGCCCGCCGACCGTGCAGCGATAATCCGGCATGGATTGGCCGCCATTGACTGCAGCTGGATACATGCTACTCAAGTGTTCGAACTTAGTATGCGTGGTGTTTGCAGAGCGTTGCCATACTTGGTGGCTGCTAACCCTGTTAACTATGGCTCGCCAACAAAGCTAAGCACAGTTGAAGCATTGGCCGCCGCCTTGTGTATCGCAGGCTTCGCTGGAGAAGCCCAGAAGCTCCTTTCCAAGTTCAAGTGGGGACCTGAATTCCTCAGGCTGAACCAAGTGTATCTTGATGCCTACGCGGATGCCAAAAATAGTGCGGAAATCGTAGAGTTGCAAAGCAGGTTCATGGCGTAGGTTAAACTTAATTTCAGAAACGTCAGATATATGCACCCTTGGAGTCGGGGTTCTTGGCAAATAGACATTTCAGAATGTGCATGATTATTCGTTGTGGACACAAGTGCCAGAAGACACCAGAACGCTGCTTGCAGTGCTTGACGGAGAGAATAGAACATCGAGGGGTTCACAATGACGAAAAAATGACGGTAATGCAATCATGGGGATACGAAGTTTAGGACACGACTTGGCATAACTAAAATCCTTTGAATGCCACCCTACACTAATTGACGGGATCAGAGAGGAAGGCAGGGCCTCAAAATCAGGAGGCAGTTGCCAATTTCGCATAGTTTGGCATTCAAAGGAGGACCCCACTCCGTATTAATTATGTGGTTATAGAGGTATATAAGAATTGTTAAAACACGATTTGGAATGAGCCGGTATGAACGATTCAAATGATACAAAACCGCGAGGACTGAACGAGCTAGGTTATCAGTTTTACATACTCTGAACCTTTCCCTTCAGGCGAGCCTACGAGTAACCGGTGGTATTTCCTCTTGGTTTTCCTATCTGCCACCTCCTCCAGTTTTCCTTTGACAAGCAATGTTTCTCCCACTTCTGCTATGTCTCCGTACAGCCCTTCATAGGACACGATTTCCTCAATGTCATTCACCTCAGGTCCCTTGATCACCTTTGCTTCACGAATCTGATAGACTGCTGGCAGGAACATGGAGTCGAGGTTTTGATGGACTACGCAACCGACAATTGCGCTTCCTAATGGTTCATACACTTTGTCAGCGTATTGCTCGGCGACTTCTTCTTCTGGTTTGATGGGGTGCACGGAGAACCGGGTTCCTTCGAAGACGCCTATGTTCCATTTTCGTTTGTAGAGCTGCAAAGCTTCGTCGAAAGTTAGCGGATGGGCTTGCGTCTTGCTTTTGCACCACGATGTAAGATCGGCGCCTTCAAACCTCTTTATCTCTGAGCTTTTCAGTGAGTAGGCGTCAACTATTGCTCTCTTAACGGACAAGCTGTTCTTGTAGCCATAGACTGTTACGTCCAAGTCTGAAATGTTCAACCGGTGAATGCTGATGAGGATTGAGCCGGTGACGCCGAAGAGATCTGGCTGGACGCCGCTTTTTTCGGCAAGTAGCAGTATGAACTTTCTTAGTTTTTTCTGCAGCTGGTCTGATCGCTGCGCTCCCATTATCTGGACCAGTTTTTCCTCAGGTTTGTAATGCTTTGCCATAGATTCCAGAGGCACTGCTGTCATGAGAACATTGTTGAACGGGGAGTAGAAAAGATATTGTGGGTGGTCTCTTTCCAAGATTCTGAAGGTCTCGAGCAAGCTTGGGATCGTATAGTCTTTCAACATTCGTTTAAATCTCCAGTTTCCCCTCCCCCACTTGCCCAGTCTCGACGGAGCGTATTTGAGATATGATATGACTCTGTTGGGCGGATGTTGCGAACCGACAACACAAAAGAAAAAGCCTTCCTTCGTTCTTAGAAAATCTCTGTCCCTAAACCCACGCATAAGCCTTGACCCTTAGATTTCCATCTCTTGTATAATACTCTACTTAAATAAAGTGCGTTTGCAAGGTCAGAAGAAACGTGGACCTGGGCAGACGGATATGCCCATGGTTGAAATGGAAAGAAGCATCGCGAGAAAGTGGGCATCATCGGTACGACTTGCCAAATGGGCTCTTAGATGCTCATCCGCCTTCTCCATCTGACCACAGTGGTTGTCACAAATATCGCTACGCCCACAACAACAACCAACGGACCGGGCGGAGGCGGCGTTTCCAAATAGCCAAGGAGGCTTGCTAGCAAGATTCCTATAGATGCGCTGATTGCTCCAAAAAGAGAACTCAAGACAGAATACTGCGACAAGTTGGCGCTCAAATTTTTCGCAGCTGCAGCGGGAACAACAACCAAGAAGCCCACCAACAATGTCCCGGTTATCTTTATCCCAATTGCCACAACAAGCGATACCAGTAATAGAAATAGAAGATTCACTCTGGGAACATTTACGCCCTTCGAGATCGCGAGTTCCTCAGAAATCATACTTAACACGATTTTGTTGTAGACAATCTTCGTTAAGTATATGGCTACGACGGCGATTACCACTGCTGCTACTGCATCGGACAGGGTCACGGTGGCAATGTCGCCGAAAAGAGCTTCCTCCAACACTTCCAAATCTTGAATCATCAGTATCCCCACAGCCAGAGACAGAGTGAACGTGGCGCCCACAATGGTTTCAAAAGACAGCTTAGTGACTCTTCCGACTTGCCAAATGATGACTGATGACGCAAAGAGAAAGGCGAAGCCTCCCAGCAACGGGTTAAAGTTGAACAGGAGACCAAGGGCTAGACCTGGCAAAGCGACGTGTGAGAGGGCGTCACCGACAAGAGCCATCTTCTCAAGAACCATAATCGAACCTAGGTAGCCTGCCGACAGCCCAACAGAAGCCCCGATCAACATGCTTAACGCCAATTCTTCAACCATAATACTCACCTATTGTGGAATCACACACACGGGCTCGCCGTAGATCACCTGTTGCAGTTCGGGCTCCATAATCCGCATAGACTCGCCAAAGAAAGTGACGCATTTGTTCAAGGCTAGCATATAGTCTGAATAGTCTCGGATTATGTGAAGGTCATGCGAGATTAGTAACATCGTTATCTTGTACTTCTCCTCTAGGTCATTGAGCATCTTATAGATCGCTTCCTCGCTGTCCAAATCAACTCCAGTGGTGGGTTCATCAAACAACAAAACGTTCGGCTTGTCAATCGTCGCCCAAGCAATCAGAACTCTGCGCAGTTGTCCTCCGGATAAGGCGCCTAATCGCTTGTTCAACACTTCCTTGGAGTCCAAGCCAACTGACCTCAAGGCATCGTCCACGTTCAGAGTACCTTGGAACGCCATAAACTCCTTAACTGACACGGGGATGTCGCTTGCAGACAGGTATTGAGGCACGTAACCTATCTTGACTTTCGGCGTCCACTCGATTTCTCCCTTGAATGGAATCAGGTTGAGCAATGCTCTGAAAAGAATCGTCTTACCAGCGCCATTCGGTCCAACTATAGCTAGCGTCGTGCCTCTTTTCAACTTGAAACTCACATTATCAAGAACTGTTTGGTTGGGAAGTTCCACCGTTAAGTTTGACACTTTCAGTATGTACTCGTCAGCAGTCTCCATAGTCAACGAGCTCACTTTCAACTAACCCCAGCGTTAATATAGGCTTTCCCAACCGCGCTGAAACGCAAAGCAGTCAAAGAGAATCGACAATTTAAGCGACAGGTGGAGTCTGTCCAAAACAGTATATAACACGCTTTTACATTAACGCCACAAAACAGAGAGAAGCAATCTCAGAGGCTCATGCTTGGCTTTCCTCAAGCTCAGAGACCGCGACGCCATCGTCACTCAGGAAGGGATAATCATGCGAGTGTATGGTTATTCGCATCCCTCAAACGCTTACGTATGCGATCCCGAATACGCTCCCGGCCGCATCTACGAATCAAGGGATTCCAGAGCTTACAGAGAAAAAGGCAGGCAAGTCTATTACAAGTTTTACACTGACGAAGGGCTGCGATTCGTTCGCCGTAATTATCCTCAACATGTTATCTGGGTTAAACCGTTGAGACGGAAGCTCATCGGGGTTCACCACGAAAACGTTTGGAGGACAAGGCAGCCCCACGAGGCTCTTCAGTCTTTGTTTCAGAAGAGACCCAAAGACTCACTTCTGAAAGCTCTGCATTCACTTCTCGATCGCGTGCTACGGAGATCAAGCTTGCCCATGTCTGACTTTGGCGTTTTCGGTTCGCTCCTTCATGACTTCTACCACCCTGATTTCTCAGACTTAGATTTCATAATCTATGGCGACAAAGAGTTAGACCGCCTGAGAGAAACGCTAGACATCCTATATCGCGAAGCTGACTCGCCTCTACGTAACGAGTTCGTCGACATGAAATCCGTGCATGACAAGCAATGGAAGTTCCTGAACTACAGTCCAAAGGAGTATTTGTGGCACCAGAGAAGAAAGCGCATTTACGGCATCTTCAGTCCGCCCCAAAGGGGGAGAGCGATCAAAGCAGAGTTTGAACCAGTCAAACGCTGGAACGAAATTCACAACGAGTACGACCACATCACTAGCATCTCGCAAAAGGGCTGGATCAAATTACACGCCCACATCACCAATGCCCCAGACGCGGGGTTCATGCCATCAATCTATCAGATTGAACCAGTCATGACTCTGAAAGGTGCTAGACCTGACAACTTGCAGCGTGTTGTCTCATTTGTGGAGGAGTTTCGACTTCAGGTTGAGCAAGACGAGCTGGTTGTTGTTGAGGGAAATTTGGAGCAAGTCTCTACACCTGAAGAGAGTTTTCAACAGGTGACTTTGACACACGGTCCAAGATACTACGAACAAACACTGAAGGTTAGACAATCGTTATTGGGCAAGAATCAAAAAGTCTGACTGCCTATTCCCAACAATGAGGCGAAAGCACTCCTCCTGATCTCCCTCCCTAACGCTTTCAACCGTGCCACAAGCAATGATTCTTTCACGCTTTCTGGCTTGCTCACAAAATCTCCCTCTGAAAGAGACAATCTCTCGGAGAACTCGAGGCGTCGTGCCATTGAGCCATTGCAAGCCATTTATCTGATATGTGCACGGTGTAAAAATCATATTGGAGTCATTGGTTACAGTCGCGCTGATCATCGCCTCTCCCATTGGTTCATACGTGATTGAACCATATGTCTCGGTTGTCTCGTCCCAATCTTTGACGCACCGAATGAAGTAGTCTCTTTGGTGAAACTTGCCCTGCAGAGCTTTGCGGGACTCGGTTCGAACAAAGTCTTCGAACTTCACAACAGTATCTTTCGAACGAAAATCGAATAATGGTTTCAAATCTTGCATGGTGTAAGGTCTTACGTTACCCGCCTCTTCTCGAACCAGCCGCGTCAAAGCAGCGTAAACTCTCTTGCAGTTAAGTGAGCCGTAAACCACAAGGTCCATGTCAGACTTTGAGGTGTTCAGGCCTGCAAGAAGCGAACCTGAAACGCCCAAAGCATTCCAATTGACTCCTGCTTCTCTGTGCAGTAATTCTGCCAACTCAACTGTTTGCTGTCCAAGTTTGTCAAGACTTTTTCTGTGGCGTAGTTGACTCAGAAATTCAGTTGGTTGATAGTGTTTCTTCACAATCCCAGTTGGGACTTCGCAGAGCCATTGGTGGAATACGGAGTCGAAGACCAAGTATTGTGGGAACTTTTCGCGTAGCAAGGTGTATCGTTCTTGCAGAGGGTAGATTTTCTTGTAGCGTGTACTGCCTCTTCGTCTTTCTCCCTTCAGGTCGGGCGTGAAGCGTATGAAGGCGATTATCTTGTCAGGCGGATGGACTAGCCCCTTTACGTCGAATATGTTGCCATCGAAGGTTTCGATCAGGTCGCCTTCACGTGCCTTCATGATATTCCCAAAGTCTTTAGAGATAACAGTCATGTATTCTCTCTAAGATACATTTTTCGAGAGGTCGCCTCCAATGCAATTAGTCCTTGGCTTAACAAGCGGCATGCAGCTACGTCAAATCCACGATCTGGTAAACATCGCTGGAAAAATGAACATCCGAAAGGTTTGGGTAGGCGACGACATTACAGGCGCCCACGAAATCTTCACCTTAGTATCTACAATCATGCTCAAACACAAGAACATTGTCGCCGGAATCGGTGTAACCAGCCCTTTGATCAGAAACATCACAACTATTGCGCGAGCGTCTGCTACACTGGCACAAATCGGAGGCGATAACCACTTCAGACTTGGGCTTGGGATCGGCGGACTTCAAGACCTAAGGAAGCTCGGGATGACTGCTCGAAATCCAGCTTGCGCGTTACGCAGTGCTTCGACCCTTCTGCGGGAGATTTGGAAGAGCGAGAAAGTGACCTTTGAGGCTGACGACTTTAAGCTTAATCATTATCGCTCAAGCGTAAACGTGGACCGCCCGATTTCAATCTTCTTTGGAGTGAGGGGACCCAGACTGCTGAACTTGGCAGGTGAAATCGCTGATGGAATTGTCCTGAGCGGACCTACAACTTACTTGAGAAAGGCGATTACACTGGTGAGGAGCAGCATTGAAAGAAGCAGAAGATCGGTAGAAGATTTCACTTTTGTCATATGGGTTCCGACGATGCTGGTTCGACAGAGATCAGACTTGGGTCTAGTCAAGAAGATTGTTGCCTATGTCCTTTCAGATACTCCTAAGAGCGTTCTGGAAATGGCTCAACTTGATTTGGGAAAGGTCGAAATGGTGAAAAAAGCTGGCGAACGCCATGGGATAGCTTACGCCGCAAGGCTAGTGGATAAAGCCTTACTACATGAGTCTGCAGTTCAGGGAGACGCTACGCAGGTCTGTGAAAGCTTGAAGGGATTTGAAAGAATGGGCGTTCAAGAGGTTGTTTTCGGACCGCCTTATGGTTCCAAGCCACGTGTTGCATTGACAGAAGTCGCGAATGCGTGGAGAGACTACGCATGAAGTTCGGCTTGGGAGTCAACGTCAACGAGACAACAACCGAGGTTGTAGAAAAATGCGTTGAAGCTGAGCGGCTGGGAATCGATTACGTATGGGTCTCTGATGTTCCAGTGCAGTTGTATGCTCCAGCTGTTGTAGCCGCTATCGCCGAGAATACTCGAAAAATTCGTATCGGCCTTGGCTTAATAAGCGCATATCTTCATACGCCGCGTCACATAGCCCAAAGCCTCGTCACTTTGGTTGAGACGTACGGCGAAAGATTCGAACTGTGCATTGGGCCAGGGGACAGAGACTTGCTTAGAAGGGTGGGCGTTTCACTGAAACACCCTGAGGGTGTGCAACATTACTTCAAAGACGTAAAACACCAAATCAAAACAATGCTGAAAGAAAAAGGCATAGACTGTAGGCTCTGGCTTGGCGCACAAGGGCCAAAAATGCTTGAAGCCGCTGCAAACTTTGACGGCGTCTGGCTCAATTACGCGCACCCTGACCATGTGAAATGGGCTCTTGAAACGGTAAAAATGCACTGCAAAAGGAGTCTGCAGTTTGGAGTCTACGCCCCTTCTTATGTTTATAGTGATTTTGATTCCGAAATAGGCAGGCTCCTGGAAATTAACAGTGCTGTCGTGGCTCTTGGGGCGTCGGACGCTGTTCTTCGAAGGCTGAACCTCTACGACCTAGTTAAAGAGGGCAAGCATCGGCTCAGGGAAGGCGCCACGATGAAGTCCGTGATAAACTGCGTTCCATCCAAAGCCACGGAGTTGTTCTCCATCTCAAGACCGTCTGACAAGCTGAAGGGCTACTTGGCTCAGCTATCCGCCACTGGAGTTCAACATGTCGTGTTCAGTTATCCCCAAAACTACTCACTGAAGACTGTTAGGGAGCTAGCCCTAGCTTTGAAAAGACAACATTAAACATAAAAGCAAACGGAAAGCAATGTTTGCGAAAACACGAGAGCGTGAATAGAACGGGCGGCACATCAGGAAAAGGAAAGCATGTTAACTTAGATGAGATGATAGAGTTCGCGAAAGATGGCATAGTGAGCAAAACGCTGGTCAAGATGCCGGGAAGAGAAATCAGCCTGTTCTGCATGTCGCAGGGACAGTCCATGTCCACGCACAAGTCCAGTTTTCCTGCGATAATCCATGCGCTACAGGGTAGCGGAGAAGTAACCTTAGCTGACAAAACCTATCAAGCAAAGCCCAACGCATGGTTCTACATGCCAGCGCAACTTCCACACGCCATCGAAGCCACAGGCAACCTAGTCTTCCTGCTTACACTCTTCAAACAAACAGAAGAACAAACGCAAAAGCGTTGACACTGCAGAAGTTTATTTCATTTCTTGGTCAAAGATTTTCTTCAGGCTTTCCTTGTCGAGACTAAGATTTTCCGCGAGATTTCTGACCCATCCTACATAACTCCTAAATATACTCTGCAATATCTCCACCTTCTCCGATCCCGAAAGATCCTTTTCCTCTGCAAGAAGCAAGGCAAACCATTTGCCTGCATCAGACAGCTGATAAGCCTTGATCCACACGGTTCGTCCGCTCTTACTAGCCTTTTCCATGCTTTCGTTAAGAACACCAAAACGAGTCAGCGACTTCAGCGTCTCAATGATTGTTTTGTTTGAAAAGGCAAGCTCCTTCATAAGAACCCTCTGATAAATGCGCCTTGAAACTCCCTGTTTCAGCGAGAACTTCAGTATGTCAACAGCTGCTTTAGAGCCAAAAATTGCATTTAGTATCCTGCTCTTCTGTTCTGCTGGGAGAAAGACTACATAAGGATGTAAATCCACATCCAATCGTCTTGCCTCTGATGTCTATCTAATCCATTCCAGAATATGATTTTACCTATCTAGTTTGAGGAATCCTGTTCTTTTCAGGCTGGAGTAAACCGGTATAGCTATGACGGATATCACAACAAATGCAACGACCCTTTCAAGTGGGTAAATGGGCATGATGAAATACCATATTTCAGGACTTAGTGAAAGGTACCATGCTCCGATAGCACTTCCACTCGCGTGGTCAGTCAACACGCCGATGAAAGAGGCTAATACGATGCCTAATGGTAACTTAGTTGGTTCCGCGGAGTTGAAAGTTGAACCAGCGAGTTTAGCGATAGGTGAGAAGGCAACAATCATCGCAACAATGTGAAGCCAAGGGAACAGGTAAGCTTGACGACCGAAGGGGTTAGCGTAGAAGACTAGAAGTGAAACAAGAATCGCCGCGCCAGCCAAATAGCCTCTATTGATTCTGATACAACCTGCGCCAAATGCCCCCGCTGATGGTGGAATTATTGTGAATATACCCAGAATTGCCCCTTGAGGATTGAGGAAGACTCCCACAAGTGAGCCTATTAGAACAGCAGATCCGCCAATGACTGGGCCAAGCAAGACACCGATCAGAGAACCACCCACGACTCCAAGTGTTATAAAGCCGGAAACACCCACCGCAATTGTGAATGGAAGATACGATAAAAGAGCCTGTAGAGCAGCAAAAACTGCCATCAACGCTACATCAACTGTCGACAGCTTCATGCAGACACCCTGTGTAGATTTCTAGTTGCTTGTGTAACTTTTTACACAATCTTAATAAGACTTTCCATTTCAATGCAATATGCCATAACGACGAAAGGACTTGCTGTCATGGGTTCCAGACCCTTAACTGCCATCCCGACTTGTGTTTCCCAATGCCTTCAGCTTGCCATCCTCCTGGAGGTAAGCGCTTATCCGAAGCCTGGCAATGTCCACAGAACTGCAAACTTTGACGAGACGAGGTACGAGCATTTTCTAGCATCTGCGGTGGCAGTGTATCCGCATTTCACTCATATTGCCCAAAGAGGCGTGAATGTCGTCCAAGGGAAAATTGGGATAAATCAGATAGGCGTTGGTGACACAGTCAAGAGTGCAGTATCAGAGGTTGCCCTGTGGCAACGCGACAAAAACACGCTGCTGGGCTCCATCATACTGTTGTCCCCGATGGCTGCGGCTGCCGGACTAACCCTTGCCAAGAACGGTCGAATCACAGTTGACGCTTTCAGAAACCATCTAGTCTCAGTAGTCGAATCCACCACCTCTAAAGACGCGGTCGATGTCTACGACGCAATAGAGATGGCTCGACCTGGTGGACTAGGCAAAGCTCCCATACTTGATGTCAAAGACTCAAAGTCTAGGCAGCGAATTCTTTCGCAAGACACAAGCTTGTACGAAGTGTTCAAGATTTCGTCGCCTTGGGATTCAATATCAGCAGAATGGGTGAATCGTTTCCATATCACCTTCGACATAGGCTACCCACATTTCAAGCATGAGATAAAGGAGACTGGAGACGTCAACACGGCGTCGGTTCATACTTTTCTCAAGATATTATCTGCAGTGCCAGATACTCTAATCGCGAGGAAAGCTGGAGAAGCCAAGGCTAAGTGGGCCTCGGAAGAAGCTCGAAAGGTGCTGGATGAAGGTGGACTGGCAACCGAAAAGGGGAGTAGGCGCCTCCTCAGGCTAGACCGACAGCTGCATGACGCCAGTCACAGGCTGAATCCAGGGGCAACAGCTGACATAATATCGGCAGTCTTGGCGGTCGCCATTCTTGAAGGCTACAGACCGTAGCCCATTTGCCCTCGGACAGCGAGAGATTAAATAGCAATCAACCGTAATCTTGAGTGAAGCGCTTATGTCACAGCCGCCACAGGTGCAGCTTTCTGAAGTCAAAGAATGGCTCAATAAGGAAACAGCGTCGCAGATTGAACCTTTGAAGAGCAAAGCAGCGAGCATGCTTAAAGAAGTCAAAGAACGAGTGGAAGACACCATGGACAGTGCCCAAAAAATCTCAGGCAACAGCCAAAACGAAATGGACAGGAGCAATCCAAAGACTTATCGCTTTGCGAGAAACGCCAACAAGTTTTCGGAAAGCCTGATCGGCACATTGAAAACAGTCAAGTTCTCAGGCAACGTTCAACATGAAAGTCTTCGGACACTCTGCGATGAACTGGAGAAAACCTGTGCCAACATTGATCAGCTCAGGAGAAGCGCGTACCCATATATTTCACCATACTTCATTTTTGACCGCAGAAGACTAGACGTTTTCGTGAAACGATTATTTGACATGACCAAGGAACTCCGCAGTTTCCTCACGTCGAAGTACGGAAACGTCAAAACTATCGACGAAGTGCATTCCAACGTAGACAAGCTCATTCAGACTCTTAATGATATGAGACACAACGAAGACAACCTTGGACAAACAGAAGCAAGAATGCGAAACCTTGAAAGGGAAATCTCTGAAGCAAAGGAAAAGCTACTCCAGATCAGCTCAAACGCTGAACTTGATGAACTGGTTAAACTCGACCGAATTATTGAAGAATTGAGGACAGAGGTTAAACATAATCTTCGTTATCTACAGAAACCTTTCTACAAGCTTCAAAGCCTCTCACGAGCCTCGGAAGTTGCGGTGCCACCAGATGAGATCCGAAAACTGGATGATTACCTAGCCGACCCCCTGCTCACGCTTGTAAATGAAGATGGCGGCACCCCTACTTTGAGAAGCATACTCATGAAGCTCGAAACTACTATAACCCAAGGCAAGTTGAAACTGAAAAGTACAAGACTTCGGAAAGCCCAGGATCAAATCAAGGCCGTTCTAAACGACTCGCTAACTCAACTGCAAAAACAAGGACAGGAAGCCCTAGATCAGAGAAAACAGATATTGTCATCGGACGCGGCAAAAGCACTTCAAAATGAGTCAGCGCGGCTTCAAACGCAGCTTGAATCAATGCAGAAAGACTACGAGCTAGTCACTTCACAAAGCAAAGCTCTGAAAAACAATCAGATCAAGTTGAAGGAAAGAACCGAATATCTCAAGAGGGAGTTAGAAAGAAGAGTCTCTCAATTGACCCGAAAGAACGTGCAAATCAGTTTTCCAACCTGATGCGTGATCCTGTCAAGCAACCTTTCTTTTCTTCTTTGTAAGTTTAAGTAACAAGTCCAAGGCGAATTTTTCCTCCTCGACAGGTCGAGTTCGGATTGTGGCAGCGTTTTCTGCGCCCTTGAAGATCTCCTCGCCCTTCCTTGTTCGTATCACAGTGAATGTCCATCCGTTCAGCCCAAGGCCGCCAGTTGAAATGTCCGCAAGCTCTGCTGAGAAATCTCTGCATGGGAGGCAGCCTTTTCGAGTATATTGCTTCGCCTCTTGCAAAGGTATCGTTTTTGTTTCACCTGATTTGGTGGTTACTAGGACTTTGCCTTTGATGTTTATCTTTCTGACATCGTTGAGGTTAACGCCTAACACGCCTTCAATGTGTCTTCTCATCAATCCTTCATAAGTGAAGGCTTCCGTGCACATTAAGCCAACAGTGAACTTGATCATGCCCGAATACTTCCTTAGTGGAAATGCCTCGATTTTGCGTATGGATTGTATTTGACACGGCGTGCCCACAAAAGCAAGGCTCTTCTTCTTTTGTTGCACCGCCTCCTGCAAGGCCAGGAGATTCGGTGAATACGTGTACCTCGTTCCAGCGCATGCCAGAACTTCCTCTGGACTTGACGCTAATCGTGGCACGGGAAACCATGGCTTCTCGTGGCTAGTGTCTGAAATAATCGCCGAATCGATTATTCCGTTCTTGAACGCGTACGTCAGAAGAGCCGAGACCACGCCGCCATCTTGGCACGATTGAAGGATGTTGTTGTCCGTGGCTTGGGCAATGGCTAGCTGTCCATAGAATCCAAACTCCTCGCTAGGCTGACGCTCTCGCTCAAACACGAGTTTTTCTAGCAATGCTTCGGAAAACTCGAAGCGAGGACATACCTTGGGGCAGATTCCACATATCTCACACTTCTTGGTCAGGCTAGGCTTTTCTTCAAAATACTCTAGGCAGTTGAATGGGCAGACAAGAACACATGCGGCGCATCCAGAGCAGAGTTCCTTCAGAACCACGCTTTCATGAAGACTTTCTTCAAAGCTGAGTTTCGTAGTGCTCACAGTCAATGTCGCCTCTCTCACTGAATTTTCGCTAACACGGCTCTCGGTTGTTTATTCTTGGTTTGGTGAAGCCGTTTTAGCACTTTCAGGGCGTTTAAGGTTATCCATTTGCTTGGCTTGCCGACGGGCTCTAGGCTTGCTTGCATTCGCCCGACCGGGCTAGCTTCGAGCAACCATGTTCCGTCGGATCCTCTCTTTCGGACCAACAGTTCCACGGCGTCGACTAGGCGGTTGTCGTTCTCATAGCCAAGTTTGGTCAAGACGGATAGTCCTCTCAGTATATCGTACCCGTAGAACCATGGGAAACCGAATCGTAACCAGTGTCTGTTTATGATTTTGAAGCCGTGGTGATCCGCCTTGTACAAATGGTGCATCAAAAGGAACTTAGCACCACGATCGATTGCTTGTTTCATTTCGTCTGAGCGCTCAGCCTCGGGGACTTCTGAAAAAGCTTCAAGCGGGCAGATTGTGCCGAAGAAGCAGCCATGCGTATCCTTGACATGTGCCTTCCAATAAGGGCAAAGCCAGCCGCCATCCGCGTTCTGAACGTTGACCAACCAATTCAACGCTTTCGCAAGCCTCGCATCTTTGTTGTATCCGACGCGTAGCATGGCGGCGCAAACATTGCCTGTCAGACACGAGTACTGGTGTTCCCTTACGAGTGACTGAGCCCACGCGTTGGCTTCAGGTTGTAGTTTCTCCTTCAACGCGGTGCGAGTGCGCATCCACTCATATTCCTCAAGTGCTCTTTCTCGTGTGTGGGAAGAGAATCCGCCTTCGCCCAGCTGAAGGCTGAAAACGAACTCACAAGCTTTTAGAACTCTCTCGTCGGTTTTATCTGCTGCCAGCTGTCCCAACATCATTATTTGCCAATAAGTTGACTTATATTTGGGAAGGTAGGGGTTATCGCGGTCCTCCCAGAAGCCTTTCCTGTTCTGTTTGGAGAAAATCGTCGTGACAACTTTGGATGCGTGAACAGCCTTCTTTGCATCTTTGACTTCGGAATCTGTTGGATTTGTGTCCAGCAGCTCTGTGAGTGTCAAATAGCGAATTGACGGGTTCTGTTTTTCGAGCAACCAGTCGATCGGACTCTGTGTCAAAAGGGACTGCCATGTACTCATTTGTGGGTCGCCAAGCGGTGAGCGTGAAGAAGCATTAATACCATCATGGGGTTATAAAAACCATTTCACATGGTGTCTTGATGACGAGTCGCACAGAAGATGTGAAGCAGTTAACGAAAAAATCATTGAATGCAAGCCTCAAGGAGTTCGTAGAGTTGACCAGCAAAGTTGTTGACGTGTTGCGAGCTGAAGGAAACCATGTGGGAAACATGAAAGTTAAGGGTCGGTTGATCGAACTTCCCGCAGAGGGTGAAGCCATTGTGGTTGGGGATCTTCATGGCGATCTTGAGACCTTGGCGCAAATCCTGGAAACTAGCGAATTTCTGCAGAAGACAGAACGTGATGAAAGTGCTAGGATACTGTTCTTAGGCGACTACGGAGATCGAGGCATGCTTTCGCCCGAAACCTACTATGTTGTCTTAAAGCTAAAGGCGAGTCTTCCAGAACATGTTGTTCTGATGCGTGGAAACCATGAAGGCCCAGACGATCTTAGGGTTTCACCCCATGATCTGCCTGCGTATCTTCATAATCGGTTCGGCGAAGGATGGTCTGAAGCCTACGTTAAACTCAAGGAGCTTTTCAGCTATCTCAATACCGCTGTGCTAGTTGAAGACCATTACGTCTTGTTGCACGGAGGAGTGCCCAGCCAAGCGAAGTCAATTGACGACTTAGCTTATGCACACTCCAAGCATCCTCACGAGAGTCACTTGGAAGAGATTCTTTGGAGCGACCCCGAAGAGGGCTTGAAGGGCACGTATCCTTCACCTAGAGGAGCTGGCAAACTGTTTGGAGAGGATGTCACTGAAAGGTTCCTCAATATGCTGAAAGTCAAAGTCTTGATCAGAGGACATGAACCAGCTAACGCCGGGTTCAAAATAAATCACGGAGGCCGCATCTTGACCCTCTTCTCACGAAAAGGTGAGCCTTACTTCAACAGCCAAGGTGCTTTTCTACGTTTCAACCTTGCCGAAGGAATCACAGATGCTTTCCACCTCAAGCCCTTTGTGACGCAGTTGTGAGAGACTTGCTGCTCTGCTTGCGTTGACCATACATAACTCGGCATGTGACGCGGCTCCCGCAAACATTTCTTAATGCGTAGTCAACATGTTATGGAAATCAAACAACTCAGCCACAACGAATAAACCCTAAAAGGGAAGGAGTTGCCACAATGAATTCGATTGAATCAACAAAAAGGTAGTGAAAAACCGTTGAGGGTTGGCGTAATCACAAGAGACAAAGACGCTTGGTGTTCGACACAACTACAGCGTGCATTGGAAAAACAAAGCGTTCCATCGGTGTTTCTAAACTTCCGAGACTTGGCGGCAAGAGTCAGAATGAAACCAGAGGTATCTATCGGAGAAAGCGACATAATCGCAGACTTAGATTCGTTGATCATTCGCCCTATTGGGCGGGGTTCTTTGGAAGAAATCATCTATCGCATGGATCTCCTGCATAAACTTCAGCGGCTAGGCATGTTTGTCGTCAATCCACCTTTGTCAATCGAGCGGTCGGTGGACAAATACCATACTTTAGCGTTGTTTGAAGAACATGGCTTACCTGTGCCTCCAACAGTTGTGACAGAAAGCGTTGAGGAAGCTCTAACCGGTTTTCGCGATTTGGGCGGAGATGTCGTGATAAAACCTCTATTCGGTTCACGTGGAATAGGCTCCACCAGAGTCGCAGACCTGGATGTTGCCGAACGACTGTTTCGAGCTATAATCTTCTACCATGGCGTTCTATATCTGCAAAAGTTCATCCCGCACGGCGACTCCGACGTTCGGGCGTTTGTAGTGGATGACAAGATAGTAGCTGCTATGCATAGGGTGGCTGCTGGCTGGAAAACCAATGTGAGCTTAGGTGCCAAGCCCGTTGCTTTGAAGATGAGGGGAGACATGGAGCGTTTGGCGCTTGATGCGTCCAACGTCCTCGGCTGTAAGATAGCTGGCGTGGATTTGCTGGAAACTGCTGAAGGACCACTCATCATTGAACTTAACAGCCAACCTGGATGGAGAGGGCTTCAGACTGTGTCTTCGACTAATATCGCTGAGGAGATCGTGAGGTTCGTCATTTCCGGTGCCAAAGCCTAAACCTGTTGGAAGCGTGAGTTCGTAATGGTTGAAGTTGGTGTGACGCGCATAGACGTGGCTGCTCATGCACGGGAGCATCGAGTGGATAACGTGGCTGAAGAGAAGCCGCTGCATTTGTTTCTGAATCAAATCCATTATGTCACGATTCTCTGTTCTCCAACGCTGTTGAGGGAGTTGGCAGTTGGCTATTTGCTGTCGGAAGGCTTGCTGAAGTCTCTGGATGAGATTAAAGACATCAAGTTTGAGGAGGGCGGGAAATGTCGAGTGCAGTTGCGAAGTGGTGTGGAAGCTGAGAAGAGAATTGCAGCTTCGCAACCCTTTGCGAGACTTGTGCTCACTGCTTGTGGCTCGCCCGATTACTGGCCCTTATCCAAGCTAATTGACAGACTTGACCTGAGAAAAATACCTCTAGGTTTTGAAGTGCACGCCGAGGTCATTCTGGAAGCTGTGAGAAGTTTGAATACACTTGCTGAAACTTTTAGGAAGACAGGAGGCGTTCATGTTGCGGCAGTTTTCTCCTTTTCCGGAGTGTTGATTGCGTGTGCCGAGGATATCGGGCGTCATAATGCGGTAGACAAGGTTATCGGGCTCTGTGCCTTTAGAGAGCACGACTTCTCTCAGTGCTTTTTGGCATCGAGCGGTCGCTTGACCGGTGATATCGCTTTGAAGGCAGCTCGAATGAGGATTCCAGTTGTTGCTTCGTTGGCTGCTGCAATAGATTCGGGGATTGAGGTGGCTAGGCGGACAGGAGTGACTTTGGTCGGCTTTGTCCGAGGTCAGCGCATGAATGTTTTCACATTTCCAGATCGGGTTGTCGTAAGTAAGACTAAGCGAGCCTAGGCAAGACTAAGCCACATGCGGATCGGTTGGCATTTTCAGAAGGTCGCGTACGTTGCTGGGTCTGGCTCGTCTCTGCGTCGGCTAGACTATCCGTCTTGTCATTGTACCCGCTAGGATGATGGCTCTGATGATTAGGCCTATGCCTATGAGCATCAGTATTGCTGCCCAGAAAACGAACCATGTTGTCAGCGCCGTCCATCTTGTTGGTTCCAGAAGCAGACTGCGGGTTAAGTAGCCGAGACCTAGCCAGAAAACGAGGTTTCCAGCAGTTTCTGCCTTCTTTTCTGTTGTAGAGCGAACTGCAAACCTCAGGGCTAATATGACTACTTGGAACACTCCGAAGGCAAAGCCAAATCGCTCTACGGCAGTATAGACAACTGAATGGATTAAGGGACGTGCAGGCGCCGGTAAGTAGATTGCAGTGTTGGTAACTCGAATCATATCGAAATCGTTGAAGAAGTCCATGATTCTGTTGAAAAGCGCAGGAGTCATGATGAATAAGGCGCCTACCAAGATTAGGAAAAATCCAGCAGAAACTCCTGTGATCAAGCTTTCTCTGTACTTGTAGGCGTATGCGAAGGTGCCGTAACTCTCAGCCAAGTTGATTCACCTTGGTTCCAGTATTTCATGGTTTGTGCATATAACGTTTCTTTTCACTCAGGGGTTTGGGGTAGATATCTTAAATACTTAGAATGTAAACTAAAACGGTCTATAGAGAAGGGCGGAGATACATGTTGTCTTGTCCCAAATGTGGCTCCAAAGTTCGAGAAGACATGAATTTTTGTCCGAAATGCGGTTCATCGCTTAAGGTGGAGCAAGCCGTGGCACCAGTGCCGGCGGCGCCCCAACCTCTGGCAGCGCCCATAAGAGTTGAGAAGCAAGAGAAACGTGAGAAGGAGGAGAAGGGTGAAAGGCAGGGAAGAATGGAGAAGGAGGAGCGGTATGAGAAACGTGAGTATGCTTTTGTGGGTCCATTGATTGGTGGGTCAGTTCTGGTTCTCTTAGGATTGGCTTTCTACTTGATGCTGACCTCTGCGATTCCATGGGAAGCTCTTGGGGCAATTTTCTTTGTTATCGTTGGAATCATTGTCATAGTTGGCGCGGTGTACGCCGCTACCATGGCAGCTAGACGACATCCGCAGACTTAGAGAGTGCTTTCATTTCTTTTGCGTTGTGTTCATGTCAGAGCTGAGGTGCGGGTTTGAAGAGAGCCGTGATTGTTCTGGCAGGTGGGTTTTCTCGTAGGTTTGGTCAGGACAAGTGTGTCAAGGATCTTGCTGGCAAGCCGTTAGTTGTTCATGTGCTGGATCGGGTCGCTTCTGTGGCTGATGAGAGAGTGATTGTGGTGGGTTCTGAGGCTCAGCGAAATGCGTTTTTAGGTCTGTCAGGGTTGAAGGCAAGAGTTGTTGTCGATAAGTACGGTGATCATAGTCCGTTGATAGGTGCGTTGACGGGTTTTGAAGCGGTGCAAGCTGAATGCGCTTTGCTGCTTCCGTGTGATGCGGCGTTTGTGTCTTCGGGAATTGCGGCTTTGCTCTTGGATTTGTGTGTTGGCAGGAGTGCTGTTATTCCGCGTTGGCCTGATGGTCGCGTTGAGCCCATTCAAGCTGCTTACAATGTGGAGCTCGCTGCGGACGCTGCGAAAACGGCGTTGAATGACGGGAAACGTGATATGTTGGCGATGATTGCGCATCTGCGTCAGATACGGTATGTTTCGACGATGGTTCTGCAGCAGTATGATGAAGGGTTGAAGACGTTTTTCAACATTAACACGGTCGAAGACTGGAAACGAGCTGAGTCTATGCTGAAGAAAACCCAGTAATAGCCGAGTTTTGGCTGTTGCTGAGTGTGCGTGTTGATGACCAATCGCGCCATAGTGCCATCAACAAGTTTGTAGCTCTGTTGTGTGTGTTAGTGTTGACACATTCTTAGCATCACCATCATCTTATGTTGCCTGAGCGTGGTGGCTGGAAGTAATTTCAGAAGAAGAAGGTGATGGTTCCCTTTAGCCATCTTCTACTATGTTATAGGTGCGTTGTGCGGCTGAAGCTGTGTGGACATCGTCATCAGAGTGTTCTCGCTGACATCAACGCCCAACATGGGGCACTGGGAGAGCTTGGACAGTTGCAGTTGAGCATGCAATCGCAGAATGCTTGTAGCGGTCTGGAATTTCATGAGTCGTCAACTTTCGCTTTGAACAAGTAATAACACCGAGCTGGTGTTTGCTCAGAAGTAGTAGTCCGCGTCGCGTGTACGTTGACTACTACTTCCATGTTGCTGACACACGCATTGAGCACAGCAAAACAGAGAACACAGAGCACTTAGGCGAAAGAACTACGCCTTACACAGCTCTTTGAATGGCTTGGGAATACTGTCTTTGAATCTAGAATCAATTTCAAGAATCATAAGACGCCTATCCGCATACTGTGCCCCCCAACGCTTCTCAGCGGCTTGAGCAATGATGACTTCTCCTCTGATATTCCTACCTAGACTCGTATGCAACACAAATCTCTTTATTTCTTCGGGAATTTCCTTATATGATACGAGCAGACCGAATTTTGACCTAAAAACGTCTTGATAAAGTTTCGCCTGTAAGATGTCCAGTAGGCTAATAGTTGTTCTTTTTACTTCAACGGTTATAAGCTCCTTCTGATTTGATTGTTTCCTCTTTACAAATCCCATTATATCGGGATATTTCCTTTCGTAACTTAATGTCCTAAATGTTTCATCATGAAATGCCTTTTTCAGCGTTTCAGTAAAAGTCTTTTTCGCTCCGACTATTTCTAAATAGACATTTTCCTCATGTTCGTTAGGAGCACGCTGAAACCGAGGACGCTTTTCATCAATGTAAAAGTGGAGAAATCTGTTCTGTAAACATTCCCTTAATGGTTCATAGAGCCTTTCTTCATCTCTTTTTGGCTTTTGCTTCTCAGAAGACATAGGTATCAGCATGCAATATCCTTAGGCTAAATATAAAACGCTTAGGCGAAAACGTTAAAGCATGAACTGAACGGTTAATTTCTCTTTTTGAGGAGACCTGGGCGTGTCAGAAGTTGCCTTGCCTATTGCTATGGCTTCGCCAACGGCGCTTTTAGAATACGTTTTGTCTCGGAGACGAAAGAAACGAGAAGAACGGACAATAGAGAAAACAAGTCAGAGAATAGACCGTTTGTCTAATGTGTTAAAAGAGGCGAGTCTGGAAATCGAGAAATTAGAAAAAGAAGTTCAAACAAAAACCAGAAAGGTTCAAGAATTAGATGACCTTTCAAAAAGACTCGATTCATTAGCATCGTTGAGGGAAGAGCAAGCTAAAGCGATTAAGGAAGAACTGAGAGCGACTCTGAAAGAGAGCAACCGCATGAACAGAGTATGGACAATTCTAATTGGAGCATTATGGTTTATCATAGGGCTTGTTGTAAGAGGATTCTTAGGTTTCTGAGGAGTTTCCTCTTAGAGACCGTAATAATACCGACTTGGCGTGTGTTCAGAAATGTCCGAGCTAAGGTCTAAAAGAAAGGACTTGGTCCTTTGGCGAAGGACGCTGCTAAATGGGGTAAACCTTCACGACTTGAGAAAAAGCGAATACAGAAGAGCCGAAACCAGAAGCGCAGAGGATTTCAGGCGGCATCTGAGGTGGGCGTGACCTTCCAATGTGAGCAATCTAGGCTATCTTTGTTGGGTTTTTGTTTATATTTGAAGATAGCATTTTGGATAGTTGCATTCAAGGGTTGTGCATAGGCATGATTCAGGTCTTTGGCATCAAAGGCTTGCCAATAATCAAAAAAGGAGACGACTTAGCTGGGCTCATCTGCAGGGGAGCTGAAAAACAGCGGGATTCAATAAAAGACAATGATGTGGTAGTTGTTACTCATGTTGTCGCTTCCAGAGCCGAAGGGAATGTCGTCAACCTTGACGAGGTTGTTCCTTCAGAGTTCGCAAAAACTGTTGCCAAACAGCTCGACAAAGACCCAGCGTTAGTAGAGGTTATCCTGCGCGAGTCAAAGAGCATTAGGCGCATGGGCGACGGACACCTAATAGTTGAAACCAAACGCGGATTTGTGTGCGCCAACGCCGGAGTCGACCAGTCCAACGTGCCAGAAGGCGAGAGAACAGTTGCGCCTTTGCCTAAGAACCCTGACCGTTCAGCACAACGCATACGACGTAGGATAAGGCAATTGACTGGAAAAGACGTGGCGGTCATAATCTCTGACACGCACGGTCGCCCGTTTCGGGAAGGAGAAATAAACGTAGCCGTAGGCGTTGCAGGCTTAATTCCGATACGAGACAGAAGAGGGGAAACCGACCTCTTCGGGTATGTTCTGAGAGTGAAACAAACAGCTATCGCTGACGAATTGGCATCAGCAGCCGAACTCGTCATAGGACAAGCAAAAGAGGGAATACCCGTGGCAATAATCAGAGGATACGCTTACCCCAAGTCTGAAAAAGCAAGCGCAAAAATGCTCGTCAGAAAACGAAGAAAAGACCTGTTTATTTAATGCTCAGATTCAGCTTGAATCTTAAGGCTCTCTTTAACCCTCATCGCTACATGCTTGCCCAAGGTCACTGCTTTTTCCAAGTCCTCCTTCTTTGGTGGTCCGCGCACTTCAAGAGTCTCTATGATTTCGAAGCCTGACTGCCCAAGACGTTCCGCAATAACTCGAGCTGATGCACGACCCCAACCGAAAGATCCAAAGACAGCAACTATTTTCGCTCTGGGTCTTAAGGCTCGGATGAATTCGACTGCCATTATCGCCAATGGATGAGGCTGGTTAAGCACTGTTGGTGCGCCTATGACTATAGCGCTGGCGTCAACCAAGTCTGAGATTACGTGAGAGATATCTGTTAGAAGCAGATTGTGAGGAACAACCTCGACTCCCTCCTCGGAAATAGCTTTCACAACTGTTTGCTCCAATGTTTCGGTGCTGCCCCACATGCTGACATAGATAACAACAGCTTTTGGAAGCAGAGGTCCGCGAGCCCAGTTTTCGTATGCGTCCAATATTCGGTTCGGGTTTCGATAGATTGGACCGTGGCTCGGTCCTATCACCTTCACATCGAGGCTCTTCAGCTTATCCAATGCCCTATGAATAGCGACAGAAAAGGGCATCATTATCTCTGCATAATACCTTTTAGCTTCAGGCAACAACCCTTCTCCAAATTCGTCATCGTAGAGCCTGCTCTTTGCGAAGTGTGCCCCAAAAAAGTCACATGAAAAAAGGATTCTGTCCTCAACGCAGTACGTAAACATGGTTTCAGGCCAATGTAGCCATGGTGCTTCTATGAACCTCAGTGTTTTTCCGCCCAAGTCGATGGTGTCGCCATCCTTGACAACCATTATTCTTTCAGCCGGAGGCTCGTAGAAGACATTTGCCATGTCAACTCCAACCTTGGTGACAACGAGTTTGGCGTTTTTGGCAACTGATAAGATCCTCGGAATAGAACTTCCATGGTCTGGTTCAGCGTGATTCATGACAAGATAGTCGATTTTCTCTGGGTTCACGATATTTCCGATATTCTCAAGAAGCTGGTCTGAAAACGTCTTGTGAACCGTATCAACCAGAGCAACTTTCTCTTTTCCGACCACCAAATAAGAGTTGAAAGATGTTCCGCGAGGCAAGGGTATCAATGAATCGAAATAGCGGCGAGCCCAGTCTTCAACACCGACCCAAAAAACACCAGACCCAATCTCGTTCGTGTGCTTGACGCTCATAAGAAACGCCTACTCAACTATTCATTCTATGCCTAACGTTTTCTCCAAGTCATGAACAAGATGAATGTATTCGTGGTGCTTGCCCTCGCCAATTCTTTCCTTCTCGATCTCTTCGAACTTCTCCAGCAACTCTTTTTGTTCATCTGGTCCGCACATTTGGTCTGCCAGCGGGTACAAGATATCGTCTTCCTTTGGAATGTGTTGGGACAACAAATTGACGTAGCCACGGGCATTATCTATGATGGCTTGTTTTACAGCATTATCTCCTTTCGCATATCTCTCCGCTGCGTCAGCGAGACCTCGAACATAGGCTCTACCCTGATCGTGTTCCATACGCATTACGCCAGTCGGTCCCCCTTGCCTAGGAACGCGGAGCTCTATTCTGGGAAACAGAGTATCCTCTTCCTTTCCATGGTGGCAACGGTCAGCGAAATTCCTTATGAAATCAACAGCCTTCGTAAAGACTTCAGGAGAAACTTCCTCGCCCCGTTTCAATCTTTCCGTGGCAACATTGAGTATGTTAAGCATACGTTCAATGATCCTGTGGTCTTCTTTCAAGCTTTCCGTGGGAGAAGTCCCATGTGAATGATTCAAAACTGTCCCCTTCAAATCAGAGTGAAAGCGCTAATAAGTCTTGACGTTTAATAAATTTTTCGTCATGCATGTGTGCAATGAAAAAGTTTGGAAGGACAATGCGAACCTAAGACAATTCGGTGCTGCTGCTTTCAGTACCGCTCATCCGAGGAAAATAGGAGGGATCATGGACCAACTTGAGAAGTCTCAATAGGAAACCAGCAAGAGCCATTGAATACCCAGTTGCTCCGAAAGGAAACGAGTATTCACTTCGCCAAAGAAGAGCACGATGTACAAGCAACGTATTGTCCGAGGAATCCGTGGCGGCTAAAGCTTAATTAAAACCCGTCAGCTTTATGGATGACTCTCATAAGGAGGCGAGAAACAGGTTGGAAGACGAAAAGGATCCTAGGTTAATGGAGAAACTCAAGAGCGTGATTGATCCTGAGCTAGGTGCAAGCGTTGTTGACATGGGTCTGATCAAAACTGCGAAGCTTGATCAAGATGGAAATGCTGTTGTGGAATTTGTTCCTTCAAGCCCTGTGTGCCCAATAGCCTTCTACTTGGCATCTGAGATAAAGAAGAAGACTTTGGAAGCTGAAGGTGTACATAAAGCCAAGGTTTACTGTCGTGAACACGCTATGGAAGAAGCGATCAACAAACAAGTCAATACAGAATAAAATACACGGAAGGCAAAGGACCGTGCCCAAACTTGCCCTGCATTTCAGGTTCTTCAGAATATCCGTCATCTATTTCATAATTAGCGGTGTCATGGGCATTCTCTTCTCCATACCGCAGGTTGAACCGTTCACGCATAAGTCGGCAATTGCCGCTGGCCACATAATCTTTGTCTTCTTCGGATGGGTCACGATGACCATAATGGGCGTTATGAGCAAGATGGTGCCCACAATGCTGGGAAAGGACTTGCACAGCGAACAGTGGGGCGAAGTTACATTTTGGCTAATGAATATCGGGATACTTGGATACTCTATCCTCTTGATTCTTGAAGGGGTTGCTGAGCGAGTTTATCATCTAGTCCTCCCAGCGTTCACAACAAATCTTGAATTCCTTCTTGCTCTATTCATTGTTGCAGGCGGCTTCTCGTTTGCCTACAACTTCTACAAGACCGTTGGGCTAAGAACCGCTAAGGTCGCAGAGCCAAGCATTGGATTATCCTTGAAGTTCTTTAGAATGTCAATTGCCTACTTCCTCGCCTCTATCGTCATCGCCGCTTTTTCCATTCTCGGTTACACTGACGCCGTTTTCTTTGGGCTTAGCTTTGCAAGAGTCCTGTGGGTCGCACCTTTTACGACTCTAGGGTGGATGACCTTGACCATTATGGGCGCCATGTATCATCTCTTGCCAATGTTCACAATCTCTAGAGTTCCAAACTTTAAACTCGCTAACGCTCAGTTCTATGCATTGAATATTGGAACCGTGCTCACTGGAGTCGCGGGGCTTCTTGGAGCCAAACGGATTATTTTGGAAGGCGTTGAAGTCAACCTGCTCAGCGTGCTGCAAACTGTCGGTGTTGTGGCTGCGGGAATCGGTTCTGCACTGTTCGTGTACATAATGGCGTGGATTGTGCTATCGAGGAAGAGGAAGGAACTCAATATCTCCGTGAAATTTTATCTGGTCGCGCTATTCTACTTCACCCTGACAGGTCTCTTCGGCGTCGTCCTGAAGACTCAGCAGGGTTACGATTTTTCCGAAGGCACGAAAATAATTCTGGGTCATGGGCTGCTGTCCGTGATCGGGTTCGTGTCGCTAACTATCATGGGTTCAATTTACTCCATCATACCAATGCTGGCAGTGGTGGACCTTCACGCACGAAAGAAAAAGGTTCCGAGCATCCTAACAGAGATGTACAACGAGAGGCTTTCTCGACTCAGTTTTTGGCTGTCGAGCGTTGGGGTCGGGGGATACATCACGGGCTTGGTTGGCGAAGGCTATGTGACGGCAACGCTTACACAGCAGGGCGCATCTTTGGCGCAGCTTGACGCGTCGACGTTTCCGTTTACTTTACTGTCAATCGCATTTGTCCTTGTTCTGGGAGCTGGCGTGCTTCTCTTTGCCTACAACGTGCAGAAAATGTATGGATGGCTGAAAGACTAGATCAATTGGCTACTTCTTGTACATTTCGATGTAGCCGCATCCCTTACAGATGTATGATTTGACCATTTCTTCTATAGGGAAGCCTGCGAATGGATGTCCTTCAGCCATTTCGCCTGCACACTTCGGACACTTCTTTTCTATATGTGAGCCCTCCTTTGAAATTCACTCTCGGAATAGAATCCGCGTTATTAGTAAATAAATCTTGTACGCCGAAGCACCGCAAGGCTTATCTGCCTGTTAATATGAATCATTCTTCATATGATACGACGGGCATAGTGATTGGATGAAGCGAGGCTTAAGCGAGACGTGTCACCAGTTCTTTTCAACGCTTGCGAATCCAACACGATTAGCCATTTTGGAAATCCTCAGAAATGGATCTATGAATGTTAGTGAGATAGCCGATGTTCTCAAGCAAGAACAGAGCATGATTTCCCACAATCTGAAGCCTTTGATAAGATGCGGTTTTGTCCTCGTGGAAAGACAATGGAAGGAACGCATATACACTCTCAACGAGAAAATTATGAAACCCGTGTTTCAACTCATCGACCAACACACAGGCACATACTGCCCCGGAATGAAGTGCCCGAAAAACGAAATTTGTGAGGGAGACTAAGCAATTGCCTTCTTTTACTGAACACGTTAGACGAAGCGTGGAGCGAACTGGCGACGAATACATCGAACTAAACAGATGGCTAGATGGAGATCAAGTATCACTTTCCCAGCGGCTTCCAAGGCACTTTCGACTCAGGAAATACTCAAAATACGTTCAAAACAATTGGGGCGAAAACGGCTTGACCGAATACAGAAGACACATTAAGGACGATTTCAAACTGCCCTTCATCACCGTCTTGTCTATTATCCGAAGAAAACTGTCACTCCTAACAACTCGAACCGTTGAGGGAGGTGAAGGAAAGAAATGAGCGGCAAGAGCCCCGACACATGCCCTGGCATATCGAAATTCATCCGACCCGTTCCAGAATTTTTCCCATGCCCATTCTGCGGTGGAAAAGTAGAAATCTGGAGCGACGAAGACATGGGAATCTGCACCAACTGCGAAAAAGAGTCACCGAGACCAGTTAAGGAAAAATCATGTTTAGACTGGTGCGAATTCTCTGACAAATGCAAAGGCATAATTGACAGCAAAAAAAGCGCACTCGGTTAACTTCACGGTGATATTAGCCTTGACAACTATAAAGAAAAGGGAATAGGAGGGATGCAAATGACTGAACCGGTCGACTTGAGAACAGTGAGTATTTTTGAGCGACACAACGTGCTCTTTGCCAAATTAATGAAGCTGAACACGGGAGAAAGCTTCACGTTCATAAATGACCATGAGCCTCGCCCATTGTACCCCGAGCTAGCAAAAAGAGGGTTCCAGTACCAGGTCAAGAAAGAAGCCGAAGACAAGTGGGTAGTAACCGTGAAGAAAGGAGAATAGAAGAAGAAAGTACCATGTCTGAGACGGAAGCTGGAAAAGACGGTCAGGCGAAACACACTTGAACACTCAGATCTGACTGATGTGCACCTTGAGCAGGGAAACTAAGGAAATCGAGCAGTTCCTGTCCCAGACGCTATTCATCTGAAGTTGAAGTTTTCTGTTTCTGACAATAGTTTTTCAATATCAGCCTTCGTATGCGCCGTGCTTAATGCGCCGCCTTTTCCTGGGAACATGAAGACTCCGCTTTCGAGCAGATGCATATGATATCTTCGCAGCTTTTCTTTGTCCGCTTTTGCCGCGTCATTTGCATCAGTGATCTTTTCCTTCGTGAAATGCGTGTGCCATAGAGAGCTTAAGCCAGTCACCTGAGCCTCTAGACCCTTTTTCTCAAGGATCCCTCGAAGTTGTCGCCGCAGATAATCGCCTTGCTTGTTCAGCTTGTTGATCAGCTGTCCGTTCTCGAGTTTTCTCACGGTTGCCAAGCCCGCGGTCATTGCTATTGGATTAGCGGTGAAAGTCCCGCCGTGAAAGGCATACTTAGGTCGTTCGTACACTAATGGGTTCATGTGTTCCATGATTTCGCGTGAGCCTGCAATAGCCCCAATCGGGAAACCTCCCCCGAGAATCTTTCCAAAGAGGGTGATATCAGGTTTTATCCCGAAGAGCTGTTGCGCTCCCCCAGGAGCCAATCTGAAGCCAGTTATTATCTCGTCATAAACCAGTAGTGTGCCGTTCTGAGTGCAAAGCTCTCTGAGTTCCCTCATAAAGTCTAACTCTGCTGGAATGCATCCTCCGGATACCATTATTGGCTCGATGAATACAGCTGCAATGCTCCCGGTTTTGAGTATCTTTCTCAGTGGTTCAATCTTGTTATAGGGCAGTACAACTGTATCCTGCAATGCACCTTCAGTCAAGCCGCTGGATTCTCGAAGATCAAAGGGTTGCTTCACTGCAACATGAAGGGGGTCATACCCACCATGCCATCCGCCTTCAAACTTGCCGATTTTATCTTGTTCAGTGACGGCTCTTGCCAATCGAGTGGCATACATGGCAGCCTCTGTTCCTGAGTTTGAGAAACGAATCATCTGGGCGCATGGAACCACCTTAGCAACCTGCTCAGCTAGGGCAATTTCCAACTCATGGGCTGTGCCAAAGTGTGTACCTTTATCAATTTGCCGTTTGACTTCGCGCATGACTTGGGGCTGACTGTGCCCTAGAATAAGTGCGTAATGTCCAAGCCAGAAATCTATGTATTCGTTTCCATCAACATCGAAAAGTCTGCTTCCTCTCGCTCGGGCAGTGTAGAAAGGGTAGGGTTCAATGTAGCGCAGAAAGTAGGAAACACCTGCAGGGAGAACCCGTCTGGCTTGTTGGTATAATCTTCGCGACTTCCGCGTTCTTGATAGATAGCGGCGAGACAAACGCCTTCAAGCCTCACCTAGCTTGGTTTGAGATCAGGTGTTTTAAAGTTTAACGGCTCAGGGAAATGAGAAAGACATTCTGTTGAGCATGGTTTCTAATTCTGTGTCTTCTACCTTGATGGCGCTTCCGGCTTCGTCGCTTTCTGAAGTCTCCACTTGCCGATAATGTCCTTCCTGTACAAGTGCAACATGCCGCAACGCGTACACTTCATAATCTTCGCGCTTTTTCTGAAATCGAGTTCGTAGAGCTCCACTGCCGACCCACAAGCTTTGCATTTGCCCTTCTGAATCTTTGGAGGCCCAATTAAAGAATCGTGTATCGACTTGCCCACTTCGCTCATATCGGCGAACTCCACTAACTTAGACTCAAACTTCAGAGGTCAGCTAGCACTGTGTTTAAGACTTCATAATATCACCATATATCCCAGCACATCATTAGAACGGAAATCCAGCTTCCATTTTGCCATTAACGTTGCAAGTTTTGGGATTCCTCAGCGCGTAATTGCCCCTTTTATCCACATCTGGACAACCGGAAACAGCTTTAAGAAGGTAATTTCCATGTAGACTCCTGACATAAGATGACAGCCGAGAAAGATGTTCTTTTATCCTTGCTGCGATTGACAAGAGCAGGCCCAGTTAACAGATCACTGCTCATGAAAGCTACACGAATCCCAACACGGACAGCGAAGAAGGCGCTTGCAGAATTCTCACGAGCTGCATTGTTCAAAGAGTATCGTGGTGTGATTGAGGCAACCCCTGTTCAACGGGTGACGATGTTAATTGCGGCTCTGAAGCTAGGCTCTGACCTTGAGCGCGTGTGCAGCCTACTCTCTTGGGCAGAATTTGAAGGAGTTGCTGTTCAAGCATTCGAGGCTAATGGCTTTCGAGTTATCAGGAACTTCCATTTCAAAAGCTTAGATAAGAGATGGGAAATCGACGTAATAGGCTTGCGAAAACCACTAATTTTGTGTGTTGACTGCAAACACTGGAGGCGCGGATGGCAAAGCGCGGCTACGGCGAAAGCCGCCGAAGCTCAGGAGAAACGAACCGTGGCTCTTACCAAAACCTTGCCCACGTATAAGAAGATGCTCGGACTCGAAGGTTGGCAAACCGCAAAACTTGCCCCACTAATTCTGTCGCTAACTCAGGGACCATACAAGTTCTATAACAGAGTGCCAGTCGTCCCAATCCTACAGATACAGGACTTTATTAATGAAGGTCCCTTGGGAGCCGACTTCTTGCTCCAATTCAGTAGAGAACTGGACAGCAGTGACTCAAAATTGACAGGTTTAGCTAAAAGAAGACCTGAGCCTCCCAAGCAAACGACTTTGATTTAAACGAGAATGTTAAGAACACAGACACGCTCTCCAAGTTCATTGCCCAATTTGACATTTTCGCGCTTATGCTGATTGAGACCATTTTAACATGTTGTGCTGGAAGAGTTCCGGCTCGTTCTGGGCTCGATTAGCCGACTCATGCATCTAGGCGGCTTAAGGCCTCAATGGTTTGGCTGTCTGAGCTTTCCGTCTCACGGTGACTATGCCAGTTTGTGGGCGACGACTATCATTCGTGAGGCTTCAAGCGTGAATTCCTGTTTGTCGTATCCGCCGCGGATGTCTTTGATTCTTAATCCAGCCTCGTTTAGCAATTGCTTTATTCGAGTGGGCGTGTACAAGCGGACGGTGTGCTGAATAGTTTTCACTTTGCATGAGTGTTTCTTTATGATCGTCCATTGGCTTGACAGCTTGGAATTCTTGAGGTCAAACGAGCGCTTCTCAAACATATAGAACGGTTCAAATTCAGCCCAATCCCTCTCTCTGAAGCTTTTGACAATGTGGTCTCGGTTGGCAAGGTCGAGCAGGAACCTGCCTCTTTTTTTGAGAGTTCTATTAATCTCCAATAAGCTCATTACATCTTCGCTTTCTGAAGGCAAGTAACCAAAGCTGGTGAACATGCTTAGGATAGCACTGAATGTGCCCTCTCGAAACGGGAAGAATCGCATGTCAGCCCTAACCAGAGGAAATCTGAGGACAACTCTCTTCATCTTTGACTTGGCTATTTCGAGGAGGTTCCTAGACAGATCAATTCCGACAACGTTCCATCCACGCTTGACAAGAGCAATAGAGTGTCGCCCTGTTCCGCAGCATAGATCAAGGACAACGCCTTTCTTGGGTATCGTGTCTTCGAGAGAATCAACTTCATGTTCAGTGTCACGTGCGTTAGCGATGGCTTCCCAATCCGTGTTCATGTCATTGAATATGTTTACATACAATTGACGTGTTGTAGATTTCCGTCGGCCCAACGGTCAAACCTCAAATCTCTTAAAAACGTGCCTTGTGATTTAAGCAATACTAGCTATTTCTTGTTTGAGGTTTGTCTCAAGGTTCAAGTAGGCGATGATGGCGCGGCACATTCAACTAGAAGTAGTCGTCACGATCTTCTCGGCAACACCTTCTGAGCAGCTGCGTATTCGGATTCCCCTAGTCTTTTAAGAGTGGTTTTCTCTATTGATGTGCGTCGTGTTCAGCTTTGGTGTTGACATGAAGAGGGAAGATGCAGAAAGACTCCGCCGATGGCGAAGACGCGGCTTTTACAGTGAAATCTCCCTTGTCAAACTCCTGCAGAAGCACAGCTACTTCTCTGTGCGGGTTCCGGTAAGCAATCCGAGTCTCAACCCGCTACCCGACATCATTGCTAGACGTGATAAACATGTTTACGCATTCGAGGTCAAAAACGCCAGCTACTACGCTTACTTCCCGAAGCAGCAAATTCAGAAACTGTTCGAGTTCCTGAATCAATTCATTCCTGCGGAAGAGCAGTATAAACATCCAATCCTAGCCGCACACATGGGCAAGCGATGGATCTTTCATGAAGTTGACTGGCAACTGTGGAAGGAAGGAAAGCTGCCTGAACAGGCACGCATCCTGAAGCGTGATATTGGCAACTTCAAGTTGAAAGTGGACGAAGAGAGCACGACAACTAGACCGGTACAAGACGGACAGTAAGGTAGGAATGCGAAGAGATGTTTCCCAGGCAAGTCCGAGTCTAGGCAGTTACTGTTTCCGGCCAAGTCCAGGCATGGCACCACAGGTCTTGGAGTTCGGCTATGCGATCTCCGACGACGGTATGCAATCTGTTCCTCATGGTTGAATCGCTTTTCCATGTTGCTTTAAGAGTCTTTGTCTTGCTTATTCGTTCAGCGAGTTCAAGGTCACCTATGACTTCTCTCACCCAGTTTTCGAAGTCCCCACGTTTGAGGTGATAAATCAAAGACTTCGGTGCAACGACGTTGATCTTTCCGCGAAAGTCCGACAAGCTAACTGCGAAGTCGCCTGTGGGCTTGCCAACGTCCAAGTAGAAAAAGAACGCCCTGTCATTGGCAACAGTTCCGAGAACTCGAGTGATCAAGTCGCGGCTTAAGACCTCAAATGTAAAACCTTTTCGCCTCTCCCGATTGAGCGTTGATTTCTGAGTCATGGTTGGTCAAATGCATTGGCGTTAGTGAATCTTCTAAATAGTTTTATGAATTCTGGATTCAAATTTCCGATCTGTCCATTTTCACTCTTGATACATCGGTTTCCGATATATTGTCACCGGTGAAGCATCTTACTTATAGAGACAAATACACCGTATGCAGGTAGGTGCACGAGTTGGACCCGAATGAATGGCTCTCGCGAGCCGGAGACGCAACACAGGCTAAGTGTCAAGACTCGTATGGCAAACTTCTCGAAATGATGAGCCACTTGGAAGAAGACGTTGACCCCAAATTCACTCTAGAACAATCTGAGTTCTTCAAATCACTTATCACAAGTCTAATCGATAACATAAGGTCCTTCAAGCACGAGAAGAAGCCGTGAGACCAGGGCGCTTCTATCTTCTTCGTTTCTCAAGCAATCTTCTGACAATATCATCGTAGGATTCGCCTTTGCGCCCTCTCTCTTTCAGCTGTTCAACTGTCTCTTTACGAAGCCTGATGCTAGTAAGACGCCGTCCCTCAGTTGAGTTCTCGTGAGCTGATTTTTCCTCAGTTGCGTCCAGAATCATCACCGTGCAGCACGATTACGCACACTGCATATAAAAGCTTGATTGTGCAGCAAACGCTTAGATTATGGGGGCCTCATTAAATAGAGTCTACCAAAATCGATGGAAACTGTGAATTCGACGCAAAAGAGCACCTTCCGCGACAAAACGCACCAACGCCGTGTTTGTGTGCATTCAGCACACACTCTGCTAGTTTTCGGCGTCTTCCGACAAAAGCACGTGAAGAACGAGCGCTCTGCAAGTCGGTGGACGATATCTTATCTTGTCGTTTAGGTCAATGGGGAAACTGTCGGTTCCGTCAACGAGTGGATGTTTTTTGCTGTTTAGCCTAGTCCATTCCACTTCAAAAGTGCCTATCCTTTCCATGAGACCTGCTAACATACATTGGGCCTTAGCATGTGAATAAGACCTCACGTCCGAAAGAGTACTAGACTACGTAGTAGTCGACGACTTTTTGCATTCTTTTGGGCGTCTGCGCTTTAATATACTCTTTCTTCAGCATCTTTATGATTTGAGGTTGAAAACGAGCAATGTCTGTCAAAGTGATCAAGCCAACTAGTTCTCCTTTTGAAACAACTGGCAGTTTTTTTACTTTCATCTTGAACATCTGCCGAGCCGCTTCCTCTAGATCCATTTCTCGATCGGCCACAACTAGGGGAGAGGTCATTATTTCAGACACTTTGGTTCTATCGGGGTTGCGATACTGAGCCAATACGCGGTTGAGCATGTCACGTTCGGTCACAATGCCAATGGCCTTGCCATTTCTCACGACAATGAGGCAGCCTATCTCATGTTTGTTCATTAGGTCCACAGCCTTCTTTACTGTGGCGTCAGCGTCAATTGTCACAACATCCTCGACCATGGTGTCTTCAACTTTTAGCGACATTCTAGCTTGTTCCTCGGCTTCAACTCTGTGTGTCCAAGGTTAAAAGATTAACCGGGGGAGACTAAGAGCTGTCTATGCTTTTGTATCCACTTTTGGTGACTAGACCATTAGCTGGCTCCAGAAAATAAGCTCAAATCAGGCTTATCTGTTGCGTTAGAATACTTCTTGACCACTTAATGCCGACCTAGCCGTCGATTCTTGACCAGAGTGGACATTGTCAGAGGAGCGTTAGGTGATGTTAGTGTACCAGTAATACTCGTGCAGCTTCCCATCACCACTAGCCACCGAACTCCCTGCGTGAGGAATACAAAAGCATAAACACGCGCCTCAGTCTTACAATCAAGAGAAAGTGGCGAGACAGAGATGAAGGTGTTCAATGAAAATCTGAGGTTGTCCACAAGAGGCGAGGTTGATTTCTTTGATATCTCTGACAGGGTTCAAGATGTTGTTGACAGGTCGGGCGTTAGAAACGGCATTGCCCATGTTTTCGCGCCTCATGCCACTGGAGTTCTGATACTAACTGAATACGAGCCGAGCCTGCTCACAGACATCAAGAATACCTTAGAGAAGCTCGTTCCAAAACGCGGAGATTACGCGCATCCATCCAACGCTCACTCGCACTTAAGATCAATGTTGTTCAGTCCAGACAAAACCCTGCCAGTTCTAGATGGGCGGATCATGTTCGGTACATGGCAGTCACTTGTTTTCGTTGAGACAGATGTGCATCCTCGCCAAAGGACGATTATTGTGCAAGTCTTAGGGGAATGATGATCGAGAGATCGGCTAGACAATCTCGATTAGGCGCCACTCGCGGTAGTCAACAGCCACTTTGAGGAAGCCCTTAAGCAACCTGTCAGCCTCGGCATCGCCAGTGTCCACTCTGAACACGCCGCCCTCGATTCCCTGAAGCTTGTGCTGTGTAGCAGCCACGATCAAGTGGTTTTTTCCAACTCGCTTAACGATTTCGGGGCTTATCTGCTGGTTGCCTCTGCCTAGTAGCACGCCTTGTCGCCCAATAGGTGACAAGATGATCCACGCGTTGTCCCAGTCTTTGATTTCTTTGAGGATTGCCCTTTCGTTAACATCGTTGGTTATTTTTCCATTTCGGTAGACGTCAACTCCCAATAGCGTTTTTTCAACGCCTAGCCGGTCTGCTATGCATTTGATTGTGGTGCCTGGTCCGAGAATATATGACCCTTCAGGTTTCATATCCTCGACGACAAATCGTGCGATTGCCATCTGGCTTTCGTGTTCATCCATTGTCTCGGGGCTGACTTGCTTGGTGCCCAGGAGCCGCATAGGCACAAATGGTCCCATTAGCAAACCGTAGAGGCGCACATTGAAGCGATCGCTTCGAATAGCTTCCTCGTCAGCGTCCATCACTTCGAAGTCCACAAGCTGCGTTGCACCCTCAATGAAATCGCCTACAATATCGGCAGCGTCTTTCGGACTGGCTGCAAAAACACCGCTGTACATTTTCACTCCTGATGGGACGCCTAACACTGGCATTTTGTTCAAGCCTTGCATAGCGTCGAGAATGTCTTTCGCTGTGCCGTCTCCGCCCACAAAAACGGTCAAGTCCACTTTCGACTTTGCCATCAGTTGTACGGCTAGCTTCGTGTCCTCAGCCGTTGTCTCTTGCTTAACTGTCATCGAGAGAACTTGTGCTGTCAAACCGGCGTCTCTGACTTCTTTCTCGCCCATGATGCTTGGGCATGCTATCAGGTTGATTCTTGAGGCTAGTTCAAGCGTTTTCAGCCTCTTGAGAAAGTCCGCAGCTCTTGAGGGCGCGACCGGTTTGGCTCCCAGCCTGGCGGCGTCCCGTGATTTGTGGTCGGTTCCTTTCAGTCCAACTCGCCCGCCCATGCCCGCAATGGGATTAACCAGAAAACCTATTTTCAATCTGCTTTCTCACGCCGGAAGGGCTATTTGGTTTAATTATCTATTTGTGTGAACGGAAAAACAATTCCTTTTTCATTGATCTGTGCAATAAGTAGGTGTTGCCCCTGAAACTGTGTGGAAGAAGAAGGCGACTTACCGTTAAGGCCTTCTTCTGATGTTGTCTTGGTAGGCATTACGCGCGCTATGAAAAACCTAATCTATCAGCCTTGCCAAGTTAAGCACTTCACAACCGGGCAACAATGGGCAGAGACCCAGGACGATTAAGTTGGAGAAAATGAACGCAATAGTCAAGGCTAAGAGGCAGCCTGGAGCCGAAATGACAAAGGTAGAACGGCCCAAAATCAAGGATAATGAGGTGCTTGTTCAGGTTGAAGCCGCGTCTGTGTGCGGCACCGATGTGCATATTTGGGAATGGAATGAGTGGGCTCAGCGCCGCATGAAGAGGATTCCCGTTGTTTTTGGTCATGAGGTTGCTGGCAAAGTGATCGAGGTCGGTAAGAACGTCATGAGTCTTCAGGTTGGCGATCGGGTGTCGGCTGAGACTCACATCGTAGACAACACATGCTACCAGTGCAAAACCGACAGAAAACATGTGTGCAAGAACATGGAGATCTTGGGCGTAGACAGAGACGGCGTTTTCGCAGAGCAGTTCACACTACCAGAAGAAAATGCGTGGAAAAATGATCCCCAACTCGATCTCGGTGTGGCTTCTGTCCAAGAACCGTTAGGAAATGCTGTGCAAGCAGTTTTGCCAAAAGAGCATGTTGAAGACATTGCTGGTAGAAACGCAGCAGTCTTGGGCGCTGGTCCAATCGGCTTAATGGCCATTGCTGTATTGAAAGAGTTGGGCGCCGCCAAGGTTTTTGCCACCGCAGGAGGTTTGAACAAGACCCGCATGGAATTGGCTAGGATAATGGGAGCGGACATGGTCCTAAGCGCGAAGGAAGAAGGCGATAAACTGGTCGAGAGCATAATTAACGCAACTGACGGCGATGGAGTGGACATTGCCCTAGAAATGTCTGGCGATCCGAACGCTTTAAGACAAGCTTTTGAAATGTTGACGCCAGGTGGCAGGGTATCACTTTTGGGGATTTTTGAGAACCCCGTTGACTTCGATCTAAATAGCGCCGTGATTTTCAGGTCTGCAACAGTGTTTGGCATTACGGGTCGGAGAATGTTCGAAACGTGGTATCAAGTGCGTGGCTTGCTTGCTAAACCTAGCTTTAGGGAGAAGATTTCCGCTGTGATAACGCATAGATTGCCCATTCATGATATAGGCAAGGCTTTGGATTTGATAAATTCAAAGCAGGCTGGAAAAATCGTTTTGGAGCCGAAGTGGTGAAAAGGTTAAGAGAAATGCGGGAGTGAGACTAACTTCTCAAGGTGAAGATGCCATGCGTGACCCAACCAAGTTCTTAGCACAGGAATATCAAGAGCTGGTGAAGAACCAACTTGACTGGAAAATCAGAGTACTTGAAGGACCGAGCACGGCTTGGTGCAAGGTTGACGGCAAGAAAGTGCTGATGCTCTGCTCGAACAATTACTTGAGCTTGAGCACACATCCAAAGGTCAAAGAGGCTGCGTTGAAGGCTATTGAGACGCATGGAGCAGGCTCCGGTTCGGTTAGACCAATCGCAGGAACCATGGACATGCACATCGAACTGGAAAAACGACTTGCCAAGTTCAAACACGCGGAAGCCTCACTGGTTTATCAAACTGGGTTTGCCGCGAACGCCGGACTCATCCCGCAACTAGCTGGAAAGGAAGACTTGATGATCAGTGATGAACTCAACCATGGCAGTATAATCGACGGCGTGAGACTGAGCCATTCGGAGAGGGCAGTGTACAAACACAGCAACATGAAAGATTTAGAAATGGTTTTGAACGAGGCTGAAAAACACACGCCGTCTTACAGGAGAATTCTGATAATGACAGACGGAGTGTTTTCAATGGACGGTGACATCACGCCACTTGACCAAATCGCAAAACTGGGTGCAGAACACGGTGCTATGGTTTACGTTGACGACGCCCACGGCGAAGGAGTCTTAGGGGATGGCGGAAGAGGCATAGTCTCTCACTTCAAACTCAGCCGCAGCAATGTGCACGTTGAGATGGGAACATTCTCTAAAGCTTTCGGCGTTGTAGGTGGTCACATCTCGGGAAGCCAAGACCTTGTAAACTTCGCCTTCAACAAGTCTCGAACGTGGCTGCTAAGCGGTTCGCATCCACCACCCGTAGCGGCTGCTTGCATAGCCGCAATCGATGTACTTGAGAAAGAGCCTCAACATGTGAAAAATCTGTGGGACAACACACGATACTTTAAGAAGACCATGAAGGACTTGGGCTTTAACATTGGTAATAGTCAGACACCCATAACACCAGTTATTGTGGGTGAAAGCGGGGTGGCCAAGAAATTGAGTTCGCGGTTGTTTGAAGAGGGCATTTTCGCTCTGCCGATTGTCTTTCCTATGGTGGCGAGGGACAAGGCCCGCATAAGAACCATGATGAACGCTCAACTAACAACTGAAGACTTGGACTTCGCAATAAGGGCATTTGAAAAGATCGGCAAAGAACTGCACATCATATAAGTCTCCATCTCCCCAGCCTCAGTTCAAGACCGATCCCCACCAGAGACTCTTAGAACCGCAATTCGACAGTCTTTTCTACTGCTGGCGCCAAAGCCAAAGCAAAATTAACGCAATTTTCAACAAGGAAGAAACGTGTCCGAATTGAATCTTGCGCCTTTCGTTTAAACTGTGAACGATTCGCGTAGATTCGGGACCCATTTTTGACGCGTTTGGTGCTAGCTCCAATGGCTCCGTGTTCCCGGCTCTTGATTTGGTGAGTAGTTTATGCCACCTGCAGTTTTCGGGTAGCCTTGACTATGGGCTTCGAACAGGTAATGATCCGTCTAGATTTGCCTATTTAAGCTTCGTTTTGAATCGCTTTTCTAGTCTGAGTGTTAGCAATCACGAAAACGTTTATGTTGTTTGAGGGCGACACGGTTGACACGTAAGGAAAGGCGCATATGCACACTGTATTCCGCGACCTGTGCGAACTTGGCGAGAAGCTGGGATCTACAACCAAGCGTCTCGCGAAGATTAGTTTGGCTGCGGTTTTTTTGAGAAGCCTTCAGCCTGAAGAGGTTGAGCCAGCGGTTTCTATGCTTTTGGGGCGTCCTTTTCCAAGGTGGGATCAGCGCGTGCTCGATATCAGTTGGGCAACGTTGAGTGGCGTAGTCAAACGTATCACGGATCTTGATTGGAGTAGTTTTCGAGTTGCGTATGGTCAGTCTGGTGACCTTGGATCAGCCATCAAAGTTGTGTTTGATTCTAGTAAGATTAGAAAGCAGGCTACGCTGTTTGATAAGCCATTGACCATTATGGAAGTGAGGCGCACCTTTGAGAACATTGCAGAGGCATCAGGTTCTGGTTCGAGAGAACGCAAAGAGCGCTTGATGATAACATTGTTTGGTCAAGTCTCATCTCTTGAGGCAAAGTATCTCGTCAAGATTTTGATTGGAGAAGTGCGGACAGGGTTCAATGAAGGATTAATGGAGATGGCCGTGGCTAAAGCCTTCGAGGTTCCGCTCGAAGAGGTTCAAACCTCAAGCATGTTGACAGGCGACATAGGCGAAACAGCGTCAATCTTAAGGACAAAAGGCAGAGAGGGAATAGCGCAGCTGGGGTTTCGGATTTTCCGACCTGTCAAGCCGATGATGGCGCAGATGGCCGAAAACGTTGAGGAAGCACTGAAAGAGGCAGGCGGATCTGTAGCTTTTGAATACAAGCTAGATGGTGCACGGATACAGGTTCACAAGTCGGACAATGAGGTTCGAGTTTACAGTCGCCGCCTTACGGATGTAACTGGAAGCCTTCCGGAGGTTGTTGAACTCATTCGTGAGGAAATTAAAGCGCGCCATGCCATTCTTGAAGGTGAAGTTATAGCTGTAGGCAAAGATCGTGGCAGTCCGCTTCTGTTTCAGCATTTGATGCGCAGGTTTCGCCGAGTGCATGAGGTAGATGAGATGACTAAGGAGATTCCCGTTGAGCTTCAATTGTTCGACGTTATCTTTCTTGATGGTGAGAGTTTGGTGAACATGCCCTATGCCGAGCGGAGGAAAAGGCTGGTCAACATTGCCGGGGCAATACAGCTGACAAAGCAGATCGTAACCGATAATGAAAGGCAGGCTGAAGAGTTCTTGCGTGAAGCCTTAAACAGTGGTCATGAGGGCTTGGTTGCCAAAAAGCTCGACAGTCCTTACACACCTGGCATAAGGGGCAAGCGTTGGTTCAAGATTAAACAAGTGCTTGAGCCCTTAGATCTTGTAATCGTGGCAGCTGAGTGGGGTTACGGCAGGAGGCACAATTGGCTCAGCGATTATTACCTAGCTGCTCGGGACACTCAAACAGGAGAATTCATGAGTGTGGGCAAGACGTTTAAGGGCTTGACCGATCAGGAAATAATCGATATGACTGGGCGACTGAAGGCTTTGATAGTCCGCGAAGAGCCGCATCGGGTCATTGTTGCACCTAAAGTTGTGGTTGAAGTAGCCTACAATGAGATTCAGAAAAGCCCTAAATATGAATGCGGCATGGCTCTACGGTTCGCCCGTATAATGCGTATTAGGGATGATAAAGCTCCTGAAGACGCCGATACCATACAACATATTCGAGAAATATATGAGAAACAATACGAGAAGAAGGCGAGACTGTAATGCAGCAGAGTAAAATGGCTCAACTCGGAGTGGTGCTTTTTTTTGTTGGTGTTGGGTCCACTTTCGTTTGGTGGTATTCGATTGGATACTTATTCCTTGGTTGGTACTGGGCGTATCAAATTTCCGCCCTGACTTTTGCAGCACTGATGGTTAGTCCCTCGGTCGTGTTGACTATTGCAGGACTCGTTTTGTACATCACCGGGCGTAAGACGTTCTGGAAGTCCGAGCGTCCGAAGGGTTTGCTTGCTTTCCTCGGGCTCGTTCTTATGGTCATAGGTGGGTTCTTTGGTGCATGGTACTGGGCTTTCGCAGATTACGCTGCTCGTAAGCTTCTGCCCCCTTATAACGAGCCTCTGGTTTATTACCTGGGAACAAACTCGCCGTATTTCGTATTGTTTGCGCTGTGGATTTTCTCCGGTTTATTGATTTTTGCTGACTCTATCGAGGCTATGTTGGCGAAAAGGAAGAATTAGGTTCAAGGATGAATGTTGGTTAAGCGAGCGATGCGGTTTGTAGAATTAAAGGTAATAGCGAGTGTTGGTTGTGCATGTTGGAGGCTGCGGGAAAGTAAATTTCAGAAGAAGAAGGCGCCTTTTCCCTTTAGCCTTCTTCTACCATGTTGAGATGCGTTTTGCAGCTGAAGCTGTATGGATGTCGTCGTCAGCGTGTTCCGGGTGACATCAACGCCCAGAATGTTTGTGGCTGCGGGCAGTGGCTTGAACAGTCGTAGATGAACGCACAAAAGCAGGCTATCTTCGGCGTTGATGGGACTAAGCTGTTTCAAAGTTGTTATTGCCTCAGGCTAATTTGTCATAACAACAACTTCTTGAATGTTGATTCCTACCTAGGACTCAGAGCCTTTCTGAAATCAAAAGTATCTTCCAGTATGTCGTCTTTGTGCTCTGTGATGTCTCTTCCTAGCTCCATGAGTTTTGTTATCGCCGTAGCTGCCCTTCTGTCTCCAAGCAGTATGGCGCCAACTATTCTGCCTTGATCCAAGACAACTTTCTTATAAACCCCTCTTTCCTTCTCGATTTTCTTAACCTCTTCAAACCGCGAACCCTCTGGATTCGCCAAACCGATCGAAGTTAGGTCTATGCCAACAATCTTTAACGTGTTAGATGAAACCGTACCGCGGTACTCCTGGTTTTTATCCAGCATGTTCAAAGCTGCAGTTCTAGCCTGTTCCTCAGCAGCCGGAATAATGCCGTAGACCTTGCCCTCAAACTCGGCTACATCACCTGCTGCATACACGTTTGGAGCACTGGTCTGCAAATATTGGTCGACCACTACCCCTTTGCTCACTTTAATTCCAGTATCCGCCGCAAGCTCTACGTTGGGCCTGACTCCTGCGGAAAACAATACAAGACCTCCTTGAAGTTCAGTGCCATTGTCCAACACGACGCCAGAAACTTCCTGATCTCCACTGACTTCCTGCGTCTTAACACCCAAAACAACATTGACGCCCAATTTCTCGATCTGGCTTCTTAGAACCTCTGCGCCATCAATGTCCAACTGATTTGGCAGCAACCGTGGGAAAATTTCTACTACATCGACGTCTTGGCCCAATCTGCGTAGAGATGCGGCAAACTCTAAGCCTAGAAGCCCTCCGCCAATTACAATAGCTTTGCCCCCTTTCTTGGCATATTCTCTGATTGCAATGGCATCTTCCATTGAACGAAGAGAAAAGACGCCTTCTCTGTCCGTGCCTTTTATCGGAGGAATGAAAGGGTGGGCGCCGTTGGCCAAAAGAAGTTTATCGTAGTTTGTCCTAGCACCGTCCTTGAGCAGAAGCTCGTTTCTAGCTATATCAATGCTTATCGCCTTTCTTCGCGTGTAAATCCTGATGCCTCGATTTTCAAACCATTCTTTCTGGAAAGCGTATATTTCTTCAGGCTGAGCTTCTCCTGAAAGAATGTTGTACAGTTTGGGGCGTGGATAGTAGAGGTAATTCTCGTCAGTGTATATTGTCACATTAGCTTCTGGGTTGTTCTGTTTCAATGTGGTCGCCGCAGTTACACCCGCGACTCCGCATCCTATGATTACCAAGTTCAATATTGCGTTTCCAGCCTAGATATTCCGGATGATCGACTAGAAACTGCGATGCTAAGTTATCTTGCTGAATTTGTTCTTAGGCGCGCCGCAGATCGAACATATTTCAGGCGGACTGCCCTCAACCGTGTTGCCACAGACGCCACACACGTAGTAATCGACTTTCGACAAGTCTTTCTTGGTTTTCACGGCTTCAATAGCCTTGGAGTACAAGCCTGCGTGAATTTGCTCCACTTTGTTGGCTACTTCGAAACTCCAGGCCGCTTGCTTGTCTCCTTCTTCCTTGGCAACCCTCAAGTATTCAGGGTACATTTTTTGAAACTCAAAGGTCTCGCCAGACAAGGCCGCCTCCAAATTTTCAGCGGACGATCTTATCTCACCTATTATTCTGAGGTGGTTCAAGGCGTGAACCGTCTCAGCCTCGGCTGCTGCTCTGAAAAGTTTTGCTACTTGCGGAAAGCCTTCTTCGTCTGCTTTTCGAGCGAATGCTGTGTAACGTCTATTTGCCTGAGACTCGCCTGCGAACGCGTTTTTAAGGTTTTCAACTGTCTTGGGCATAATTAGTTTCACCCTTAACGCTAAATATCACATTCGAAGCGATATAGGTTCTCCTTACACAAGTAGAAATCAAGGCATTGCCTGAAGAATGAGGAGATTCGATGGGCTTAGTATATGCTTGTGTTGCTCCACACGGAGCTGAGATAATTCCTCAACTGGCTGGGGAAAAGCTAGACGCTTTCAGCAAGACAAGGCGCGGAATGGAAACATTAGCTAGTGAAATGAAAGACCACAAGGTCAGCACAATAGTTGTTGCGACTCCGCACAACCTGCGACTGAGGGGCAACATCGGAGTTGTGGTCACGGAGTTTGCTGAGGGGTCGTTGAAGACTGAAGGTGGCTCGGTTCAAATTCGTTTCAAGTGTGACCGTGCTCTCGCTGAAGTGATTCTGCAAGGGACTCAGAAAGCCAAGCTTCCCGTTGTGGCAGTCAATTATGGCACGGCTGATGGCGAAGCGTCCTGCATGCCTCTGGATTGGGGAGCGCTGATTCCTCTATGGTTCTTCGGATGTCAGAAAAAGAAGACAAAAGTGGTAATTGTGACACCATCCAGAGAAATCCCGCTCAATGATCTCGTAAGATTCGGACGCGTGATAGCTAAAGCCGCAGAAAAGTCTAGGACAAGAGTGGCTTTAGTCGCAAGTGCTGACCAAGCACACACTCACAACAAGAGAGGCCCCTACGGTTTCCACGCTGACGCCACAAAATTCGACAAGCTAGTTGTAGACGCAGTCAAGGAAGGCAACCTTAAGAGGTTGCTCAGCTTGGACCGGCAGCTTGTTGAGAACGCCAAGCCTGATAGCCTGTGGCAGATAGCCACTCTTATAGGCGTGTCTGAGCACGTGCCGATGAAAGGAAGACTTGTCTCGTACGAAGCGCCCACATACTTTGGCATGCTGTGCGCAGCTTACACAACTTTGTAATACCCGTATTCCTTCTGTTCTTTTCAGTTTTTCTGAAGAATAGATAGAACTGTGAGCTTGCGCTAAAGTACGTGGCGGTCGTGAAGAGAAAAGGCGAGTAGAAATCGTTGCCAGTCATTAATACGCCTGAGATTGACGCCGTAATTGCTTGGGGAATGTTATCAACTATGATCATTAAGCCGCTGGTTGTGGCGCGCTCGTTTTCGGAAACCATCTCCATCTGTAAAGTAGTGTTAATTGGTCCCGCCATCTTCATAAGCGCTCCACGAACGAGGTAGGCGAATGTTGCCAGAGGCAAGTTTGGCGCCAATGCCACTCCCATGATGAAGGGCATCGAGAGATACTGACAGGTAACCACGGCCTTAACCTTGCCAAGTTTATTCGCAATCGCTGGAGCCAGAAAGGTGCCGATGGCTAGTGTGACGCTTCCCAAGGCGAAGATTGTGCCGATCTGTTCAGGTGTGACGGCTAGTTTAAGCTTGAAGAATATACTGAACAAAGGGACGATGAATCCCCTTTGCCAAAACAGATTTTCACTTTCAGCCAAGTCTGTCTGAGCATTCGTTGTTTGCTGCTTCGCTTATCTTTTAAACTTAGTCCGAAAAGCATGCCAAATGGTGAGTGGTTGGAACGAGTGAGCAATAAGAAGGGTCTTGAAGACGTTCTGCTGCAATGCCACAAGATAATGAAGACATTTCAAGGTTCAGAAGAAACGCTCAGGCACATTCAACGCGTAGAGGAGTCGTTGAAAAGGCTAATCGTCGAGATAGATTAGAGACTTCGCCGTTATCCAGTCAGAACGCTTGAGCTTCGAGTTTCTTCTTAACTTCGCCTATTCGTTTCTGTAGGTCTGCGAACTCTTTGCTTTTCTCTTTGCCCACAGCCTTGTAGCAATCGCGTGCATACTCCAACCCGCCCAACCCGAAGCGATCAAACCCTTTACCTAAAGCAATATCCGCCGACTTCAAGAAGCGTTCAATCGCTGTTTCGTAATCTTTGAGCAGGAAGCTGCACTCAGCCGCCTTGAACAACATGTAAGAACCATCAAAGAAGTTCCCCAGCTTTTCATACAGCTGCGAAGCCAGCAGAAACTTGTCGATCGCTTCCTTGTATTTCGTGCTGTCGTACAGTGCTAGTCCTTCACGATGAATCTTAAGTGGATCCTCTTTGACTGGCTGACTCATTTCACCCTTCACCAACGTTGTTTCAGTATGATAGTTGCACAAGCGTTTTTATGGTTTTCCGAACACCAATCCGCAAAGGCATTTAGGCTCCACGTCGTTAGCAATAGACACAGGAAGTTAAACAAAATGGATGTGTTTGAAGCCATTAGAACTCGACGAAGCATAAGACGCTATGAAAACCGAACAGTTGAAAAGGATAGGCTTACGAGAGTTCTTGAAGCCGCAAGATTGGCGCCGTCGGCATCAAATCGTCAACCATGGAGCTTCATAGTTGTCACCGAACCAGAAATGAGGGAAAAACTGAGAGCGGCATACAATCGTGACTGGTTTGTAACCGCGCCAGTTATTATAGTTGCATGCGTGGCTCCAGGCATGGCTTGGTCTAAAGAGGGCGAGGAATACAGTAAGGTGGATGTCTCAATAGCCATGGAACACCTTATACTCACGGCTTGGGAGCTGGGCCTAGGAACATGCTGGATAGCAGCATTCAAAGAGCAAGAAGTCAAAAACGTGCTAGGTATCCCAGACAGTGTTCGTGTTATTGCGATGACGCCGCTTGGTTACCCCGCTGAACAAAAGGATCCAGTGACGGATCGAAAACCTCTCGACACAATAGTCCGCTATGAACACTGGTAGGAACACATGAAACGCTGGGGCCAAGACTTGACTTCAAGGAGTTGTTATCAATTGTGCGTGCAGGAAATTAACCACTGCTACAGCCGAAACGCGAGGCGGGGGCTAGATCATGAAAGTCTGTGATGCCCATGTGCACTTGGGCGAATCTGGACCCTGGCAGCCATACGGAGACCCAACAATCTACATCGAGAGCTTGATGCCTATCCTCGATAAACACAAGATCGCTAGAGCACTAGTTTTCCCAAATCCAAACGTGGGCGACAAATATCCCGAAACCAACGACTATATTGCGCAATGCGTTAGGAAATACTCAAAAAGGCTCGTGGGCTTTGGACGCATCGACCCAAGAAGAGGCGCCGATGCGGTCAAGGAGCTAGAGAGGATCAAAAGCAAGCTCAAGCTATCTGGAATAAAACTACATCCCATGGTTGAATGCTTCCGCCCAGACCACCCATTCTTTGCAAAGTTCTTCAAACAAGCCGAGGAGCTGAGGCTGCCAGTCCTCATTCATACTGGCGATGGCTTCTCCGCCGCAGGCTTAGCTGCAAAAGTGGCGAAGAAACATCCACACATGGTCATGATTCTTGCACATCTGAGAGAAGGCTGTGTCAGCGCGTTGAAGGACTCTCACAACATCCATGTGGAAACTTCTGGAACGCTACCTGAATTCGTTGAAATGGCAACAGATGTAGACGAGAACCGAGTGCTATTCGGCTCCGACATCCCATACTACCGATTTCCAACACAAGCAGCAATCATCGAGGCAGCAGAAATCTCAAACAAAGCCAAGAGAAAAGCGTACTTCGAGAACTTCAACAAACTGTTCAAAGAGCAAAAAGAATGAGCATCAGCGTCCCAAGGCTTGAAGCGCTACCCGCCAAGGGAAACTACACTCTGATAATATTCTTGAAGGCTTCAACCGATATAAAGATGGCAGGGCGCCGTTATGTCAGCCTGAAGAAAGGCTACTATTCATATACTGGTTCGGCTTTGGGCAGCGGCGCGACAAGCCTCAGAAAAAGAGTTGCCAGACACCTTCGAAAGAAAAAGAATCAACACTGGCACATTGACCATCTTCTTGCAAGCAAGAGATCAAAAGTGATAGCAGTTGTAGCCGCAGCGAGCGAAATGAACAAGGAGTGTGAAATCGCCAGCCTTCTCCAACGCTTGGAGGGAGCGACTGTTCCAATCACGGGTTTCGGAGCATCTGACTGCAAAGGAAGATGCCGAAGCCACTTGATGTACTTCGAAAAAGACATAAAGCCAGAAGCAGTCGCCGACGTGTACAAGAGCATATTCACGGATGTCCGAACGCTTGTGGCATCCTCGCCGCAACCCCAATTGAAAGTGTGAAGAGATGCACGTAACGATTGAGACCGCAACGCCACGGAATCTGGAAGAGCTGTTGAAAATAGAGCGTGAATGCTTTGAAGCTGAAGCCTACACCAGAGAACACGTATTAGATTTGCTGAACAACCGGAATGCTTTCACGCAAATAGCAAGAGTCAACGGTGACGCAGCGGGGTTCGTGACAGGACTTGTCGACAGTGGAGAAGACGTCAAAGCAGGCCACATTGTGACAATTGATGTAGCAGTTGCATACCGAAGAAAAGGATTAGGTCTGACTCTCCTTAAAGAAATGGAGAACGTGCTCAAGAAAAGGGGTGTCAAAACCATTTACCTAGAAGTTCGCGTTGACAACCAAGCAGCTTTGAAGCTCTATCACAAGCAAGGCTACGTAAGAACCAAGTCGTTGAAACACTATTACTCAGCTGGAGTTCACGGACTAAGAATGGTTAAACAGCTTTGACCTAAGCGGAGCACCTTTTCTTAGCCTCAGAAGCCGACTTGGAAAAAGACAGGAAGGAGAGCTTTGTTCTTTCATCAAGCTTTCTGAACAACTCGATGCCACTGGCCGCAACCAAGACGAGTTCGCCTGTAACGCCAATGTGGCAGCCAGGCATCACATGACCGCCGAAAACTCTGCTTTTCTCATCGGAAACAGTAGCGTGTCCATGCGCGAACACTTTGCCCTCTTTTGCTGAAACATTGCCGAGGCAAGAGACAATCTCCAAGGGCTGTCGAAATTCAACTGTCTCGTATTTGCCCTTGCGGAAAAATCCAAGCCTTGCAGTTTTCAAGGTTCCTATGAGCATGAAGAAACCTGACGTAACTCCTGCTTTCACCGCAACCTGAATTATCGTCCCCAACAGGTCTTCATTCTCAGATAGTCGAGCGAAAACCATCTTTCCAACCTTTGATTCAACGTACTCCATTATTCATCTGGCTCCTTCTTCCCATTTGTCCGTCTTTCGGTCGTACTCATCTCTTGTGATGTACGGCTTTGCTGGAGCGCCGAGCACAACCATGCCCGATGGCACATCCTTGGTTACCAAAGCGCCCGCGCACACAACTGATCTTGCCCCGATCTTCGCTGGCACTACGATGCATGCATTTGCTCCTATCACTGCACCTTTCTCGACAAGAATACCCATACGGCGACGACTTGGAGGATAGGGATCGTTTGTCAAGACAACGTTAGGACCAAGGAATACGTCGTTCTCAATTTCAGTCAAGTGCGGAAGGTACACATTTGATTGTACGCTCACGTTCTTACCCACCTTGACCACGCCGTCAAGTTTGACAGAGGTGCCGATACGTGTCTTGTCGCCTATTGTGCTTCCCTCTCGGATTAGCACATTGTGCCCAGTCTCAACCCAGTTGCCTATGACCACGTCTTCGTAAATTATTGTGCCAGACCTTATAATGCAGTTGTCACCGATCTTGGCGCCAGCGCTTATTCTGTCAAACTTGTCTAACGCGAAGTTCTCTGAGAAAGGAAAAGCCTGAACCTTTTTTCTAACCGGATAGCCAACTATCACGTTCAAACCAATTAAGGACTTGTTTCCTATTGAGCAAGGACCGAGAATAACGCTTTCTCCTTCGAGGATGCCTTTTACGCGCGCTTTCCGAGATATGAACCGCATGTTTGTGTACCTCCCCTCTTAGTGAGTTACGTTCAAGTTCACATTTCAAAATTGTGGTTGAATGGAGATGGGTTGTCAGATCATTCCTGCGTCAATCATCTCAAAAAGGGCAGAGTCAGCAATCATAGCTGCGAACTTCGCACCAACGATTTCCCCGTTTCTGACGTTCAAACCGTTGCAGCATGGAATCACCCTAAGCACGCAGAGGTTCCCGGTCGAATTCTCAAACCGAAAAGGGTACAGTTGGCACAGAATCGGTCTGAAGTCATGTACAGCACATTTGTAGAATCTGGATGTTTCCTCTGCAGACAAAAAGATGCATGAGCCGTCCTCTTTGCTCTTGATTGATCCACGTTCACGGTCAAGGAAATCACCCGCACGATGCCCTGCCTGTTCAAGCCGTTCGATATCTTTTCGTAGAAGTTTCGGAGCGCCAAGTCTACAGCAGAAAACTGCGCATCTCTGGCATTTGAACGTCACCGGGATGTCAGAACGCCTAACATTTACAACTCGTCTGACCTTCGGATCGATCGTGATTTCAGCGACGACATCGTTCATTTTGGCATCCCACGGGAATTCGAAGTTCTAGGTGTCAGTGTCTTTTGATCGGGGTAAACTCTAAATGTTGCGGTTGCAGTGATGTAAATGTTGAATGAGCGAAGGATGATATGAGTCATGGGGAAAAACTCCAAGGTTGAAGCCCAGAGCATGATCTCCGCGCTCGCTGTGCTGCTTCGCAACACGACTTGGAAGTGCGGCCGCGTAGAACGCCTAGTTGTCAACTACCTCCGAGATCAAGTGCACAGGTTTGGACGGGCGCGTACTCCTGTCAAGGAGATGCTTCAACACTTCAAGCTCAAAGGCAAACAGAAAAGCGAGTTCTTCGACGCCATAAAGCGCTTGGAAAGAAGACGCATAATCAAGATCGAGGCCTTCTAAACATCTTGTCGGCTCGGCCCCTGCAACATTAAAACATATAACCAGCCTCGCCACGAGAATTGGAAGCAAAGGGACTCGTACAACGATAGGAGCAAAGCGAATTCAGACACATAATTTTGGTCACTGGAACGCCCGGAATCGGCAAAACGACCATCTCGGAAAAGTTGGCAGCTAGACTTGAGGCTTTACATATTGACATTGGGGAACTGGTCAAAAAAGAAAGACTAACCAGCGGATATGACGCCAAAAGACAAACTCTCATCTCAGACCCGGCAAGACTTGCAGGGAGAGTCAATGAGACAATGGCAAAGACTCGAAAGACAATAATTATTGATGGACATTATGGCACGGAGTTGGTGCCCAAAGACCAAGTGACCAAAGTATTCGTCCTGCGATGTCACCCAGAGCAACTCAAAAAAAGAATGCAGGAAAAGGGGTTTCAGGGCTCAAAACTGAAGGAAAACCTCGCCGCAGAGATACTCGATGTCTGCCTAACTAGTGCAATAACGAATGTTGGGCCGAACAAAGTCTGCGAGCTGAACACCACCGACAAGACGTCAGATGCGGTTGTCAGCGAGATCATATCGATCTTGAAGAAAAAAAGGCATTGCGCGCTTGGAATCGTGGATTGGCTGGGCCAGCTTGAAATGGAAAAGAGTTTGGGCCAGTATTTGCAGGAGTTTTAACCTAGGCGTTGAAGAATCTCTCTTTTGGTTAAGAGCGTGATGCCGCGTCTGTTTGCGTAAGCCTTGGCGTGACCGCTGAACTGCGGTGAAATCATGATAGGTCCCGGGATGCCCACGTCTTCAGCCGCTTTGTCCATGTTTATCACCATGTTCACCCCTACTGTGCGCTTCCAGGCTCTGATCCAAACAAGACGTTGTTCGTTGCTTTTTCGAATTATGAGGTCGAACTTGTGGGAAAGCCCAGATTTCTTGCCTTCCCAAAGGGTGTCACGTTCTATTTTGTAGCCTTTCTGGCGGAAATAGGTCACTACGTTGTCCATCAGCGACGTGGTGCTCATTTAATTAGCAACCTCTTTCAGAACAGTTCTGCGCATTGGAAAGAAAAGACTTGTGTTAGAACTGAGGCGCACCTGATGTACAGCATAATCGTATGCCATAAGTGCGGACGCTTAATCTTGGCGAAAAAAAGTCAGAGGTCGAGACGGTGCCCACACTGTGAGGCACGGATCAACACTGAACGGGTGAGGTTAGTGGCCTCTGCAGCAACCGCAAGGGAAGCATCAGAATTGCTTCGAACGTTGAAGCAGAAGAGTGAGTGACACCATTGTTAGTTGATCAGCATAATTCTTTTAAATATGGAGTCTTGATTCACTTGTTTTTTATAGCGCTTGGTTTGAAACAAGGAACGTAAATGGAGGTAAAACATTGAGATTTGAGAAGATTGAAGTTTCAGGATTGATAGTGTTGTTTATCGGCGTGGTTCTCTTGGCTGCAACTTTCTATAGCGCCTACGTCTTTCTTGTAGCAGACGTAACCATTCTGACCTCAGTTGATCTCTCAGAACTCTTTGGCAATGCGCTTGCACCGTTGATAGAAGCTGTCATTCACATATTGTACCTAGGCGTCATGGGATGGATCGGTTCTATCTTGACAATAAGAGCTGTGCAGCTGCTGAAAAAAGAAAAGGAGACGACAACAATCTCGCCCCAACCCAAAGCGGATACAAAGCCAAACGTAGGCTCACAAGCCCAGCCAACCCAACCGAAACCTGAAGCCCAGAAAGAGACGAAAGACACCAAGAAAACAGAGACTCAGTCGACTAGTTTGGCTGTGCAACAGCCCACGGAACCTCAAAAGCAGGCATTAGAGGAGCAGAAACCTGAAAAGCCGTAGTCCGTTGTTCCCCAGTTCTCATCGCTCATAAGTGGTTCCTGATGAAGCAAACGATTAGGGCGCTCGGTTGGGCAAATATAATATTTTGGATAATCTTGTTGCTTTTCACTGTTACCGCCGTGTATTCGGCATTCCAAATTAGACCAGGGTTCGGTAAAGGGCCTTCAGTAACTAACATTGGGGGAACCTTTGTCGTGTCCTTGCCAATTAGCATCTACAATGGGGGGTTTTACGACATATCGAAGTTCAACATAACGACACAGGTCCAAGACAACCGAGGCTCACCCATAGCTCGATCATCAACCTTTGTACCAATGGTACCAAAAGGCGAGAACACCACAATCGACCATCGAATATCTCTAAGCATTGCGCAAGCAGCAAGCAGCAACCTAACACACTTGCTATTCAACGACAGCGAACTAAACGTCGAAGCCATCGTGGGACTCACCTACGCCAACGCATTTCCAATCGAAATCTCAGCGAACTTCACCACCCCATGGGGTGCACCATTAGCCAATCTAACTCTGGGAGACATGACGATAACCGGATTCAATCTGACACACGTCAGGGCGTCCATACCCTTCAGCTTTGAAAACCATTCTTTTCTTGAAATGAGCGGAACAGCCCGCATCGAGATCGTGGACAATGCAGGCAACGTGGTTGGAGGAAATGCGATAGATTTTGATGCGCCTCCTGGAAGCCGATTTGACAGAAATGTTGAAATCTTCGTAACAGGGAACCCAGCAAGCATTAGAGAAGCCCGCCTTTATTTCCAAACGCCTTTCTTCAACTACGGCCCAGTGGTGTTTCCTCTTGTTTGAAAACGAATCGGGCAAATCGTTTCTGAAGAGGATGTTACCTCGGGTCATCAAGGCTGTGATCAAGGGCATACTTTATTTCGCCATTTTTTACTTATTGCCTATGCTTTTCGTTTCGCAAATGTCTGAATTCGCGCCGCAATTGTTTGGCGAGTATAGGCAGACTGTGACGGTTTTTGCAGCCATCATAATCTTCTTTGTCGTGGCCAGTGAACTGACCTCTGGCACCATATTTCAGCACGCCCTAAACATTGGGAAAGCCCTAATTCTGATAATATTCTTCGTTCTCGCACTAAACGGAGGCATCTTGAAGCTGGATCTTGATGTTATGGAGTTGGCGCGCCTACGCATTGTAGCAGACTTGAGAGTTTACCTGCTGATGCTAATTGCCATTGACTTGTTAGGGCTGGCCAGAAGCGTAATGCAGGCGGTCAACTTCCTGTCGGAAAGAACGGAAAAGCAGGGTCCCCAACTGCAGCCAACAGAAAACCCCTGAGAGATCTTTGACTTTTTCAATCATTATTCCTGTTTCATAATCGTTAAGGATTACCTACCATTGAGCTGCTTAATGAGTGAACCATATCTTGGTCACGAAAACCTGCGACTGGTGCAAAAAGGAAGACAAAGCCTTCCTCGTTTTCTTCAAGCCCAAGGGATGGATAAAACACCGCACTTTAGACAAAATGGATATGCTGTTTTGCAGCTTGGCGTGTTTCCGAGCATTCTCAGGCCTCGAGATCCTCCCTAAAACCTCAGAGACCAAGAAGCCTTTTGAGATCGCCAGGGAAAAACAAGTAATCGTTTCACCGGCTCAATGAGCCTTGAGAACAGCGCAGATGCCTAACCTTTAACTCTTCTGACTCTTGATCCTTCAGCAGTGTCTTCAACTATGTAGCCCAGTTTCCTGACTTGGTCTCTTATCGCGTCGGCTTGCGTCCAGTTTTTCCTTCTTCGAGCTTCCTCTCTTTTCTCAACCAGATCTGAGACTTCGCTTGACGCTTTTTCCTCTTTCACTTCTGGGATGATCTGAAAGAATTCTCCGAGTTTTTGGATCGTTTTCTCTGCTTTTTCGAGGTCTGCTTTTGAGAACTCCCTCTTGTCTATTTGTTTGTTGGTCAGTGTTATTATCTCGAATAAGCGAGTCAGGGCAAGAGGCGTATTCACGTCGTCTTTCAAGGCTTTGAGAAATTGTCTTTCTAATATGACTATTTGTCGGGAGAACTTAGCTTCGCCTGTTTTTGCCTTTTCAATGTTTCCTTCTATTCTCTGCAATGTCGAGATGATTCTGTCAACTTTAGCCTTGGCTACATCCAAGTCTTTCTCGTTGTAGTCCAGGGGTTTCCTATAATGAGTCGATGCTATCCACATCCTCAAGGTTTCAGCCGTGTGCTTGGTAAGAGCATCCATAACTGTGACCATATTGCCCATAGATCTGCCCATCCTCTGCCCATTGATAGTTAACAAACCCGCATGCACCCAGTATTTCACGTAAGGCTTGATTCCAGTTGTAGCCTCAGCCTGAGCAATCTCGGCTTCGTGGTGTGGAAAGGCCAGCTCTATAGCGCCGCCGTGTATATCGTACTGAGGACCAAAGTACTTCATGGCTATGGCTGTGTCTTCGATATGCCATCCAGGGTAGCCTTGAGACCATGGTGAAGGCCATTTCATTATATGTTCTGGTGGAGCCTTTATCCACAGTGCGAAGTCAGCGGGGCTTTGTTTCTCTTCTCTAACATCAACTCGGGCGCCAGGGATGAGTTCTTCTGTTTTTCTCCTAGACAGTTTTCCGTAGTCTTCGAATTTTGAGACATCGTAGTAGACCGAGCCATCGACGACGTAGGCGTAGCCATTTCTCAAGATTGTTTTGACTTGTTCTATGATCTCTTCAGTGTGTTCAGTGGCGCGTGGCATAAGGTCTGGCCTCTGGATTCTCAGCTTCTCAAACATCTCCAATTCGTGTTTGTAGTAGAAGTCTGCGATCTGGAGCGGGTGCTTCTTTTCTTCTCGGGCTTTCTTGATCATTCTGTCTTCACCCGAGTCGAGTAGGTGACCTATGTCGGTTACGTTCTGCAGATAGGTGACTTTGTAACCCGCGTATCTAAGGAGTCTGGCAAGCGTGTCATAGAATGAGTAGGTTCGAGCGTGACCCAGGTGCAAATAGTCGTAGACAGTTAAGCCACAGACAAACATTTTCACTTCTTTGTCTTTCAAAGGTTTGAAGATCTCGCGCTTTCGGGTCAACGTATTATAGAGCCTGATCGACAACTACAGCATCAGCTCCTCATGATTGTATGTTGTCTTCGCTAAAAAGCTCACTGCAAGATCGTCAGCAATTGTCGAGGCAAAGACTAACCCTCTTAATCGAGCCCGGCACCGTCCGATCGTAGGACAATGAGCTATGTGCTTATAAGGATTTCAAGACAAGTCAAACCTGAAAAAATACGGTTCTGGTAGGGTGGGAGATAGATGGATCTAGGGCTCAAAGGACGAGCCGCAATCGTAACTGGGTCAAGCCAGGGATTGGGAAAGCAATTGCCCTCGGCTTGTCACAAGAAGGCGCGAAAGTTGTAATCTGCGCCAGAAACCAGAATGCACTCAAAAGGGCTGCAAAGGAAATTGAGGCTCAAGCGGGAAATGAGATCTTGCCAGTTAAAGCCGATCTAATGAAGCCAGAGGAAATCAAGGTACTGGTTAACAACGCTGCCAAACACTTCAACAAAATTGACATCCTCATAAACAACACTGGAGGACCGCCCCGACAACCTTCGTGGAGTCTTCAGATCAGCAGTGGCAAGACATCTCCAACTCGCTATTCATAAGTGTAGTCCAAGCGTGCCGAGCGGTCATTCCACATAGGCAGAAAGCAAATTGGGGAAGAATAATAAACATGTTCTCATTTGTGGCGAAGCAACCAGCGGAAAGACTAATACTCTCAATGCAATTCGAGCCGGCATATTCGGCCTGTCAAAATCATTGGCAAACGAGTTGGCACTCTATGGCATACTGGTCAACGCCGTCTGCCCAGGATGGACATTGACAAGACGGGTGGAAGAATTGGCCAAAAACCGCGCGAAGGCGGAAGGCACAACTTCCAAGGAAATTATCAATGGCTGGAAAGACCAGGTTCCGCTGAAACGTCTGGCTCAGCCGAGCGAAATAGCAGATCTGGTTGTCTTCTCAGCATCCACGCGAGCAAGTTACATAACTGGAACTGCCATCCAAGTGGACGGCGGTGTCATGAAGGGTCTTCTCTAGCCACGGGATTTAGGGAGTTTTGGGTCCGGAAGAGCGTCCTTCAGCCGGATGTAAAGAGAAAGGTACTGGCGCGATAACCTTCTGCTCTCGCAAACCTTCGCAAACCCATTCACTCTTGAGAAACTTCAGCTATCTGACTGCCAGTACACTAGTTGCAGGCGTGCTTTGTCTAGCTGAGACAAGTAAACCGTTGCCAGCAATTCGACCCGGGACGTCTTCAAGCGTGCTTTGAAGCTGATTAAAGGCATGGACAAACCTGTGGCCCTTTTCAGTTGTCATGAATCTGCCTCCCTCTCGAGCAAGCAGGCCTTGGGATGAGAGCAATATCTCATAAGTTTCAAACTGTCGAAAGGTGATGTTGGTATTGTACATGACTTGTGTTTTTAATCTAGCTTGAACACAGAACGACAGTATATGCGCCATGATTTCGATTCGTCCACGGTTCATCATATCCAAATCCTCTCTCCCGACCTCGCGTCTTTCTGTTTCTTTATGTTATGATGTAAATTTCATATGACGACTAGGTCATGACAGACTCACTTAAACTTTGCGGTGCAATTTTCTGCAAACCCTCTACTCATGTCAGCTCGCCTTCGTTCAACTGTGCAGGCAAGGTTGCCCGGATTAGTCGCGTGAAAGGCATACTCCTCAGCCTGACACGATATCATCGCAGTTCTTGAAGCAGTGTGACTGCGCCACACAACGACAAGCGGATACATTTAATGTCCACGAAAGCGGTTGTGGTCCGTTCAAAAGAAACCATGAAAAAGGAATTATCTCAGCGTGACGCGAGGTAGAAATCTTCTGAATCAGAATTTTGTGTGCATAATGATTATAGTGCTCATTGGACATAGTTCACACCTGAGCGGAGAAGGTTGCGGGTTGGCGTTTAGTTTGGGCAAAATGCTTAGGAAAACTGCATCCAGATTCGTGTTCAAGTCGGGGCAATGGCTTGCTGAAGGCGTGTGTCAGATCAAGACACTAGTGGGAGTTTTAGGATCCGAAGATGAGACTGTAGAGTCGGCGAAAATTCTTTACCTTCTAAGCATTGTATTTCTAGTCTCGTTGGCTTTCCTTTCACCTGATAAGATGTCGCAGTTGTTTGCACCTTCTCAACCAGGCTTTGGGATTATTGAGAAAGTGCAGGACACTGCTAAGGTGATTAGAAAACTCATTCAAATCTGAATGTTCTGACCGTATTTTCTGTGTCGTGCAAATGATGTTAAGGGTAATGTGCGAGGTTGATCTGGCAAACCTGAATGGAAGCACGAATCAGCTTGAGGCATCTACACACTCTCTTCTGATGTAGATTGTGGCTAATCCTGTGCGATGGGGTCAAATCTCGGTGTCACCATGCACCCTCCTTAGGACTCCTCAATCCAGAACCAGTTGAGTTCACTCCATTTTCGACAACAAAGAGTTGAAGATAATCATCAACTACTGCTCGACAGGGCTACCTCTTCTCGGTTCACGAAATTGAAGGCGCCTCAACGTGCAGCCGTGTGGGTTTCAAACATTCTCCATTGCATTGAGTATGCGACGTTGGACCGAAAATCCATATCAGACGACAACAGACTTAATATATACGATACACTTCCCATATACGCAAGGAGCATCGAGCAGGGTCTCCTTCCGCAACATAGAGGTTGATTGGAGGTGAACAAAAAGAAATGAGCGCAACGAAGAAGAGTCAGAGAACATTCCTAACAGTGACTTTACTTACTGTGATGGCCGTGACAACGGTTTTCGTGGTCTACGCCGCCGTGCTACTAACGCTGACAGGTACAACTGTGACCGTCATCCAAGAAGGTGGTTCAGTGGAATACAACCTTGACAACGCAAGCAATAGCTCGTGGGTCGGTAGCCTCCCATCCATAAACACCGGCACTGAGTGGTATGCCAGAATCAACATCACAAACGCGGCGGCTCAGGACGTGACAGTCAATTGGACCCTGGAGCAGAACACGGGTTCATGGGTACCGGTCTCTACACCAGTGAATACAACTATAACGCTGTCAGCAGGTGACAACACGATCTATGCAACTGCAACTGGTGTGTTCACGGGCAACTACAACTGGGGCGGGCTTACAACAAGCGACGGAAGCTACAGAGTCAAAGCAACGGTCAACGGATAAGAGTGATTTTCAATGGCTCTTTCCTTTGACATGTTGACAGGACTGACGATATCGATCATACTGGGAATCCTCACAGTCTACGTAATAGTCGTCTACAAAAAAGGCTGGCTCAGAAGAGAATCAAGAGAAGACCAAGCATACTATCTGTGCCCCAGCCAAAAGTGTAGAAGAGTCTTCAAAAAACCCGTGTGGCTTACCGACCTATCGAAGACACCGCCGGAGTCTTATCAGGCCTGTCCCCATTGCGGCGTGAGCATCCAGACATTCAATTCCGCTAGCCTTCAAGCGAAGCCCGTACCTGAAGTCTCAGCTAAGCCAGCGTCTTTTCCACGCCAAGGCCAAAGCCAAGTTGATAATCCGCGTTCCTCGAAAGACGAAGCTTCCACCGCCAAAATGCGTCCCGTCGATGAATCACCTAGACCTGTTCTTCAAGCAAGCCCATCGCAAAGCACAAAGCCCGAAGGCTGGCAGGCAACTAGACCCATTTTTAAATTTCCACACATTCGAAACGATCCATTTCAGATGCAGCCCGAGGCACCGAAGAAGAGCACCGAGAAGGACCCGAACGAAAACCCGAAGAAATGCTCCCATTTTTTTGGATACGTGAAAACACTCCCAAAGAACATGCCTATTCCAGACGAATGCTTATGGTGTCCATCTATAGTTGACTGCTTGTCACACGAACAAAAAGTAGAAGCCGAAGCCTAGCCCCGGCTTTTCGACTAGCCTCAGATCAGCGCCATATTACCAAATGGCGCTCCTGCCTAGCCCAACTCGAATTCGCCGGCAACCGTGTGCTTAGGTTTTCAGCAGTTAAGATGTCATACTAGCTCGATTCCACATTACTTAGAGGGCGTACAAGATTCCATATATTATCACTCCGCTCAGAAAGCTAACATACCAAAGTGCGAGGGTTGCAAGACCGATATTTCTGTGCACATTCTTTCTCTTCCCTAACCCAACAACATCTCCCGTCTTCTGTCGCCATCTATAAGCCAGAAACACCTGAGAAACTGCAAGGACGAGAACTAGTACTGAAAGTATGCCGTGAGGAATTACAATCATCCGATAAATCGAGGCGAACTGTACCGGTGGGGCAGGAACTTGCTCTCTGATTAGTCTGCTTATCATGTAACTGATCACAAAAAGAGTGTTTGTTGTCACAGCCGTGCCCATTACAACGCAGTGTTTTCTTCTCCTCCTTTCATAGAAATACCCGATTGTGAAAAACAACGTAGTCATTACCTCCAGAATCAGGCCTATGTCCGAAAACAGGGAAGCCCGAGTCCCAAGAAGCCCAGTCAAGCCTTGTTACCACCATACTTTTTTCTTCTTAAGACGTTCCTGGCAACCAAGGCTATGTTGCGCATGCATTGGCTCTGGCTCCAACAAGCCTGACACTATCGGGTGGGTACCGCATAATCTTATCATAGATATAATCTTAATGGAAAATGGAACTGTACTTCCTTATCGAATTCTCTTTCGCAGGTTTCGGGCAGGTCACAAAACTGAAACGATGACACAGCACTGGAGACTGCGAAGATAACCCGTGTCGCTCGTTTCTTGACATTCTTTACCTGCTCAGGAAACCCCGAAAATGAGATGCAAGCTGTCCTTTAGATGTTCACTGATAGTTGGTGCTCCGGCCGGGATTTGAACCCGGGTCGGTGGCTCGAGAGGCCACTATACTTGACCGGACTATACTACCGGAGCCCCGGGACTGTACTGTGGTCATTTTCGTCTTCGTCGATGGCCACGATAATCCTTGTCACTGAAGCGTACATAATCAAGACCTCCCTCGGTTAATTTGCTTTCCTCTAACAGGTTGAGTTGCGTAGCACTGAGTTCACGCAAGCGGTTTTTGTCCTTCACAGTTAACAGCGAGGTCATAAAGATCATTTGTGGTGTAACCAAAAGGACCGAGAATGTTTGCGGCAGATGAGAACAAGAGGTTCATGAATTTCTGTAGGTCGTAGTGAGTGTTGGCGTCTATAAGTTGAGCTAGCTTAACTCGTCGATTTGCTCTTTTGTTTGCTGAATTGGTTATCAGGTATTGCACTGTTTGTCCCGCTGTTATTTTTGCACCTGCCTTTATCAGTTGCTTAGCTGCTATTGCTTGAAGAACATCATGGGAATATTCAGACGGATGCAGCGAAAGCCGCTTTGCTATCAATAAATCTTTAGCTTCAACTCTTTTTTCAGCAAGCTTTTTAGCGTAACTTCGCAGCACATCAATTGCTTCAGGTATTCTTTGCATGAACTCTTCTGAGTTACGCGCTTTGGCAAGAATCTTAATCATGTCCACCTGCGCATCATGAATGAACTTGGGCGTGTCAGCTCTTCTGGCTTCGATTCCTCGTAACTTGATCTTTCGGGAGTCAAAAGCCCCGTAGTACCTATTCAGAACTGGAAAACCTGCGTGAGTTTTTGAGGGTAAAAAGACAATCCACCTGTATCGCCCTTCAACGTTCAACGGCACTCCAATTTCTCGGCTAACCGAACCGCATAGTTCTGCGTAGTCTCTGGGATCGGCGCCTTCCTTCTTCAGCCACAAAGAGTCAACGATCCCGTGGATAACTTCAAACCCGCGTTGCTCAGCGATTCGCATAGTCCTTAGCAGTGCATCACGGGCAAAGGCACAGACCGCTATATGCGCATCAACTTTGCCGAATCGAGAATTTTTGTAGCCTAGGTACCCAAAACAGGTAACAAGAATCCACTTTAATGCACTCTGTCTCTGATCATAGATTTCTCTGAGCTCCAAGTCTTCAGTTTCGTTTCTAAGCTCCTTGTATAGTCTTCTTTTTCCGAGAATAAGCCACAATGTCTTAGGAATTATACCCTCTCGTTTACGGCAAACGTTGTAGCCCAGTTCAGGCACCCTGATTGACGAGTCGGGACAACATTTGCAGAGGATTGTTTCTGCCGAAATGTTTCGGGTGGCCATCAGCACTGGAAACATAGAGGTAAAGTCAACTTCAACCACATTGTCATGTATCCCAAGCTTAGGCTCGAAGATGAATCCGCCTCGGTCTGCTACAAGTAGCTCCCAGCCTGACTTGTATGATTCGGGCTCGCTTTTCTTCCAAGGGATAAGAATATCGTCTTTGATTGCTTGAAATAGCTGCAGTGAAGACATTATTGTACCTATGGAAGCTCTCGCTGCCCTGTGCAACGGAACCCCGCAAGTTCTTGATACCTCGATTAGACCCTGCAAACCACACGCGGAAAAAACAAACGTGTTTTGCACGTCAACATGTATGCGTCCATACAGCCTGTGCGCAGGCGCTTTGAAGTAGACTCGACCATAGGAAAAGAAAGTTGTTCCGCTTCTCCTTTCCGTTCTCAACGGGACGCCAGCTCTGTCTAAAATGAGACTGTGAAAAATGCCATTAGCAAGCGCACGGTGAGCCAGATACGGAAACAAAAAGGAATCGCCGCCTTCAGTAAAAATAATGTCCGGATCTTCTTTCTGCACAGCCTTAACCATGTCAAGAAGCTTCTGCCTTTCATCGCCTTCACTGATGAAGATTTCTCTACCGCTGGATTCAAGAACGATGTTATCAATTGTGTCACCTAGAGATGGAAAAGCTTTCTTCTTTGCAATTTGAACCCGCAAGTTGAGTAGGCGAAGTGGCTGTAGCCTGTAATCAACGCTTTCAACTGAGTCCATTAAATGATAAGCCAGACGCTTGCCCTGAACAGCAACTCCAACGTAAGCCAGTGGAAAAATGCTCTTCTCATACAAATACGCCTGAACATCAGGCACATCAACATTGTAAAGTTTATACTTCTCATGCCTGCCTAACCTCAGGATTTTACGTGCAAAATGAGGTCTTACGCGGCAATCCACTAATGTAATTTCCAATACTTTGGCTTTCTTATCATGCATCAAATCTGCAAATTTTTCTGTAAAACGCCACTTGGCAACAGATTCGTTACTCCTCAACTCGATGATTAGTTTAGATAAATCAGCGACGCTGCCCGATACGTAGATCTTGGGCTGAAATGCGTCAACGAACTTAACACGCTCTCCACCTTCAGTAATGATCCAAACAGTAACTTCGCCAAAAGCTGAAGGGTATACGTCAAGTATCCATCCACGTAGCATGTTAAGAGTGAAAAAACCTTTTTTCAATTCCACCAAACCTTTCCCGCATTCCAACAATTTCGCGATTAAGTGGAAATGAAGCCAATGACTCTGAGAGCTTCTTAAACCATAGCGTCAGGACAGAAAGCAGGATTGCAGAGGGAGAAAAGCGAAACTATTAACCCGAAAAGTGCACCCTGAACCGTGTGCAGAATATAATGAGAACACGGGAAAATTTGAGTTATAGAAAATGCGAATTTACCGCGATCCTTGAGTGATGTTTGTTTCTGTTTCTAGCTCTCTTGCTCGGGTCTCGATGAACTCGGCGACTTTGTCCTCACTGTATTTTCTAGCTTCTTCCTGCTTTTTCAAGTACTCTCTGATAGTTTTCAGAACATTCTCCATAACAACCGGCTTCAGTAGGTACGCGTCGGCTCCTTTGTTCACTGCTTCCATAGCATTTCCCAACGAAGGGTAACCCGTGACAATGATCTTGACCATTGGTGGAATACTGTCTTTCATAGCCTTTAGCAGCATCGTGCCTTCCATATCAGGTAGTCGGATGTCTATCAACGCAAGGTTGTAGAAATTGGCGTTAGATTTCTGTATGGCTTCATTTCCGCTCTCAGCCGTGTCAACATAGTACCCTTTTTCTTCTAGAACCGCTGACAAGGCTTTTCTTATGCTTTCATCGTCGTCGACGACAAGAATCCGTGCCCTTTCATCCAAGCCGCTCACCTCCGAAGGCTTCACGTTCAAGTGGAAGAGTCACTGTGAATGTGGTTCCTTTGCCCTCGGTGCTTTTCATGGAAATTCTTCCGTTGTGAGCTTCCACGATTCGCCTGCAGATGGACAAACCCAGGCCCATTCCCTTGGCCTTCGTCGTAAAGAAGGGCGTCCATATTTTGGAGGACACATCGTCTGACATGCCCGTGCCAGTGTCGCTGAACACAATTTCCAAGTTGCCATCCAACAGCTTGCTTGAGATGGTGAGTGTACCGCCTTGAGGCATTGCATCGATCGCGTTCTTGATGATGTTAACGAAGGCTCTTTCTAACGCTTCAACATCGACCCTCACCCGTGGTCTGCTGGATGTCCTGTCCTGCAAGTAGACGTTATCGGGGACCTTTGAAAGGACCAGAGCTTTTCGAAGCATCTCCTTAGGTGTGCTATCTCCGAGTTCCAGTCTGATCTCTCTCGAATAATCCAGGAGATCAGTTATGATTTTATCGGAGTACCGAATGTCATTCTCAATAAGCTCAAGCATCTCCTTTGACTTTTTGTTGGGGTTTGCACCAAGTTTTGATTTCAGATAGTAGGCAGCGCCTGCAATGCCAGTCAAAGGATTGCGCAAGTCGTGTCCTACCATGGCGGCTACTTCGCCGATCGCTGCGAATCTCTCCGCTTTCAGAAGTTGCTGCTGCATTCGTCTACGTTCAGAGATATCCTTCGTAACTGCGACAAAGCCAACGGGCTTTTCGGAAGCATCACGAACAACACTCGTTGAAAGCTCAGCCGGATACTCGCGACCCTCTTTGGTCAGCAGAGTGAGCTCCACATTTCTCACTAAACCTTTCTCAAACGTTTCCTTCATATTTTCCAATGCTTTTTGGCGATCTTTCTCGGCAATGAGTTCAATTGCTCTCCTTCCGATCAAGTCATCCTCTGACGAGCCACCATACATTTTCCAAGATTGTTCCGTGCACATCGTGACGTTTGCTTCCAGATCAGTGACTGTGATGGCATCTGGCGATGCCGCTAGTATGCTCTTCAGTCTCTCTTCGCTTTCCTTTAGGTCACGTGTTCTTTCTTTCACTTTCTCCTCCAAGTGTTCAGCGTATTCTTTGATCTGGTTTTTTGCGTCGTCAAGCTGGTGGAATAGTTTAGCATTCTCAATGGCAACAGCAGCTTGATGGATGAAGAGTTCCAGTGGTGCAAGAGACTCCTTAGTCGGGCGCCTGCCATCTAATGGATCGTCTATGCTCAACACGCCGACTATGCGTCCCTCTGCTAATCTGAGTGGTGCGTAGAGCAGGTCCTGAGGGTCCCAGTCAACCATTTCCTCAGGTGAAAGGTGGCTGTCAATGGTTGTGTTGGAGAATCTTTCTTTGACCCAGGGATCATTCCATGGGAGGTGGTAGAATTCACCTAGTTTGAAGCGTTGGAATTCTTGTCCGAATCGTTCGCGCCAGACATGTCCAGGGGGCCTTTTATCCCATAGGAACTGCTTTTCCTCGTCTGTCAACCCAACGGTGACCAAGTCGTCAGGGCGTTCGATTTCTAGGTCCTCGTTTCTTACAGAGATGACCACTCTTCGCCATCCGAGTTCGGTGATTGCCTCAGCTATTTTTTGCAGCCTTTGGCGTAGATCCGTTGAGCGAATCAGTTCAGCCGAACTCTTCATTAGTGAGGTGAGTTGGTTGGAGCGTTTCTCAATCTCTTCGCGCTTCTCAAGATTGCTGATTGCGGTCGCAGCGTGTGAAGCTAGAATTTGAAGCAACGTTGCGTCCTTTTCGTCGAATGCTCCCAGCCGTTTGCTCTCCACGTTTATGACGCCTACAACTCTGCCTTCGATTTCGACTGGAACTGCCAGCTCTGACTTGATGTCGAGTGAACCTAGCACGTAATCAGGTGCTTCAGTCACGTCGTACACGATAACAGGCTTACGATTGTTGGCAGCCATCACGGTGATGCCTTTCTTGCTGCCGTCCAAAGGCAGCTGGAAATCCAGAGGATTAGAATAGCCTCGTTGGCATGCAACCCGGATGTAACCTTTGTTCTTTATCAAAAACGCTGCTTGCTCGAAGCCCAATATTTGCTGCATAGCATCTAAAGTGAGCTCGTAAACTTGTAAGAGGTCGCTCGCAGAGTTTAGCTTTCCCCCATAATAGTTCAAAGCCGAAAGCCGTTCTGCCAGCGTCTTGCCTTGAGACGCAATGGACTCAACTAGCACTTCGCTTTGATTCGATGGCACTGACTTAGCTCCTCCTTTTTGCTCGCCTTCCTCTGACAATAGCCTTGCTTTGCTGCTTCAACGTACTTTACGAAAGTCAAATTTGGTGCGTTCAGATTGACGCGGTAATCGATTTTTTCATGAAGACTTTTCATAATCAATATTTCTAAGTATTGTGCACCCAACCCGAAGATTTTCTCCATTGCCGTCACAAAAGCCTCAGTTTTGTAAGGAATTTCCTGCCTTTTGATGTTGAAACCTCTTTCAAGGTGGAAGTAAAGGGCTTGTTTCGAGGATTCCCCCAGCGAATTCAATTGCTCGTCAACCGCTTCTAGCAGTAGCTTTTCGAAGTCGCGTTGGTACAATGGGTTTTCCTCGGAATGGAGTCTCGTGAGTCTAGAGACATCTGCGTTACATTGAATAAATCCATTATGAACTCATGATTTAGATTACTGCTTATGAACTAGAGACTGAAAGAGTGACGTAATCTACTTGGACGGAAAAATCAGATAAAGTGAGAAAAAGTGGTTGGGAAGAGGCTAATACTCTTCGTCCATGCCTTCGCCTGGTCTGCCTGGACCTTTCTCTTCCTTGGGCCTTGTGGCAGCAATCACGTCGTCGATGCGCAGTATCATGCATGCAGCCTCTCCAGCCGATTTGATGGCCTGTTCCTTGACTCTCGAAGGTTCGATTACGCCTTCGCCATGCATGTCCATGATCTTGCCTGTGAAAACATTGACGCCTTTGGCTTCGCCGCGAGCTTTCTCATGGGCTGACCTCAACCCAACCAAGATGTCTATGGGTTCTAACCCTGCGTTTTCAGCTAAGGTCTTGGGTATTACTTCCATGGATTCAGCAAACGCTTCAATGGCTAGCTGTTCTCTTCCACCGACTTCAGTGGCATAGCCTCTGAGTTTTCTGGCAACCGCAGATTCGATGGCTCCTCCGCCAGGTACGATTTTGTTGTACTCGATGACATCAGAGACGACTGATAAGGCATCTTTCATGGCCCGTTCTGCTTCGTCCACCATTCGTTCAAGTCCAGCTCGGATGAGGATTGCCACTGATTTGGGATGTTTGCAGTTTTCGACAAACACCATCTTGTCTTCTCCGACCTTGCGTTCTTCAACAAGCCCTGCTTTGCCCAAGTCTTGTGCCTTGAGGTCTTTGAGATTGCTGGCCATTTTGCCTCCTGTGGCTCTTGCAAGTTTTTCCATGTCTGACTGTTTCACTCGGCGCGCCGCTAGAATGCCCTCTTTGGCCAGAAAGTGTTGCGCCATGTCATCGATGCCTTTTTGGCAGAAGACGACGTCTGCGTTTGAGGCTTTGATCTTGTCCACCATCTCTTTTAGCATGCGTGTTTCTTGGTCCAAAAATGCCTTGATTTGAGTTGGGTCTCGGATCCTGATTTCGGCGCTGAATTCTGTTTTTTCCACTTCTAGAGCCACGTCTAGGAGAGCTATTTTTGCGTTTTCGACGCGTTTTGGCATGCCGGGGTGGACCACTTCTTTGTCGACTATGATGCCCTTCACTAGCTGTGAGTCGAATAGGCTTTTGCCTTCCTTCTTCACGATTTGAATTTGATCGATGTCGGCGATCATTCTGTCTCCGCGTTGCTCGGCGATCTGTTTGACTGCATCAATGGCAATTTCCGCGAAATGCTCTTTTGCCGCTCCAACAGCCTTACTTGCCATTGACGTTAAAGCCACTTTCTTGAGGGTTTCTCTGTCATTGATGTCAACTTTGGTGCCGAGTTTGTCCAATGTTTCAACGGCCATTTGAGTTGCTTTGCGGTAGCCGCTGACAATCACCGTTGGATGAATGTTTTGATCGAGTAGTTCCTCAGCTCTTCGTAGGAGTTCCCCCGCCAGCACAACGGCTGTTGTGGTGCCGTCGCCGACCATGTCGTCCTGCGTCTTGGCTACTTCGACAATCATTTTGGCCGCTGGATGTTCAACTTCCACTTCGTCGAGGATTGCTGCTCCGTCGTTTGTGATTGTTATGTCACCGAGGCTGTCGATCAGCATTTTGTCCATACCGCGAGGTCCTAGAGTAGTTCGCAGAACCTCTGAGATCACGCGCGCTGCCATGATGTTGTTTCGCTGCGCTTCTTTGCCTCTTCTCCGCGCTGTTCCTTCTTTCAGTATGAGCACAGGTTGTCCGCCCTGTGTTGTTAGGTAAGCCATGTTTCTAATTTCCTCCGATTTACCTAGTTTTCTTTTAAACCTCTCACTACTGCATTTTTCTCGGAAATATAAACTTAACTCTCTTCTCGGTGACTAGCTTGGAGAAGGAAAGTCTCTGGTTATGTTCTTGCCTGGAGAGTTTTGGAGGTTTGTTAGCTTGTTTCAAAACTGGAGGATGAGCGAGAAGCGTCTATTTGCTCATGACTTTTCTGGATGCTATTTCTATGTCTTCGGATTTTATTGTTTTTCGTCCGGCGTGCATGGCGTAGTCCATTGCTTCGCGTGCGATTTTTACGCCGATTTCGTCGAGGACTTTGGCTAGGGTTTTTGCTGCGCTTTCGCTTACTCTGTCTGCGCCTGCTTTTTTGCATATTCTGTGCATAGGAGCCACGGCTAGTTCTGGACCTGCCATTTTAACCATCCCGTAGGCTTCTTTTTCTATTTTAGGCAGTATTTAAGACTTGTGAGCAGTGGGCTTAGTATGGTTAGTATGAGTTTGGAAAAATTTTTTCAGGGTGAAAGTTGAGCTTTTCAGTTTGCGTCTTGGGTTCTGTTGTTGTTTCTGTATGGTGTTTTGGGCGCTGATGACCGGTGTTCTAGCGTGACGTTCTATGTTGGCATGCGTGACGTTTAATGTTGGTTTGCGTGGTGTTTAGGTATGTTGCCGAGGCTCTGCGGAAAGAGAAATTTCAGAAGAAGAAGGCGCTATGCCCCTTATACCTTCTTCTATCATGTAGTGTTGGGACTGCTTGGACAGTTGTAGTTGAACATGCAGGCGTAGGCTGTTTGTGTGGGGTCTGAGTTTTTCATGTGTCGTTACCTTCGGCTTAGAAACCGTAATAATACCGAGGTTCTGTGCGTGTGTGCGCGTGTGGCTGTGTGAAGTTGTTGTTGACGTTGAAGGGTTTGCCACAACAACTCTTTGGATGTCTAGGCAAGTGGCTTCAGAAGTAGTAGTATGCGCCGCGTGTTTGATGGACTACTACTTCTATGCTGGTGCTGCGATGCGAGTTGAAGGCTGTGTGAGTGTCGTCGTCAAGTTGTTCCTAGTGACATCAACGAGTCATGGCGTTGTTTCTTGCGGTCTGTTTTGGTTTCAGGGTGATGTTTCTGGCTTATTTGCTGCTGTCTTGTGACGAGTTTCATCACTGTTTAGGTTGAATGAATAATGGTTTGCTGTCTGTTTTGGATGGTTCAACATTCGGCTTGCGTGTAGTTGAAGGCTGTAGCTCTTTTTGGGAAGCTGAGAACGACTTATCCCACAGCTTTGAACTGTGACATTTGAGTCGTGGGCTATGGGATCGTAGTTTAGCTTGCACTGTCATTCGGCTGGCGATGTCTCCTGCTAAATCCTCATTTCTTGTTGGCTGCCATGTTGGATAATCGAATGCTTGAACACTACTAAGTTGATTAATTATGAGCGCGTGCCAGTTGATCCCTTCTTGTTTGCATCGCTCCTTGTAATCTAGTTATGACAGATCTACAAAAATGGACAAAAAAGAGGGAATCGTGTGGAGAGACTTGATCTTTTCACTCTGGACCGAATCCACCTATCCACATTATGCCTGCGGCAGTTACTGGGGTGGGTGGAGGAACTGGGAATGGCGTTGTCACGCCGCGGACGTGGGCGTCGCTTTCAAGCAGGTATGCCCATGCTCCTGTGGCAGCGGTTATCCAGCCGTTTGACTTGAATTCAAAGCTCTTGAAGCTCCATACGCCTTCTTGATACATTGTGATTGATCCGTAGGTTGTCGTGATGATCCATGTTTCGGAATAATGTTCTGTGATGCCGGGAAAACTAGCACTGATCAGGCTGAGTGTGACAGTTCCTTCGATGTCTCCTGAAATGGTTCCAATCCACGTGTATGGCGACGAGCCCCCAAAGCCAACCCAATCCCAATTGAGCTGAAAAGACACGTCGCATCTAAGAGGCTCGTTGGGCTGTGCTGAAACTGCGGGCATCGACAGCGCGGACAGAAGCGCAACGAAACACAGCATGAGGGGCGTTAATAGCATCTTTCTCATTTCTCTTTCACCTCCTTTCTCCATTCATTTTCTTTCATCGCATTTTTCCATTCTTTTTTCAATTATTCAACAGCGCCTCAGGAAGAACCGGCTACCCGAGAGGCTCCGAAAGCACAATTCAACCATAAGGATTGTCTAGAAAACTACGCTATGGGGAAAATACATAGGCTTTTTTCCCGAGAAGGGAAAAACAACGATAAGACACAGGAAAAAAGAGAGGATTTAACTTTCTTCTTGCCGAGTGAGCCACAGCTAAGTTGAGTGAGTCAGAAAAAAGAGGGGGAGGTTTGGGTTTAAAGGAGTCTACAGGTTTTGTTCGAGTTGGTCTATCCAGTCTTCGGCAGGAATGCTCCATGACCATGAGTAGGCGTTTTTGATTGTGCGTTGGGAGTATCCGAAAGCGGTTTTGTAGTAGTCGACGGCTTTTGAGAGCCATCCTTGGGCAAGCCAGTAGTCGCCTTGGACGATGGAGTTGTCTGCGTAGGTGATTTCGTTCCAGAGCCAAGCTCGACTGTAGCCCAGTCGCGATTCTGAGTCTTCAACTGCGTCGACGGATAGGGCTCTTTCTGATTGTGCCTCGAACTTGGCTTTGCTTGACATCACCGTGTTTATTGCATCGAGCTGCTGGATGATTTGGTCTGCGGTGTTGCTTGGCATGTAGCCGTATTTGACCCAGTTCTTCAGGTCGTTCTTCAGGTATTCAAGTCTGCTTACTGCGAATTTGAGGGCGATCAAGCCTTCTGGTTTGTCGTCGAAGCCGTGTTTGACTGTGTCAAGATAGTTTATTGCGTTTGTGATGTCGGTTTCTGTTCTTGCAAGGTCGCCTATTATCCGGTCGTGCTTGTACTGATCAATGTTTCTGTCTTCATAGAGAGTTGACACGTGTTCTCGCAGAATTCTGATTCTCTCAAGTGCGTTTGTCAGGTGGTAGTCTAATACGAATATGCTTGCTTGTGTTGTCGCTTTTGACTGCGCCCATCCAACTGATGTGGCGCTTGCGTTGAAGTATTTGAAGCCAGGTGTCGCGTATCTTGGGATGGTTGCTGTCACCGGGATGGTGATGGAGCCTCCTTCTGGGATGAAGACTTTTTGTGTCGTCCATGAAAACCATTGTAGGTGGGCTTGATTTTGGAGCGGTATTCCGGTGTTGGTCAGCGCTATTGTTATTGCGTCGTCGAAGTTTTCGTTGTTGTAGACTTCAACGTTGAGGTCAACAGGGAACTGCGTCTGTGTGGTCATGGCTGGCATCGTCAGGGTCGAGGCTTCTGGTATGACGGCAACGGTCAAGCTGCCCTCTGGCGTGGTTGGCAACATGGGTGTGAAGTCAAGTGTTAGTGTAGCGTCTGCGCTGTCTGTTGCGCTCGGTGAGTTTTGTGAGGCTGCGGTCACCCTGAAGTTGTAGTCTTTTAGTATGAAGGCAGTTTCCGACGGTGGCGTGACGAACAAGTCTACTGTGGCTGTTTCGCTTGGGTTGACTGTGATCGATGCCTGAGAGAAGTAGAACCATGTCGGGTCTAGTCCCTGCAAAGTTGGGTCGTAGGTGTCGGGCACGTTTCCAGTGTTGTGGATACTTACGGTGTATTTTGTGGTTTTGAGTTCGTTGCCCGCTACTTGCGGGTCAATCGAGATGTCAACTCCATAACTTGGAATAACAACTGAGATGGTTGCTGGCGTGGTTGGGAAAACTCCCATTAGGCTGTCGTCAGATCTGTCGGTGTCGTTGTCAAAAGCTGTTGAAAACCATTGAATTCTTTGGTTGAGGTGCGCGGTCCATTCGCTCCTTAATATGTCGTACCAGTAAACTCCTTGGGAAGAGCCTTGTGGGAGCATCCAATTCCAGTGTGAAAACCCGTCGGGGGATTCGTATCTGTAGTAGAAGTACACCCAAGAAATATCACTGTCGTCTGTCCATCGCACTGATAGTCGAATGTCTGATGGATATTCATGTGTGTATATTTGTCCGTCAGGCGGATTGAGAGCTGATCCTGCTGGCGCATCTGTGTCGTCATCGTCCACTATTGCAAGTCTCCCGCGGGCAAAACTGGAAAGCTCGGGATTGCTTACGCTTTCAACATTCACTCTGAAGTATGTCCATATTGGAGGTTTGACCAGGTCCCAAAAGGGGGGATCCACAAGCGGCAGGGAAACACTCAACGTTCTGTTCGTAGCTCCGCCTGGTCCCAACGTAACTGGAAGTTTGGACAGCTTTTCGTAAGGGTTGTCGAACTCAAAATCCAGACCGTGTAATTTTACGTACCAGTTGGTTGTTATCCTGTAAGTTTCCGTGACAGCGTTAGGGTTGTAGATTGCCACTCTCCATCTTACTGTCTGCCCTGGCTCACCGTATTGACTGCGCTTTTCCGGCGGAGAGATAGTGACACGCGGGTTCGCGTTGAGTGTAATGTATTGTAGCGCGTTGTCTAGGATTAGCGTGGTCTGTTTTGTTGTTTCTACGTGTCCTAGTCTATCGATGCTGTAGTAGCTTATGTTGTGCGGGCCGTCACTGTACGCCCTTGTGAGAGGGTTGAATTCGTCGCCTAGTACTATTGGCTCTCCCGTGCATAACAGGTCCAATGTGGGATGCCTAAAGCATCTCATTGCTGGTCTTGGACTCATGTAGTTTTTCCACTCGCCGTCGTCGACCTTGTAGTAGGTTTCAGGTGCGCCCGAAACGTCGTCCACGTTGAATTCCATGACTGTGTCCGACGTCACGTAGGTGTTTCCCAACGCGTCAGTGAATCGAGGTTCGTCGACCTCCAGTGTTGTCTGTGGTGGGCCGTTGTTTAGGTGCAAGATCTGTACGTGTCTCTGTTCTGTTCCGTCGCCGTACGGTTCCTGGGTTTGGTAGCCTTGTGCAGCGTATTCGAGAATGTATACCCCATCCTCAAGAGGAATAGGAAAAGGCGAGCATATTAGCATGTCATCTGTAAAGTGGCATTCGACACCCTCAAGCTTAATTGAGACTGTGGCGGAGTTTGCTTCGAACCTGCCTCGGCTCCATGAAGGCATGGGATCGCCTACCTTCCAGTAACGATATTGTAGGCGGTTGTAGTCGAGTCCACTGGCAGTCAATGTCAAAGACGTGTCAGATGTGATGACCGCTTTTCCATCACTTGAGATGTAACTAGGGCTTCCAAAGGTTAGACGACTCGACGGCGTGACATATGGATGACCAACTTCGTATATGCGGTATCTAAGAGAGAAACAGCTTCCTTGGGGTGCTTTCCAGTCTTCGTAGCAACCATCGTGATTCCCCTCATTACTGTATCCTTCCCTTGCGAATAGGTTGTGATACCACGGTCCGTCGCCTTCCTTTTTCACTCGGTCATAAAGCTGAGGATCGTGGGAATGCCATGATTCGTCCCAACGATAAGGTGCTTCCATCCAGTATTCGCCTGATGTGCTCTCTGAGATCACCCCGAAGTCGTGCCACGAGTAATACCTCTGTTCGGCTACTCCAGGGTTATCGTCCACGTAACCGTGAACTAAATCCTTGTCATCTTCATATCCTGAGACCCACAAGTGAATGTTGTCGGATGGAAATACGGCAACATATTGGGACTGATCCAGGTAGTATCTGTCGTCTGTCACATCGCCTGGAAGAGATAGCCAAAACCATTTATCATTAACGTTTGCTGCCAGACGATATTCTCCCTGATCGCCCCAGCCTTCTAGTTTGTCCCTTATACTGATGCTATCAAATTCAATGTAGAATTCCCGAGCTGGTTGTAAAGGCACGTAGTCCCAGCGAGCCTCAATAGAGCGCGAATAAGTCTGGCCAACGTAGGTGTCCAAGGGCAATTTGACGTGAATTTTGCTTTCATTTGGCAAGGGAGTGACTATTGGATTATGTCCTCCGCCGACAGGGCCAGAAAGTATGCGATATTGAATCTCTGGATAATACCCTGGATAGATTTCAGGAGGACGTGGAGGCATTTGAACATCAAACTCCCAGTCTTGCCAAACCTCAACGCTGCCCATCAAGTTGGACCACGGCTGGTATTGTGCATCTTCTGCCGTGATACAAGCGTCTCCATGTCCAGGATGATGAATATCGTTGCACAGATATTCGTGCGTGGCTCCTCCGCCTCGCGTATTGAACCAGATGTCAGTTCGTACTCCGGGAGTGTATGTTCCCCATAGGCTGCTGTCTGAGGACCATCGCATAGGCACTTGCCGCTGGGTTGCAATGCCGACTACAGGATGGAACTCGGTCTTGGGTTCGTGTCCGCAATCCCAAATCCACAGTCCCGTAAGCCAAACTCGATCACCTACGCTTGGCCAAGCGAACTGGTGGAAGTAGTCTGTTTCCCACTCCATGTGCATTTCATGGTCACCCAGATTTTCTACTTGCCCGTAGTCTGGGCTTACACCTGATAGCAGATGGTAATATTCGGGGTCAAGCCTTACGTTGAAGACAAAGTCTTGAGACTCGTGGTTGAAAGGATGGTCCATCGAGGACACCCTAGCATATCTAACCTCGCCAGTTGCCTGCTTTGGCATGTTGTCACCGTCATACACGGGCATCCATGTGTCACCCCACGGCATCTCTGTAATGTACTTCTCCCACCAGTCTATGAGCGGCTCACAACGCTCATAGAAGTTGCTCGGCCTGGAAAGCTGAGCTTTCACAGGTTCAATCCTGAACGAAAAGACCGACAGAAAGGACGCTGCGAGAACAATGGCAAGAACCACCACCGACCCTTGATTGACGAGTCTACGCATCGGCAAGAATCCTCGCACGCCTGACCTTTTCTTCGCGCAAACAATGGTAGCAGCGAGACCAGAGAAAGCCAAAGTCAACTCAACAGGATATCTCCTTTCTGCGATGACTGGAACCGATTCGACGCTCTGCAATGGAGCTGCAAGCACTTTGTCAATGCTCGCTTTCAACGTTGACTCAGTGTTGAAGCCTCTGAAATCACGATACAAATACCCTTTTGCACTCTTTTCAAAAATCAAGAGCATCGTTGGAAATCCGTTTACGCCAAACTCTCCTAACACCTGTGTGTTCTCGTCACCGTTGACGCGAATGAAAACAACTTCATCCTTGTACAAAGTCTCGAACTCGTTGACAATCGGCGTCTGTTTGGCACAGTAATGACACCAGTCTGTGTAGAAATACACAAACGCCATCTTGCCCGAATTCAACACTGGATCAATCTTTGGACTCAAAGAATACACGCTGGACATGTAAGGGCCTTCAGAACTCACAAACCGCATCGTAGGCACAGTAGAGTGAAACACAACATAGGCAACCAGCAGACCAAGCGAAACAACAACCAGTACCGTTGTCCACCACTTAACTCTAGCCATGCGCTTCATTCCAGCAAGCTTACTGGACATCGAGCCAAGCATTGACGAACCAAGAATCACTGCGAACATGCCGAGAGCATATACAGATGGCGTGAAACCGAGAATCGTTGGCGGTCCACTGCACGTTGCGCTTGTTGCAGCGCACAGCAGAGAGTCAGAGGCGAAAGATTCAATGTAGATCAGGTAGCCAGAGACCAGTACTCCAAGCATCGAAAACGCGGCAACCGCCTTGATCACCGTGCCCTTCATCTTAAGCTTCAAGCCGACCAACGAAGCGATCAGAACGGTCACTGCGAGACCTCTCAGAATCCAACAGAAAACACACGGTTGAGCAACGAAAGCCTGCAGGGCAAAGCTGCCCAACACAGCAAACGAAGAAAGAGCCAGTGTTATGCCCAAGAAACCATTCTGAAGTCCTGAAACAGATGAATCGATAGCTTCCGCTGACACTTCGAAATTTTTGAAATCTTTCAATTTCTCACCAACTGCGCTAAGACAAACGTTCTCTTCAACAGCTTTTTCAAATGCATTTTTCCATTTCTCCTTTCAATTTTATATCAGCGCCTCCCAGGAAGCACCGGCTGCCCAAGAGGTTCTGAAAGCGCAATCCAACCATAAGGATTGCACTGGGAAACTAGGCTGTGGAAAAATACCTAAGCATTTTTCCCACGAGGGGAAAAACGACCATAAGACATAGAAAAACACGGGAATTTACCATTTCGTTGCCGAACAGTATTTCTTTTACAGAAAAAGAAGGAATCTCAGCTATGTCAGAAGATCTGGCGCCTTTTCTTTAACATACCTTCTAACCAACTCTTTCTCGTAATGAATTCTAGCCCTCAAAATATGTCCCCCTCTGCCCCTCTCCCCAAGAAAAGTCTCCAAGTCCACCAGCCCCTTCCTCTGCAACTCAGACAAACCATGACCCAAACGACCACCAGCTCCGTACAAACTCCTCTTAGACACCCCAGCTCCCTTAATGATCTGAGGAAAACTCCTCCAACCAGACTTCTCAACGCTTAATCTCTGCTTCACACAATCCTCGACAAAGGCGTCAACAAGATAGTTGAAAACAACCTGAGACACCTTAGACTCAAACTTAACAACGGGAAGAATCTTAGCCTCTTCAACTGTAATCGTCTTGAAATTTCCCAGTTCATCAACGTAAACCACTTGAGGGGACAAGCTGACGCCGACGATGTCTGCGATCTGAACCCAGATGCTAACCGACTCCACAGAAAGAGGATCCAGTCTTTTACCCCTCATGTTCAACGAAGCACCCTCCAATGCGCAATAAGAAGGCACCCTCAGAACTTTACATCTAGGAGGCACAAGATCGTCTATCCTAACTAACAAGCCGGGTCTTTTGCCAACGTTGACCAAGTCAAGCTTGACCTCAAACTCTTCACTCGGGACAAATTCCTTTGGAACAGAAAAACTAGCCCTTATATTTACAGACTCAAAACCATTCAACCCTGCCGCCCTCCCTGTCAAATCCGGCGTCGATCGATTGATCGCGTCACGTACGGCTCTTGTCTCTTGAGATGTCAATAGAGTGCTCTTGACGACTGGGTCGTTGAGTTGTGACGCTACCGCTTCTATAAGAGCTATTGCCTTGACATAATGCTCGTTGGCTTTTCGTGCGTTCCCGTGTTTCTCCTCCAAGAGACCAAAAAAATAATGGATTTGCCAGAGCTGGGTTGGGCTGCCCATCTGCTGCGCCAAATTCAAAGCCTCCTCTATCAACTTGACTGCTTCCTCTATGTTGCCCATTTTCGCGAGCACTTCAGCCTTTAACCTAAGGCCCTGGGCTACGTACTTCTTTGCGCCAGCCTTCTTAGATATGGCTAGGGAACCTTCGGCAAATTCTAGTGCTTGATGGCAATCGCCTCTTGCCAGTGCAATCACTCCGCGACCGAGGAGTATGCGAGTTTCGATGCGCCACCAGCCCACTCGATGTTGTTGATACTGGGTGATTACTTCTCTGAAGTATTTTTCTGCGTTCTCGTAGTCATTCTTGTACAAATAATCCATTCCTAAGTTTAACAAGGACATAGGCACTGCACCACTTGCCCTGCTTTTTTGGTGTCCTCTAGCATTCTCTATTGCTTCGTTATTGTATTTCAAGGCAAGTTCGACGTTTGATAAGTCATGATAAATCCAACCGAGAGTGTTGAGGATCATGCAAAATAGAGACACATCACCATAATCCCGGGCGAGTTGAAGAGACCTCCGCCCAGTTGAGATGGCTTCATTGTATTCTCCTCTACCCGCAAGAACCATGCTCAAGAACCATAATTTGTACATTGTTAAAGGGATGCTACCGACTTCTTCTGCTAACGCAAGTGCTTTGTTGAGGTTTTCCTCAGCTTGATTGAATTCGCCTTTCCAGTTATAGTAGAATCCGAGCGTCTGGAGATTGCCGGCCTCGGTGATTCTGTCACCAACTTCTTTGCATATCCTAGAAGACTCTTCAAGCCGCACGCGGGCTTCATCTATTGTATCCAGCCCCCACACAAGTGCATAGCCAATCGCTCCTAGACTTCTAGCTTCTAGAGGTTTGTTGCCTGTTCTTCTAGCCGTTTCAAGCGCTGTTGTAAGATGCCGCATAGCTTCTTCCATTTCTCCGAAATATGTCTCATAAGAGCTACCTAACCAATAGTGTGCTTCTGCGATCATTGATTCGTCCTTGACGTTTGTTGCATTTTGCAGCATGGAATTGAAATCGCATCTGGCTTTCGTCTTTTCATCTTGGTTCAGCCAAGCTATGCCTCTGTTTTTGTAGATTTTAGCAAGGTTTTCGCTTGTGCCAAGGCTTGGGGTTTTTTGAGCGGTCTCTAATGCTTCATTTAGATAATCTATCGCTTGTGCATTTGCATGAATATTTGCAGCTTTTTCACCAAGTTTAAGGAGGTATTCAAACGCTTTTTCGGAAACACCCCCTTCGATAGAGTGAAGAACCATGTCTGCCATGTAACCGTCCGTGATTTGTTTAGTGAGGGCTTGTTCAATACAATGCGCAATTTTGAGATGGTAAATCCTCCTAAGTTCGGTGGGCAGACTTCCGTAGATGACTTCTCTAATTTTGTGATGCGTGAACTCAAATTCAGAATCGATTGAATGTATTAATCGATGTTTCTGCTCAAGTTCAACCAGCATTCGCAAAACATCGGCTACATCTACTGTCAATGCTCTACTCAAAATGTCGGGGGTGAAAGAATGGCCACAAACGGCAGCGACGTCCAAAAGCTTCCTTTTTTCGCGATCTAGTCTTACAAATCTTCGAGTGATAACTTCGTGGACCTTGGAAGGTATCCCCATTTTTTCCATTGAACCAGTGAGTGTCCAGCGTTCATCTATCTTTGAAAGGTGACCTTCATCTGCAAGCATGTTGAGTATTTCAATTGCGAACAAGGGGTTGCCTTCGGTTTCTTCAAAAAGCTTTTCCTCGAATTTCTCATTCAACGATGAGCGAAAAATCGACTTTAAAAGCTCCGGGAAATCATTTCGCCTTAAACGGGTCAACTCCATTTCGGTCAGAAGGTCTTCTCGGCTCATTGAGAACATAGTTTCTTCTAGGGGATGAGGTCTCTCTCCCTCAGCATGAGCAAGTTCTTCCAGCCTGTATGTTCCAATGATGAGAAGCCGAGAGTTTCTGCATTCTCTTGACAAGTAGTGAAGCAAAGCTAGGCTTAATGGATCTGCCCAATGCAAATCATCCAAGAACAAAATCAGAGGCTCTTGGGCAGATAGCTGAAGAAGAACTCTTGCGGCTGCTTCAAAGGTTCTATCTCTCTCGATTTGAGGAGTCAAATATGGTTCATGTTTCTTAGGTTCCTGCGCAAATTCCGAATCCTCAAACCATCCAGTGGTTCTCAACTGCTTCGATATAACGGATTTCGTTTTTCCATCGCTTATGGCGGATATGTAACTGTTGAAGGCCTCTCTGAAAGGAAAATAAGGGATGTTTGCCTCGCTTAAGCACCAACCTGCAAAAATCCCTGTTCCCTTCTTCTTCGCAAGAGTCAGAAACTCGTTGGCAAGTCTAGTCTTTCCGACCCCAGCCTCTCCAGAAATAAACACCGTAGTTCCTTTTCCATTCAAAGCAGAATAAAGATGCTGCGTAAGTTGCTCAATTTCATGATCCCTACCGACCAGTGCTGGCTCAGCAGGGAGTCTAGACATGCCATAACCCATTAGAAAAAGCCACGAACTCTCTGAAAAGGTTTGTCCCATGTTTCAAACCATTCAAGAAACCTGAAGACTTGCTTCAATTCTCATTTCGGCTCCAACTTCTCGTCAGGAGTCTGATTCCACGAAAAATGGCGCCCTGGCCGGGATTTTCAAACAGTGGTCCATTTGTCAGGAGTATCTTTGTTTCGTTGTTTTATTTTTAGTCCTAGCCAGATGAGTCCGATTGCGAAGGCTAGGGCTACGAGGCTCATGCCCGCCGTGACGTCCTTTCGGCTCTTGTCAAGCTCCTGCAACGGAGCAAACACAAGGAAAAACGTTAACGCTCCACTGCACAAGGCGAAAACATGCATGTCACTTGCCTTTTCACCCCAGTTGAAACGTTTGAGAAAAATGAACATCAAGAAGATGAGAAGTGGACCATACAGCATTGCAACAGGCCAAGGAACAAGATAAGGCGAAGAATAGAAACCGAGAAAGAAAGCAAAGCCAGCCACAGCAGCCACAATCCAAAGCACAATGGTCTTTGGTAAAGCCTTCTGACCGTGCATTCCCCAATCGGCAGGAAGCCTTCTAGCTAGGTAAACAAATACAAGCATTATGGCTATTCCGAACAGGTATTGAGGCAGCGGCGTCCAATAATTCATCATAGTCGAGAAGAGAAACACCCCGAACACGGTAACCGCAGTCAACACTATGAGAAGTGCACCGAACACCTTTTTCCCAACCCAGCTCTCATCACGACGCTGAGGACAAGCCAAGTCAACCAAGAGAATCGGAATGGTTATGCTGAAGACAGCGTGGTAAATCGTCAACATTTCAGCCCAAACCCAGTTGACGCCTAACCACCGTCCGTATACAGCCATCGGACCCAAATCAACCCAGAACGGGCTGAACCAGCTCGTAACCAGCAACCCCTCTTCAAGCACACCGTAGGCTGCACCCAGCAGTAGAGTTGAGCCAACGCCTTTCTTCCACCGCACCGTCAACTCGCGAATAATCACGGCGCCACTGCCGTACAAACAAACAATCATTAGAAAGCCAAAGGGAGTGAAAAACTCGGCAGGCGGTGCTGAACCCGAAAGAAGTTCACCGATAGCTGGCGACAACAAGAAAAGCGCAAGCGCAGGCGGAAAACGCAGCCTCAACCTCTTGACTCCATGGAACTGCAACGAAAACTGATGTCTCACTCTCCTTGTATAGCCTTTATTAACCAAAAATCCATTTTCATTTTCTAAAAAGGGCGAAGAACAACCATGAAATTCGTCGACGCACACATCCACCTCTCAGATCCAGAATACAACGGAAAAATCCCAGCGATTATCGAAGACGCCAAACAAACAGGCATCGTAGCCCTAGTCTCAAACAGCATGAACTTAGAAACCAGCAAAACCAGCCTCAGACTAGCCCAAGAACACCCAAGCATGGTCAACGCAGCTCTAGGCATTCACCCGCGGAACGCCAACCAACTAGCACCAAACGAACTTGAACAAACCATAAACCTCATTCAACAAAACAAAGAAAAAGTAACCGCAATAGGAGAGATAGGCTTAGACCCCCAATACGCCAAACGAAGAGAGCAGAAGAATGCACAGGCAACAGTCTTCCACGAAATGCTAAAGGCCGCTGAAAGACTAGAGCTTCCCGTCATCGTTCACTCAAGATGGAGCGCCCAGAAAATTCTCGACACACTGCCTTCTTACACAATAAAAGGTGTCCTGTGGCACTGGTTCAGCGGTCCAGTCGAGCTCTTGCCAAAAATCGTTGAACGCGGAGACTATGTCTCCGAAGGACCACCAGCCGCATTTTCGGAAAGAATACAAGAAATTGTTCGAACTGTCCCATTGGAACGTCTTCTAACGGAAACTGATGGACCAGTTCGGTACTATGGTCCCTTTGAGCACAAGCCAACCACGCCGGCGTTCATTCCAGAAGTCATAAGGGCAATGGCGCGCGTCAAGGAAGTGGAAGAGAGAAAGGTCATCGAGCAGATTCTGAGCAACTTCACAGATCTATTCAATATAGCCCTCTGAATAGCTTTGAATTGCGGGTGCCAATGTTGCAAAGCCACAAACCAGCAATGAAAAGCAAAGGGATAGTCGAAATGTCACAGAAATCCGTTGCGCAAAACTTCAGATCAAGGAAAACTACAGAGTCTTGTCGATCAACGAACCACTCTTAGAAAAGGCTGTCAAGTTGTTTGGTGAAAGCTAAACGCTTATGACTAAGTAAGCCATAAAAGGTGCCAAGAACACAACAGTTCGCCAACACAATGAGGTTGAGCCGGTATTTGGGTAAGGTTCGTCCAGAGAAAGTCAAGAAAGTCGCTAGGGAACTGGTGAAACGTTTCCCAGGCCAATTCACGACAGACTTCGAGAGCAATAAGAAAGTGCTCGCATCAAAAGCGACCATTTACTCGACTAAACTCAGAAACCTGATAGCCGGCTATGTAACAAGACTTCTCGTAATCGCAAAGGCAGCGGAAGCCGGCGAATCAGAAGAAGAAACTGAAGGCTCTGAGGAAGAAACAGACTAACTTCCTATCATGGTTCATTCTTGGAAACGCCCCTGGATGTTGAAGACTTCTCATGCAAAAGCTAGGTTATAGGAGTCTATCCAGAGCCCAATATTCATTGACGGGCTTAGTGATATTCACCATAGGATTCCTCATAACTTTCAGCGCTCGCCTCTACCTATCCTCGACCCAAACGCCACAAACAGAGGCTGTTGGAGCTATCGACGCGATTGTTGAAGTTGCACTCAAGCTCAGTCTTGTTTTGATTCCTATTCTTTTCATCAAGCTAATTCACCGGGAACCTCTGAACCGATTTGGCATTGCAGCGGGCAAAACGCCTTTCAAGCATTTGGCGATTGGGGCTTCCACAGCCCTGCTGTGGCTTTTCCTCAACTACCTAGCTTTGCTATCTATTTTCGGCTTCGACGTCATCACAATCAGAGGCTGGACATACGTGCAGTCACCTGCTTGGCTTTTCCAGTTCTTCCACCTCCTGACACTGAACAGCATAGGCGAGGAAATCGAAAGCAGGGCGTATCTGCAATCTGTGTTTTCGCGAGCAACAAGCATAAGAGGAGGCATAGCAGTTTCCGCAGTTTTGTTTGGTGTCGGCCACGTTCCCATAAATCTCTACATCTATCACTCCAGCGCAATGACAACTGTGTTCAATGTTACAGGCGCCGCAATCTTCGGCGTGGTAGCTGGCTACCTTTACGCAATCACGGGCAACATTCTGGCGTCCATATCTCTTCACAGCGTGTGGAACGTAATGCAAGTATCTCTTCCATTGCAGATCGACATTCCGACAAGCACGTCTTTCATCATGTATGTCTTTACTGGCGCAGCAAGCCTCATAATACTGTTTATAATACTCGCATTACTTATTCTGCTGCACAGACGTAAACCACATTGGCTCGTGAAAAGCGAGGCAACTTAAGATGCCATTGATCAACAACTATCAAAAAGGCTGGGCGCTACGATACCTGCGCGAAGCCAAAGCTGAGTTGTCCGCAGCTCAGAAAACACCTTACATGGCGCCTGGATTGATTCTGGAAGCCATACGGAAGGCTCAGGCGGCTATCTACTACAGTCTGGGTGATCCACCGTCGATAGAAGCCATTGTAAGAGAGGCTGTCTTCAAGAAACAGCTTGTAAAAGAACCTGTCCTGCACACCTTGGTTGAGATTGAGAGAACAGTGCAGGAGGTAGCCCAGATACCTGAGTCTGAAATGGAGAAAGCAATGAAGCATGCAGATGATATCGTCAAGGTCGCCTCGGACATTGTACAGCTGCTCACTGGCGAAAAATCAGATTAACAAGACTATCATGCTATATTTGGTGACGGCTATTTTGCCCACGCCAGTTGCCTACATTGTCGCTGACAGAAGACTAGACCTGAGTATCGCAATACTCGATATAAGCATGCTCCATCTGCACGAGGAAACTATTCCGGAACTGATGAACTACCTAGCGCGCGCCATCAATGCTGACGCATACATCAAACATCCGATCATCGTGGACCAAAAGTCGCTGGTGGTCCTAGATGGAGTTCATCGAGTCGCGGCATTGGGCAAAATCGGAGTCAGGCGGGTCCCGGCGTGTCTTGTCGACTACGGCAACTCAGCGATTCAAGTGCTGAGCTGGTACAGAACCATAACAAACTCCTCAAATGCCGACAAAATCCTCGGGCAAATTAAGAAAACAGACTGCACCTTAGAAAGTACCGAAGAAAAACCTGAACATTTGATCGGTGTTTCTCCCACGGTTGCCGCGCTTCTGTTTCGAAGCCAAACCTTTCTTGTTAACCATCCTTTCAGACACCTGCAAGAAGCCTACGACGTAATTGGACGCATTGAAGAACGGCTAACGGGTGCCGGGTTCAAGGTAAGGTACGAAGCTCAGCAGGATGCACTTGAGAACCTAAGGCGAAAATTAGCTTCCGCGGTGCTCTGCACTCCTACGATTAGCAAGGAGGAAATCATCAAATCAGCCCTGTCTAAGCGCATTTTCGCGTGGAAAGCCACAAGGCACGTCATTCCAGCCCGACCCTTGAGCGTGAATGCGCCTCTTATCCTCTTGAGAGACAGAAATAAATCCTTATCCCAAGTTAACGACGGTCTGAGACACCTACTGAAGGAAAGGAAACTACGACGGTTGCCTGCGGGAAGCGTTGTCGACGGTAGAAGATACGAAGAAGAACTGTATGTCTTCGAGGAATGAAATCGTGACAGTGAATATTAAGATCAGACCGCTAGGAGTGTTTCGACAATTGATTGAAAAGGACCAGATAGCAATGAAGCTTAGCAAAGCAACCATCAGAGACGTTGTTCAGGCCCTAGCTGAGTCAATGTCGCTTGAGGCTAGAAGACTACTAATCGACCCCGAGCTAAACGACCCACGCCCAAACACACTCATCCTTGTAAATGGGCGAGAGATCAGTGCCCTCAATGGCTTGGAGACAGAAGTCAGCGACGGTGACGAAGTGACATTTATTCCAGTTGCACACGGCGGCTAACGTTCGATCTGCGGTCCACGTTCTACTGGGATGGCGGATGTGGTTGCCACGTTGCCAGTTTCCATGGGTTCCGACGCGAGTGCTCTCGCCGCTTTCAGTTCAGGCAGTGTGTTCAAATCGTACGTCTTCTTAGAATGCCCACATACTTGGCACTCGTAGACCAACGTCAAGGCGGATAGGGGATTATTGGAAAAATCTACCAACAAGTGAGCCGTCTGCTTCTGACAGCTTATGCACAGCAAGATCACTGTGGGGTTGTATTGTGGGTGAACCATCCTCTATCAACATCTAGCCGTAGGCTTCGTCGCCCTTTAAATGGTTATGAACCAAGCGTAATGATTCAGGCTTCAGATTTGGTTGACCAAAGAAAATCGGATGTTCACGGCGTAACATTCACGAGAAGCTGGTAATCTCCATGCTTGTTGGGGAAGTCTTAAATATATCGATGGAATCGCTGTCTTAGAGTTCACGGTGGAAATGATATGCCAAAAACCGAACGAGGCAAAGCCCAGTCCACTCGACCAGTTGGGAAGCGACCGCCAGCTTGGGCTAAATACACGCCCGAAGAGGTCGAGTCTCTCGTTATCAAACTGGCTAGAGATGGACAAAGCTCCAGCAAGATAGGCATAGTCTTGCGCGATCAGTACGGCATACCTCTGACCAAACCAATTGCTGGGAAATCCGTTACGGATATAATGAAACAGTCGGGGTTGGTTCCATCCATTCCTGAGGACATGGAGGTCTTGTTAAAGAAGGTTTCCCGACTATCGGTTCATCTGGAGAGAAACAAGAAAGACAAGTACAATGTGCGGGCGCGACAGAACATAGAGGCGAAGATTCACAAGCTCGCCAGATACTACAAACGTGAAGGTCTCTTGCCAGCCGACTGGAAATATGAGGCGAAAACCGCCAGTTTGGTTTAGGTGCATTGGCTCTGGAAAAAAACGGTCAATTTGAGTCTTTTTTTAGTGCGGCGGCTCAAGCAGCAGACGTCGCGAAAAAATGTATCAACGATGGCGGCTTTATCCACGTCGTTTCTCACTTAGATGCAGATGGACTGGCAGCAGCGGGCATAATCGGAGCAGCGCTGGCAAGATTTGACGCCACATTTCGCATAAGGATTGAACGGTGGCTGGACGAAAAAGTCATTGAACGCATCGCTACCGACAAACATACGCTCATAGTTTTCTGCGATTTCGGCAGCGGCGACCTCGACTTCTTAAATACCAAACTGAAAGACAGACAAACTGTAATCCTCGACCATCATCAGCCAGTGAGCAGCGCAGACCCTGCTTTCGCTCACGTGAATCCCCATTTGCATGGAATCGATGGTTCGCGAGACCTGAGTTCAGCAGGAATCACGTATTTCGTAGCAAAAGCTCTAGACCCTCGAAACACGGATTTGTCGGGCACAGCCATTGTAGGCGCCCTTGGCGATATGCAAGATAAGTATGAACAGCGCAAGTTGGGCGGACCAAACGCGCTTATTGTGGAAGACGCCCAAAAAGTTGGCTGCCTCAGAACTGAGACTGACCTGATGTTTTTCGGCAGAGAAACCCGTCCAATTCACAGGGCTTTGGCTTGTACCACAACGCCTTTCATCGCTGGTCTGAGCGGCGAAGAAGACAAGAGTCTAGCTTTCCTGGCTAATCTCGGCATCGCGCCGAAGAAAGGCGAGAAATGGCGGGCTTTACGAGATTTGTCTGAAGATGAAAAGAAAAAACTCTTCAACGCATTAGCGGATTATATGGTGTCGCGCGGTCTGCCCGGGGACGCGGCGCTTAGCCTTCGGGGAAGTGTCTACACACTGGTTCATGAAGAGCCTTGGACTCCGTTACGCGATGCCAGAGAGTTTTCAGTCCTGTTGAACGCGACGGGGCGTATGGACAGGCCGAGTTTGGGCATCGCTATTTGCATGGGAGATCGCGGGGCTGCGTTAGAAGAAGCAAACGCCGTGCTTGAGGATTACAGACGAACCATCACGAAGTATTTGAACTGGCTTATGGAGCCCAATATGGACCGCATTGAAGAGCTGGGCAGCATTTACGTGGTGCGCGGCGAAGGTGTAATTGACGATAAAATCATAGGCACAATATCCTCCATCCTGTCTACCAATCTAGCCAAGCCTGAAAAACCCATCATTGCCTACGCGACCGTTCCCAAAGAGAATCTGGCAAAGATATCAGCTCGAGCTATAGACACGATTGTCGCTAAGGGACTAAACCTCGGTGAAATCCTAAGAGTTGCAGCTGAAAAAAGTGCGGGCAAAGGCGGAGGACATAACATTGCAGCTGGAGCGCAAGTGCCCATCAATGAATTGGATTCGTTCATCAAATCGGTCAATGCACTCGTCAAAGATCAGTTGGAAGCTTCAAAACTTGGAAGCTGAAATCTCGCTTTCGTACAAGACCAGCAGAGAAGCTGAAGCAGTCGCTAGGGCTGTGTCTCCTGACAACGCAAGGGTTCCCAAGGACTTGAGCATCAGAACCACAAGACAAGGAACAAGAGTCCTTACGATTCTAAAATGCAGAGCAACCATGCTAACCTTCATTTCCACAATGGATGATTTATTGAGCGCCGTTTCTGTGGCTGAAAGATCTGTTTCAGCTGTAAAGAAGCGGTGAGCTAGTCTCCTGATCGAAGCATGCAGAAATAGTCACCGAATGCAAGGAAAGACCAACTGAAAACGGGCGCAATTTACTTCAACGCGTGCCGTCTCTTCCCTCATTGTCAACAACCTCATTATCGAAAGCTTAACTATAAAGCTGAAAATAAGTAGTGAACATTCGCAGATTGTCGAGTCCCAGATAAGGTCGGTGATTCATAGAGATGTTGGACATTAAGCTGATACGTGAAAATCCGGAAATGGTGCGAAAGAACTTAGAGAAGCGAGGCGACCCTGACTTGCAGAAACAGTTGAACGACCTGATTCGGTCCGACGCGGAATGGAGGCAACTCCTGACCCAAGTCAACGAACTAAGACACAAGAGAAGAATAGTAACAGAAGAGGTTGCCAAGCTCAAGAAAGAGGGAGAGGACGCTGCCCAAAAGCTGAGAGAAGCCAAAAGCATACCAGAACAAATCGAAAAACTTGAGAAAGAAGTTGAGAATCGCAGGGAAAAAGTCAACAACCTGCTTTATCGTTTGCCCAACCTGTTGCACGACTCCGTTCCATTTGGCAAAAACGAAGGGGCTAACGAAATAGTGCGTCTCGTAGGCAAGCCGCTCGAGTTCGATTTTCCACCAAAGAATCATATGGAAATCGCGCAGAATCTCGACTTGGTTGACGCTGAAAGAGCGGCAAAGATCGCTGGGCACGGGTTCTACTACCTCAAAGGAGCGCTTGCGCTCTTGGACTTGGCAATACTGCGGTACGCCGTGGATTTCTTGGTAAAACGAGGATACCAGCTTGTTGAACCGCCTTCCATGCTCCGTAAGAGAGCATACCTGGGCGCCACTGACCTTGAATTCTTTGAAGAACAGCTTTACAAGATTGAAGGCGAAGAGCTGTACATGATAGCCACAGCTGAACACCCGTTAGCCGCGTATTTCATGGACGACGTAATCGAACAGAGCGCCTTGCCCGTAAAACTCGTTGGATTCAGCACCAATTTCCGAAAGGAGGTGGGAGCTCACGGCAAGTACACCAAAGGCTTATTCCGCATGCATCAGTTCAATAAAGTTGAGCAGTTTATCTTTTGTCTGCCACAAGACTCCTGGATACTCCATGAGGAACTCCAGAAGAACGCCGAAGACTTGTACGCGGGTTTAGGGCTTCATTTCAGAACGACAAATGTTTGCACTGGCGACATTGGAAACTTGGCGGCCAAGAAATACGACATAGAGGTGTGGATGGCTGATGGCGTTTACCGGGAAATAGGCTCCAACTCCAACTGCACTGATTACCAAGCCAGGCGACTCAATATCCGATACCGAGAGAAAAAGGGGATGGCACCAGCAGGCTTTGTGCACACGCTAAACAACACAGCCTTAGCAACGAGTCGAACGATGATGGCAATATTGGAGCAATACCAGCAAAAAGACGACTCAGTTGTCATACCCAAGGCATTGAGACCGTACATGAATGAAACCGAGAAGATAACGAAGGCATAAACGAATAATAAAGGTTTTAATACTTCACGCAACCATTTTCAGTCGCAACGAGGGCAAAAAAGTGTCTGCAAAAAAGCGCGTCCGTGACAAGTGGCGTACCAAGGATTGGTTCTCGGTTGTGGCGCCTCAATACTTTGGCGCAACCGAGCTTGGCTCAGTTCCAGCTGATGAATCGTCCAAGCTCGTTGGAAGGGTCGTCGACGCTACGTTGTACGATTTGACCAATGACTTCGCCCATCAGTATTTGAAAATGTATTTTCAAGTGTCTGACATTGACGGAAAAATAGCCCGTACAGTCTTTAAAGGACACGAATACAGTCGTGATTACTTACGCAGTCTTGTGAGAAGGAAGACAACGAGGATAGACATGCTTCAGAATGTAGCCACACAAGATGGCTACCAACTACGCCTAGCTGTCTGTGCCTTCACGCTTACACGCATACGAACCACTCAAGAACAAGCTATTCGAGCCATAATGAAGAACACTGTGAATGAAAAGGGAAAAGCCCTCACATTCGACCAATTTGTGCAGGAAGTAGTGCTCGGGAAAATAGCTTCAGACATTTACAACGAAGCAAAGAAAGTTGCACCCATGCGCCACGTAGGCATACGCAAGTCCAAACTAATTGCGCAACCGGGGCAAGTTGTTCAGCCCAGCGTAGCAGGATAGGTGCCGAAGGCAGAGTTTTGCATCGCAAACCCTCGGACTTTATCAAGGATAAAGTTGCCATGGAAGCCGCTCTTCTGCTCTACACCCAACAGGAGAAGGAGTTCAAACAAGCGAAGCGGCGAGCAGCCAAAACACTAGCATCTAGGATGCTGCCAAGCAACAAAGATATAGCCCAAGAACTAGACAAAATAGCAGATGACATGGAAGGTCCGGCGAGGAAAGAACGACTTGCTCAGATGAGAAAGAGTGCGCTGTCAATAATGGTCATGCTCGGCGAGTTTCATCCTAGGCTAGTTGGCAGCGTGTGGAGAGGCACGTCGCATAAGAACAGTGACATAGACATCGAAGTTTTCACAACCGAGCACGCAAAAGTGCTTGGAAGACTCAAACAAAACAGCTTTCTGGTTCGAAAGGCGGAGTTACAATCAGTCACCAAAGGCAACGAAAACGAAAAAGCATTCCACATTTACCTAGCCTTGCCGCCCAAATACGAAGTTGAACTAGTTGTCCGTGATCCTGAAAAGATCGATGAGGTTGACATGTGCGAGACCTATGGGGATCCCATAAAAGGACTAAGAATCCATCAACTTCGAAGAATCCTTTTAATCAACCCTACGCAAAAGTTCGTGCCCACGTAGCTACAAACACACCTTGTGGCTAGATCAGGCGTTTCCCGTGTTACTTCAACAAGTGGCGCGAGCATTGGGTGTTCATCTTTGCCTTTTCATATCTCCAAGGACAAGACTTACTGAGTCTGCAGAGCCAGTGTTCTTTCCATAAAGCGTTGGTTGACATGGGTGACCAGTGAAAAAAAGCAGATCTGTCCTCTCTGGTTCTTTGGTGTTTTGTTGAACAAATAGTGCAAATAGGTTAAATACGGGATGTTTCTTGTAGAAAAATAGATGGCTAAGGCACCGTCACTCAAGCGAGAAGAGCTGAATCTAAAAGAGATGGGAAACATGGAGTTCGACAAAAAGCGGTTCAGGAAAATGTTTTCAAGTTTAGCTGACGAAATGGAGACAGATGAAAACCGCGTGAAGATTTCATCGGTCCGCTCCGATGTCGGTATTGCCGAACGCGCCACGGCAAAGAGATTCGACAACTTCATTCCAGACGCAGTAGATTACATCCGCCGATGCGACGACCAAAAGCAAGCCGAGGAAATCATAGACTACCTTGAAAAGAGACACGAAATCACAGTTGAACACGCGCAGAAGCTGCGGAGGCAGCTCAAGACGAAGGGCGTCAGAAGTTTCGGACCGAAGAAGCAGGATGACTACTATTCTCGCGCTGAATAGCAAACTGGCCATACGATTGGTGTTCTGTAAGTCTCACTTGTCGGTTCGTTCTCTAAAGGAAAGTAAATAAGCATAATCTGCAGAATATACCGCAAAGCGAAATGGAAAAACCCGCAACAATGACATGTGGTGTATGCATTGAAGAAACTGTTGCCTGCAATTGCCCTCTGCCTACTATTCGTTGTCTCACTCATAACGATGGCGTCGCCATTCACGGTTAAGGCTTCTCCTTCAGCCTCGTTCGACGTGAAGGCTGAGCATGTTGTTGACATTCGAGAGAGCGGACTGCTTGTGATCAACGACACAGTGACGTTGTCAACTAGTGCAGGCGACAGCGTTGAACCACTTCAAAATTACGTGATAGGCTTTCCCTTTGACTACCACTCTGATTTGGCCTATGTATTCGCTTACGAAACGCTAAGCCAAGCAAAACAATTGTCCGTTGACATGAATGCTGGGATTGGCAGAACTGGCTTCTACGCAGTTAGAGTGAACTTCCCCATGTCCATTGACATAAGCAACGGTGGCTCTTACAAGTTCACCGTGGTTTTCGTGTTTTCAAACAGCATTGCGCTCAGTGTTTTCCCACTTGAGGAGGCAACGGTGGTATTCTATAACGTCAGTTTTCCAGCTTATCCAAGCCTGCCTAACGCTGCAAAAGAAGTAGATCTTCGAATAATCATGCCTGCTACACTCAACTATACAAGGAGCTCCTACGAAAAAGCAGGCATAAACTTTACTAGGACCGCCGAGGGTCTTAATAGCGTCTTCAGCTATGTTAAGATCGATTTGACTGAGTTTTCACGAGACCCTGCATGGTTCTATGCTTCCAGAACAGGCGGAACCACACAATTCTTGGACGTTGACGAAGTTGAACGCAAAATTGACATCTTTGGCAATGATCGAATAGTTGTATCGGATTCCTACACAGCATCGAATAAGGCTGGGGAGCTCGCGGGATTTCAACTTAAGCTGCCGGCAGAGGCATTTGAGATATCTGCTTTCGACGAGTTTGGACTGGTTTCAGAGAGTAATGTGAAGACGCAACAGGCAAGCACATATACAAATACAACGATAACGTTCACGCTTCCACACGCAGAGGGCGAGGAGATTCATCTCCTTGTCCGATACAGCCTGCCTTGGAAGAACCACGTCACGCAGAGCAGCTTTGGCGAGTTTCGCGTCTCGCTGCTCCTCTTTGAGAAACCTGATTTGGCAATACGAAAGCTAACGGTGGGAGTTGCGCTTCCCGAAGGTGCAACTCTGAGCTCTCCACTAAACTCAGGGAGCCTGCATGATCTTCAGAGCGCTGCCTTTTCGAGTCAATTTACTTTCATCTTTCAGAACGCCACTGCATTCCATGATTTTGCACTTGATTTTACCTATCAACGACCGATCTTCTGGAGTTCTTTTCGTCCCACAGTCTGGATGGGCACCTTTGTCTTGATCGCAGGCGCGTTAGTCGGTGCGTGGCACGTTTATCAACCACAACCTTCGGCACCACTGCCAACAGCCGTCGTCAGTGTCCGCGCCGAAGACCTTAGGTCCTTTGTTAGCCTCTACGATGAGAAGCTACGACTCCTCAAGGAAAGCGGATCTTTGGAGGCAGCGGCACGCAAAGGCAAGATACCTCGCAGGCAGTACAAAGTTCGAAAAACGACAATAGATGGTCGCATGGCCTCGGTCTCCCGCGATTTGTCGGCATCCAGGAACAAGCTACGCATGGCTAGTCCAAGATACGCTGAACTGATGCGCCAGCTCGAAGTGGCTGAGACTGAGTTGACTGGAGCAGAAACGGAGATCAACAGGGCAGAGATTCGATACCGTCGTGGAGACCTTTCAGCCCAGGCATATCATAATGTCCTTGAAACTGCCTATAGACGAAGAGAAAAGACTCAGACAACTGTTGACGGCGTCCTTCTGAGGCTGAGAGAAGAGATCAGTTAGCGCATATGTGCGTTAAGACTGATTGATGCTTTTTCGAAGAGAGGTAAATGCTTTTATCTGTCAATCTTTACTGTGAAGGATTCTTCAAAAAGGGACGAGCTGAGGATGGTTGAAGTCAAGATAGATCTCGACAAATGCGACGGTTGCGCCACGTGCAAAGACACGTGCCCTGTCAGCGTTTTCGAGATAGTTGACGGAAAATCGCAAGTAGTCAATGTCAAGGACTGCCTCGCCTGTCGAGCATGCGAAGTTCAATGCCCGAACCAATGCATCCAAATAATAGAGTAAGCGCGAGACGCATCACAGTTCCCAAAAAGCTGATTGAACGCGCTTCACGTCAGTTATGATTTGTTCGGCCTTTCTCTGCACTCGGGGATGTCCAGTTGGGCGACTGTCACTAACCCTGTAAGAGGATTTTGCCATTTTCGATATGGCTGATGTAACCATTTTTCCCAAGAAATTGAGGCTGTAACCCCCCTCAAGCGAAGCTACGAGTTTCCCAGCGCAAACTTTAGCCGCTAGGTTCACGATTTTGGCAAAAGTTTCTTCATAACCTTTCATAGATAAAGAGAGATCGCCCACCGGATCGGTGTAGTGTCCATCGAAGCCCGCCGAAACCAGAATAAACTCAGGCTCATACTGGTGGGCAATGGGCACAACGATTTCGTCAAAAGCTCGTTGATAATCTGCATCGCCTATTTTAAAGGGTAAGGGCACGTTAACGGTGAAGCCTAGTCCTTCACCTTCGCCAAGTTCGTCCACGAAGCCTGTGCCAGGGAAACCGATTGAATCCTCATGCAGACTTATGTAGAGCACTTTGTCTGTGCCATAGAAAATCTCCTGAGTTCCATTTCCATGATGCGTATCGACATCAAGAATAAGAACACGATTCAGACCCATGTGACTAAGCAGATAGGAAGCAGCCACGGCGACATTATTGAAAAGACAGAAGCCCAAGGCGTAGTAAGGACCGGCATGATGCCCGGGCGGACGAACCAACGCAAACGCGTTGTTTGCTCTGCACTCAAACACCATGTTCACAGCGTCCACAACAGCCCCAACCGCAAGCATAGCTACCTGACAACTCTTGGAACTGACAACCGTATCACCCAAGTCGAGGACTCCGCCGCCTGCAGCACACGTCTTCTCCACAAGCTCAACATACTCTGCCTCATGGACAAGTTCAACATCTTCACGCCTCGAACGCTTAGGCTCAATGTAAGCGCATCTTTCAGACTGCAATAAACCGCTTCGGCTTAGTTCCTCAACAATAACTCTCAAACGGCGAGGCGTTTCGGGATGATCAGTCCCAGGGTCGTGCTCGAGGAATCTTGGACTATAGTATATTGCTGTGTTCACTCGCTTCGTCCCCAGTTGGGGTAAACGCTTCTGAAGGCTTCTTCAACATACTCACGCGCCGTTAAACCTTTGTCTCTAGCTCCACTTCTGAGCGCCTTGTCCACGCCAGTGGCAAACTGAACCGCCTTCTTGGGCTTCTCCGCAATAAACGCAGGGATGCCTAAGTTATATGCGACTTGACGCAAGACTCTCTTCCTCAAGCCGTCGGTCGCGGACGCTATTCTCAGATCAACTGGCAGACTTAAAGCGAAACGCACCACATCAGTGTCAACGAACGGCAGGCGCAGATCAACCTTGTGGAAGGCGCAGACGGGCCCATCTCTTTGGAAATTTGTCTCATAGGAAAAAATCATGTCATGATACAACGTTTCCGCCACTTTTTCGGCACCATTCCTTTCATAAACCGTTAAGTATCTGCGGTAGCCACCAAACAGCTCATCGGCGCCCTGACCGGCCAACAAAACATGGCATCCTAGTTTTGAAGCTATTTTAGCTGTCCAGAAGAACGGAATAGCCACGCTTATCTTCATAACATCAGGTTCTTCAATTAACCAAAGAACTCTTGAAAGCGCCTCGTCAACCTCACGAATCCCAAATGCGTGAAGCTTGATCGGCAAGCCGAGCGCTTCAGCAGCTTTCTCAGCATGTGCAAGCTCAGGTTGTCCCTCCAACCCAACGGAAATCAAATCGACTGAAACATCACATTTCTTTGCCAAGCAAGCGACTACGCTGCTGTCTAAGCCGCCTGAAAAAGCCACTCCGACTCTCGTAACATCGCACACTCTTTTCAATGTTGATTCTTCAAGAAGCTTCTGCAAGCGTCTTGCAGCAGCATTCAGTTCTATCTTTTCTTGGGGTGGCTTTGTGATAGCGCTGGCTATTTCAAAAGTGAATCCCCTTCGGTTTGCTTTCGCTAAATTGCCAGGCGGAAATGAATAAGCCTGTTCTACCCCGACTTTCCATAACGCCTTGCGCTCAGTGGCAACAGCACATATCTTCATGTCCGAGCCATAGTAAAGCGGCATTACTCCAAGTTGATCTCTTCCGATCAGCATCTGCCTAGGAGAAGCAACAGCAAAGGTAAAAGCTCCTTCGAAGTTCGTGAGCAGCCTCTCCGCCGCTCCTTCGCACTTATCTTTTTCATCAGTCAAATCTTTGTCATGCCGGCTCGCCGAAGATCGAGGCAAGACTTGCCCTAAAACAACAGTGGCGCAGTCGTTCGTCAAACGAGACAAGCCGCATCGGCTCAAGATCGCGTTGGGTCCATGATGCCCTATCGCCACATTAGAGGGCTCATTTACATGCTCTCTCAACTCTTCGTGAGATCTTGCCGAAACTGTCACTGTTGGGGTGACTAGTTCGCAGGTGCCAGTTCCCCGATGAGACAAAGCTTTGAGCATTGTGATGACTGAAGGAACAACATCCGCGTCACATCTGCTTAGCGCTGCAACTAAAGCAACCATTGGTGAAGCTCTCTCACGCTAGTCATGTCTTTACTATGGGTGATAGCGGAATCGCTTTAACATTTTGGAATTGAGGTCGTTCGGGCTAAAATGAAGACCAGCCCAAAAAGCTCTTTTGTCACTAGCAGCCTAGCATTGTCGAGAGGCTGCTGTATGGGTTTTAGGGAATTTGAGAAGAAAGCAGCTGAGGCTATTGCGGAGCTTCGAAAACCAGGAGCTAAAGAGATCCTAATTGTACATCACGATGACGCGGATGGTCTTTGCTCGGCTGCTATTATGAAAGCAACTATGGAGCGCGAGGGTTTCAAAGTTAGAGCCTTCTGTCTAGAGAAGGTCTACGGGGAAGTTGTCGATGATTTGCACAAGGGCAGCAACAAGATAATAATTTATTCAGACATTGGCTCAGCTCATGTCGACTTCATATCGAAGGCTAATTCAGGCAGAAACCTCACAATCATTCTTGATCATCATCATGACCCACCGGAAGCAACGGACGCATTGGTTTTTGACTTGAATCTAGAACGGTTCGGTTTCGAGGGCGACACCGAGTTTTCAGGCGCCACGTGCAACTATCTTTTCGCTAGGCTCCTAGACAGGGAGAACATCAACCTTTCCTACTTGGCATTAGTTGCTAGCCGCGAAATCCCGGGAGATATCGTCGGCTTGAATAAAATGGTTCTTGACGAAGCTGTTGAGAAACAGTTAGTCAAGGTTGATGGAAAGAGAATCAAAGTAGTTAAGCTAGGTGCAAGTGTCGACAACATCTTCGCCAAACTCCAAATCTTGGGCGCGGTCGGCTACTATGAGGGTGGACCTGAACTGGGCATTCAAGCTTGTCTTAATGGAATCACTGCAGAAGTCAAGGCGAAGGTTGACGAGTGGGAAGAGAAAAGGAAGAATGTGAACAAACGCCTAATTGGATGGCTCTATAGGGAAAGGCTGAAGGAGATGAGACATCTTCAATGGTTTGACGCAGGCAACATGTACAAGGGTATGGGAACCAAAGTAATTGGACAGTTCTGCTCCTACCTCTCGTATCGGACACGCCTCATAAAGCCAGACAAGTACATTTTTGGTTTCATGAATGTTCAGCCTGAGGTGCCCGGATGGGAAGGAAAACTGGCAGGCCCCTTGGTCAAGGTGTCGGTTCGTGTTCCGAAAGCTCTCCATGATCTAATAGACAAGGGGAAAATGCGTAATGCTGTCGACCTTGTAGTTCGAGCCTCGCAAGGCTTCGGCATCGCTGACGGACACAAGTACGCAGCCAACGTTGCTGTATCAGCCGACAGAAAGGATGCTCTCTTGGAAAACGCCGATGCCCATGCCATGATATAAACATGTTGGCGTCTAAATTGACTCGTTTATGTCATAAAAATTGATATATACGTGTATGATGTCTCTTGTGATGCGGGAAGTCGAAGCAATGGAAGACGCCATAAAAGAAGAGTGCGGAGTCTTTGCTGCCAAAGATTTCAAAGGTGACTCGGTTTTTCAATATGTTTACTGGGGACTACGTGGGCAAAACCATCGGGGTCACCAGTCACACGGCATACTCACTTATGACGGTAGTTTTCACGCTTACAAAGGGCTAGACCTCGTTCCAAAACTGAAAAAAAGCGAACTCCAATCACTGTTAGACAATCTGCCCGGGCATGTCGGTATTGGCAATGTGCGCTACACAACCTCAGGTGGAACTGATGAACAGTCGCTTGTCAAAGGCACACAACCCTTTTTCTTGAAAACCAATCACATTGGAATGGCTATAGCGTTCAACGGCAACATAGTCAACACCGTGCAACTCAGATGGGAGATTAGGAACAAAGTTCTTGATTTCAGTTATGATTGCGATGTTGAGCTTTTGGGCAACAAACTACTAATGAGCCTGTTGGAAAACAAGGACTTGTCCACAGCCGTTAGAGACTGCATGACGGACGTAGAGGGCGCCTTCTCAGTTGTGGGAGTGACCCAAGAGGGCGAATTATTCGGGTTCAAAGACCCATACGGTATAAAGCCTCTCTGTTGCGGTCGTCACCCCACCAAGAGCGTGTGGGCTTTGTCATCCGAAACAGTAGGCTTGGACATTAATGGCTTCCAATTTGATTTCGAAGTAAATCCGGGCGAACTAGTCGTAGCTACAAAAGACGGTTTTACACGCACGCAAATTATGCCCCGTCGAAGAAAGGCTTTGTGCGCCTTCGAATTCGCCTATTTCGCAAGACCTGACTCAAGACTTGGCAACCGTTACGTGTATGAGGTCCGCGAAGAGTTCGGCAGAAACCTTACTCGGGAGTATCCTGAAGTGACCAAGGATGCCGACTTGATTGTTTCCATGCCTGAAACAGGCGATGACGTAGCTTACGGCATGCACGAGACGACAGGTCTGAGATGGGAACGATCAATACGAAGACATAGGTACGTTACAGAAAGAGCGTTCATTCTGCTGGCTGATGAGCGCCACGCCACAATTGACCGAAAAATAAACGTGCTCCCGCAAAAAATCGATGGCAAAAAAGTCCTAGTCACGGAGGACAGCATAGTACGAGGCGACACGACCAAGGTTGTTGTTGAAAAACTCCGCCGGCTCGGAGCTAAGAAAATTCATTTATTTATTACCTACCCACGCATAATCGGTCCATGCTTCTACGGAATCGACATGGCGACTTACAGCGAGCTTATCGGTTTCCGCCACGCCCCAGACGAAATCGCGACCATAATAGGCGCCGACTCGGTCAACTATCAGTCAGTAGAAGGATTTGTCAAATCGATTGGAATGAGCGAGGAAGAACTCTGCATGGCTTGCGTAACAGGCAAGTATCCAACTCCGCTTGCGCAGAAGATGGCAGACGAAATGAAGGCGAATGTTGAAAAAGGCCACGAGGAGACCGGGCGGGTCTACGAAGTGGCAAGCGTGATCTGATGGAAAAAGTCGGCATCTTAGTTATTTCATACGGCTCGAGAGAAGCCGCCTTTGTAGACGCCTTCGCTCGAAGTACAAACTACAAGACTGAACTATACATCATTGACAAGCAGAGGAACCCGTACAATATTAGGAAAGCCAAGGAACACAACGTGATATCAGACCTCAACATAGAGGCAATAACCGAGTTCGTAAGGAAACGCAAAGACAAAATAGACTTTGGAATTGTTGGCCCAGAAAAACCCATAGTTGAAGGCGTTCGTGATCTGGTCGAAGGCAAAACCCATGTACCCATCATCTGTCCGACCAGGGAATTTGCCATCGAAGCAAGCAAGGTTGCGCAACGCTTGCTACTGGACAGAGTTGCCCCCGAGGCAAACCCGAAGTTCAAGATCTTCAATCCTAAAGACCAGGGGAGTACTGCGGCGCTGAGAAAGGATGTCTATGCGTGGTTGGAGACATTGAAGAACGAGGCGGTGGTGAAGCCGGACAGACCCGCGGCTGGAAAAGGTGTAGGTGTGTGGGGTGATCATTTTAACACTCGCGAGGAACTATTTGACCATGTGGTGGCTAACTATCAACATGGCGCCGTGGTAATAGAAGAGAAGGTTGAAGGCGAAGAGTCCAGTTTCCAAGCTTTTTGCGACGGAAAACACATTGTACCCTTGCCTGAAACCCGAGACTACAAGAGAGCCTTCGACGGTGACGAAGGACCGAACACAGGTGGAATGGGCTCTTACAAAAGCGTAGGCAACATTTTGCCTTTTATGGAAGCGGAAGACAGAGAAAAAGAAATCGAATTGGTTTACAAGCTTTTCAGGGAACTGCGGAAGAAAGCAAGCAGCACGGACCTGCGGGGCATACCGTTCTACGAGGCCTTCATGCACACTGCGGGAGGACCCAAAGTTCTGGAGAATAACAGCAGACCCGGCGACCCCGAAATTCAGTGCCTACTACCGCTTCTGAAAGACGATTTCGTCGACATCTGCTACAGAATCCTAGAGGGCAACCTAACCAAAGTCAACATAGAAAGCAAAGCAACAGTAGTAATCTACAAGGCGCCACCGAACTATGGTGGATACTCAACCACGTTTCCAAACCACATGAGCGAAAACGAGGTGAACACTCCGGTCGACCTGACTGAAGTCGAAAAGCTGTGCATGAAACATGAGGGTGATATGCACGTTTATCCTGGATCAATGGAAACAAGGGAGGATGGCAAAACTTACGCATTGACGTCCAGAGCTGTATGCGTGGTTGGCACTGGTGGTACGATAGAGGAAGCGAGAGAGATCTCGCTGAAGGGTGTTAAGGCGATCACGGGTGGGGCGCTTTGGCATCGAAACGACATAGCCTCAAGGGAACACATTGCCAGAAGCGTAGAACATATGAAACGCCTGAGGCTTCAAAGGGCATGACTTCGGCCCGCACATCGGCGTCGCAGAAAATCTTCATCTCTGATTGTGAAGGACCAATTTCAAAGAACGACAATGCCTTCGAACTCGCAAGCCATTTCATTCCAAAAGGCGATCGTCTATTCACTCTGATAAGTCGATATGACGACATACTCGCCGACATTGTGAAGCGTGTAGGCTACAAGGCAGGAGACACACTAAAGCTTATTCTACCGTTCTTGAAAGCCTACGGCGCGTCTGATGAGAAGATGCGTGACTTTTCATCGCAAAACTTGATTCTGATGCCCGGCGCAAAGGAAATGCTTAAGTTCGTTCGCGGTTTCATGCCATCTTACATTGTCAGCACCAGCTATGCGCAGTATATGCACGCTCTGTGTGTCGCAGTAGAGTTTCCTTTTGAGAACGTACGTTGTACACGCGTGGATTTAGACAATTATGTTGTCGTCAGCCGTGAGGAAGCAGAAGTTAAACGCCTTGCAGAAAGGATAGTCAGGCTTCCTATGCTAAAGATTCCCAGAGGCGCTGGGTCTCTAGCGGATCTTCCTAAGAGAATGCAGGACACTGTGCAGAGACTGGACGAAATCTTCTGGGAGGAAATCCCTAGCATGAAGATAGGCAGATTAGTAGCCGAAGTCAACCCGGTTGGTGGGTCAGAAAAAGCTGCTGAAGTGAAAGACATCGTAACCAAGCTAAACAGGGGCCTTGAGAACGTGATGTATGTTGGTGACAGCATAACAGATGCGTCAGCTTTTCAACTGGTGCGTGGCGCTGGAGGCTTAGCGGTTTCCTTCAATGGAAATAACTTTGCAGTAAGGGAGGCGGAAGTTGCGGTGCTTTCAAGAAACGCTATCGTGACAGCAGTGTTGGCAAGCATTTTCAGCCGTTTTGGAAAAGCTCGACTTGTGACATTCATTAGAGAATGGAAGCCATCAACAATGGAAAAAGCCGGTTTATATGAGCCTTTGAATGAATGCTTCACCAAGACCTGTAGCGACGAATTCCCAACGATTAAGTTAATAACTGGACGAAACGTGGCGAAATTGATGCAGGAGAGCACACTGTTCCGCAAGAAAGTGAGAGGCGAAGCGGTGGGGAAACTAGGATAGAAACCATTGCGTGGCGATGAAATTGGCGGAAGTTGAGAATACTTATGCAGAGGCGTTCGATGGATTGTTCTGTCGCATTTTGATCACGGCTAGGGATAAGACTCGCCTCGAAAAAGCAGCTTTTGGGTCAACAGCTTTACCAATGGTTGTAATCGGCAGAACAGAGGGCGGCGTGGAAAGATTGCTGAAACCTGCCGAAACTCCTGATGGACGCGTCGGCGTGATAGTTCAGTTTTGGGGCGGCATCGACGAGTCCAAACCAATTGAAGCTTCGCTTAAGAAGTTCATAAGAGAGGTTTCGTACCGAATCCGTCAGGAAATCTTAGTTGAGCCCACTACTTGCGTTCTCGACGCGTCAGACTCACAAACTAAATTCGATGTCATGGACACCGTGGGCCATTGTGGCGACGGTTTTGAATGGGAAGAAGTGTATGCTGAACGCCGAGTCATCAATGTTCCGATTATGATGCCCACTTTCCGCATTGAACGCTACTTAGGCTACGGTGTTGGCGTGTCCGGCGGCAATCTTTGGCTTATGTGCCAAAACGAAGACTTGGCCCTGAAGGCGGGGGATAAAGCGCTCGAAGCTGTGCATGTAATAGAAGGGGTAATTACGCCGTTTGATGTGTGCGCGGCGGGTTCCAAGCCTGAAACCAAGTATCCGGAGATTGGACCGACAACCAATCATCTCTATGCCCCTTCGCTGAGAGAGAAGATTTCCGACTCAAAGGTGCCCGAAGGCGTGAACTCCATTCCGGAGATCGTGATCAATGGCGTGTCGCTCTACGCCGTCAAAGAGGCTATGAAAGCCGCGATAGACGCGGTTAAGGATATTCAGGGCGTTGTCAAAATCTCGGCGGGCAACTATGACGGCAAGCTAGGCAAATACAAAATATACCTTCATGAGCTGCTGTAAATGAAGTTCGACGCAGTCGGTTTTGGCGCGTTAAACGTGGACAAACTCTATCATGTCAACAAGATTGCCAGAGGAGGCGAAGAAAGCTTTATCCTGCGCATTAGCGAGGCGCCAGGCGGCTCAGCTGCTAACACTATTGTTGGCTTGGCAAGACTAGGCGCGAAAACTGGATTCATTGGGAAAATCGCCAGCGACCATGAAGGCGAGCTGCTTCTTCACGACTTTAGAAGCGAGGGCGTCAACGTTGAGGGCGTAGTAATTGCTGAACATGGACGCAGTGGCACTGTTGAAGCATTCGTTGACAAGAAAGGCGAAAGAGCGCTTTATGTGCATCCCAGCGTCAACGACACACTGGAATTCAAAGACGTAGATCTGAAGTACGCTGAACAAACTGAGTTCTTGCACCTAACATCAATGGATAACAAACCCTTTCAAGCCCAGAAAAAACTCGTCGAAGAACTACTAAACGTGAAAGTAAGCTTCGACCCCGGGGAAATCTACGCAAAAAAGGGGTTGACCAAACTCAGACCTATCATAAAACGAAGTTTAGTTGTTATGCCGAGCGAAAATGAGTTGAGAATGCTAGCTGAAAAAGACTTCAAAAACGGCGCTGCGGCGCTGCTCAAAGAAGGCGCCAAAATAGTGGCCGTCAAACTGGGCGAGAAGGGATGCTACGTCACAAACGGCAGCGAAAGCCACTTGATTCCGCCGTTCAAGACCAAGGTTGTCGACACAACGGGTGCTGGAGATGCCTTTTGCGCAGGCTTCCTCTACGGACTAATCAAGAACAAGGATTTGTACGCATGTGGACGACTCGGAAACTTTGTAGCTTCAAAATGCATAGCTAAAGTGGGCGCCCGAACAGGACTGCCGCGAGCCTCTGATCTCAGGTGCTTCTAAAGCTTCTTGACCAAGTAGTCGACAACTGACTCGAAGACAAGTCTCCCATCAGCATACTTGCTAAGTCTGCCGTATCTGGTGCGGTCTGGTTGCTGCCAAGTGAAGTAGGCTCGTTCTGGATGAGGCATTAAGCCGAATATTGTGCCTGTTTGGTCGCATATCGCTGCTATATCGTGGAAGGAGCCGTTTGGGTTTATTGGGAATCTGCCTTGGGCGGTCTCGCCATCTTCGGTGCAATATTGGAAAACCAGTTGGTCATTTTCGATGAGTTCATTTAGTTTTTCATTTTGCTTGCTTCTCTCAAACATAAACCGGCCTTCTCCGTGAGCAATTGGAATGTGGATGACTTGCTCCTTCTTAACTCTCTTAGTGAATATGCACTTGCCTTTGCTTTCATGCTTCAGATGAACCCAGACACAACGATAACCGATCGGTACGTTTGTCGCCAACGCGGCTTGAGGCAACTCACTTAACCCGTTGAACCCGGGGAGCAAGCCAGCTTCAACTAGAATTTGAAAGCCGTTACAGATGCCAAGAATCGGACGTTCTTCATTAACGAACTCCTTTAGGCTGTGCCCAAGCCTTGCTATCACGCTCTTCGCAAGTATGGCGCCTGCCCGAACGTAGTCCCCATAGGAAAAGCCCCCTGGGAAAACAAGTACGTGATAATCAAGTAGATTGTTTTTTCTGGCAACATCGTTCAGATGAGCAACTTCAGCTCCGACCCCTATATTGATGAAAGCACGTCGAGTTTCCGCGTCACAGTTGGTTCCGCCAACGCGCAAAATGCACACTCTGATGTCCTTAGGTTTCATAGGCTACGGCTCCGAAAGCGGTTTTCCAAGCTTTTCTAAGGGTCGCCAAATCTGTTCCAACTATCATCCTGCTATTCGTGGAGTAGACAGTGAATTTAGATTCTTTCTTGACTCGCCCAATTAACTCGCATGATTTACCTTTCATCAGTTCTTCGAAATCCCCTTCGTGGTTTGCATCGACTTCAACCAGAAAGCGACTGTTAGATTCTGAGAACAGGATGAGATCGTTGCGAATCAAGCTTCTGGGTTTGGGCACGTTTTTCAGGAACAATTCCACGCCGTAGTTGCCTGTGAAAGCCATTTCAGCTGCGGCAATCGCCAGTCCACCTTCCGATAAATCGTGGCACGCCCGTATAAAACCCGCGTCAATTGCTTTCACAACTGACTCAACGGCTTGCTTAGCTGTTTTCACATTAACTTGAGGCACCGATTTTCCAAGAAATCCCCTGAGCCTGTAGTATTCAGAGCCGCCTAGCTCGGGAAGACTACTCCCTATCAAATAGAGTGAGTTGCTGGGCTGTTTCAGATCCATTGTAACGGCCTTTCGCACATCTGGAACTATTCCTACAGCCGTGATCAGAAGCGTAGGTGTCACAGAACCAAGAGGCGACTCGTTGTAGAGGCTGTCCTTACCAGAAATAAACGGTGTCTTAAATCCTAAAGCAATATCATGGCATGCCTGACACGCCTGCACCAAAGAGCCTAGACGATCGGGCTTTTCGGGGTTTCCCCAGGTGAAGTTGTCAAGCAACGCGATTCTGCGTCCGCCCACAGCTGTGTTGTTCCTAACTGCTTCATCAATATTCGATGCTGCCATCCAATATGCGCTGATTCTGCCATAGTTTGGGTTGATCCCGCATGAAACAACTATGCCTCTCCAAGAGTTGTCCAATGGCTTGATTACTGCTGCGTCGTTTGGACCAGCATACGTGCCCTGAAGCGGTTTGATGGCAGTGTTGCCCTTCACTTCGTGGTCATAGCTGCGCACAACTGCCTCTTTGCTGGCAATATTGGGCGCCGACAAAAGCCTCAGAATAACATTCCCTACGTCACTTGGCTCTCTGAAAGTTGGTTCACTCTGGAATTCAATGGTTAGGTTAGCCTTCCTTTTTGCTGTAGGCGGTTCAAATAGAAAATCTATGTCTATCTCGGCAACTCGTCGGCCTTCATAACTTATGATGAGCACAGGTGACTGCGTAAATCTGCCAATCGGCGCAGCCTCAACGTCCTCACGCTCAAAGACTGATAAAACTTCTCGGAGATTTCGTGGCGGAATCGCCAACAGCATTCTTTCTTGGGACTCGGAGATGTAGATCTCCCACGGCGCCAAACCTGCATACTTCAGTGGAACCTTATCGAGCTCAACAATTGCGCCACAGCCTGCTGCAAGAGCACGTTCGCCAACAGCTGAGGATAAGCCTCCTCCACCAAGGTCTGTTATTCCTGAACCTAGTCCACGATCGCGGACTTCGAGCACTGCCCTTTTCAACTTCTCCTCTTCAATCGGATTAGCTATCTGGACCGCTGGACGCGAGATCTCTTCCGACTTCTCAGTCAACTCAGCTGAGGCAAATGTGACCCCGTGAATGCCATCGCGGCCAGTCTTGCCGCCGACTAACAGAATTATGTCGTTTGGTTTTATGTTTCGTACATGCTTAGCCTTTGGAAGAATGCCGAAGCAGCCGCAGTATACCACAACATTGCCTGTGTAGCTCTCGTCGAAGTAGATGGCTCCATTGACTGTTGGGATGCCCATGTTGTTACTGTATGCGCCTATGCCAGCGACGACACCGCTGTAAACATACTTCGGATGCTTGATTCCATACGGCAGCTTGTCATAATCATAGCCCAATGGTCCAAAACCGAGAACGTCAGTGCAAGCTATTGGATCCGCCCAAACGCCCAAGATATCCCTTATGACGCCACCTACACCTGTTGCTGCCCCGCCGAAAGGTTCGACGGCAGACGGATGGTTGTGTGTTTCAACCTTGGCTGCAACCGCGAATCCCTTGTCAAAGTCAACTATGCCTGCATTGTCTTCAAAAACCGAGACGCACCAAGGTGGATCGATTTTCTCCGTGACTTTGGCGATGTAGGTTCTGAACAGGCTTTTGATTCTCTTTCGACCTGCAATTATTTCGCCTTTGAAGGTTTTGTGGAAGCAATGTTCTGACCAAGTTTGCCCAATAGTCTGCAGCTCGACATCTGTAGGACTTCGCCTTTTCTGAACAAAGTATTTCCTGACTTTCTTCATTTCCTCTAAGTTTAGACCGATAGCAAGTTCCCTACTGACCTGGTGCAGTTGTTTTTCGCTAGCGTCTTTCAATGGGATTTCATGAAGCGGAAAAGGCAAAGGGCGCTTTTTGTACAAGCTGGTCTTCATCAAGCTTCCTCTATCTCAAAACGATAGCTGTCCTTTACAGGATTTGCCAGCAGTCGCTTGCACATTTCGTCAACGGTCTTTCTGGCTTCAACTTGGTTTCTAGCCTCGAATACAATCTCATAGACCTTGCTGACGCCAACTCTGGAGACCTTGTAGTTCAACTCCACCAACGATTGCTTCGTTGTTTCGCCTTCCGGGTCAGAGTGGCCTGGTTTAAGTCTAACCTCAACTCTAGCACGGAATTTCATACGGAGAATCTCATATACAAGTATTTATCAATTTTCATCACATTCCTATGTAAAATTTCACTCAACCTGTCGAAAGACAATCAACGGCTATTCTCGAGAAAGATGCATTTTCTTTCCTTCATATTTAACGACGATCTTGCCCATTTCTGTAACCGTGCCTATTGATTCGGTCTCAATGCCACCTCTGCACAGCAAATCAACAGCTTCATCCTTAGCTCCTCTGTCCACGACCACTGCGAAGCCCCAGCCCATGTTGAAGGTCTTGAACATCTCATGGTCCGAAATAGGTTTTCGACGCTTCTCAGAAACTTGCTGGATAAGGCGGAATATTGGCTGCGACTTGAAGTTGTCGAATTCGAACCCTATACATTTGTTGATGTGCATAAGTTTGTCGAATTTGAGGTAAGCGTCGCCCGTGATGTGAACCATTGCCTTGATCTCGAGGCTTCCCGCAAGCCTGACCATTGGTTTAACGTAGATCCGTGTTGGCTCGAGAACTTCGTAAACAAGTTCTCTGCCCAACCCATCTGGAACGTCGAAGGGTTCGTATGCGCCCCCCCAATGTTTGAACAAAACCTTTCGTGCAAGTGAAATGCCGTTGCTGTGGATGCCTGAGCTACGCATGCCAATGACTACGTCTCCAGGCTTCAGGTTACTTCCATAAATGATGCTGTGTTTGTGCACCTCGCCGACCGAAGCGAAGACCATGTCAAAGCCTTTTCCCTCTGCAATGCCCTTGATGAGGTCAGGAACGTCGCCGATTTCGCCACTTGGCACCACGCACTCTGCTTCTTCAGCACCTCCAACTATGCCCTTCATCCATTCTCTGATTAGAGCAGGGTTAGAAACATGAGCGTGAATGTTGTCAGCTAACGCTAGAGGACGCGCACCTGAACGTATGACATCGTTAACGGCCATGGCTATGCCATCGATGCCGATGGTGTCATATTTGTCAGCGAGTTGAGCTATCAAGACCTTTGTGCCGATTTCTTCGATGACCAAGTCGAGGTACATGTTGCCGCCAATGGGGAAAATGTTGCCGTACGGGAGCTTGACAATAGGCCCGTATCTGCTGAACCTATACGTCTTACCAAGGGTTTCTAATGCTTTCTTTGATTTCGTGCGGAGTCTTCGATCCACACCTACCTCGGCATAAGTTAGCGTCTTAGCTGGTTTTTTAGGCATTGAATTCTTCACTCGTTTAAGTTACGATGAGATGAAGTTTCTTCTCTTTCGATGCCCGCTTGATCTCCAACGCAATTCGGTCGCCCATACTCATTGTCTTGTTATACTTGGCGTTAGCGTATTGCGAACCTATGCCCATGTGCACGTTGGTTCCGCCTCCGTGTCTCAAAGCCACATCCTGTGTCACTGGAATGTGCATGAGGGGTTCAGCGCCTTCTGGAACATCGTACAACCCGTAATCCATTGCTGTTTTGGCTTCAGAACCCATTGTGACATCAACTTTGACTGACGGATTGTGCTCATACTTTGATATCTTGTCCCAAGTGATAAGTGTCTGTAGGCACCAAGCACCGATTATGCCTGGTGTCAAATGCTTCTTCATTGCCAATAAGTAGGCATCGGCATATCGATGCATGTCCTTCAGCAACGATTCACGCAGACTCATGACAAGGTGAGCTGAAACTTCGAATGAAGGTACTCGTTTGATTTTCGCCTGTACATCCATAGGCAAACGTTTGACGCCGTCCAGAATTGTTTCACGCCGCTCATCTATGGATAGAAACTGATTTGCCAGGCAAGTTCTAGCCTCTTCTAAACTGGTTTTGTGGAGTTTGGCGTACCATTTGTCAACGTCTCCCCAGTCCTCTTGGGCGTCAAGAGGTGAAAAGAAGAAGTTGAAGTTGGCGTGTGGTCCTAACACGATTTGTTCGATGCGCGCGCGTTCCAAGCACTCCTTGTTCAAGTTGCCGATCTGCATTTCCCTTTCGACCTTAGCTTCCAAATCGTTGGAATCCGCCGCGAAGATGAATTCGCGCTCAAAGGATCGGTGCGCATGTTCCGCCTTTAGCAGAATGGGGTCTTCGATGGCTTCTTTGAAGCGTATCCCAGTTTTGTGCACCTCGAATTTGTAGGATTTCGGATAAGGTATGTGGGCTTTTTCCGCGAACCAGTAATAGTCCTTTTCGATTTCGCCTCGATTCTCCACCTTCAAAGCCAATCTTGAACCAAGGATTGGAACAGGGTAATCATTTTCGATGTCACTGCAATATTCGTCTCCGCCCACGTAGACCGAGAAAGCCCTGTTGGGGATTTGCATGCACTCCAATTCGACAAGCTCGTCTGTGTACTTCAGTATGTCTTTATATTCGTTCAGAATCAGGATGACGCTTCGCCATTTCTTATCAGTTTTCTTGATGTCTGATGGATCATCGGTTACGACAAGGTCGCTTCGCACCTGAGCCGGCAGGTCTTCTACAGGTTTGCCTGACTCGCCAACCATTGGATTTTGAAGATAGATGCGCGCCCTTCCACGAGTGGTGTAAATTATGCTTCTCAAGCCGTAGTTTCTTTGCCCTTGCCACGCATCCAAGGCTGAATGAGAACCAAGATTAAGTCCAATCGGTTCCTTGTATGATCGTGCTATTTCTTGCATTTCTTCTCTTGCTATGACCATTTAAATCACGCCTCTGTAAACAGAGAAAACCGCATATAACGGTTTTCGTTAGAGTGTTTGAACGAATATTAACAGTTTTAGTGTCTATATCTTGTCTAAAAAATCTAGAAATCTCTACCTGTCAAAAGCTCATACGCTTCAATGTATTTCTTTGAGGTCTCAAGGATCACGTGTTCAGGCAAATCTGGGGCAGGCGGCTGCTTATTCCAACCTACACTAACCAAGTAGTCGCGGACACACTGTTTATCATAGCTAAACTGATCCTGCCCGACTCGGTGTTTTTCCTTAGACCAGAATCTGCTCGAGTCGGGTGTTATGCACTCGTCTATGAGCATCAGTTCATTATTGGAGAAGCCGAATTCGAATTTTGTGTCGGCGATTATTATGCCGTGTGTCTCTGCCGTATCTGAGGCTCTTTCATAGATTCTTAAGCTTACTTCCTCGACTTCGGTAGCCAAGGATTTGCCGATTTGCTTTGAAACGTCTTCTCGTGACAGCTCGGTGTCGTGACCTGTGTCGGCTTTGGTTGTGGGCGTCAAAATTGGGCTCTTGAGTTTCTCCGCTTTTTCCAAGCCTTTTGGTAACGACGTCGACTTGCCTTGCTTGTAGCTTTCCCATAATGAGCCGTAGAGATAGCCTCTGACAACAAATTCGACTTTGATGGGTTTTGACTTCTTAACAAGAACTGAGCGGGGATCAACTACATCGATGACGTGGTTGGCAACTATATCTGCAGTCTGATTGAACCAATAGTTTGATATTCGGTTCAGGGCTTCGCCTTTAAATGGAATACCGTTTGGCAGTACAACGTCAAATGCTGAGATTCTGTCTGTTGACACAATGAGCAGCTTATCGCCTAGGTCGTAGACGTCTCGCACTTTACCCCTCTTAAATAAGGGAAGTGGAAGACTTGTTTCCATCACAACTTCAGTTTGCATCAGGTGTCCTCTGCGTGCTCCGCATGTTCTCCGTGTTCTAAGTGATCGATGCGTTCTATGTGTTCGCGTTCCCTTTCATGCTCTTCTTTTTTGAGCAGATCGGCATCAGCTTTTGCCACAACGCTCTTCAAGGTGTTCATGCAATCGACAACGCGGTTCGTAAGCGAAGGATTAGATAATGCCAAGATTTTCACCGCCAAGAGGGCGGCATTCTCGGGAGATGACACCAAACTTACAGCTATGCCTTGGGGCATCATCATCGAAGAGAACATTTTTGGAAGCCCAAGCTTTTCAAGGTCTGGTGGGCAAGCAATAACGGGATATTTGGAATTGCCTGCGACAACGCCTGAAAGCGCGTCTGACAAACCAGCCATTGTGATATAGACAATATTGTCCTCGGATTGTTCGAAACCCTTTAGATCACTAAGCAGTTTGTCGGTGTGCCTGTGTGCAGAATTGATCCTGAATATGCATTTGACTGGGAAGCGGGACTCGCGTAGAAAATCCTTGACTCGATGAGCAAACGCCAAGTCACTTATGGAGCCTAGAAGAACTACAATTTTCCCTTCTGCCATTTTCAATCCGCCTATTGTTTGACAGTTCGATTATAAAATCATAATGGTAATAACGAAAGAACTGTGATGCCAAATGCCTAGTCGGGCGGTTCTGAGGAAAGCGGCTCGTTGTGCGCTATCAATCTCCGATCCTCAGCAATGCCCTCAACGATCTTCCTCACAAATTCATCCTCCAAAGTGACCCGCCCTACTTGATGCAGAGCGCCATTTGTTATAGAAGCGATTCTTTCTGTTACCACCAGACCATAGGTTTCTCGACCATACAGCTTCGGATTGGTGTTCACCACAATTGTGTGGATTCCTTCTTTCTTTATAGTCTTCGAAACATCCATGACGTCCTTTATTGCCCAGTCTTCGTATTTTCGAACAGCTATGCCCACTTCATCGAATTGGCGGATTTCGCCGGTCGACATGCTTCTTTTCAAGGGCACGTTGGCGCTTCCGTCAGTCATGATTATCATGACAGGTATGGTGGAGACGTCCCTTCTCTTCGCTTCTTTCAAAACTTCCCAAGCTTTGAGCATGCCAGTGGCTAGAGGCGTGAAGCCACTGATCTTCAGACCCGCCAGCCTGCTTGCCACTACTCGAAGATTGGTTATTGGGTGTTGAACAACCACTGCGCCCGTGTCTTTGACTGCTACAATACCAACACGATCCCTGGAACGGCATGCTTCTTTGTGAGAGCTTAGAATGGCGGTTTTCAAGGCTTCTATGTTCATGAGCATGGAGCCGCTTAGGTCAATGACAAACATGATGGTCATGGGAGCTTTGTACAGTCTCAGTTTTTCTCGTACATCCTGTAAGCCTATTTGGAGCGCTGTGGCAATCGGTTTCTCTCTTACACTTTGTTTAGTTGCCGCGGCTCGGATAGTTGCTGGCAAATGAATGTCCTTTGGCTTGCCTCTTGGAAGCCTCCATCCATAAGGTCGACCTCGATGCTGCGTTGTGACTGTTTCAGCGCGTCTACCCACGTGACTATGCAGCTTCTTTTTCTTCTTCGTCCGCATCTCGGAATGTCTGAAGGCGACGAGAAAGCTCTCTTTCAGCCGGGCGAACGCGGACACGCCTTCGTTCAAGTGCGTGACTCCAACTACCGAGCTAACTGTAGGAATGGGTGCTCTAGTGACAAGCGTGGAAAAGCCCTTGGCGGAATCAGGTGTTTTGGGCTCAGAACTTACCGTCGGCGAGGCTTTGTCGTCCTTTTTAACATCTTTTTCTTGCACGTCGGCTGTTTCGCTCGTCTTGAAGTTCGCGTCTTTGAGTGCGCCGTCCACCACCGGAGAGTCCTTCAATCCTTTTTTGAGCCTCTTCCCCTTGGCAAAGACTGCGCCGCCGGTTAACCTGTTGAAAGTGAAATAGGCGCGGGACCATATGGAGCGTGCCCTCTCACGTTTCTTCAGGCGGTCTTCCTCCTTTTCTGTTGCTTCTCTTTGTTGCCAGACTAGGACTCTGCCTTTGGCTTTTCCCTTCGTTCCCGGTTGAGGCGGTCCTGTGTCTTCCAGGTATTTGATCTCTTTTGCCCTCGTGGCAAGGGCTTGTTTGATTTCTTCCGGCGTAGCAGCCTCGAGAAAGCCGCCTTCTCTGGTTCTGTGGCTGAGGACAAGTTCTGCGGCCACCATAACATCATTTAATGTGACTTGGGTTCGGTTCTCAAAAGCAGCCAACGTTACTGCGGCTTTGTGTATAACTATATCTGGTCTCATGCCGTCTACTTTCAGGTCTAAGCAAGCTTTGCAGATTATTTCGAGAAGTTCCTGCGGCATTTCAACCTTTGGCAAACCCTCTCTTGCCCGAAAAATCCTGTTTCGAAGCTCCTCCTGCAAAGGTTGAAATTCTTTATGGAATTTCTCAGGATCGACTTCGAACTTAGTGTTTCTTTTGACGACTTCTATCCTGTCTTCAACGGTTGATATCCTGCCAACCGTTACCGATAACGGAAACCTGTCAAGAAGCTGCGGTCTTAATTCGCCTTCCTCAGGATTCATTGTGCCGATGAAGATGAACCGTGATGGATGCCTTACCGAGATTCCCTCTCTTTCTACAACGTTCCAGCCCGTAGCCGCTGCATCTAGCAAATCGTCGGCAATGTGGTCGGGCAAAAGGTTTACCTCGTCCACGTAGAGAATGTTCTGGTTTGCTTCAGCAAGAATTCCAGGTTCCAGGGCCTGGACCCCGAGTTTTATGGCTTTTTCCACGTCGAGGCTGCCCACAACCCGATCTTCAGTTGCGCCTAAGGGCAGGTCAACCACAATCATCTCTCGCTCTTCTGCGGGCAGTTTCTCGGCTTTGCGATAGCGTTCGCTGCAAAGAGCACACATGTTGGTGAGGTCAACTGGGTTGCAGTTGAAGTGGCAAATCGTCGACACTGTTATTTTTGGCAAAATGTCTGCTAGAGCGCGGACAACCGTAGTTTTTCCTGAGCCTTTTGGTCCGCGAATCAACACACCACCCACCTTCGGGTTGATGGCGTTGATGAGTATGGACAAACGGAGTTTATCGAGATCAACAATGGCTGAGAAAGGAAACAGCGTGCGCTTCTGCATTGGCGGCTGTACACCCAGATAATGGTGATAGACTGGAGCACCATTTAAACGAATCTGCATATTGTGAGTGGCCTTTTACTCGCCGTGAATGAGTTAGAACGCGCAAACGACACGCTAATAAGAAGCAGCGAACATGCATAATTCTCTCAATTCGAAGGCGAAGGATAACATGCGTTCTAGAAAGCGAATATGGATTGCCCGTGATTTTCTAAAGTGCAGTGGTTGCCGAAAATGCGAAATCGCCTGCTCACTTCATCGTGAAAGGCGAATATGGCCTGAGGCGTCTCGAATTCGCGTGTTCATGCTTGTTCCCGGCGCCGAGGTCCCACACCTATGCGCGCAGTGTGAGGATTACCCATGCGTCAAAGCTTGTTCAATGGGCGCATTGTCTATAAGCCAGAAAACTGGCGCAGTTCTGGTAAACGAGGAACAGTGCACTGCTTGTGGCGTTTGCATTGAAGCCTGTCCAGGAAGGGTGCCGCATCTGCATCCTGTCAAGAAAACGATACTTATCTGTGATCTGTGTAATGGGCGACCTCTATGCGCCAAGGTTTGCCAAGAAGGCAGTTGGGATGCGCTTGAGACCACGACTCGAAGCTCGTGGCAAGTCTATAAGGTGCACGCTCGCAAGCCTGAGGAAATAACGCGTGAGATAGTGCGCAACCTTTACGGTGAAGCAGGGGAGGAATTTATCTAAAATGCGAGGATATGCTGGCAAGTTCCTAGACATCGATCTTTCAACACGGAAAGTAATGCAGACCAAGTTTGACGAGGGCGTTTTGAGGCGTTTCATTGGGGGTCGAGGTCTAGCCGCCAAAATTCTCTGGGATAGGCTAGGTGAAAAATGGGAGACGGTGGACCCTTTTGCACCCGAAAACGTGCTCACAGTTTTGACTGGCCCCTTGACAGGTTTCTTTCCGGGCGCCAGAATCTGTGTATCAGGCAAGTCACCCCAGAGCAACGGCATGGTTGGCTCCACTGTGGGTGGAGAGTTCGGGGTCGATTTGAAGTGCGCTGGTTACGATGGCATAATTGTCACAGGGAAAGCTTCCAACCCTTGTTATCTATCAATCTTCGATGATCAAGTCTCGATTAAAGACGCAAGTCACGTATGGGGTAAGAATGGCAAGCAGACGCTCAAAATCCTAACTGAGGAAACAAGAAGAGAGCTGAAAGCAACTTATCCAGAGTATGGAGAATTGAAGGAGCCACAGGCCCTTTACATTGGACCTGCAGGTGAGACTCAGACCAGAATTGCAGCGGTTATGGAAAAGTGGACCCACGCCGCTGGGTACGGCGGCTACGGAGGAGTAATGGGCAGCAAGAACCTGAAGGCCATAGTCGTCAAAGGATTGGGTCCGCTTCCAGAGGTTGAGGACATAGAGAAAGTCGGCGAACTCATAAAAGACGCAGACAAGAAGTGCTACAAGGCTGGAGCTTTTCGAAGATGGGGCACCGGAGCAGGAGGCTACAACTTCGGAGCTCGGACGAGCTCTGAGCCGGTGCGAAACTGGCAAGAGGAGTGGCATGACGAAAGAAGCTTTGCGGTGGATAAATTTGAGCAAAGACTGTGGGTTAAGAGGTACTGGGCTGATTATGGTTGTCCCACTTCATGCCTAAAAGTAGCCATGCCAAGGGTTGGCGAGTTCAAAGGAAGCGTTACCGATAATCCCGACTACGAGTTGCAGGCTTACTTAGGACCGAATTTGGGTATTTTTAAGCCTGAAGACAATGTTTTTCTTTCTTCGCTGATTGACGACTTGGGTTTGTGTGGAATTCAGGGAGGCAACACGTTGGCTTTTGCAGCTGAACTTTATCAACGCGGCGTTGTAAGCGCAGAGGACTTAGGTGGCATCGAACTCCAATGGGGAAACACGAAGGCATTTGCAGAACTGGCTACAAAGATTTCCAAGCGTGAGGGGCTTGGCAGCGTGTTCGCCGAGGGTGCGTATAGGGCTGCGCTACAACTTGGAAAAAGGAAAAGCATGAATCTACTGCCTTACGCGGTTGTTGAAAAAGGCATGGCTATCGGCGCTCATGGCATTCGAAGCGGCAGAGACTACCCCACCGTCATGTCGTATGCGTGCAATGTGCAAGCAGGCGACCATACTTCGCTACCATCCTCGCCAACGGAACGTGAAAACGGCGAGTTCAACACAATACTGGATGACTCAGCCGTGTACTGCTCGTTCAACACGTTTTCCACAGGGATGGATCTCGTTTGGGATTTCTTCGATGCAGTCACGGGTTGGGAAAACCTGCGCCAAGAGTGGCATGACACAAACGCGTTGCGCATAATTCAACTGCAACGCGCCATGCTGCTTTTGGGAGGACCTGACATACGATGGAAAGCCAACGCAGATGACGATAACCCACTAAGATTCTATGAGCCGCTGCCCACAGGCCCCTATAAGGGAAAGACAGTGGACAAGAAATCGTTTGAAGAGCACAAGCAGGAATACTACGACGCGATGGGATGGAATAAAGCTGGTCTGCCTACACCAGAACTGCTCAGAAAACTGGGATTAGATCAAGTGGAAGAAAAACTCAGAAAAGTCAACATTCTGCAGCGCTAAGAAGCTGTCGTTAAGTGATGCTTACGTTTTGAATTTGGAAGTAACGTTTGGCCAGGAATCTTATGCGCTCCGCGTTGCGCCCGTTCTTTCCTATGGCTACGCCTTTGTCTCGTGCGTTTACTGAAACCACTGCAATTGATTTGCCGTCTGGTCGCTCAGTTATCCGTATTTCGTTTACGTGTGCGGGTTTTAAGGCGTTCTTGATGAACTGCTGTGGGCTGGTGGAATGCTCTATAATCTCGTGTTTTTTTCCAGTCATTCTTTCAAGCAAGTGGATGTTTTTGCCGCCTTTACCGATGGCTACGCCGATGTCGCCCTCTTTGACCACAAAAATGATACGACTCTGTTCGTCGTCTACAATGCAATCTCTGACCGTTGCGCTTGTAATGCTTTCAAACAAGGCTATGTAACGCATTTCTTTGCTCGTCAGCCGAATACCGCTATTCATCCGTTTCCTCCGCAGTCGTCATCTCCGTTTCTTCGTCGCTCGCCTCTGCATCTTCCTGTATTGTCTTCAGTATGTCGGAGTCCCCGGGTTCGCGAATCGTCATGGCAGAAACCGCGAATGGTTTCCCACATGTCATGCCCAAGTCTATGCTGGCGCCTTTATAAATAACTACTGGGACGCCTGAAAGCTTGGCGTAATATGTCACATCCTCTCTAACGTTGGACGGGCAATTAGAAGCCAGAACGATGAGTTTTCCCCTGCCAAGCTTGGCGTTTTTTGCAGCATTGCTGCCGCCTAGCATTACTTTACCTGTCTTCATTGCAGTCGCAATGGCTCTGTCCATATCGATCATTGATTGCTTCCTCGCGCAAGCGTCGCCATGTAAAGGTCAACTAGTCCAGTGCCGATAGGTATGGACTGCCCCACAATAACATTTTCGGTCACGCCTTTCAGTGGGTCGCTTTCGCCTTTGATGGCGGCGTCAACGATGTTCGGCACGGTGATTTCAAAGGCTGCTCTGGCCAAGACGCTGGATTTCTCGCCGCTGATACCATGTCTGCCGATCTGGCGCACTTCGCCCGTCACTGTCATGATGTCGGCTACAAGCATAACGTGTCGGATGTCAACGTCCAAGCCTTGTTCTTCAAGGACTCCCATGGCTTCCTGAATTATGACGCTTCTAGCTGCCTCAATGCCCAGAGTCTTAGCGATCTCGTGAATGTGATTCGTGATTGTACGAATTGGATCGATGCCCGCAACGTCTAACACTTTAGGTAGGTTTGAGCCGTCTGTGTGGATGACCCATTCACCCTTCTCCTCTGTCACAAGCACTCGTCGGATCCCAGGAATGCCTTTTACATGATGGCTTGGCACCTTGTCCTTTAGTTTACGCGCGTCAACTTTCTTGGGTTTGAGGTACAATTTGTCACCCTTAATTCGCAGGGTGGCGTTGGGCAGGCGCATGATGTTCTCTAGTTGCTTAAGCGTTACCCCCCGGTCTTCCATCATTGTTGGATCCGTTTGAATAACAACCTCTTCAAGTTCTGGCGCTACGTATGGCTCGGTTTTGATGATGTCCTGCAGCGTGGTTGAGATGATTTCACGCGCCACCTCTGTAGCCTTGCTCTTGCTGTCTCCGTGCTCTTTATCCAAGTAAATCGTCATAATCGGCGTGGACGGCATTCTGCGTGCGTCGACAATTTCAATCAAACGGGGCAAGCCTAGTGTGACGTTTTGCTCTCTTACGCCCGCGTAATGGAACGTTCTCAACGTCATCTGAGTGCCCGGTTCACCAATGGACTGAGCGGCAACAATGCCGACTGCCTCGCCGGGCTCAACCAACGCTTTCCTGTAATTTTCATGGGTTAGCGCCACAGCTTTTTCTACGCCTTTTCGTGGCAACTCTTCTTTGCCCATTTCGTTTCTTAGTTCGTCAACCAGCATGGGCGTGAGCTTGTCTCGGACTTGATCGATGGCTTCCTTTATGTATTCTTTCGGCGCCGCTTTGCCTTTTTCAACCATAATTCTAATCTGTTCCGCGATGCGAGACACGTTAACGGCTTTGCCATGGTCGCTTTTCGCTGGATCCACTCCATCTTCGCCGTATTGGAATTGAATGATGTCGCCGATAGAGTTGCGCACTGTTCCATCGTACTCGATGCGGAGATGCTCCAAAGCGTTGATGAGGCGTCTCTGCATGTAGCCGCTCTGTTGTGTTCGAACCGCGGTGTCCACCAAGCCTTCACGTCCACCCATAGAGTGGAAGAAGAACTCCACAGGATCCAATCCCTGACGGTACGAAGCGTCGACGAAACCTCGGGCAGTGGGGGACGGATCGCCTAGCTTGAAGTGCGGCAAAGCACGTTCAAGATAGCCTCTCATGATTCGCTTTCCACGCACCGACTGTTGTCCCACAATCGCGGTCATTTGACCAATGTTTAGGCTTGATCCTCGTGCTCCAGTCTGCGTCATTATCAAGCCTGAGTTTTGGCTTCCAAAGGCGGTTTCAGCGGTTCTGCCAGCTTTGTCTCGGGCTTCAGCTAGCTCGTTCATGACGTAGATTTCAAAGGAGTCAGCTAATGTTTGACCTGGAAGACGTAGCAGGGTTCCGTCCTTGTACTGTTTGATTAACCCGTTAATTGCTTCTTCAGAGGCAGCGATGATTTGCCGGATTCTTTTCTGTGCCGCAGGAGGTAGTTCCATCTCGTCATATGAGTACGTGAAGCCGTGAATCGTCATGAACATGTTTAGAAGTCGACAAACATGGTTAAGGAATTCCCGTCCTCTGGCTGAACCGTAGTCCTTTATTATTCTGTGCAGTAGCGATTCGGATTGTTCGGCGCCTATTGCAGCTCGGTCAATGACTCCTCTTTTCAGTTCGCCGTCTTTGATGACAACGTAGGCGTCGTACTCGCATCCGTCCAGACACTTCTTTCCGCAAGCCACGCACGTAGCCGCTTTGAAAGCATAGTTTAGATCTTTAGGTATGAACAGGCTAAAAATCTGCTTTCCAGTCCACAGTGGCTCAGCTTTCTTGATTTCTGGTTCTGGAAGAGGTCCGTCATAGCCCGCAGCAAGCGTAAGTTTGCACACTTCTTCTCGGTTGAGAAGTGATGACGTTCTTGTGAGCAGGTATGCAGCTGTGATAAAGTCGGTCTTGGCGCCGATTATCGGTCCTCCAAATCTAGGCGAGAGAATCTGATCCTGCACCTGCATGAGCATGCGGGCTTCAGTTTGCGCCTCCTCGCTTTGAGGTATATGAAGGTTCATTTCGTCTCCGTCGAAGTCTGCGTTGTAAGGGGGACAGACTGTCAAGTGAAGCCGGAAGGTTTTGTGCGGCAGAACTTTAACGTAGTGCGCCATGATGGACATTCGGTGCAACGACGGCTGTCGGTTGAAAATTGCTATGTCGCCGTCCGTGAGATGGCGTTCGACAACGAACATCGGTTCGATTCCTTCAGCGATCTTGTCTCTGTCCGTGACGAACTCTAAGCGTATGCGTTTGCCGTCGGGGCGAACGATGTAAAGAGCACCTGGATACTTCTCTGGTCCATTGATCACCAGCTTGCGCATTGCTTCGATATTCCAAGACGTGACTTTCTCAGGCATAGAAAGCCGCATTGCAACTTCAAGCGGCACGCCAACCTCGCTTATGTCAAGATTCGGGTCCGGTGAAATCACTGTGCGAGCCGAAAAGTCCACTCGTTTACCGGACAGATTGCTTCTGAATCTGCCTTCTTTGCCTTTAAGTCTCTGGGAAAGCGTCTTAAGCGCTCTGCCTGAACGATGTCTCGCCGGCGGAATGCCTGAGGCTTCATTGTTGAAATAAGTGGTCACATGATATTGGAGAAGCTCAGAAAGGTCTTGTATAATGAGCGTGGGGGCACCTGCTTCCATGTTTTCCTTTAAGCGCTGGTTGATGCGGATGATGTCCACGAGTTTGTGAGTCAAGTCGTCTTCTGAGCGAATGCCCGATTCCAATGTGATGGACGGCCTAACATAGACTGGGGGAACAGGCAACACTTGAAGGACCATCCATTCAGGTCGCGCCACAAGTGGATTGAAGCCGAACAATTCCAAGTCATCGTTAGATATGCGTTCAAGTCGCTCCCGTATCATGCTAGGTGTCGATCTGGACGCGCCTTCGTCGCCAATCTCATGGAAAGTCGTAGGCTTGGTGAACTCAAGCTTATATTGAGGCGCGCCACAATGAGGACACTCTTTGCTCTTTGATTCGTGGAAGACCTTTTTGTAAAGATCGTCCGGCACCAATCCTAAGAGCTTGCGTGTCTTCTCGATTTTCAGTTTCAACCTCCCAATGCGTTGCTCGGAAAGCATAATTCGACCGCAGTTTCGACATGTGGAATTCAGTAAGTCATGGACTATTTTTGTGAACTCCACATGGATGATTGGTGCCGCGAGTTCGATTTGCCCAAAATGCCCTGGGCATCGGATGGCAGTGTTGCCGCAGGTTTTGCATCTTTGTCTTGGTTCCAGCGTTCCTAGGCGACCGTCCATAAGCCCAGATGTGATTGGGGCGCCATCTTCGTCGTAGGTGTCGGCTGTGTGAATTTCGGCAACGGATAGCCTACGAATGTCCTGTGGGGACATTACGCCAAAGTAGACTTGATCAACAATCTTGTGAACTGATTCTTCTCCAGCTGTAGCTGCCATGCTTATGCCCGCTCCTTTAGTTTCAGTTTCGGGGTTACACACAGGCTCATAAGTTCTTGTAAGAGCAGCTTGAAAGCGTAAGACACGACGACTGGCGAAACGCTGCCCTTGTCCTCGCATACACGGCACACGTACTTGCGCTGTTTGATATCGTAGAAAGCGATGTAGCCACAGTTTTCACAGATGTAGAGTAAATATCGATCGGATTCTTCGAGCAGTCGGTCGCGCAGCAACATAGCAGCGCCGTGTCCTATTAGGCAGTCTCTTTCCATTTCGCCGAATCGCAAGCCGCCGCCTCGAGCTCTGCCCTCAGTCGGCTGCCTAGTCAACATCTGCACCTGTCCTCGTGCCCTAGCGTGAATCTTGTCAGCGACCATGTGATGCAGTTTCTGATAATATACGACGCCCATGAAAATGTCAACACCGAATCGTTCACCTGTGATGCCGTTGTACAAGGTGTCTCTGCCTGTGTGGCTGAAGCCCAGATCTTTGAGCATGCGCTTGAGATCGTCTGGTTTTTCGTTAACAAACGGCGTGCCATCAACTGGTTTGCCTCTGGCTGAGCCGACCTTTCCAGCGATTGATTCTAGGAATTGCCCAATGGTCATGCGTGAAGGCATTGCGTGAGGGTTAATTATGATATCTGGAACTACGCCATCCAAGCTGAACGGCATGTCCTCTTGGGGAATAATCATACCAATAACGCCCTTCTGCCCATGTCTTGAAGCAAATTTGTCGCCTAGTTCGGGAACGCGCTGGTCGCGCACTCGCACTTTGACTAGTTTGCTGCCTTCGCCGGTTTCAGTTATAAAAATCTGATCTACAACTCCTGTCTCAGCAGGCCGCACGTCCACCGAGGTGTCGCGCATGGTAGGGCCTTTGATCTCGAACTCTTTGTATTCTTCCAAGAATCTGGGTGGACTTGTGCGTCCTATTAGTACGTCGCCGCCATTTACAGGGGCTTCGAGTCCAATGATGCCGTCTGGCTCCAGCAAACGATAATATTGTTCGCCCCTATAGCCTCTTATGCCAGCCTCCGGGGTTAGGAATTTGTCTTTTAACCCGCCCAAGTATTGGCGGCACTCGCCCTCATAGATTCTGTAGAACGTTGAGCGCCCTAAGCCTCGCTCAATTGACGCTTTGTTGAATATGAGAGCGTCTTCCATGTTGTAGCCTTCAAACGACAAAACAGCCAAAATTGCGTTTTGTCCAGATGGCTGCATGTCATAGCCGATAATGTCCATGGCCCGCGTGTTAACCATTGGTTTTTGAGGATAATGCAGAATATGTGAGCGAGAGTCGACACGCATCAGGAAATTGGTCGAATGAATGCCCAAGGCTTGTTTGGCCATTGCTGCTTCATAGGAGTTGCGCGGCGACTGATTGTGTTCAGGATAGGGAATTATAGAGGCGCATATGCCAAGTATCGTGTACGTCGTGATTTCCGCGTGGGTGTGGTCGGGTTTGACCTCGTCGTAGTTCAAAGCGATGTATAGGTTCTCTTCTTCCTCTGCATCGATATATTCGATGATACCCTGCTTTGCTAGGTCTTCCCACGTCCATTCGCCAGCGCGGACTTTTTCAACGTGTTCAAGTGTGAGTTTAGGCGCGCCGTTTTCAACTTTAATTAATGGTCGGCGCACTCTGCCTTCGTCGCCGTTAAGGTAGATTTCGTCCTTTTCCTTTCCGTATTCTTTTGAGAAGTGCGCAATGTTCACTTCAGTTGAGATTTCTCCAACGCGGCGTTTTTGTCGGACTTCAGACACAAGTTCGTTGGGTGTGAGACTTGATCCAATTAGGTTGCCGTCGACAAACACTTTGGCGCCTGAGATCTTAACGGAGTCATTGGCATCCTGAATTGGGATTACTCCAAGCCTGTAGAGGAAGTGTTTGACTTTCTCAGGGTTCACACTTACGGATATGCATGAGCCTAATGCAAGGTTCTTCACCAAGCCGCAGTTTGAGCCTTCAGGTGTCTCGTTAGGACACAATCTGCCCCAATGTGTGGGGTGAAGGTCTCGGGCCTCAAAGTTGGGCTGGCTTCGGCTGAGCGGTGACTGTAACCGTCTGAGGTGACTCAGTGTAGAGGTGCGATTTGTTCTGTCCAGTAGTTGTGTTATGCCTACGCGTCCTCGTCCCCAGTTGCCTGTCGCAACCGCATGCTGGAGCCGTTCGGTGATTATGCCGGGGCGTACTGCTATGGAGACGGAGAGCAGTTGTCTCTTAACACCCATACGTTCCAGTTGATACTTGATGTCGCGTGTGAGGTTGCGGAATGCAATTCTGAATAGATCCGCCAGCAATGGCCCAGCGAGTTTCAATCTTTTGTTCTTGAAGTGGTCTTTGTCGTCTGTTTTGCGTTTGCCCAGTTTGAGTTCGATGACTCGGTTAGCCATTTCGCCTAAAAAGAGAGCTTTTTCCTTTCTTTTGTCGGGCGTTCGCCCTATGTGCGGCAAGAAATTGCGGTCGAGTATTCCCTCGGCTTTCTGGCGTCTGTATTCCTCAACTTGCCCGTGAGCCACTCGACTTCCAATGTACATTACGGCTTCGGGAACTGTGTCGATGCCTAACGCCTTTTCGAACGACGGCTCAATTTCCATCTGAATCGTTTTTTCGGGTGAAACTGCTTCTGCAATTTCCCTATCTGATTTCAACCCTAGAGCGCGCATAACGATTACGAATGGTATTTCCGATGGGACTCCTGGCATGGAGACATAAATGCAGCCGTCTGATTTCAGATGCAGCTCGATACGGGCTCTAAAGCCTACCGTCGTGGAGAATATCTTTGATTGATACACTGGCGTCGTGCCACGTGTGTCGATGTCAACTAGTATTCGGTTGGGAGCCAAGTCTTCCAAGGCGACTATAACTCTTTCAGAGCCGTTTATGACAAAGTAGCCACCTGGATCGTTTGGGTCTTCGCCGTGGGATATCAGTTCTTCAGGCAAGAGCTGAGATAAGACGCAGAGTTTCGATTTGAGCATGACAGGCAAGTTGCCGATTAAGACGAGTTCGGTTTCTTGTTCTCTGCCGTCTACAATCGGCGTCATCTCCAATGAAAGCGGGGCTGAGTAAGAGAGATTGCGGAATCTCCCTTCGAGTGGGTAAATTTCGTGTTTTGTGCCGTCAACCTCAGTCATGTATGGTCCGCTTATCTTGGACTGAGGGTCAATTATCCATATTTGTCCAAGTTTGATTTTGTAGGGCTGCTCTGGTACTTCGATGTTGATTTCGTTGTTTTCGTTTATGACTTCTTGCAAGCCTTTTTCAATGAACTCGTTGTATGAGTCCAAATGCTGTCTAACTAGACCTTTCTCTTTAAAGAACGCTTTCTGTAACAGGAGAAAATCATCTTGCGCCAAATTCGTTTCCAAATCTAACAAACTCCTTTCAAATTTCCGATTAGAGAATCAGCTTCATAGGAACGGACGATGAGGGATTCTTTCAAACTATGAGGTTCCTCCAGCGGGCCGGTGTCATCCGACCTGAAAAGTCTGGTCTCCAATGGGCTACCCCATTTTATCTATGGGGCTAAAACGTAAACGACACATCACGCCTATAAACTTTGCTTTTGACAACTCGTTTCTTTTGCTGAAATAAGCTTAGAGTAAGTTGAAGAAAAAAGAGGGTGGGAAAAACGGTTTTAGCTGGTTGCCGTGGGTTGAGTTGGCGGTTGAAGCGTTTGTGTTTTGGCGCCCCGTCTCTTCATGACAAGAATGACGGCTATGGCGATTACAGCGATTATGCCGCCTATTAGTAGAAGCCCGAACCAGTTGCCTGACAATGGTGCTGTGCCTGCGGTCGTTCCTATGTACGCTGTGTATGTTGGGTCATGCTTAACCTTGAAGCCACTGTACTCTGGGTAGGAGATGAGGTAGAAGTAGTCGGCGTACGTCATGTTCAGCATGTATTCCTTTGCTTTCTGATACAATGCTGGAGCCATATGTTGCACAATCAGTGGCACGTATCTCAACAGGGCGACGTGGATGCTGAACAATGGGTTTTTGGCGTATCCAGGTCTGGGTGCGGTTCGAGCCACTGCGTCGTGCTCGGTGTATTCTGTTTCTGTTGGGTCAGCCGTGTAATTGTACAGTTGGTATGTTGCTTTTGTGCCGAAGTCTGTTTTGAATATTTCTTCATTGCCCGCTTTAGTTGATATTTCCCCGTTGCCTACGTCGACTTCTGCGTCGGTGACGTTTTGGTTGTTGTGGCTGCTTTGGGTTTTTATGTCACCGAGGACAAGCGAGTTCTGGAACAGGACAATGCTCATTTTGATGTGTTGTTTATCCAGGAACTGGTAAATGTTTTCGTTGCTGATTTTGGTTTTTCCGTTCGGCGTGTAGGCTCCAGTGGCATTATAATGGACGACAACTGGAATTATGAAGAGCCAGCGGATAAGCCAGAGGTTAGTCATTCTGCCTATGACGTAATTGCCTGTGACTGTAGCTGTATGGTTGTTCGGATCTATGTCTAATTGGTAGGTAAACGTTAGTTCGTCGTAGGTTGTGATTGCTATGGGCAACGCTTCAAAACGTGGGTTAGCTGGATCTGTCCACATTCTCCACCATACGGCTGTGAGGTTTGTGTATCGCATGCCCCATGTCCACGTTAGTTCGTTGTTTGACGAAGTCAACGGTATGATCTCTGTTTTGCTGCTCAAGGCTGGTTTGGTGGCGTTGCCATAAATCGGCGTTAGATCGAGTCCCAAGGAGAACGAAGCGTAGAGATTGTCGTTCAAGTCAGGCGAGTCAGGGTGTTTAGATGTGGCGGTGTCGTTGAAGGCTAAGAGCATGATGAAAGATGAGCTTGTGAGCACGTCTTTACCGTTGGGCGTCTTGTAATGCTCGATAAAGCTCTGCACCGGAATGGTTAGCGCGCCAGTTCCAGCTGTAATATTGACCAAGCCGCTGTAGTATAATTGAAAACCGCTTGTATTGATATAGGTTTGATAAAGGTAAGCATGCCAGTTGCTGGGTGGAATAGGCTTGCCTGCGGCTGCAGCATATGAACGTGCAAAATCAAAGAAGTCCACTGTCTTGCTGAAGCTTTTTAGCTTAAAGTCGTTTGGCGTTAAAGTGTCTGCAGTTGCGGGTTTAACTGTTAATGTAGCTGACAGTGTTAGCACTAGCAATATACCGTATAATGCTTTCCTCTGCATTTTGATTTCACGACTCGAAGAGAGGTGGATGTCCGAAGATAATAGGATTACGGAGGTGAAATCAACGTTTGATGAAGGGCAGTTCCATGCATCCGAGTCCAATGTGGATTCTGAGTTCATAAACGACTTAACCAGACTTGCATAGGTTCATTCGTCAAAGCAGTGCAGAGGAAAAAAGAAATGTCACTAGAGTTGTTGAAAAAGCCAGTCAATTGTGGCAGAGTATTCGTCTTGATCCTACTCTTTTCAATGATTGCAGCCTCGAACATTCAAACAGCAAAAGCAGACCCGATAACCATCAATGTTTCACCAGCCAGCGCCCCTGTTGGCACCATCGTGACGGTCACGGGAGTTAACGCAACGGCAGGCGCGGAGGTAAGAATCTATTTAATTGGATTTCTGCTTCTGAAAACCACTACGGCTAACGAGACGGGAGGCTACTCTGTCAACATCACAGTGCCTGCGGTTCCTTTCGGCATGTACTTAATCATGGCATTAGACGTGGCTGAAGGAGACACGGCGTCTACAACGTTCACCGCTGAGCCCATCATAACTCTGAATCCCACGATGGGAGGATATAACACCCAGGTTTTTATCAGAGGAGATGGCTTCCAAGGATTCAGCGACATAACCATACTATTTGATGGAACAGATGTCACGCCAAGCCCAACGCCCCAAACAGATCCTATTGGATCCTTTGAAACCAGTTTCTTTGTTATTTCGGCGCCCAATGGAACGTACACGGTGACGGCTTCTGACATGTGGGGAAATTCAGCCTCAACTGAGTTCAACGTTGTTCCAAGGATAATGTGTGTATGGCCTGGAGCAAGTGGCTCCCCATCCACTTTGGTTGTTCTTGATGGTTTTGGGTTTGGGTCTTCGGTCAACATCACTTTGCGTTTCGGTTCAGTTGATTTCACGCCGTATCCTTGGATGTTAACGAACTTTGATGGTTCGTTTGAATTGCCGTTCTTTGTTCCCGACGTGCCTGATGGAATCTACACTATTGAAGCGAATGACACCGATGGAAACATGGCTTTCCTCCAGTTCATGGTGCCATCGCCAATTCTGACGTTAACACCGAACAGGACTTCTGAGGCGTCGCTTGTCGTGGCGAGAGGAATCGGCTTCATGCCCAATGCGCGTATACTGCTTTACTTGGAAGACGTAGCAATGACGCATTTGATCGATTTGATGTGGATGTCTCCGAACCTAATTGTAATGGATGACGGATCATTTGAGTATTCTTTCATAGTCCCAGTAACTGAGCCCGGAGTCTATACGGTTACAGCGTTTATGATGCTCGGCGCTCCAACTGATCTAAAGGAACTAGCTTCTGCTCCACTGACAATCAATGACAATTCTCCCATAGACATGGAAGTGAATGTTGGCGCCATACACTTCAGAGGTGAAATAGCTGAGTTCTATGTCAAAACAGCGTTTGGCGGAAACTTGGTCAACGGCAAAATCGATGTTGCGAAGCTCTATTACTCAAGTGGTGCGGCTAGTCTTGATCTGACATCAAGCGTTCAGGGCATAGCCACTGGGCTGTTTAGAATTCCGTATTCAATACCTGGCAACGCGTCACAGGGAACTTATACGCTGGTGGTTGAGGCACACTATTACGCAGACGGTGTAGAAGCTTATGGCGCTGCATCAGGCAGCTTTCTCATAAGCCCCACTCTGACGAGTGCAAATGCGCAACTTATTGATGTCAACGACCAAATTGGCACAATTGTGATTCCTGACCTTGGCGTGATAAAGGTCAACTTGACCTCTATCAACGCACGGTTGGTGAGTGTTCAAGGGACAGAAGCAACAATACAATCTGATATTGGCACCTTGAAGACAACTGCTGACGCAATCAACGCCGAAGTCACTTCAATCGATGGAGATGTGGCGACGATCTCAAGCGACTTGGGCACAGTCAAGTCCCATGTAACCACAACTGGATTTCAACTGGAAACAGCTACGTTGATCGTGGCATTGGTTGCAGCTGCAGGATCGATGCTCTCGTTTCTTTTCATCCGAAAAATGAAGCCGCCAGTGCCAACGCCACCGTCGAGCCCAGCGCAGCCACCAGCAGACCCTGCGGAGCCGAAGTCTCTGACGCAGCAGACAACCGCGGTGGAAACAGCGGCTCTGACAGAAACATTGACTCCGACGGAATCCACTACTCCAGCGGAACCAGCTGGGGCAGTGGAACAGCCAGCGACATCAGAGCAGTCGTTGAAACCAAGTGTCTTCGACAACGTCCGAGACGAGTGAGACGCAAGACGCGAAGTAACAACTCCCTTTTTTTCCACTATGGTTCGTTAAGTTGAGAGAGTGTTCTCAATGACTTTTGTGGCTTCATTCAAACCGTTGAATCTTCTCGAGAATGTGCTCAGCCTTTGAACGCTTTGCTTGTAGGCTTTGATGTTGCTTTCTATATCCTTGAGGGCTGAAACCAATTCTTTCTTGTTCTTAACAAGGACTGAACACTCTAATTCCTGAAGTTTCTTGCCGTTTCCCATCTGTTCAGGCTGGGTTGGAACGATGACGCTTGGCTTGACGTGTTTTATGGTTTCGAAGCATGTTGCGTGTCCGCCGCTGAACAAGATAAGTTTTGAGTCAGCCATGCATTTGCGGCGTTGTTCTGGAGTCAGCCATGTGTGAACTTCACAGTTTCCAACAGTCTTGGTTATTTTCTTGCCTGGCTGTCCTAAGCTTATGATGCTCTTGGTTTTCAGTTTCTGCAGAACAGGTAGAATTGTTTGGGTGAGTTGGGCTCTTGTGCCTAATGGTCCACTGATCGGCGCGAAAATACGTTCCTCGCTGCCTTTGACAGGGGTTAGGTCTATGAAGCTGCCCGCGAAGTCAACTTTGTCGTTTAGCCGCATAGCGGTTAAGTTACCGAGATTGTGTTCACAGATGGTATATGGGCTGGGATTATCTGGAACGATTATCCTTGTGCACTTCTTGACGTAGCGTTCCGTGAACCTTTCACCTGGAATGAGGAACGGTGAGAAGGAGTAGCTTGGTCGAATTATGTTGGTTACGTAAACTGATGGGATTCTCCACCTGTGGGCCAGCCTAAGCGCATGCATGTCGCCATCGGAGATTAGCAAGTCGGGTTTGATTTTTCGTATTTGTCTTCTGAGGTCGTAGTACCGTTGTATTGTTTCTGCTGCGCTTGAGCTCTTGATCTTCAGCCGACCCTTCTCGTGGTTGAAGAATGGGAGTGGAAGAAGAATGTTCAGAACAGATGCTGAGGCTATGACTCCGTGCGCCGTTTCGTACCATGCCACAGGCGTGCACGGGTAAACGTTCTCGAACTCTTTTCTTAGGAGTTGGTAAGCTGTTCCTCCTGAGAAGAAGTGGAGTTCGTGTCCTCTTTCTGAAAGTTTTTTGCCGAGCGCTATGAGTCTTGTTACGTGTCCTAAGCCTAACTCGGTGCAGCTGAGGAGCAGCTTCATAGTCGTTTACAAGAGTGTATGCCGTTTATTTTGGTTGTCCTTAGAAGAAACCTAGGTATTTGAGGGCGAATACGGTTACAAGCGCGATGCCGACGATGCCACCTATCAAGACTATTGTTCCTTTTGACAGCGAGGGCAGACCTGACGATTCTGCTGATTCTTCGATTTGGAAGCCTTTAATCTCGCCTGTTGCGACATCCACTTGAACCGTAGCTGTTCGCTTTTGCACGTCAACTTCGACTAGGTATCGTTCGCCTTCTAGGCTGACTTTTCTTGGACGTAGCTGCGTGCGTCTGTACCCCAGTCGATTCAGGAAGCCTTGGGCTAGCCAAGTGACTCGTTCGGCGTCTAACCGCCTCTTGCCAGCTTCCACTTCAGAAGACATTACAACTCTACTGAGAACCTTACGTTCGGAGCGTTTTAGGAGTTATGAAATGGCAATTCATATAGTCTTTTTTTATTTGTGATTCATGAAATCGATCTCGACGGCAAAAACGAAGTAAGCTTTGGGCATTCAGTGAGCACTATCCGTGCAAACCATGAGGTTAAGCGTGAAGTTCGGAAGCGAAGGATGATAAAATAGAGAGTGCTTCTGCTATTTCTTGCTTTTCAGCGTGCCAGCTGTGGCGAAGTGTGTCTTGGGCATGTCCACGAACTCTATCCACACGTCATCTTTTGAAACGCCTAAGACCTCAAATAACGTGTCCGTGAAAGCTTTTGCGATTTTTTCTCTTTGTTCGTTGGTTCTTCCTTCGATCATGTGCACTTCAACGTAAGGCATTTTTTGGATGCAACCTCCCTTCTGCTCTGGCAATTTTAGGCTATTTTCCGTAATAAGTTTGGTGCATGTAACCGATGGGTTCAAATCTCAGTATGACATATGACATTTTTCAACGAGGACCCCAAACATGTCAAGAGTTGCCATTGTCAAGAACGAGGACCCAATCGACGCGACGGTTACCGCCTTGAAGATGGTCGAGTCAGATGTTGCCAGCGCCCTCACTCAGTCTGGGATGAAAACGGTTTTGATCAAGCCCAATTACATCAATTCCAAGCATCCGTCAACAGGCATAACAACAGACAGCAGAGTAATCGAAGGAATAGTTCAGTTCTTAAAAGAACGCAACGCGGCAAATAACATAATCATAGGCGAGGGTTGTGGTTTCGCAGACACTTTCTATGCTTTTAAGGTTGCAGGAGTGGACGCCGTTGCTGAACGTTGGAACGTGAAATTAGTCGACTTAAATCACGACGAGTTTGTTGAGGTTTATCCGCCTAATCCCTTGAATCTGAAGAAGACCAAGGTTGCCAAAACGGCGCTGGAGAGCACGATTATCAGTGTGCCCAAGCTGAAACCTCATCGAATAGCCACTGTAACCTTGAGTTTGAAGAACATGATGGGAGCCTTGGCTTCGAAGGGTTCGATGCACAAGGGGACTAGCCTAAGCGAGAACATCGCCGATTTGGCTTCTGTGATAAAGCCCAACATAGCCGTCATTGATGGTATAATCGCAGGCGAGGGACACGAAACCAGCGGCAACCCCGTGCCCATGAATCTAGTCATCGCTGGAATAGACCCGGTAGCAGTTGACGCTGTAGGCGCCGCGATAATGGGCATTCAACCAACCGATGTCAAACACTTACGGCTAGCTGAAAAAAAGGGACTGGGAACTTGCACGTTGAATAACATCACGGTTTTAGGCGAACCTATAGAGAAGGTCTGCAGAAAGTTCCATAGATCACTCTCATCCCGGGTGCTCGCGCACATCGGCTAAAGGTCGCACGTGCGGTATCTTACTGAACTCAGCTTTAACTCCACGACGCTCCAAGATGACCGCTTTTATGAAGTACCAGATGACAAAGAAGAGGTAAAAGTAGCCCAGAACTGGTAGGGCTAAGACATTTCCTATATTGTTCTCAGCAAGAGAATTTGCGAGAAAGACGACGACGGTGTAAATTGCTGTAGCTAGTATGGCTATGTTCATAAGGAGTGGTTCGCTCAGAACGTAGCAGATGAGAATGAACGTCAGAGTGGCAGCCCAAACTAGCGGCAACATGTACCCCAACGCCATTAAGAACAAGCCTATGAAGCCAACGTGCCTAAACACTCTTTTTGAGAATCCCTTGTGCCTAAGACTGGCCTGCACAGCGCCCCTTGTCCATTTTTCTCTTTGTCGTTTAAAAAGGGAAAGCGAGGGCGGCGGGGAGACGTAACTGATCGCTTGGGGTTCAAACTCTATTTTGTAGCCCTTAGACGCGATGTCCACTGAAAAGTCGAAGTCTTCGGTCAACGCGTCCTCATTGAATGAAGCCAGTTCTCGCCTCATGCTGAAAAAGGCTCCATGAAGTATTGGAAAAAAATCGAACCTGCTAGAGAAGGGATGAAAAAGGTTGAAGCATAGACTGAATTCTAAGGCTGTAAGCCTGCTAACAAATCCGTTGGAATGAATCTTGGTCACTCCTGTAACAACTGCCACATCTTTTGAGTCGAAGTGTTTGAGCAGATGTTTGATGCAGTCTTTTTCGGGGCGGTTGTCGGCATCTAGGACGACTATGATGTCTTCTTTGGCAATCTTTGCGCCCGTGTTTAAGCTGGCTGCTTTTCCAAGCTTCGCTTCGTTGCGGATTACGGTGGCGTTCATCTTTTTGGCCACCTCGTACGTGGAGTCTATCGAATGGTCATCTACCACGATTGTTTCAGCGATGGAGAAGCTTGAGTTTCTGAGGTTTTGAAGCAAGCTCTCGACCACGCCTTCTTCGTTGTAGGCTGGGATAATTACGGAGACCTTGAGAGGATTAATGTCTGAATATCTGCGAGTTTTGGGTTTGCGAAATGCGAAATACGATGTGATAACGTAAAAGGCCACCAAGAAAGCGGTGACAACGACCAAAAAGACTCTCAGCGCTGCGATTAACACAATTGTTTCCCAGATGCTTGTATGTAATAAGCTTCAGTTGTTCCAAGACGGGCGTGCTCTTCTGTTATTTGCTGCAAGGTCAAACTGTCCAATCCATTCTCTTTGATGCACAGAAAGAGCTCTTTGAGAATTTGTAAACCCCATTTTGATAAGGCGTCAATGTGGGAATCGATCACGATGTATCCAGTCTCCATTTGTGAAACGCTGTTCTGCAGGAATGCCTGAAAGCAGTTTACTTCACACTTTAGATTGTGCCAAGTAAACTCATGCGTAATCGGTATCTCCAACAGTTTCAGGTTCATTGGGTGAAACATTTTCGACGCAGTGAGTCCGTGTCTTCTTGAAAACCAGATCGCTCTTAACGGCGGGACATAAGAGAGAAGAATCTTTGTCAGAGCCATTTTGGACGAGTCATAAAGAAAGTCTAGGTCGTTGAGCGCCTGCAATAGGCTTCTGTTTATTTGATGATAAGGCGCTCTAAACCCTTTGGGGGTTATCTCCAGTTTTTCATTGAAGATCTGTAGTCCCATCGAGATTTTTTCTCTGATCGCTGAGTAGCATGGACTGAGTGGGCCTAGCGGGTTCCATGTTTCGAAGGGATAATGACTAAGACCATGAAGGGCTATTTCATGGCCACTAGCTTGAGCGTGATTTAGAAGCGTTGCTATTGAACTGCGTGAGCTCCATTCGCTGTGACTCTTAGGGATTACAAAGAAGGTGGCGGTTATGTCGAATCTATCGATTGTGCTAAGTAACTCTCTTAACTTTTCAGCCTTTGTTGTCGGGGAGATGTCATCACAGGTGAAGGCTATTTTGGGTTTGTGCATTGATTTGCACATGGCTATTATGGTTAAAGCATAATTAAGAGTATTCTAGATAATAGTTTGGAGCAGGTTAATTGAGTCGAGCCCTATCGGCAATTCCATTATCAGGGCTTCTCGCTGCTTCGCTTCTGAAGCTTCGGAAAGCCAAATGGAAACAATATTCTCTAGTGGTTTCCAAATCACACAAGCACGGTCCGCCTATAGCCATGTGGGCTATTACGACACGTTGCAACTGCCGATGCTATTTCTGTAAGGTTTGGCGTAAACGAGTAGTTGAACCCAGCCTTAAGCAGGCTTTACAAACTATTGACACATTGAACAGTCTGGGATGCTACAGCCTTAGCATAACGGGAGGAGAGCCGCTGCTCTATCCCTACCTCGCGGAAGTTGTCAATTACGCGCACGACAAGGGTTTCATTGTCCAGATAAACACCAACGGGTCACTTTTGACTGAGAGCATTCCGAAAATCTCCAAAGCAGACCTTGTGACAATCTCACTGGACTATCCAGACGAGGGGCACGATAAGGCACGTGAGCATCCACACCTGTTAGAGAAAGCGCTTAACGGCGCAAACGCGTGTAGGCGTGCCAACCTGCGAGTAGACTTCAGCACGCTGCTTCTTGGTGACCAAGAAATAGCAAAGCTTGTGGAAGTCACTAGGAATTTCAAAGCCAGTTTGGTCTTGTCCTATCCCGAGGTCGGAGGTTCACTTCACGCGGATTCTTGGGCTGTGCCCTCGAAACAATGGTTGATTAAATGCTTTAAGTCAGCGTTGGCTCTGAAGGAAAGAGGCAACCCCATCTTTAATACAAAGCTTGGACTTCGCGATGCAATCCAGTATCTAGAAACGGGGAAGCGTTCTATTCCATGTTTTGCAGGTGAAAGCATAATCTACATAGACTGGAACGGATGGGTCTATCCATGCCTTCACTTGCCCAAAACTTGCCGAATAGAGCAACTAGCTGAAAAGTATCCAAGTTTTCCGAAATTTTATTCGTGCACCGAATGTTACGACCAGGCTTGGCTTGACCTTTCAGCGATAGAATGGACTTTGACCAATTTTAGACCAGATTTGAGTTTTCAAGACTTGCTGCAAATAAGCAAGATAGCCCTAAAAATGGTGTAGAAGGCGGAACCCCATTTCAGTAGCGGGCGTACACAGCCCACATCAAAAGAAGCAAGCTCAAACCTATAGCTGACCCGATGAACATGTCCACTAGCAAAGTGTGCTCGTGACCAGAAACAAACGAGACAAGCCACGCAATCGACCAAGGAACAGGTCGCCCGCCAACTGGGTACGGGTCCATCCACCACCAGTTAGGGTAGTTCAACCAGTTCAGAGGTCCGTTTCCACGAATGCTTTCAATCACCGAAGCGCTGACCAAATCCAAAAAACCACAGCTAACTAGAATTGCAGGAGTGGCTAAAAGAAGAATTACTCCAGTGTAGTTCTCCCCGAGGGTCTGCCAAAAATTTCTTTTCCAAAAAAGTGGAGTCAACGTCATCATGAAAGTTAAGAGAAACATCACCAAACTCACAGGAATCCAATATGCAGGGGCCTGGGGCTCTGGAATTATCGCACCAAACAAGGTCGCATCCGCAAGTGCATAAAAAAGTGTGCTGAATGCAAAAGAAAGAAGGGCAAGCCGCGTGATTTGCTTTTTCCTATTCAACCAACGTACGCCAAATAAGATCTTTGGACCCAGATCTAATTAGCGTTTACGCGACGGAGCGCCATCATCACCATCTTTGTCCGAGAGAACCATTGATTATTCGGATGTCGTCGTTGTCCACTGTTCCGTCGTTGTTTATGTCCGCGTTGGGGTTCCATTCAGGATCGGTTTTGTCAGAGGCGTAAGCTTTTCCCAGTTCCCACATGTCATGGACGTCGACTAATCGGTCGTTGTTTACGTCGCCTGGAATGGTCACGAACACGTTGGTGGAGTTTAAGGTGTTGTCTGATATGTCGGTTTCGCCTAGTACCGGAGTGGCGTAGGAGCTTATCACATAGTTGGCTAAAGAGAAACCTGTGGTGTTCCAAGAAGCATTGACTGTCGAAGATTGCCCCCTTCCTAAGGTGACGCTAAGAGTGTCAACCGCTGTGTCGTTGGCGAAAACCGTCAGGTTAACGTCTTCCGTGAAATCGCCTTGGTTGGCTACGGTTACGTTGATTGGCAGAAAATATCCTCTACCCGTGCTGGTCTCTGAAGGTGATATGTTGATGACTGCGATATCATGCAGCAGCGGAGCGGTCACTTCGAAGGAGTTCAGCGCGTCAAATGAGCTGTCATAGAGCCCGTTTTCGAAGACGTCAAGGATGATGTCATAGTTCCCAACTAAAGTTGAATTCCAGATGAGCGTTGGCTGAATGTCCCCAAGATTGTCTGAATAGACGGTGCTGGTTGTGCCTGTTATGCGTGTGGGAATGGGGTCTCCGTCGTTCCATTGGGCAACGTCATTTACGATGTAGATTTTGTAGTCTGTGTTTTCTTTCAGGTTGCTTCCTTTAACATAGAGTGCTTCGCCTGCACTGAAGCTGGCTTTCATGTTGCCCGAAGAATCGCAGCTTTGAATGGTGGCGGGTTCCTCCTCAGCTCCGAATGTTGCTGCAGGAGGCAGTGACGCGTGCTTACGGACTCGCAGAAGATCAACAAACATTTTTGTCTGTTGCATGGTGTCGAAGTAAATTCTGTCGGAGCTGATTTGAGCCGCTGAGACTGAGTGTTCGATGCCGTTGATGACGACTCTGCTGTTGGTTCCACTCCAGACTACGGTTATGGGATACCACGTGTTCCAGCTTCCATAATGCAGGAGCGTGTACAGTCCTTCTCGGTACCAGTAGAATTTGGCTCCAGATTCTTCGTAATAGTATAGTGCGCCATTGTTGGGGTTGTTCGCGTCGGCGAGAAGCAGTCTTCCTTTTGGCTGCGTTGTGTTCACTCCAAGAGCGTCGGTTACGTCCCAGTAAAAGTCTACGGCGCATGTAGAGAAGTTCTGTGGATGCTCTGCAAACTGTATCGATGAGGTCTCATTTTCGTAAACCAGTAACCCGTAACCGCCTTCATACTTTGCAGAAGGATCTCTCTTGACTTTGCTGGGGTCTGAGAAATTCCATGGTGATTCAATCCAAGTGTCAGTGGCTGGGTCATACTGCTCATTGTAGTTTAATCCAGTCGGGATTTCACCTTCACGGATGACGACCCCTCCGATCACATACATCTTATTGTTGATCACAGCCGCGGCTGATCCAGCTCTTGGATGAACCGCAGGTGACTTCTGCTCCCACGAGTTGGTTGAAGGATCGTATACGTAGTTGCTGACATAGAATTCTACGCTTCGTCCGTGTGTCACGTATATTCTGCCATTTATGACTGGTTGCTCTCTGCCTCCTCCATATTTGCCGGTTGGCATGGGTGCTTGGGTTGTCCAACTGTTTGTTGCGGGATCGTAGGCTTCATTCGCGTTTACTGCGCCGACTGTGTCGCGGTATCCGCCAATGAGATATATTCTGTTGCCCACTACGGCGCATGCTGCCCATGTTCGGGGAGTCGGCATAGGTGCCTTTGGAGTGTACGAGTCAGTTGCGGGATCGTACTCGTAGTGGTTGAGATTGTAGAAAAGGTGGATTCTGTCACCGTACTTTGCTGCCATCAAGCCTTGGTTCGAATAGAAGGGCGGTGGGTTTTTTGTTGTCCATGTCTCCGTGGTGGGGTTGTAGACTTCGTTCACGTTTACTGTGCCGCTGAAAACGTATATTAACCCGTTGAATTCAACTGCGATTGGTCCCCAACGAGCTGAGGGCATGTCGGCTTTCCGGGTCCATGAATTCAACAAGGGATCGTATTCGTATGTTTCCCTTCTCACATCGCCAGTGCCGAAGTAGTAGCCTCCAAAAACGTAAATCTTGCCATTGTACACTGCGGCTGAGGGGTCAGCTCTAGGATCTGGCAGAGGTTGCTTGTCAGTCCATAGTGAGGGACCTTCATACTCGGTTTCAAAGTCTTCGTAAAATTCGAACGTGGCTTTTCCATTGGCAATGCTGTTAGTTGAGGGGTTACCGTAGTACATGTATATTGTTTGGTTGCCAGAAGCAGGAATGTTTGGAACTTTTATCCACACCACTGCTGAGACTGAGGGTATGGCGCTTTCAATCCAGTAAGGGAGAATAGATGTTTGATCTTTGTCGATGAATCTCAAATCGGAGAAGTCTGGGTTCATTTTCGACGCGATGTAGTCTATGGTCAGCTTGACCTGATAATTACTTAAGGTGGTGCCAGAGTTTTCAGTTAGGTTTATGGGTTTTCTGTAGCGCCAAACAGGATTCCACCAGGTGATTTTGGCTTTCATTCTGTAGTCTTCTTCAAAGCCGACTTGGCTTGTGGGTTCAAGTGGGGTGTACTTGCGGATTCGCATGTTGCTTTCTTGAACGTAGTCTATGTAGGAGTTGGGTTCCCATGCGCCAGCGATTATGGCAAGTTTTGAAACTGATGAAGATATGGGAGCCTCCAAATAGGGTCCGTCGTTGTCATAGAATCTCAGGGTGCTTCCATTGTTCATAATTCTCCAATTCGTAGAGTCTGTGGCTGAAACGCCCTTGAAGTAAATACGATTGTACGTGCTTATGCCTAGACTCAATGAAGACGCCGCGTTTTCAACTACAACCGCTCTTGACGGTGAAATTGCGTCGTTGTGATCTTGATGTCCTGCAACGCCTATCACCGTGTTGTCTGGCGCGAGCAGACCGAAAAATCCTTGGCCTCTATCGGTTGCTGTAAGATCGTTGATTCTTGATGTGAAATCCACGATAAAGTTGCTTATCGGGGTCCACTGTGCGTGGTGTTGGCTTCCTCTGCCATTTCCATCAGCTATCCAATAGGTTTGGCCGCTTTTGGTTGCGTCTTCGAATCTGAAGTAGTTGTTGACTGTGTGAGTTATGTTGCCGACGGCGTCTTCAGTCCATTTGGTTGGGTTTAGGCTGTTTCCGGGGAAGTTGTCGAAGAACTCGAAGCTGTCTGTTCCGTTGCTTGCATCGGATGCAATCGGGTTGTCGTAGTACATGTGGATGGTTGTGGTGTTGGATGCGGGAATGTTTGGCACTCTGATCCATATTGTCGCGGAAGTTGAAGGCGTGTAACTTTCGATCCAGTAGGGAATTAATGTTGAGTTTCCGGTTTCGGTGAACCTGAGGTCTGAGAAATCGGTTTTCATGTCTGAATCGTAGTTGAGGTTGATTTTGATTTGAAAGTTGGTCAGGTTGTTTGGGTTTAGTGTGTTATCGATTGTTATGGGTCTTCTTTTGTGCCAGTCTGCGTTGTACCATGTTTGCGATTCGTTTTGAGGTTGAGCCGAGGGAACGATTATGGATGCTAAGGGCGCTATGAGCAAGAGTGCAATTAATGCGTAGCCGATGTTTCTTTTGCGGCTGAAAAGTAAAGGAAGTTTTTCTTGCACTTTAGCCATTTTGCTGCGACGCCCATCTTTTGTTTTGTCACGTCTGAATGTTGGATTCGCGTTTCGTATCCAAGTTTTCACCAAGCATGAATGACGGTAAGCTAAAAGGGTTGTGGAACTTGTAAGACGAGGCACTAGAATACTGGTATAGAGTTATCCTTTATGGCATAGACTCCAAAATGGCAATGAATCGAGTCTTGATATATCGGGGCCAGTCTGGTTACTCTTCGAATGAAGCGGGCATCCACGGGACGACGCGAATAGATGGGTCTTGCAGGTTGTTCAGGATTGCCGCGTTAAGAAGCAATGGCGTTAAGGATTCGATTAGCTTGGAGTTTTCTAGAGGACCTACTTTGAGCGGTCTCAGGTTGGGTATGTCACTGATTAGCTTGGAGGCTAAGGCGAAAGCTTGATTGTGGTTGCTGGCAACGAGGACGTCAATGTTCATGACGGAGTCGATGTTGTTCAAGTAGGTTGCTGGGACAGTTTGGAAGGCGGAGACCACGGGCACCGGGTTAACTATTTCTTGAATTACTTCTGCAGCTGACTTCTCCTGACGCTCACGTGCAACTTCTGACAGAGGCGTGTAGACAAACAGTCCTTTGCTTTTCTTCATGGAAACTACTGTGGACACGATGATTTGGTTCGGCTGCAGATGTCGCTTGAGTTCCTTCATGGCTGGAACCACGGCTTCAGCGGGGAGAGTGACTACTACAATGTCGGATTGTACAACTGCTTCACTGTTGAGAGCGCCTTTGATGCTGCCCTTGAAATCTGCTTGGTAAAATCCTCTCGCAACGTTTTCTTGTTCCTTCGCAATTAAGCGGGCTTTGTCTAGGGATCTGGAGCCGACGAGGATGTCGTGCTTCAACGCCCATCGAATCGTCAGGCCTCTGCCCATGTTTCCTGTGCCGCCTAAGATGCCGATCTTCATGAGTGACACCTTTTCGATAAAGTTATCAGAAGATGATGATCTTTCTGGTGAAATAATGCTTTCTGCATTCGAGTCGCGATTTGGATTCATTCTTTGGCTGTGGCTTCAGTACACATGTGGTTTGGTCTGCAACCGTGTGAAAACGTCTTGTTTAAGTTTCTTAGGTTTGTAAGCTTTTATCATGTGTGCATTTAATGGAGGTGTGATTTGTGACTGCTAGTCAAGAAGTGTCGAAGGGCGGTGTTAGAGTAGGTGATGTTGCGCCTGACTTTGCGCTTCCGACTCAGTCTGGCCACGTGTTCAAGCTTGGAGACTTGATTGGCAAGGAATCTATTGTCTTGTATTTTTATCCTAGGGATTTTTCTCGTGGGTGTACTGCTGAGGCTTGTGCGTTTCGGGATAGTTATGAGGCTTTTAAGGGTGCTGGGGCGGAAGTGGTTGGGGTGAGTTCGCAGTCTGTTGACTCGCATAGTCGGTTTGCTTCGGCGTATATGCTTCCTTTTATTCTGCTTAGTGATGTGGATGGGAAGGTTAGGAAGTTGTACGGGGTTCCTTCGTCTTTTGGGCTTGTTCCCGGAAGAGTAACCTACGTCATCGATAAGAAAGGAATAGTCAGATACATCTTTAACTCTCAGTTTAACCCGACAAAGCACATTGAGGAAGCTTTGAGAATCTTGGTTGAAGTTAAGAAAGACTGAGACTCGCTGGACGTTGTCTACTCTTTGATTTTCGTGTCTTCATGGCTGTAGGGTGGGCTGCAGATACATAGGATTAGCAAGTCTTCTTTGCCCGTGTTCGTCACTGTGTGTCTAGTCTTAGCGGGTATGTGGACCAATGTGTTTTCTTCAAGAGACTCCTTCCGGGAATTCAATTGTATGACTCCGACTCCTCTGGTTATGTAATAGAATTCAGCAGAGGCTTCATGAATATGCTTGAGTGTTCTTTTGCCCGGTTTCACAGTTGCCAAGGCTATGCTGAAAGGGAGGTTCTTGGGCACTTTACCTGAAGCTTCATGAAGTGGATGAAAAAATTCCTGAATCAGCGACTCATCCTTTGTAACAAATGGTTCAAGATCAGATGATCTGCGTAGGAGCATGAAAGCAGTTGAATGGTGTGGCTTTAAATTTCTTTTCCATCAGCCGCCTATTGTTCTATCCAACCGTATGAGTCGATGAGAATCAAAAGCGATCCTCTTCATGTCTCAGCTTGTCTGTGATTACTCCTTTAACAAATCCCCTCAAATTCTTCATGGGCTACTCGGGTATCAGGTGGATCACGCCGTCTTTTCCGAGGACAACGACTTTTTGTCCCGGCTTCAAGTTCATCTTCCACCTAACATCCTGAGGGATAACAATCTGGTACTTGAAGGAAGCGTGACGACACTCATCCGTGAAGGCTTCAATCGTTTAACGAGGTCACTATCGATATTTAGACCTTCTTCCGATTCAACCACTATGCGCATACTGGCTTTGTATGTTCGATGTGATGTTGCTAGGTATTTTATTCTTTGAAGGATGGGTCGTAGACGAGGCAGTGGGGGAACTTTGTTCTTATTTCGGTTGTCCATTTTGCGATGAGTTCCGCTTGGTTCCTGTTTTTGAGCTTCATCAAGTCTTGTTTTATTGTGGGGTAGTTTTTCGTCAACCGGTCATACCTGTCGCATTCGGCTAGTTGGTTGCATTCGCTGCAGTCGTTGATGCGCTTTTCTAAGGCGCAGATTCGAATGGTGCAGTTGGGTGGTCCTCCGCCTTTTCGGCATCCTGTGCATATTGCTGTGGCTTGTAGGGAGCCGAGTCCTTTCATGAATTCTTTGAAGTTGAAGTCTTTTGGAACCCATTTTTCCAGTCCGTAGCCTTTGACGGTTTTTTCGAATCGCTTTGCCATTTCAATTATGGCTCCGTTGCCGGATGCGCAGCTGCCGCACCAGATTCCACAGAAGCCGATCTGATTTCTCACATTCTTTACAGGCTCAGCTTCCAAGAGAAATATCTCCAAGGTCCTAAGCGGATTTAAACATCGTTTTGATATAACTGTTTTGAACAGAAGACAGAGGGTAGCGGTTGAAAATAGTTGTGAGTGTTCGGCGTTTCTTGAAGGGTGTTGATGAGCCTGCGTGGGTTGAGTTGTTGAACGCGGAGTACCGAGATTATGCGAGCTGGTGGAGGGGCACCACTGTGGAGGAGATGCTTGAGCTTGAGAAGAACCCAAGTTTTGATTTTGAAGGCCGCTTTGTTGCTGAGCTTGATGGAAAACCTGTTGGCATAATGCATGTGCATGTTGAGAGAGCGGGCGAGGAGAAACGGGGCTTCATCAAGGATTTTTGTGTCCTTCAGACTCTGCGCGGTAGTGGGGTTGAAGAGCAGCTTTTGGAAGCAGCCATAAACGAGTTTAGGAAGCATGGGATGAGCCGTGTGCGTGCTTGGACTGGAGTCGAGAGGGCAGATCGTATTCGGTTTTTGGAGAAGAGTGGTTTCAAGTTTTCTCATAGAACCCTTGACATGAGAATTAGGTTGGCGGACATGCCTTTCAATATAGGTGAAAACGTGGAGGTGGCTATTCGACCCCTTAAGACGGAAGTGGGAGGGGACATTGAGGCGCTTAATTGGCTTGTTAACGAGTGTTTCAAGGATGATCCGCTTCATGTTCCCGAGACGGTTGAAGAGACTCGTCGGTCTTTGTTGGATAATCCGATTCTTAGGTGGCAGGAGTTCTTCTTCGCTGGGCTTGACAACAGGAATGTGGGCTATATTGGCGTAGGGATTGATGAAAGATACAATGTTCAACATGACGTGAAAACTGGGTTTGTCAGCGGAATCGGCGTGTTGGCAGCCTACAGAAGAAGAGGCATTGGAACCAAATTACTGCTGCATGTGTTGAAGCGGCTCAAAGCCAAGGGAATGGCTAGTGCCTCGTTAGACACTGAGGATGCTAACCCGACAAGAGCTGTGACATTGTATGAAAAGGTGGGGTTCCAAGTGCTGCAGGAATACGTAACGTACGCGAAGGATGTTGCACGCGCTACATCGTAGATGCAGCAGTGCTTATTGGTGGAGTTTGTTTGCTAGTTCTTCGGCGTATTTTTTCGCTTTCTCTAGTTCTCCTTCTTTCAGGTACATTTCATACACGTTCTTGCCTTCTACGTAGGTGATCAGAGGTGGCATGATTATTTTGAAGCCGAGTTTTTCGAGTTTCTTCTCTATCCCCTTTGCGGCGTTTCCACTCATCATTCTCTGTAATTGTGTGTCAAAAGCCGCCGCGATTTTCCCGGAAAACTCGTCTTTGGCAAACTTGTCAAGAAATTGCATAATGGGTCAAGTTGCCTTGAGCCACTGCGTAGGCGCTCCAGCTAGGACGCAATCATAATTCTTCACACTTGCCTGGTCAACGTCCTTAACGTGTACGCAGTCGACATCAAACCCTTTTCATTTGAGAACCTCACTCATCGCCATGGCAACTTTCTCGGTGTTTCTGATCTTGGAACTCGTGTCGTATACGACCAGAATCTTCAAGCAGTATTCCTCAGGTCTTAGTGAGAGGCGAAATCTTTTGAGTTTTTCGAAAGCGCGTTGAAAACTGTTAAACATTGGTGTGAGGCAGTATTCGCTGGTTGGCTGTGGGTGAGGCTTTGATGAGTGAATGTCCTAACATGAAGATTAACTTGGGTGATTGTCCGTGCACGTATTCTTGCGATTTGAAGGGCAGATGCTGCGAGTGTGTTAGAAGTCACAGGGAGCATAAGGAGCTTCCAGCCTGCTACTTTCCGCCTGAAATTGAAAAAACATACGACAGATCCATCAAGAGATTCGTATCACTCAACAAATGACTAGAGCGCGATGCATCTCACATTTATTATCTCAAATTCATCGCGAACGTGGATTATGATGCTCTAGACGTGATGCAAACCCATCTCACAACACAATTGATCGCAACCATGTGTCAAGAAAGAAAGACCAAAGATGAAAGATCAGGAAAGAGATGTTCTCCGCAAAACCATTCTTGAACTCGTCAAGAAGGGTCATGTGCACTACACGGATATTGAGAAAAAAGCCTGTGCAACATGCCTAAGCTTCGCAACAACAAACACAGTCAGAAAACAGTTCTATCACTATCTACTACCCAACGGTTACGTTGTGCGAGTCAGCCGAGGCGTCTACAAAATCACCCAAAAGGGAGAAAAACTCTTAGAAATTCTTAGTTAGAATTTTTCCTTTCATTGCATAGATAATCTGGACTGCTTTCGCCTATCTCTTTTAATGACGTGAAGGAACCCAAGTTGTGCGAAGTATTTTTTCAACGTAGTATTTAGAAATCTGATTAGGTGTTAATCGGGTTTCATCTTCTATTTTAAGCACAGTTTTGTGCCATATTTCTCTAATAGCCTTCAATCTTCTGTCAAAATCTCTCACTGAAAAGCTCCTAATACTCATTGCTTACCTAATGAGCTCCTTGTAACCTTCCGGCAGCCATTTCAGACCATAAGAGTAGATCATTCTCCACTTTGGTGCGGGCAAAAATTCCCACTGCTCAGCTCTTTTCTGAACTGGTGAAAGAAAAATCGGCACAAAGATGCTTCTGTATTGTTCAGGTATCCTGCTTAGCAATCTCTCTAACCAAGCAACAAAGTGGCTATAACCAAATAGATTACTATGCTCATCGCATCTGAAACAACTGTGGCAAAAGGACCACCTCCAAGAGCAGGGTCCAATTTCATCTTGTTTAATGTAAAGACTATTGAAAGAGCTGAAGACGTGGAGAATATGAAGGCTACTATCATAGACAAGGCGACAATGAATCCTATGAAGGGGTCCCCCCAAAAAACTGAAACAATAGAAAAGACTATTCCACCAATTATCAAGCCTACTACAAAGCAGGTTGACAACTGCTTGAGAAAGTAGAGCCTGAACCTAATTTCCTTTCCTAAGAATGCTATGTCTCGAACAAAAAGAGTTGTGGTTTGCTCTCCCATTGCAGCACTCATGTACACAACTGCGGGAATAAAAGACGTAAGTATAAGGACTTTTTCCAAGGTTGTCTCAAAGGCGCTTATGAAGCCTGCAGTTAGGATTATCCCAAAAAGACCGACTAAAAGCCATGGGATGCGATGTTTAATTCTCTGAAGAAAAGGCTCAGCCATGGTGTTTTCAAAATCAAGATGAGATTTATGGATTCCAGCAAAATGAAATATGTCTTCAAGTAGCGTTCTATTCAGGATTGACAACATTCTGTCTGATGGAACAACGCCCAAAAGCTTTCTGTTCTTGACAACTGGAACCGCTTTTATGTTGTGCTTTAGACCTATGTCAGCCACCTTCGCCTCATCAGTTTCCGGGCTGACCGTGATCAAATTTCTCCTCATTATTTTTTCCAGTTCGGTTTCTTTAGGGTGGGTAAAGATTTCCCTTATAGATATGACTCCGATTAATCTTTCATTTTCATCTACTACGTATATGTAGTTGATAGTCTTCAAATGCTGACTTTCTTTCCCTAACCTATCCATAATATTCTCAACAGTTTCGTTCTCTCCTGCAATTGGAACTTCTGTAATCATTCTTCTTCCAGCAGAACGAAGTGGATAATCTGTATGATGGTCTCTAGAAGCGGAATTCTTTATCATGACTTGAACCCTCTGTGATTCCTGAATTTAAAGCGCGCGCAAACAGCAAGCGCAGTGTGTCGCCATCCGTGAAGAGGCCAAGATTTACCTGCACCTAATTGGGCTTGATAATCACCGTGTCTGTCTTCAGCCATGGGTCTTTGAAAATGCGTTTAAGGTCAGCTGCGTTCCGAGCTCTCGCCAGTTTGACTGAACCAAATTGCTGCTTGTTTCGAGACACAATAAACCTCTCTCTGAGGTTATTTCAAGTTGAAGATAAGACCTTTTCTGCAAGGACCAAAAACAGAAAAAAGGGATTTTGTGGGAGTCGGTGGTGCCATCACCACTCCTCATAGGGTTCAAATCCCACACCCGGCGCCAACAACATTCTTTAGAACGAACACCGCAAGAGACAAGAGTTAAACTAAGCTTCATCAATGTTAAGAGTGGAGGTAAAGAAGTGCCAAGGTGTCTGACAAAAGGTGAATGGTGGTTTAGCCACATCTGCTTCGTTTCAGGTTTAATCTTCATCAGTCTTGCAATATGGTTCTCCTCTCCAGGCATCGCTCTACCCTTGGTTGGAGGCATTTGGCTATTATCAGGTGGCTTCTGCGCTATGGCGGGTGCCTTATTCGAAAGACTGAAGAAAATTGAAGCAAGATTGGAAAAATCCTAACAGATCCCGAAATAGAAAAAAGTGAGTTCGCGGGGGATATCACCAGTTTCTCGAGTGTTCAAATCCACTCCTTGCAGGTGCCCATTGACCAGATCTGGCGCAATTTAAGAACGTGTTTTCGACATGGTTCTATTCCTACGGTTCTTTTCGCCAAAATAGGTTAAATTTGGCTTTTCCCCCGTGATGTACGTAGTAAGTGGGGCTAGAGTCAGCTTTGGCAAGTGTTTCCGTTGATGATGCACGTGACGTGATTAATGTTAGTTCAGCTGAGGTTCCAGACGCTAAGGTTTTGAAGATGATTAAGCGTGCTGAGGTCACGCTTGAACTAGAGACAGCAGAGGGGGTAAACTCCAGTAGTAAACCCGAGTTGCTATGAATATGGCGCCCTGGCCGAGAACCGATAAAAACTTCAAATCCCTGAACAAACCACGGATTTTGGTGGTGCCGGGAGATAACCCGAAAAAAATTCGGAAACAGATATCTGTATTCCCTTTGTCGGCAGCACATGATCCAAATCTAAAAAAAAGAGGGTTGTGACTTAAGCTTCTATTGATTTTGTTCGAGTTGGTCTATCCAGTCTTCGCGGCTGATGTTCCATGACCAGTGCCATGCGCTTTTGACTGTGCACTGAGAGTAGTAGAAGGTGGTTTTGTAGTAGTCGACGGCTTTTGAGAGCCAGCCTTTTGTAAGCCAGTAATCAGCTTGGGCAAGGTATTGGTCTATGTATGCGATTTCGTTCCACAGCCAAGGCGCGTATTTACCTCTTGCCTCTGCGTCTTGTATCGCTGCAACAGCGAGCATCTTTTCGGCGTATGCTTCAGACTTGGCTATTTGGGTCATTTCGTTGTTTATGGCTGTTAGTTGTTGAATGATCTGGTTGGCGAGGTCGCTGGGCATTTGGCCGTACTTAACCCAGTTTTGCAGGTCCTTTATGAGATACTCTAGTCTGAGGACGCCTGATTTTAGGGTGTTGAGGCCTTCGACTTTGTCATCGAATCCTGGTCTGACTGTTTCGAGATAGTTTAGTATGTCGCCAACATTGATCTCAGTTTTGCCGAGATCACTCATTATGCGTTCGAACTTGTACTGGTTTATGTTTCCGCTTTCGTACAGGGAGGTGACGTATTCTCTTAGACTTGTGATCATGCTTGACAGAGGATGTATGTGGGAACCAACGATTAAGTCTGCGTCTGCCATGCCTAAGACAGGGGGGTCGGCTTGAGACGTTGCTATTAGGGTGAATCTGTAACCACCATAGGCTGCCGTGTACGGTGCTGAAATTGTAAAAGACACCGTTTCAGTTTGGTCTGGACTAAGTGTGACTGAATGTGGCATCGAGCACCATGCGGGATTTATTCCGTACAGTGCAAGGTTGTATGTATCTTCGGTGTTTCCTAGGTGATGGATGACGATGTTATAGGTTGCGGTTTGTCCTAGAAAGGCGAAAGCCGCTTCTGGGTCGATGGAGATTTCTACTCCTGTGTTGATTGTTAATGTGTCTGTTCCAGTGTCGCCGTTGTTGTCTGTGATTCTTAGGGTGGCTGTGTATTTTCCAGCTTCAGAGTATGCGTGGGTTGGCGTCAACGTGCCAGTGGCTGTTGTGCCGTCGCCGAAGTTCCATTCAATCGTGTGGGTGTCTACCACCCCGGGATCTGTGAAGCTGCCGCTAAAGTGGACTTCACTGCCCGGAGCCACAAGTTGGTCTGGTCCGGCGTTAGCTGTCGGTGCTACATTGGAGACGGTGGCTGTGGCTGTTGCGGTGTCGGTATATGTTCGGGCTCCGACTTCAACTTTGACTGTGCCTGTCCAGTCATCGAGCCACATGTGAGACGCGGTTGGACTGCTTGACCAGTCGGTGTCCCATGTTCCGTCGTTTTCGAAGTCCCATCTGTACGTTATTGGGTCACGGTTTGGGTCGTTGGAGCTGCTTGCGTCGAAGTTGATTGTTGCGCTCTCTGTTGCTGCGTAGGGTCCTCCTGCATTAGCATTGGGTGGAAGGTCAACTCCAAAACTACTTGACACGGTTGTTATTGGCGCTGATGGAACTGCGTTCACCAGCGTGTCTTTAACCAGCCATGAGAACCGAGGTGCGGGTGTAGGCCAGATTTGTAAAGGCTCGTGCTTACGATATCTTGTGAGTACTGCGATTGAACAGCGGTCTGTCAAGGTGGCTTCTTCGGTCCGCGACATTTGGAAAGTGTAGGTTCCCCCTTTTCTGCTGTCGAAGACGAACACTGTATCCTCGACCCCGTCGTCGTCTATGTCAATGTTCCAGAAGCTGGCTCCAGGAATTTCGTTATATATATCTGTGACCATTAAGTCGACTTCGATAGGTATTTGAAGAGTTCTAAGAAAGCGACGGAGATGCCTATACATGCCGATTCTCTGACCGTCGGGGTCTGTCATGAACAACTGCTCCTGGCCTAGTACAACCACTACCATGTCGGGTTGCCCATCAAGCCAACACCAGAAGTACGGGCCGTTAGGTTGGGCGGAGTCAAAAAAGTCTCCTGTGTCAATCATTGCATAGTTTATTGCGGAATTGTCGTGGATTGTTGCCTGCCACTGAGAGAACGAGTCTGTAGGCGCTGTCTCTACGTGAGTTGGAGGCCGCCCATAATCTACAGCTGCTTCATGTGGTCCCCAAGATGCCTGGGTGAGATCTAACGCAACTGTTGCGACGATTAAAACGTTTATCCCATAGTCGCTGTTCTCGTACCATCCTTCGGCAAGAGTGTATGTCCCAGGGTCAGTGGGAACGGTGAAGGGCCCAAGCCAGACATGACCCAGCGCGTCATCTGGTCCATAGTCGTCGTCGCGTCCGCGTGTGTGCAGCCTCACTGGCTCTCCAGGCGTGACAGGAATGCTGTGCCAGAGATCTCCGCCGCCTGGAATGTTGAGGGCTAGTACGCCGTCTCCCCAACCGTAGTTTTCGTCGGGATGCAGTGGATAGTAGCTTCCAGGGCCTGGTTCACGATGTCGAGGTACGTACATGTTGCCGTGTCCTTCTGGGCCTTGGCCGTCTCGCCCGTCGCTGACAAAGGTTTCGATGTAAAGCTCCACATCTCCGTCGCCTGAGGTCCTTTTGACTTTGACGTATCTCACGATGAAATCCACTACGGCCCCGTAGTATGCGACGCCTGTGCCAGAAAGGGTGTAATGGAAGACTTGAGGCGCCCCTTCCTGCCTAAGGTAAATTGTATCGTCGTCCGCATTCGTCAATCCCATCAGATTTCTGACTTGACACGAGACGGTCTTCAAATCGTCCCCTGCTGAAAGAGTCCAAGGCTTCGTGTTAGAGATTGTCTCCCAATTGTCGTGCCAAGCTTCGTTTTCGTTTCTGAATCTGCACTCCAAGTCGCTGGCTAGTTCAGCTGCTCCCACGCTATATTGCAGGTTAAGTTTAACCCATCTCCAATGGGCTTCATCGTCTCCGCTATAGTCTGAGATTGTCACTTCCACCTGAGGCCAGTTGACCGATTCATAGAAGATCTGGTAGAGAGTCGCAATTGCACGTATGCCGTAGACCATCACATACTTGGCGATCTCGGAAAGTTGAAAGTCACGGTCGTTGTCATCATCGTCCAGTGTGTCACCCCAATATCCGTGATCGTTGTCCTCCAGATCTCCTATATATACGGGGGAAGATGGCCAAGCCCTATATCCGCCCATCCAGACTTCAGGGTCATCCTTGTCGCCGTCGTAGTCGTCTGAAGCGAAATAGTCGGCGTGCTGATTTGCGGTGTACATCAGATAGTACACTGCAGCAGCCCAATCTCCATTCCGCATATTTTGTTCAACAGTCTCGGGAAACTTGACCAAGCCACCTCTTACTGGAGACAAAAGCCACGATGGAGAGTCGACATACCAATTGGCATAAGCATTTGTCTCGTAAATCCAGTGTTCGTAGCAGTCGTCTCCCCCAGGCAGATTGACGCCCTCATAAGACACATGGAAGTCTTCATGAACATGCGCAGGAATCATGTCTCCGATGAGGTGAGCCACATGACCCAGATACTCGTAAGCCATAGACTTGTCATTGTCAACCAAGTAAGCAACACGAGCGTAGTGAAACAACGCGCTCGCTTTTTGGTAGGCGTTGGGGAATTCGTCTGGTATCTCACCGTATATTCGTTCCAAAGATTGTTCCAAAGCTTCGGGAAGACCTTTTACCGGATCATTTGGACCCCCGTCAGCATCCCAAAAGTGCGGAATAGCGAGCACACCCATTATATCATGTGTTAAATGGGAGTAGACGTGATCGAGTTCATCCTCATGAGTGGCTCCAGCCCGTATCTGACCAATGAAGGTGTCAATCTCATTGCGCATCGATGAAAGCGAAGGAACAAGGCTCGCAGCCTGCGAGCACATCCACGGATGAATCTGCTTGTGTTCAAGAGCAGAAACACTTGGCGCTTGAAACGGCAGCGAAGCGAACGAAACCAGAGCAACAAGCAAAGCAATTTTTGTCAATCGAGCAATTTTCTTAGAGTTCAACACTTTTTTCACTCTCTTTCCTTTTTTTTAGCACGCTCACCTGAGAGAAACAAGCGAAACATTCCCCGTTGCCAGTCAGTAGTCACCAATAATGCAGGTGTCTTTTGACACGATTTTCCCATAACAGTCAACCCGTTTCCTACATTTCTCTCTTAAGAGCGTCCAAAAATCATGATTTAGGACATTGTGCATATATGCCTTATGGAAACATGTTCTAGAACATCAAAGTCGAACAAATTAATCTCCCAAATGAATCATAATACACAACCACGTGAAATTATGGCGCCCTGGCCGGGATTTGAACCCGGCTCTTGTCACAAAGCATATTTTCTCTGTGATGTCCAGCGGGCGACAGCCGCTTATACTATTCCGGCATTGAGGAAGTTCCTCACTGTGACCGGACTATACTACCAGGGCTGCCTTGTCGGGCCAGAAGCGCCGTTTGCAATAATGAAAAACATCGATTAATTAAGCTTTCTTGAACCACACAACAACTTCTGAAAGAACTCAGCCTCTGAACCGAAACCACCTCGGTATTATTACTTGTTCTAAGCCGAAGTTAATAACATCTGAAACAGAAACCAGCCCCACACGCCGTCCTTGACGAAACCATGCCTAAACAGTGACGAGACCTGACACAAGACAACGCGCAAACAGAACCCAAAACACCATACAAAAACCCGAACAGACTCCAAAGCACAATGCCCAACCTTGTTGATGTCACTAGGAACAGTTTGACGACGACATCCACACAGCCTTTAGCCGCTAAATGCACTACAAAATGGTAGAAGAAAGTATAAGGGGATTAGCGCCTTCTTCTTTTGAAATTCGTTTTCCCGCAACCGCTCAACATGCCCGACAGCCACGCATAACTATGTTAAATGCCACGCTAAACTATGTTGAACCGCACCACAAAACACGCGCAAACAGCCCGGGAAACACCATACAGAACCAGCAACAAACCCCAAAACACAAACAGAAAAGTCTAGCTTTAACACTGAAAAATTTTTTCTGCACTCATACTAACCCTACTCCCACACGTTAAACATTAACAAAAGTCCATCACTTTCTCCATATTCCGAATCAGTATTCCTATGTCGCAAACTATTAGCCCATGAAAACATCATCTAAAACACCCTCAAACACAACACAAAAAGGAGACCTGAAACAAAAAATGAACGAAGCACTCTACATGGCATGTAAAGAATTAATCGACGACGCAAAAAACGGCAGCAGCGACAAAGTCTTCAAAGAAATCACACTCGAAATCCTAGCCCGAGCCAAAAACATACTCACTGATGTGCAATTCAGAGAACTCACACAATACGCAGCAGAAAAAATGAAAGAAAGAACCGAAATCACCCAAGCCACACTACCATACTAGACAATAAGCCACTATAGCTTATCAAAACCCATCAAAAACAATTCACTGCTCGTTTTCCGACTAGCCTTAGGCTTCAAAAACCGAACCACACGAAACTCCCGACGCATATCAGAAACAAAACCATCCAACATATCACCCTGAAAAACCTTAAAAAAAACATTCCCACCCCTCCTCAACACACACGCAGCCACATACAACGAACGCCGAGCCAAATCCAACTGCCTCGCCTGATCAACCTCCCAAATACCTGACACATTAGGCGAAACATCAGACACCACCACATCCGCTAAGCCATCCGGCAAAAAACCACGAATAGTATCAACAACCTCAGGCTCAGTCACATCAGCAATAATGGACCGGGAATTCTCAGCCTCAAACGGCTCAACAGACCGGACATCCACACCCAAAACAAAACCACGCTCACCCACAGCCCACAACGCCGCCACCATCCAACCACCAGGCGCAGCGCCTAAATCCACAACCACATCACCCCGCCTAATCAAACGGTACCGCTCAACAGCCTCAGACAACTTAAACGCAGCACGAGAACGAAGCTGCTCCTCCTTAGCCCGACGATAAAAATAATCCCTCTGACGCTCACGCGCCCAACTCTTAGGCACGGCTAGGCGTCACCAATAGGAACCAACGGCTCCCCAGCCAAAACATGAACCCAATCAGTCAAAGAGGCACAGACAATCGGAGAAACCGCGCCAAAAGCCCCACAACGCGGATCATTACTACACATGAGACACGGACACTCAATAATCGAATTAATCGACGACGGCTGACGCTTCGGAAACAACCGATAAGTCCAACGCCCACCACGAAGCTCACGCTCACGCCGCACCAAACCCTTAACCTCCAACTTCAAAGCAATCCGCGAACCCTCACGACTACTAGCCCCCAACCTACGCCACAAATCAGACTGCAACACACCCTGACTCCGAGTATGCGAAATAAAATACAAAGCCTTGTACTCCAAATCATCACGCTTAGGCATAGATCAAACGAACCCTTACAATCTTCCCCTTAAATCTACAGACATATATGTATACAACAATAGAATAAAAATCTACGTGTTTCCACCCAAAAAAACCATGGAGCCAACCGCAACGTGCCCAAAGAGCCCATACACATACTTGGAATAGAATCCACAGCCGACGACTTCAGCACAGGCATAACCACATCCCAAGGCAAAATCCTAGCCAACATCACCAGCACCTTCATACCAACCCAAGGCGGCATCCACCCAAGAGAAGCAGCAAGACACCACGCCGAAGTAGCCGGCGAAGTCATACACAACGCACTAAAAAAAGCCAAAATCCACCCCAACCAAATCAAAGCAGTAGCCTTCTCACAAGGACCCGGACTAGGACCATGCCTACGCACAGGCGCCACAGCCGCCCGCGCCACAGCTACATACCTGCACATCCCACTAGTCGGCATCAACCACAGCATAGCCCACATCGAAATAGGCAAACTAATCACAGGCGCAAAAGACCCAGTCACACTATACGTGTCAGGCGGCAACACAATCATCTCAGCCTACGAAGACAGATACTACCGCGTATTCGGCGAAACCCTAGACATCGCAGTTGGCAACTGCCTCGACGTATTCGCACGAGAAGCAGAACTAAAGCAAAGCCCAGGCAGACCCTTCGGCGCCATCATAGAGGAACTAGCGAGAGCAGGCAAAACTTTGGTTCCGCTCCCGCTCACAATCAAAGGCATGGACCTTTCTTTCAGCGGCTTGCTCACAGCCGCAGTTCAAGCCTTGCGCAGCGCAAAGCACGGTCTGGGAGATCTTTGCTTCAGCCTTCAAGAAGTCGCGTTCTCAATGCTAACCGAAGTGACAGAGCGCACCTTGGCGCACACAGAAAAACCCGAGGTCCTATTAACAGGCGGCGTCGCAGCCAACAAACGACTGCAAACCATGCTGAAAATCATCGCAAAGGAACACAACGCTCGCTTCAACGTCGTGCCCAAAGAATACGCCTTAGACAACGGAGCCATGATTGCATGGACAGGCGCCTTAACCTACAAAAGCGGAATCACCACTCCAATAGAGAAAAGCATCGTCAAACTGAAATGGCGACTAGACCAAGTTCCAGTACCGTGGGTCGAAGAGGCAGAGTGAAAAAACTCAATGGTGCTCATTAGAAAAGGCGCCGAAGCCGACCTCCACCTCGAACAGTGGCACGGTCACAAAGTCGTAATGAAACGGCGACTCCCAAAAGCATATCGACTGCCACAACTTGACCTAGCTGTAAGAACCCAGCGCACACTTCGCGAACCCGCACTCATTCACCGAGCCAAAGAAGCCGGAGTCCCAACACCCACAATCTACATGATAGACTTAGCAGAGTCAAACATCATCATGGAATACGTCGAAGGCAAACAGGTCAAACAGGTCTTGAACACCTTGCCACCCGAGGAAAAACTACGCTTATGCCGCCACATCGGCACATTAATCGGACGCCTCCACAAACACGGAATAATACACGGCGACTTAACCACATCAAACATGATTCTCACATCTTACAGGAAAATCTACCTTGTAGACTTTGGACTGGGCGAACACTCCGAGGAACTGGAGATTCGCGGAGTCGACCTTCACCTAATGAAAAGAGCACTTCAAAGCACACACCACAGATTAGCCAAAAAGTGCTTCGAAGCCGTGACAACCGGATACACTGAGACCGTCGGAAAGGAAACCGCAGCCAAAGTCCTCGCAAAAATCCAAGAAATCGAGCGCAGGGGACGTTATATTGAGGAAAGGTAAAATAGCATTCTTCGTCACAGGCAACGTGGGCAAGTTTCACGAAGCACGAGCCGTGCTCAAAGAGTTCGACATTTCAACCGCCATGCTCAGCATGGAAACCAAAGAGATCCAAGCCGATGATATAGACGCAATTGCCAAAGCCAGCGCGTTAGAAGCAGCAATGAAATCAAAAATGCATATCTTCGTCGAAGACGCTGGACTCTTCATCCAAGCCCTCAACGGTTTCCCAGGACCCTACTCCTCTTACGTTCACAAAACACTGGGCAACGAGGGCATTTTGAAAGTGATGAAAAACACCATCAAACGAGAGGCATACTTTCACTCCATTGTGGCTTTTTGTGACTCTGGCAAATCAAGCTCGCTTAAATGTTTCAGCGGCAGAATCGACGGAAAGATAACCGCTAAAGAGCAAGGAAAACATGGCTTCGGCTTCGACCCCATCTTTGCACCATCAGCCCAACTCGACAGGACTTTCGCAGAAATGACGCAGCAAGAAAAGAACAACCACTCCCACAGGGCTCAAGCGCTGCGAAAATTCGGAGCTTGGTTTCGTCAAAAGTACACTCGATCTAAACTCTGAAAGCAATAGAAAAAGAGGAAAAGAGAAACAGAATTGTTTCGCTTAGGCTCCAGTTGGCTTTCTTTTGCTCATGTAAATTAGCACAGTGACCCAGAGCTCAGATTTCTAACGCCAAGATATGTCGCCTCGTGAAATCGAGCCAACCATCATCAAAATGGCTGTGGAAAACTGGTGGAAGGAAAATAAGAGAGTGAGGTGTCATGAGGCGCCTATTTTGGCCTTGTTATTTGGACGTCTTTCATGAGTATGTATGGCGATAGTGATGGCGGATCTGCTTCTCCCCACCAGTGCACGTGTTGGCGTTCCTTGGATATGCCCGCGACATTGTTGAGCATTTGGAGCGCGTTGTCGCTTAAGCGTACGTCTTTCCATGATTGTGTGATTTCGCCGTTTTCTATGAGGAAGATGCCGTCTCTAGGTATCGTTGAGAAGTCTCCTTTAGCATAGTTTTGGAACCGAGTATACCACGTGTTTGTTAGGTACAGGCCGCGTTTCATGTCTTTGAACATTTCTTCTCTGCTCATGTCACCTGCGTCTAGTTCAAGGTTCCATGGACTCGGGAACACGAGTCCAGCGTTGCCTGTGGTTTCAGTTTTGAAGATCTTAGCTGTTGAGGTGTTGTGCACGAAGGTTTTGAGCATGCCTTTGTGGATTAACACGTTTTCCTTCACTGGCGCTCCTTCATCGTCAAACACTCGATTGCTCATTGAATACCGAGCGGGAACGTCACGCATGGTTACCATATCAGACGCAACCTTCTGACCTAGTTTGTCAACGAAGATGGACATTTGAATCATCACGGCGTAAGCGGACGTCATGCCACCCCACGTTCCCAATAGCGCACCCGTGAACAATGGGTCGAAGATAATGTCGTAGCGTCCTTCTACTCCTGCTTTTGGCTTCTTCGCCATTTTAGCGATTTCTCCAGCTTTTTTGCCCGCTCTAGCCGGGTCGAAGCCTTTAGCGGTTGAGCTGCATTCAACACCATGTCCAGAGGCTTCTTGCTGAGAAAAGGCTCTGATCGATAATTCAATCGCCGATCGGCGGTCTTCGCCCGTCGGACCTTCAGAAGATGCCAGATAGACGTCTTCAAGCTTTGTGAATAGAATTCCTCCAGCGTTCAAGTCGGGTCCAGCTTCTTTGCGTGCGGCTTCTATGGATTCATGAACATATTCTGCTTGATTCAAGTTCTCAAGAGACTTGTCCGCCTTGCTTCTTTCGTAGCGAAACTTGCCCTTGGCAACGCCGCCGTACATTGGATTCTCTTTTGAAGCTTTTGCCAACTGATAGAGGCGTTTCATTGTTGCGTCAATGTCCTTGAAATCGTGTATCTGCGTTGCTACTAGACGTTTTTGCCAAGAAAGCGCCACATCGGTGACGTAGTCATTCCATGCTACTGTGATGTCCACTTCATTGTTGCTGAACCTTGTTTGACGGTAACGCCCTAACGTTGTTCTAGCGATGACTTCGTCTGCGCCAAGTGTTTTGCCTTTCTTAACGATTGCTTCAGTTTTTGCTAGTTGCTCGCTCATTTCACATACACCCCTCTCAACCTGATGATGGGTCCACCAGTATAGACAGGGACGCCCTGCATGGGGTCACTCTTGCCGCAGGTAGCTGCGTTGTACTCAATCTTCTTGGAAACGGCGTCCACGGCGGTCCAGAAGATCTTTGTAGTAGTCTCGATGACGGGTCGAGCTATAGGATGCTTTAGCTCGCCCTTTTCGATCCAGTAAGCTTCGCGTCCTACGTAACGCTGGTTGAACCGTTTGTCGTCGATGTTCCATTCGGTGAACGATTTCATGTATATGCCTTGCTTAACGTCCTTGAAGATTTCTTCCTCGGTGAAGTCGCCAGGTTCAACAAACGTGTTTGCCATTCTCACAATGGCTTCGCGATCATAATTGTTAGCCCGTGAAGAACCGTTGCTTCTCGCTTTCAACCTTGCCCCAGTCTCGCGATTGTGCAAAAACTCGTTGATCACGCCATTTTTGTACAAGCATCTGCGCCCAGCCTTGATGCCTTCGTCATCATACTCGTAGTAGCCAAAACTATTCTTAACCGTGGGGTCATCAACGACAGTAACTGCTTCGCTGCCGATTCTTGTTCCCAACCAGAAGGACCCGCCTGGGTAGATGAACGATCGCCCTGCCTGACTCATCTCTCTTCCCAAAATTCGGTCGGCTTCCATTGGGTGTCCACAAGACTCATGCGCCGCGATGCCCGCGACCTCACATCCGCAAACCAAATCCATCTTGCCGGGGTTGACAGCCTTGGCTTCTTTGATCACGCGCTGTAGCACTTTTGCTTCGTTAATCATCTGCTCACTCATTTTCCAGTGGTCGAGCGCTTCCCATCCGCCAGCATAGCCAAACTGCTTGTACGCCTGTTCTGGTTTGCCGTTTTCAACCACTGTTACGAAGGCGAAAGCGTTGATTCGCGGAACATACGATGAAATCACCGAGCCTTCAGTGTTTGCAAAGTATTTTTCTACTAGATTTGAGCCGAAGTTGAGCATTCTCGATGGAACATTTATTCCCTGCGAGGTCAAGTCTTTGTCGATTTCTGCCATTGTTTCAATTCGGGTTTCAGACGATATGTTTGCTATCTTCTTTTTCTCCTCAGCTTTCCAGTTGGCTTTGACGCTTTTTTCTTCAGCAAACGTGATTTTTTCCATGCGTTTTGCCGTCTTAGCGAATTTGTGCGCCATGTCAACAATTGTTTTGGCCTCGTTCTTTGTCCACTTGTTAGTTGAAGCGAAGCCAATGCCACCGTCTGCTAGAATCCGCACACAGAAGCCGTCGTCTACTGATGAAACGTAGGCGTCTAAGAGGCCGTTTTTCATAACTAGGCCTTCTTGTTTCTCAGTGTGCGCTCTGACCTCTGCGTAGTCAACTTTCTTGCTTTGGGCATACGTTAATGCGAAATCTGCTATGTCTTTGTCCATTTCGGTTCTCCCCTCGTGAATCATTGGATACAGTTTTGTAGAGGTAGAAAAGCTTTTTCCAAAAAGCGGCTTTTCATCTTGAAATTCGGCTCAGATCAGAACTCACATAACTGGTGCGCAAGGGACGAGTTGTTGTTTTTCCTACAATGAAGGCAACTTACGTGTCATTATGGCGGCGTCTTCGCCGTCAGCGTAATAGCCCTGCACTGTTCTTGAGGTGTCGAAGCCTAGTTTCTTGTAGAGGTTTATGGCAGGCGTGTTGCTGACACGTACTTCAAGGTAGCAGTCTTTAGCCTTGTACGTTCGCATGCGCACCATGGCTTCGCGAATCAGAGCTTCGCCCACGCCCCTCCGTTGGTATTGGGGCAAAACAGCGACTGAAATGACATGCCCACGTTTGGTTATGCCGAGCAAGCCGAAGTCTGGAAGCCCGGTTTCTATGCGGCACGTAATGTAGCCTACAATTTCAGTAGCAACTTCAGCTACGACGAACGCTTCGGGATAGCGTTCATACAGTTCCATGAAGAAGTAGGTAGAGTAGTTTTCTGGCAGGCACACCTGGTTGATATGCATGACTTTCTCCAAATCGTCCGGTTGGAAGCGCCTCAACGTGAACGTTGTTTGAACCATTTGCGTGCCATCTGACTTCATTGGTTAATTACTGCTTTGAGTTAAGCGTTTTGTACTGGCTGTTCAGATGTTTGAATAATGGGCAGAGTGATATTTCCATGCGGCATCACCCAAACCCTTGCATCTTTGCCCACAATATCGAAAGCGTCTCTTAAGGCGTCATTTAACGCTCTAGCCGTTCGAAGTCTGAAAGTTCCAACAGCATGGTAATCGGGCAAGGTAGAAACCAGGATGACTTGAACTCGTTGCAGTGCTTTGACCAAGTAGTACGCTTTGTGCCCGCCTAGTTTGAAATGACGCTTGATTTCGGTTTCCATTTCTTTCGGATCTTTGAACTTGGTCATCCAGTCATAGAAGATTTCGTTGCCATGACCATCCGGGCATTCAGCCACCCAAATAATTGCTCCGCCTCGTTTCGTGGCTTCTAGCGCGTTTTCCAGTCCTTTGTGTGCTTGGTAAAGGTCAATGTCGTGTGGATGTCCACCTGAACTCGCAACAACTATGTCTGCTCTTCGTTCGATTTGGACTTTGTACATCTCGTCGACTAGTTTGACCCCTTCGGAGAACGCTTGTACGAGATCGCCGGCGAAGGCTTTGACGATTTCGTTCCTACTGTTGGTTACAGCGTTAACGATAAAGTCAGCCTTGGCTAGTCTGGCTGCCTCAACCATGTCCTCATGCACAGGGTTGCCCTCCAACACGCCAGTTTTTGCTTTTGGGTTCAGAATCATAGCGTGATTGTGTTGGATTGTTTCCTCTCCTGAGACAGCTGGCAGCACGCTTTTTCTTCCGCCACCGTAACCAGCATAATAATGCAGTTCAATGCTGTTTGTCAGGATGCGAAAGTCAGCTTCCGCAAAAACTTTGTTGACGTAAACTTTGTTCAGATGCGTTTTGGTTCTACTTAAATAGACTAGGTCTTTGGCTTTGCAGTCATGGCTTACTGTTTTGATTCTTCCGAGGGTTTCTTCGCCTAGGATGACTTTCTGTTCCTCAGGCTTTGGTGCTCTGTGGGTTCCGCATCCGAAAACTATTGTTATGTCGGAATCCGGGATGCCTGCTTTGTTCAAGTCTTCGATGACAGGTGGCAAGATCAAATGGCTGGGTGTGGAGCGGGTTTGATCGTTAACCACAATGACAACTTTGCTGCCTGGATTGACCATTTCAGCTAGCCGTTTAGTTCCGATCGGTTCGTTTAGCGCTCGCGTAATTTCTGCCTTTGGGTCTTTGACGCCTTCTTTTTCTTTCGGTTCAATGTTGCCCAAATAGTTGCGTGTTGGAATGCGTGCGCAGATCTCGGTTTTACCGTAGGGCACCCAGATGTCAACCAAGGCTGCTTCCTTCTTTCTGAAATGTAAGTGGATTATGAAAGATTAGGATTTCTTTTAAACATAGCGGAATGACCGCTTTCATCTGAAAGTTACAGTGGCAGCAAAGAAAAAGAGAAGGTGTGAAGGCGGGTTTATTTGCCCACTGCTTCGGCGTCTACCAATCCATGGCCGAACATTATGTCGAGTCCTGGGTCTCCTAGGTCTTCGGCTTCGTCGAACATGAGTTGAACTATTTCTGAGCTCGTCATTTCAGGGTGTGCTGCAAGTGCTAAGGCTGCTGATGCGCTCACATGCGGGGTGGCCATGCTTGTGCCGCTCCATGTTGCGTATTGTCCTCTAAGATAGGTTGATGTTATGCGTGAGCCAGGTGCTGCCAGGTCGATTTCGGGTCCGCGGTTGCTCCAGCTGGTTATCTGGTCAGTCATGTTCATGGCTGAGACAGCTATTACGAAGGGCAAAGCGGCTGGATAGATCACTGCGCCTCCTTCGTTGCCCGCGGCTGCAACTAGGATTATGCCCATATCCCACGCCTCGTGAAGCATTTCATCCTCAGCTTGGGAGTAGCCACCGCCGTAGCTCATGGACACCACCTGTATGTTGTTGTTTAGGTCACTATCAAACCAAGTGTTGATGACAAAGTCATAGGACTCCAGCAAATCTTTGAGTTGGAGAATGCCGCCCGCAGAAGCCTTGATTATCCAGAGGTCGATTCTTGGTCCCACACCGATTACGCCGATTTCATTGTTGACAGCTGCTATTGTGCCTGCAACGTGTGTGCCATGTCCGTAGTGATCGTCAACTGTGTCCGCTTTTGGCGGCACCGCTGAGAATACGCCTTCAATATTACCTATCAAATCGGGGTGATCTGGGTCCACGCCCGTGTCGATTATGGCGATGTTGGTGCCTTCGCCTTCGTTTCTGTGCCACACTCGATCAGCGTCTATGCGGTCGACGCCCCAAGGCAAAGTTTGAGGAGGCTGCACACTGCCCGGTTTTGCTTGAACCTCGTTTAACCGTCCTTGAATGCGCCTTTCCTTGTCGGTTTCAACGTAGGCTATGTTTGGATTTGTTCGCAAAACGTCAACTGACGCAGCGTCTACGTGAGCTGCAAGGGCAGGTATTGATTTGTAGGTTTTTAGGATTTGGCCATTTGCTTTCGCTATTGTTTCGGTGTCGATTTTATCTTTGAATCGCACTATGATTGAAACCTTGTCAGTTGCTGGCCTCAACGCGATTGCTGAGGAGATGAAGATGCCGAATAGGATCAACGCTAGAAGTAACGCCTTCAGTTTCATTTCCAATCTCTCCAACAAAGATGTTGAATAAGGCTGCAGAAGAACGTTTCGGCTACAATGCTCCATATGTTGACGACTAGGAAAAAATGTTGAATGGCGTGGCGCACAATCAGACTATCTTGTACACGGAGTCTGTTTCTCGAACGTGCTCTTTGACCTTCAACCCGATGCTTTGGCCTGCTTTCGCCGCCTTCACGTTTTGGTGTTCGATCTGCATAGATTCGACTGTCTGCTCGAAATCTGTGGTTGGACCCATAATGCGTATCTTGTCTCCAGCAGAGAGCGGCGCCGTCAACTCAACTACAGCCACACCTATTTTGGTGAAGTAATGCGTGACTTTGCCTATCTCCTGAGGCTGTTCTTCCATGTTTGAGTTCCACCCTCTGAACAATAAGAGTGAATGGCAACGCATATAACGCTTATCAGAAGAGCTTGCATTTGCAGAGATGATCGCATATGACCTTGACTTTGCAGGATGCGCAACATGCTTCATGGAAGATTTTCCGTAAGATCAATGATAGACTGGGAGTTGAGAACGGCAAAAGCCGTGACGCATTTGTCATTGTCGCCGACTTGCTTGAAGAGGCGGGAGAAGTGGCAGCTGTCGTCAAAGGTTTGGAGAGCTTTAGGCCTCCTAACGAAAGGAAGCCCAAAGAGACGTTGGCGAAAGAGTTGAACGATGTGCTCTATTGCGTGTTTGTTTTGGCCGAGCATTACGGACTCGATTTGGAAGAGAGTTTTTTGGAGCAGGTGAACGACCACCTGCTGAGGTTGCTCACCTAAAATCCTGCTGGCTTGGGCTGAGGATTTCTTAAATCTGAATTCTGGTTTCATAAAGCAGAAAATTGTCCCAGTGCGTTAAAGTGAGAGAATTGTGGAACCCGAAACTGGGAGGACGAAACGAAATGAAGATTGGCTTGAACCGACGCGAGCTTCACTTGTTAAAGCTCTGGTGGTTGAGTTGCGAAGATATGATGATACCTGAAGGTAGTTGTACATTATGCGAGTTCAAGGACGAGTGCCTTGTAATCAGGAAGAAGCTTTACGGCAAGGACGGCGGAGCCAAGAGCAAAGATGCAAATGGCGAGTACGTCTACGTGCCGGAAGCTGAAGAACAGGTCCTCCCTCAACCAGCTTAATCCATTCTGAGGATTTTCTCAAGCTCGGAAGAATGTACTGCGGGTTGGAAGCAAGCGGCAGATCTACGCCTCTACTCCAATCTACGTTTGCTTGTTTTCGACAGTATTGAGGCGATTTCGCGGGCTTCGTCGATTACCAGCACGGATTCCTTCAGTTTCTCAAAATATTTCATCGCTCGCAAGGTTTTGAAAACCGCAAAGCCTCTGTCATTGATTGCATAGACGCTCTGGTTGCTGTTCAGGAATCTGCGTTTCTCAACTATGCTGTTTGAGACTAGAAACTCCATGCGGCGTCTCAGTTCAGGCACTTCCATGTGGATTTTGGCGGCGATCTTGTCTATTTTTTGAGGTCGCTCCACCAATACTTCAAGGATGTTGAGGTATTTGTCGAGTTTGGAAGGCGGCATAGGGCATGCCCTTGTTTTCTTGTTCAATGGCTATTGGGATAAATGATTTCAGAATTTAGAATACGAATCCAAAACGAGTATTCTGTGCAAGCTTCGGGCATGAAAGAAATCGATATCTTTGCGGGCAAAGTTGCCGTTGTACTTAATTCATCCGCACTTGCGATATAGCTGTATCCATGTCGAACAATGAAACAGTTGTCTTTATTATGTATTAATACTCAATATTAGTAGGGTCCAGTTATGAAAGTGGAAAACGCTGTTATAGAAAAAGTGGACGAGGCCCAAGCGCAGGCTCCAGAGCGGAAGCAGGAAGCAGAAAAGCCCGCCAACGGGTCGGGCATGAAGGCTGTTTTAATGAAGAAAGGCGAGTACCATCTCTCCAACAGCATTGTTCTACCTTCCCTCGACCTGTGCCTAATAGGAGAACAAGACACAATTCTGGTTCCGGGAGATAATGTGCTTCCGATTCTCGGAGTTGGAAACAAGGACATTAAGTGCTCTAAATGTGGCTATATCTTAGCTATGAAAATAAAGCGACCTCAACTGCAGAACCTTGCAATTAAATGCCCTTCGTGTGGCAGCGTGAACCGATTCTAGAAGAAGCTTGAGTGTGCCATGCTTCGCGCAACCGCTGAGGACAAGGATGACGTATTCATTGAGAACCTTAACACCGCCCTCTTTCTCTTACTAGGAATCCTTGCAGTAGCAGCCTCAGTGATTCTGCTCGGCTACTCAGCGTTCATTGCTGTCTCCGGTCAACAATTCTCAGAGGGTCTCTTGACCACATCTGGGTTTGCATCATTGCTGCTCGTGATAGGTTTAGGGTCAGTGCATTTGTTTCGAAGGAGAAGACAGCTCAGAAAAAAGAGAGCTGACTCAATCTTCTGAGTTAAGACGCGTCTTTCAAGGGTGACATTACTCCTCCGGCAGTTCTCTGGTTCAGTGGAGTCATCGAGTGGCATTGTTTTGTTTTGACCTGCTTTCCTAAGGTGAATGCGCCAACGCTTCTTGCCTTTGAGTGTATTTCATTAAGTATGTCTGATTTTACGTTGCTCAGGAGCAGTATCTTGATGAATGGTTCTTCGAGGTCCCAGATTCCGATGACTCGTCCGTCGAGTAGAATGGTTGATGTGGCGTTGCCGGAGCGGTCGAAAACGAAATTGTGGTGTTCAGGGTTGAGGTAGCGCTCTCGGTCTTTGTATCCCATCAGGTAGGGATCAAGGCTGGGCAGAATGCTTACCACAGGGTTTCTGGGCGGCTTGCTTGAAAGCAATGAGGATTTGTCTGAAGAGGCTACTAGGAAGTCTTATTTCAGGCCAGCGACTTCAATGTGAGTCATCCTGTTTTTCATGTCACTGATCATTTGTGTGACTTGGCGTTTTGGGAATCCTGTCCACCAGCAAACATCGTTCTCCGTGGCTGGCCCGAAGGAGGCTATGTATTGTTTCACGATGTGTTCTCGTGCTTTTTCTTCGTTGTCTGCTTTCAGGTTTATGTCTGGGAAGTGTTCGTTGAACAAGTAGTACGTGTGGAGGTTGCTTTTCCATCCTTTTTCTGGAGGCCCGCGGATCAATAGGAATTGGTCGCACATGAGGTTCAAGATTGGCGAGAGGTTGAGGGTCGTGTCTAGTTCGTTTCTTAGTTGTTTTGTGGTCATTTTTCTGCCTTTGAGGGTTTCTATGACTTTCTTTGAGGTCTCTTCATATTGCTGTTGGGTGATTCCCAAGTATCTGCAGTATTGTGTGGATGTAAGTTGGAGTGTTTTGATGGTTGCAGCGTATGCAGTTGGAATCATGTCTTTTGAGAGGATGTGTACTGTTTGCCTCACAAAGCGAATCTTGCCTAGTCTTCTCCTAGAATAGAGTTCGTGGTCCAAGGTTCGTTGTTGGAAGTTTCTCGTTCGTGCAAACAATGAGAGGTAGGGCGTTGTGGGGCTGGTAGCGTGCAGACCGATTAGGTCTTTGACGATTTGGACAACGTCGTTTGTCTTGGCTCGGTCGGTCAGATGCTGCTTGGACAGCACGTAAGTGTTCAATTGGCGTAGGCTCAGTTTGCTCAGCATGTTCTCACTTGTTGGCGCTTGTTGTGTTGTCGAATCTGGCTTAATATGCTGTGTAGCACGACCTAATTTCCATTTTGGGCGGGAGGTACTGGCTTAGCTTCTTAACACTTGCATGAGCAAGTTGGAACCAAGTATCCACGCTTTGAGAAGTCTTATTTTTTCTGAACTCTATTCTAGGATGTGGAGGGGTGATGTGATAATTGAAGGAATGGAAATGCGTAGCTGTTGGACATCATGAAAACGTGGGCAAAGTGATTGAAGAATGGGAAAAGCAAGGCTGGCGGCTGCACACCTATCAAGCAGCCGGCATGGGCGGAGCAATCCACTACACCGTGAATCACTACCTACTATTCGAAAGAGATCATTAAAAACGCAGTCATCTATGATATTCTTTCTTGCTTCGCTCGATGGCTAGTCGTGTGGTTTCAAGGTATCACTTGTGCATTTGTGATTATTCAATCAGTTTCAGCAGGTCTTCTAAGATGTAATTCATGAGTTCCTCTGTCGAGCTTTTGCTGAACGATGTGATCACGGTGTTTCTTGTGATTCCGACCACTATGCCTTGTTTTTGAGCTTCGAAGACTGCGTACCAGATTTGTCCATGTTTCATGTAGTCCCGGTAAAGTGTCGTGTCAGCTATGCTAGGTCCGGCTAAGCAGAGCTTTTCCACGCCTGGTATGTCAACTTGGTCGAACCATATGAGTTTTGTCGCCTGTGGACTGGACTCATGGAGGTTTTGCAGGGTCTCGTGTGAAATTCTTGTTTCAACGATTGCGTGTGGTGTTATGAAGAGAGCTTTGCTGAGTCTATTGGCTACAGAGTTTGTTAGCAGCTTCTTCACGCCGCGCGCAACTGATGGCCCCTGCACAATAAGGAAAAGCCTTTGCCGAAATGGTTTAACCCAAAACGGTGCTTCCTCGGTCATTGGCGTCTCAACGAGTTCGCGTCTGTACAAGCGTTGACGAATGAAATCCTTGCTGAAAACGCCTGACAAGGCGTCTCCGTTTCTTTTAAGGTCTAGGATTTCCGTGACAAGTGTGATCTTTTCTTTTTCCTTGGTTGTGTAAAGCTCTTCTTCACGGAAGCGTTTAAGTTTGCCAGCTATGAGTTCGATGTCGGCTTCCTCTTTGATCTCAAAGACTTTGGCGGGCAGAACCATACAAGCTGTTCTTGCTGCTCAGTTCTTATGGCTTGCGCAAGAAGTCCCTAGTCGATCTTCAGCAAGGGGAGTCCCATTTTGACGGGGGCGGGATTTGAACTCGCGGCCATATTTCAACAAAGCGCCTGCTAACAGAACGTTGAAAAAGGGTCAACTGAAAGCTACTCTGAGCGTGAGTTGACGGGTCATTTTTTGACAACTCTCTGAGTTCTTCTCTTTTCCTCACGACTATAGCTAAAGGCAGTATGTTTAACGGTAGTTATGTGAAATACCATGACGAATGCAAGGAGGAGTGACATGAAAGTTAGATGGGAGATACGTCACCATATTGAGCCTGGGGATATAGGTTATGTCACTTATCTTCATGGTATCTTGTATGCAAGAGAGTGTGCCTACGACCAAACATTCGAGGCGTATGTTGCAGTCGGGCTGGCAGAATTTGTTCAATCGTTTAGTCCTGACAAAGATCGAATTTGGCTGGCAGCGACAAACGGTCGGATTATTGGTTCCATCGCCATTGTTGGGCATTCAAAGACAACTGCTCAACTTCGCTGGTTCCTAGTTCATCCCGACTATCGAGGGCTTGGAATCGGAAAAGAGCTCCTAGAAGACGCGATTCAATTCTGCAAGGAGCGGAAGTACAAAACCATATTCCTCTGGACGACAAGCGAACTGAAAGAAGCGGGTCATCTCTACGCGTGTTTTGGCTTCAAGAAAACCGAAGAGAAAACGCGCAAGATTTGGGGAAAGAGAGTAACCGAAGAAAGATACGAGCTGCACCTGTGAAGCGATTTGTCGAAAATGAGCAAATGTGTGCCTTTCTAATCCTGTTATGGATCTATACATTCTTACGAAGATAGTGCGTAGGCAAATGCCGCTTTTCCGATGCTCATCTAGCATTCGCAACTCTGAGAAAGGCAGATGCTAAAGCAGAGAGCAGTAATACAGCGGTTATTGCAGGAAATGAGCCTTGGTATCCTAGGTTTGTTGCAATCAACATCCCAGTGATGAGAGGTCCTACTGTCTGCCCAACATCCATTGTCATGCCGAGAAAACCCATTGCTGTTCCGGTGAGGTTACTAGGAGAAAGTTCGCTGATTAAGGCGGGGGTGGACGAGGTTACCATTGCAAAGCCAAGCCCATATGTTATGGACAGAAGCAGCAGAGTTATGCTCTGGGTTGAGAAGGGAATTATGAGCAACGGCAGTCCACTCACTGTGGAACCAACAATTATTGGGGTTCGCCTTCCAGTCTTGTCTGAAACCCATCCCATGAACGGTTTAGCGAGGATAACAGCGATTATTTGACTTCCCATTATGATGCCGATTTGAAATGCATCTAGATGAACAAGATCCTTTAGATAGCCCACTAGGAAGTATTCCACCGCGCCAAAGGCATAGTATTGACTTGCTTGGATGAAACTAACCGCTAGGATGCTTGGGTTTCCTGCGACAGTCCTCCATCCAAACAGCATTTTTCCAACAGTTTTCTCTGAACTGCTGGGTTGAAAATCAGGGTTTTTCATATCAGTCACAAGGAAGAGAGTTGTCATGAAAGCGGTTACGCCAGCTATTCCCACAGCCAAATAGAGAGTGTTATAACTATAGTCTGTCGCGAAGAGGATGTAACCACCCAGAAAAGGCGCGGCTGCTCGCCCAAGGTTTGTTGCTGAAGAGAATAAGGATATGCGTTCCCCACGTTTGGCTGGAAATAGCTCAGCTACTGAGGCTTCAGTTACAGGGACAAAGATTGCTGTGGCAAAACCGTGGTAGAATCGAACCAGTACGAGTTGCCACCACACTGATATGAGAAGATAAAGGAATGGGGCAGAGGCAAAGACAACTGCCGATGCCAATAAGACCTTTTTTCTGCCGAAAAAGTCTGAAAGGGAAGCAGCGGGTAAGCTGACTAATATTCCTGGGATTGTTGAGGCGGAGGCAACGAAACCCGTCCAGAAACCTTCAGGGGTTTCAAGCTTGGCTGCGAATGGTTTCAATACTGGATTCTTAGCCATCGTTGAACTCAGAATCGCGAATATTCCAGCTATGCAGAGTGTTAGGAGTATGCTGGTTCTCGCATCTTTTGCACTTAGCATCAGGAATCAACTTTGTGTTAACTGAAATTCAAGCTAATAAGAATAGACGGAGATGAAATCGTTAACTCGTCGCTTTCTCTCTCATCTTTGCGGTTAGGAAAGTCCTTCGTTCCGTCCAGCTCATTTTCGCCAATTCATCTTTGTATTTCTCTTGAAGCAACTTAGATTTGCAGTAACTGTAGAGTGCATCATAAACGTATGCAGCTTTCTCAACGGCTTCAAAATCATCTTTGACGTTGAACCTCGCTCCAGTCATTGTTGCACTTAACCCTAGCCCTTCTGGAGCCAACGTAGTGTCACGTGTATCGGCTGAATGCACGATTTTGGCAAGCTCGTGAAGCACGGGATCCTTCAGCTTGTATTCTTCTATTATGGTTTCGAAACTGCACTTTCCATCTCTATGTCCAAGTCTGACTCCAGGTGCATCAAAGGGTGTTGCGTCTTGGTCTTTCGCTATTTCCTCTATCTTCTCTGTAGGAACGAAGATGAACTCCGCTTGTGGATCTATGATTTTTCTAATTAGCCAAGGGCATGCTGTTCTGTCAACATGTACGAATTCGCGAGTCACCCACTTCACATTACTCACCCGTCTGGAATATCTATAGCTAGCAGTAAAACAATATTTCAGTTCCTTGGGGTGGAAATGCTCATGCTCTACTGAGTGCTTTGACGTAATCCCATATGGAAAGATTAATGCATGGTGGACGGGCTGGGTTCAAAACTTACAGGAACGTTTAAAAGGATATTCATATATTCGAATATTGGCGACTCTAACGATGAAGGGGAAGGTTGATGCAACAGTTTTTCAGTTGCATGCTGAGATTTGCAAGACCTTGTCGAATTCTACGAGGTTGATGATTCTTGATTCTTTGCGGGACGGAGAGAAATCTGTGGGTGAATTGGCTGCGTTGGTTGGGGCGCAGCAAGCCAATGTTTCTCAGCATTTAGCCGTGTTGAGGCAGAGAGGAGTTGTGACAACTCGGAAGCATGGAGCAAACATCTATTACACCGTTACGAATCCCAAGATTATCCGGGCTTGCGACACGATAAGAGAAGTGTTGTTCGAACAACTGGCGAAAGCCAAAGAGTTAACAAAAAGGATTTGAGCGAGAGTGGATGTTTTTGGAAACGTTAACCATCATTGTTAATGATCCTCCGTATGGCACCGAGCGAGTTTGGAATGCCTTAAGACTTGCATCGTCACTTGTTTCCGCAGCAGTAGGTATGAGTGTAAACATCTTTTTGCTTGGAGACGCCGTAAGCGCCGCTAAGAAACGTCAGAAAACGCCCGAAGGGTACTACAACTTGGAGCAGATGCTCATCGATCTCCTCAAACGAGGTGCAAGAGTTTCAGCATGTGGCACATGCATTCAGGCAAGGGGCTTAGCTAAAGAAGACGTTATTGAAGGCGTGGAAATAGGGTCAATGCTTGGACTCGCCCAATGGATAAAAGAGAGCCAAAAGGTACTCTCATTTTAGTGGGGATATACATGAACAAAGTGGGGAAGATCCAAAGAGAAGACATTCTTGCAGCAAAAAAACACCGGTTCCCTGCCGCAGCATTGTTTGTTCTTGTTATCGGATTGACGGCTGTAACTGCTGTTGTTTTGCTTCAATTTTCGCCCATTCTTTATGGCGCCACTCGCGTCAACAGTTTAGACCAAGCTAAGCAGTTGGCTAATCAATATTTGGGGACAAGTTCAGACTTGAGGATCAAGGAGATAATGGAGTTCTCAAACAACTTCTATGTTATAGTTCAGGAGAGTAGCACGGGAATAAATGCTTTTGAGCTTTTGGTGGACAGGCACACTGGCAGAGTGATGCCTGAATACGGACCGAATATGATGTGGAACACGAAGTATGGAATGATGCAGCGAATGATGGGGAGATCCAAAGGAACACCCACAGCTGACATGCCCATAACCGCACACAATGCCTCTGAATACGCCCAGAAATGGTTGGATGTTAGCAATCCAGGCGCTGTGGTCGAGGAGCCAGAGACATTCTACGGTTATTACACATTTGATGTGGCAAAGGACGGAAGCACGTATGGGATGCTCAGTGTGAACGGTTCTACGGGCGATGTTTGGTTTCACAGTTGGCATGGCAAGTTTATTGGTATGGTTGAATACGATTAGGAGGAGGTGGAATAATTGAATTCGCAAGAAACTCCTATCACTGCATTTATCTTATCCTTGATTGGTGGTGTGCTGATATTCTTGGGCGGCGTCGTGTCATCTCTGTGGTTTATGTCTGGAGGATATGGCATGGGCGGAATGATGGGCGGAGGCATGATGGGCGGTTGGGGGGCTCCCTTTGGTTTCATGAGCGGTCTTTCACTCATAGGACTAGTTGCGGGGATAGTCGTTATCATCGGTGCACTGATGCTTAATGCGAGAGCAAGAGAACATACAGCTTGGGGCGTGATAATACTTGTCTTCTCAATAGTAAGCTTCCTAGGCATGGGCGGATTCTTCATAGGCGCTGCATTGGGAATATCGGGTGGCGCCTTGGCGCTGAGCTGGAGACCAACGTCCTGAAAGCCGACGCAGAACAAGCTCCATAATTGAACTTTATGAGACTCCGAATCCCTCAAATTAAGTTTGTTTCTTAGGAGATATCGATGATTCAAGCATGTTTCTCAAAAAGGAATCATGTGGACGGGGGCTAGGTTTACACTTTCGTTTAGATTCTTCGTTTTCACAACTCATTCATAAATCGTTTTTCTCAGTCCTACGTCCAAGAAGACTACTGCTTTCTCTCTCTCGTCTATCATGTAGATCATGCGATATTTGCCTAACCTCCATCTCCATAATCCTTCAAGTTTTCCCCGCAACTTGGTTCCTAGATAAGGGTTTTCTGCAGCTTTCTCCAGAGCTTCTCGGATTCTTTCCTTAACTGTTCTGGGCAGTTTATCGAATTCCTTGCTGAAGCTTCGGGTAAGAACTGACTTGTACGGCAAAAGTGTTAAGCCTTCATCAAGGCTTCTCTGATATCCTCAGGACGTTTTACAGTCGTATACTCTTTCTTTTTGTATTCCTGAAGGCTTTTCTCTATTCTCTCTAATCCTTCCTTGTTCGCAAGTTCTTCTAAAGTAGCCAAGATCTCATCTATCTTTGCAAAATGCTCATAAAGTTCTTTCAGCAAAGATCGAGGAACCAAAACAGTCTCAGTCAAACCCAGCACCATTTGAAAATAGATGAGTAACAAGATAATTAAGCTATCCGAAAAAGGCTGATCAAACTTGGTGGACGGGTCTCTCTTTCCTCAATAGTCGCTTTTGAAAACATTCTCTTAACCTCATAGCCGCACCACCGGCAAGTTACCCTTCATGGCGATGCCGTCAATTAATATTCTTTCGTAGAACGCTTTGTCTTTTCTAGCTTTTTCATCCCATTCATTGGGTTCATAGACCAGCAACGTGATCTTCCTTTCAAACCTTCTTTCAAATGTGTTTAATTCAGCTTTTTCTTTTTTCCTCGATATGACCAGAAGGTCTATGTCGCTCTTCGGGTCGTCCTCTCCTCTTGCGCAACTTCCATACAACACGATAGAAGAGTTCGGGTAGACTTCGCTCAGATAATCCATCAGCGAACGCACTTTTGAAATGAAGTAGCCTACTTTCATGTACCTGAAAGCAGGGTTTTCCACGCTTGCTTTGAATAACGCGAGATTGGCTTTTCTCTGCATTTGAAGAAAATCCTCTTCAACATAGAAATCAAGAAACCTCTTCGCAGTCCCCGAACCCACCTCTGCACATCTAGCTACTTCTCTCAGATGAAACTCCCTGTAGGGCTCGTTGAAAAAAACGAGAAGGACCCGCAAGCCAGGATAAGAGAACGGATCTTTCATAGAACAATCGTTCCATACATAGAACAATAGTTCCATAAGAAACTTGTGGTGGACGGGGCGGGATTTGAACCCGCGGCCTCAGCGATGCCAACGCTGCGATCATACCAAACTGATCTACCCGCCCGACTGTTGGCATACGCATACCACGTCAAAAAACTATTAAACTTTACCTAACAACTTCCCAAAGCCTCCGAGAACCAACACAATTGCTGTATATGTAAACTGCTCCAAGCGAAAACCAACAACCCATGAACATGCACACGTCGCTGCAAGGAACGCTAACAAACATGAAAGTAGTAGTCAACACACACGCGGCGCTGACTACTACTTCTGAGCAAAGCCAGCTCGGTGTTATTACCAATTCTAAGCGAAAGTTAATAACATCTGAAACAGAAACCACTCCCACAACATCACCTCAACATTCAAGAAGTTGTTGCGGCAAACCCTTCAACGTCAACAACAACACCCACACAAACAGTCTGCGCTTGCATGTTCAACTACAACTGTCCAAGCCGCCCGCAGCCCAAACCACAACACGGTAGAAGAGGGCGCTAAGCGATTGCTCCCTTCTTCTTTTGAAATCTCTTTTCCCGCAGAACCGTTCTACATACTCGAACACCACGCATACCAACATTAAACGTCACGCATGCCAACATAGAACGTCACGCAAGAACACGAGCCAACAGCGCCAGAAACACCATACAGAACCACGAACAGCCCCAGAGAAACAAACTGAAAAGTTCAACTTTCACCGCAAAAAAATTTTTCCAGACTCATACTAACCCTCTTTCCCACCAAAACGAGACAACACCCCTTCAACATAAAACCACAAATACGCCGTTGATCCTAACCTTTCAACCATGAACCCCGAACTCAAAAAACTCGTCAAAGAGGAACTCTCAGGCGAAAAAGCCAAAGAACACGTAGCACAAATCAGCCAGTACCACCGCATCCAAGCCTCCACAATGTTCCACCAAGCCGCAGAACACGTAAAACAGCAACTACTAGACATAGGCTTACAGGACGCCAAAATCGAACAGTTCACATCTGACGGCGCCACAAAATACTGGACCCACATATCACCCATGGGCTGGGAAGCCAAAAGCGCCGAACTACGCCTAATCGAACCAGAACAGCAACTCATTGTCCGCTACGCTGACATCCCCACATCCCTGCACACATGCAGCAACGCCACACCACCCGAAGGCACAACAGCCGAACTAATCGACGTAGGCATAGGCACAAAACCCGAACACTACGAGGGCTTGGACGTCAAAAACAAATTCGTACTCGCAACAGGACGCGCCCGAACAGTACACGAGGAAGCCGTCTACAAACACGGAGCCGCAGGCGTCATAACCGACACACTCGCACAGGAAATGAAAAACGTACGCGAAAGCATAGACATACCCGACGCCCACGGATACCAAGGAATATGGCCCACAGCCGACATACTAGATAAGATCCGCTTCGGCTTCTCACTCTCAAAACGCCAAGGAAACCACCTCAGAGCCCTACTACGCGACAAAAAAACCGTCAAACTCCGAGCCAAAGTCGACGCCCGCCTATTCCCAGGAAACATGGATGTAGTCGTGACCACCATTCAGGGCTCAACCAAGACCAACGAGGAAATCTTCATAATAGCCCACCTCTGCCACCCCCAACCCAGCGCCAACGACAACGCCTCAGGAAGCGGACTCCTCATCGAAATCGCCCGAACAATACAAACCCTAATCGACACAAACAAAATACCCAGACCACAACGAACCATACGCTTCATATGGGTCCCAGAATTCAGCGGCACCATAGCCTACCTACACCAACACCAAGACCTACCACAACACCTCATCGCAGGAATCAACCTAGACATGGTAGGACAAAACCAAGAACAATGCAAATCCACGCTGAACATAGACCGCACACCCGATTCCCATCCCTCATACCTCAACGACCTAATCCTAAACCTAACAGAGGACACCATCAAAGAATTCGACCACGACACAGACTTCGGCACATCCTCAACCTTCCGCTACGCCGAAAGCATGCACAGCGGCGGAAGCGACCACCACATATTCGTAGACTCCACCATAGCCGTACCCTGCATCATGCTGCTACAATGGCCAGACCTATTCTACCATACCAGCATGGACACGATAGACAGAGTAAGCCCAGAAAGCCTCAAACGCGTAGGCTGGATAACCACAGTAGCCACGCTCACATTAGCCAACGCAGACATCGACACAGCAGTCTACCTACTAAACCAAACCTGCAGCCGCGGACTAACCCGAATACAAACAGCCCAACACCAAGCAATCCAAGAACTCTACGAAAAAAAGCACGACCCAAAAACCAAAACAAACCAGCCAGAACACGCCACAACCCTAACCAAAACAGCCAAACACCACAAAAACAAAATCGAACACATCACACAACGAGAAACCCAAGCACTGCACTCAGTCAAAAAACTCGCAAACACCCCGGAACTCGACACCTTGATCCAAAAATTCACCAAAAACATCGAAGAGGCAGGAAACCAAGCAATCGCAAGGGTTCATGAAACAGTATTATTCATAAGCAGGTCACTCGGCATCACCCTGCCAGCCCAAATCGCAGAGACAGACACTGAAAAACAGGCCAAAACCATAGTGCCACAACGCCTAGTCAAATGCACCTTATCCATGGAAACCTTCAAAAAACTCCTCGGCGACGAACCATACAAATGGTACGAAGAAACCAGCGAAAAAGACACCAAACTCGGCTTGAAACAATTCGAAATCCTCAACTTCATGAACGGCAAACGAAACCTCCACGACATAATCCAAGCAGTCTCAGCAGAATACGGAGAAACCAACATGGAACACGCCCTGAGATTCATCAAAGACCTAGAAAAAACAGGATTCGCAACGCTGCAAACCAGTTGAGAAACAGAGAGACATATGAAAATCGAAATCGCTGAAATTTCCCGAAACGACAAACCCCTACCCAAACTGAAATACGAGTACACCACAAACAGCCACTACCAACTCACGATAACCCAAACAACGAAATCCTGGACAGCAAAACTAACCCTCAAACCTCTGCCCAAACCACTGAAAAAACAGTTCGAAAGCGAATTATTCGCAGACTACGTGGAAGAACCCAGAGCCTTCACAGCAATCCTCAACCACGAACCAGTCGGCTGGATCGAAATCGGCTACCACAAATGGAACAACCGCATGCGAGTCTGGCAACTCCTAGTAAAAGAGGCACACAGAGGCAAAAGTATCGGCACACAACTACTCAAGCACGCCATCAAAACAGCCAAAGAGAAAAGCGCAAGAATGCTAATCCTAGAAACACAAAGCTGCAATGCGAAAGCCATAGGTTTCTACCTTGCACACGGATTCCAACTCATCGGCTTCGACACCACAGCCTACTCAAACCACGACATCGAAAAAGGGGAAATCCGCCTCGAACTAGGTCTCAAACTCTAACTCGTCGTCACTAGGCATGAGCTATGACGACACCCGCACAGAAAGTCGCCTAGATACAAAAACACCTAAACCAAAGCTTACACAAAGTTAACATCGAAAACCAGCCTGGGATGTCCAGCAGACATGGCACACATCAAAGCTGGCGAAGCAGTCTCAACTGGAGTAGGACTAGGCCTTGGACTAGCAATTTCAAGCTACATGTTTCAAGCCCTGAAACAGCCAGAAAGCACAGCCAAACCGCTAGTCGTGTGTCTCAATTGCAGACGCAGAAATTCGATGGAAAACAAATACTGCTGGCAATGCGGGCAATCCCTCTATCCGCTACCCACAACACAATGCGCTAAGTGCAAAGCCAAAGTACCTTCAATGAAATACTGTGGAAACTGCGGTGCACAACTAAGAAAAGTGAAACAAAAAAAGGATGTTCGCGGCTAAGCTAGTTTTTCGCCGCAGTTGCCGCAGAACTTCGTTCCCGCCGAGTTCTTCGTGTTGCATTTTGGACAGTTGACTTCACTAGCAACCATAGGCTTGCCACAGTTACCACAGAACTTCAAATTCGCTGGAACTTCAGCCTTGCAGTGAGGACACGTAGCCTTCGCCGGTGGCGCCAAACTGCCTCCGCAGCCACCGCAGAACTTGACATTCGCTGGGTTCTTGTTGCCACAACTTGGACAGACCACTACCTGCTGCGCTGCCTGACCTTGCTGCATCTGCTGAGCCATCATAAACGGCATAGTCAACCCGATACCTGCACCCACGCCCGCTGCAGCTGCGCCTCCCCCTTGACCGTCCTTAAGCTCCGCCGCGGTTTCCTTCATGTACTGCATAGCCATCGCCTGTGCACCCACGCCAGACGCAAACCTTCTAGCCTCTTCAGGAATCTTAACGCCTTCAAACACGCAATCAACGATCTTCAGGCCAACTCTAGCCCCTTCGTCGCTGATTTTCAAAGCCACCTTATCCGTAGTCACGTCTACATTCTTGACCACCGTGGAAATGTCGTGGTTGCCAAACTCATTTATGATACGCTCGTTAACAAAGCCTCTAATGTAGTTCTCAACATCCCGGGAATTGCTCGCCGACCGATTACCAAAGAACTCCACAACGAAAAGCTTCGGATCCTCAACCTTGTACAGGAGATAACCAAAGAATCCAAGCTCAGCCTGATACTTTATGTCTCCACTGGGCGCCGAGTAAGCGTTCCCCCCAAAATTACCCCCGAACTGACTGCTACTGACAAAAACAACCTCGCACTCATAGATGTCACCTATCAAACCTATCTTACGCAAAGCGTTAGTCAACAACGGAATGTTATTGCTTGTAATAGTGTGCCGTCCAGGTCCCATGACATCGTAAGCTTTGCCATCTCTGAAAAACACAGCCCACTGATTCTCCTTTACCGTCACTTGGCTTCCTGCTTTCAACGACAAATTCGGGAATCTGTAGGCGATATCCTCTGCGCCGGCATAGTCCCATGCAACTTTCTCAATTAATGGCATATTCTCAGCTACACCTCCAAAGGTCTGAACTCTCTCTCACGATTATCCCATTTGGCTTCAAGACCCAATATCAGCGACTTGACGTTCTTCACCTTAGGTCGCGCATCAGTCCACTTGTCGGCTTCCATGTCGCCATACAGTTCGTCCACTGCCTTGCTGATGCCTTGAATCTCATCGCCCAAAGCCTTGTCATAATTGAAAACCCGAGCCAACTCCGTCTCTCTGATATGTCCCTTGCGATCAAATAAGCCAGCGTAGCCATAGTCAGCGCGATGAACTTTCTCAGCCACTCTGTCGACAACTTGTATGACTTTTTTGAAATCGTCCCCCAATGCCATTTGCCCAGCATTCAAAGCAGCCAAGTAAATCTCTTCCCACTTGTGACGCAAACCCTTGAAGTCAGCGTAATAATTGTCCCTCAGCTTCTTGTCCAGCTCGCGCAAGTCCTCTTTTGTGGCGTACCCAAACGTGAACACGTCTTGAATCTTTCCAAATAACCCCTGTCGCTCTTTCACTTTGTCGATTGTTTCCGCTGTAGACATTTCGCATCTTCCTCCTACTTGAACTTGAACAACGGTCGTCCGCCGCCCAACACCTTGCCTTCGCAGCCGTCGACCAGAATGACATAGTTGTCGCCGCCCAACGAATATTGAATAAACCATATGGGCGAATGCACCAGTTCGCCCTCGCCGATAGTCACATTCGTAGAGCACGACTGCAGAGTATCCACCTTGCCGCTGGCAATCAGCCTCTCCTTGGCTTCGATCTCCGGCTTCACACTGTTCCTCGCTTCCTCCTCATTGAACTCAGTGTTCAGAAACTCAGCATCACTTGGAATCTTTCCCGCATCAAACGGAATCTTCTTAGCAGCCGGCACATCATAGAAATTGATCTCGCTGATCATGGTCTTCCTAGCTAACATAGGACAGACGTAGTAGTTAGAGAAATTCAGCACAACATTACGCGGTTTTCTATCTTTCTGCTGCATATCAGCGTACGCACTGGCGCCAGCTATAACCAGCTTGCCAAACTTCGACAACTTACTGCTTCTCTTATCCGACAAGGCTTCCTGTGCTTGCCGAAGCTCTCCCGCGACCCCTTGCCCGGCCACGCCACTCATCTGAGTCGTTGCGTTGCTGGGGAAAACCCAGAAAGGAATAAAACGCAGCTTGACGTTAGCGATCTGAGCTTCTTTTGACACGCCTGATCTGAGAATGCCCTTGTCCATGTACTTCTGAGCTGCCTCTACAGCCTGCTGAGTGAGCAAGTGGTTCTCAAGCATGCTATGGCGTTTGATTTCATCTTGCGTTGCCACAGAAACTGTGTAGCCGCAATAGCGGCACGTGATTATGAGGTCCTCTTGATTTGGGCTGATGGGTGCGCTGCATCGCGTGCAGCTGGTTATCATTTCTCGTGCAGGCGCAGGCTTCGGCTGAGGCTGAGGTTGGGCAACAGGCACGGCCATAGGCATTGGCTGTGCGGAAGCAACACTTGGCTGGACTGAAATAGATGGAGCTGAGGCCGTAGACTGGAGTGCAACTGACGGCAGAGAAACGTGCAAGACTCTTCTCGCCTCAACATCTGGTCTCCCTCCGATGGATACAACAGCTTTAAGAGCCCATGTCCTCTCGAGCCATTGACCATCCATCCGCACGCCTTGGAACGTTGGTCCAAGTTGAGACGGAATCCCTATTCTGAAAGGAAACTGCTGGCTGAAACCTCTTGAAACCATAAATCTGTCGTTAACCTTGCTTTGTCCATTGTACATCACATACTGCACGGTAGATCCTTTCTGAACCGTCGTGGTTCTTGGGCTGTAGATGCGAGTTTCAAGAGTTTCAGAAGCCCCTCGAATAGGTTCTCCGCCACTTCGAAGCTGTTCAACGCCATGTAACTCTACGCGTATTTCTTTAGCCTCAAACTCTTCATCTGAAGTGAACGTCAACTCGCCTGTTATCGCTTCGCCCAACGCATAATTGTCCTTGGCAATGTTGACTGTAAGCGAGGCCTTCGGAGCTTGGAACGTTTTGAGCAAAGGCAAGAATGTTGTCTCCTTTTTTGGGGTTTTCATATGATATATTGAGATATGCGGCAAAACACATGTTCCAGCGGAATTGTCTTTAAGACTTGTGAATTACAGCTTCAGTTGCAAAATTAACGCCAGAGCTAGCAGACCCCAGACTAGCGCATGGACGCACGCGCAGGAAGAAGGCGCGATGCACAAGTTCATCTCCTTCCGCGTTGGGGGAAGATCACTTGCCGTAGCCTGCAAATCGTCTATAATTAACATTCACGGGAACTGGAGACTGAAAGTGTTATTTCCACAGACAGTGTTCTAAATCAGACGATGGAGGATCAGGACTTGCCCATTCTGCCGATAGATACAGGTCGCTACGGAACTCCTGAAATGAGAGCAGTTTTCGAGGAAGAAAACCGCCTTCAAATGATGTTGGATGTTGAAGCGGCTCTAGCTTGGGCGCACGCCGAAGTTGGCAACATTCCTAAAAAGGATGCTCAGAGAATCATGGAGGCAGCGACCACCAAACAGGTCAAGCTCACCCGTGTCAAAGAAATCGAATCTCAGATAAAACATGATGTGACCTCCATTGTACGCGCCCTGTCGGAAGTCGCCGGGCCAAGTGGGGCATATGTGCATTTGGGGGCCACAAGTCAAGACATCAACGACACCGCCACTGCATTGCAGCTTCATAAAGCCTCAGAACTGCTTGAGGCAAAACTGAACGATCTTGAGAAAACGCTGCTGGAAAGAGCTCAGCAGTACAAACAGACGGTGATGATAGGCAGAACTCATGGTCAGCACGCCTTGCCGATTACTTTGGGCTTTAAGTTTGCTATATGGTTGAGAGAAAGTGCACGTCACATAGAAAGGTTGCGCCAATGCGAGGAACGCGTTCTGGTTGGAAAGATGAGCGGGGCAGTTGGAACTCAAGCTGGATTAGAACCGCGTTCACGTGAAATCCAAGAACTGGTCATGAAGAAGCTGGGTTTGAAACCCGCGGACATTTCGAACCAAATCATCCAGAGGGACATACACGCCGAATTGGTGTTGTTGCTGGCTATGGTTGCCTCGACTTTGGACAAGATTGCTACAGAGATTCGAGAATTGCAGCGGCCGGAAATCGGCGAGTTGGCTGAGCCGTTTGAGAAGACGAAGCAGGTGTGCAGTTCAACTATGCCGCACAAACGCAACCCAGAATTGTGCGAACGAATCTCAGGCTTGGCTAAGATTGTCCGAAGCCTTGTTGTGCCGGCTTTGGAAGATATTCCGACATGGCATGAGAGAGACTTGACTCAAACTTCGGCTGAACGGTTCATTATTCCTGAGTCATGCATTCTTGTGGACTACATGCTTCATCTTACGATCAATATCCTCGGCGGTCTCCAAGTCAACGAGGAAAGGATGAGAAAGAACATAGACTTGTCGCAGGGACGTGCTATGTCTGAAGCGGTTATGATTGCTCTGGTGGGCAGGGGAATGAGCCGGCAAGAGGCGCATGAACTGCTGCGAATCCTCGCAATAAAGAGCGAAACCGAGAGACAACCTTTCAAAAAGGCGCTTCTTGAAGACAAAGTTGTTGCGTCAAAGCTGAGTGAGGAAGATGTTGATAAAGCCTTGAACCCGCACAATTACTTGGGCACTGCCATCAAGCAGATAGATGTCATTATCAGTATGACACGACATGAAAGGAATCAGAGAGGCGTAATCGATTAAGACAACTTGTACTTTGAAACATAATCTTGCGCTAGTTATAAAGCTCGCTCGACTTTGCTGTTATGAGCTATCAAAGGCTATCTGATGTTCTGGGTATCAAATGATTCATGACATGGCTTCTAGAGTTCAGCAAAAGCCTTTTATTGTCTTCATCTGAATTGTATTATTGTTCGTTAGGTGCAGTTCTTTGAACAACGCAACGAAGAAAGATAAGAAGCTCTTGGCCGTTCAAGGAGATTTGGCACAACAAGTTATTCAAATAGCTAATAGGAAGGGCATGACTGTTTACAATCTTACTAACGATATCTTGCAGCAGGCGATTAAAGCCGAAGGCATGAATCGATCTCTAGACGATATTGTTGAACGTTTCAGGCTTCTTGAAATAGAGCGGAGTGGTGGAGCGGTTTTTGCGACAAAGGATACACTGCTTTTTATGGTGGAGAAGCTTTACCAGCGGGAGAAGGAAGCACTTCTTGAGAACTGGTACGGGTCTGGACGATGGTACGGGAAATATCTGCAGGTCAAGTTTGATGACAGCGAGCCGTTAGACATGCTTGAAAAGTTCTTGTGTTCTTGCTCTTGGGATTCGGGAGAGATACGGATATCTAAGGATGGAGGCAAGCTTTCGTTGACTAGGTTATCTCTGAATGATTCCTTAGAGTACACCGAATTGGCTTCAAAGTTCATAGAAGGCATAATATCCACATTCGGATACGAACTCGTAAAGCAGGACGTATCAAAGGGATTAACAGTGCAGGAGTTTGAAAGGAAAGAAGCTGAAGAAGAAGGCGCCAGAAAAACTGCAGGCAGAAGGACCAAGGGTAGCGGTAGCCTATCTGACCCAAAATCGGTTCAAGTTTGATGACGATTCTTGGTCAGAAGCGAGTCAACTGAAGTAAACTAAAGTTGCTATTGGTAAAGACTCAACGTCTGAGCGTTTAGAAGTTTAAACTCAACATATTAGTACTGTATATCTATAATCCATATTACCGATAAACTTTAGGAGAGAGTAAAATGAGAAAGAAATTGATGACATCGCTATTCATCGTATTCTTTGCAGCAGCATTATGCACGCAAGCGATTCCACTAGTGTTCGCTGAAAGCAATCCCACAGTGTATTGGACGAAAACAGGTAAAGACAAAATGGCTGTACAGTCAATCCCATGGCCTAATTGGTTCAACTTCACTGTAGCAAATACTGGTGATGCAATCATAAGATTCAAGTTTGTGATTCCAAAGAACCAATCGGAACTCGCATGGTTCCGCTTCACCCAAAGCGATACGCCATCTGGTTGGACCGCAACTCCAGATGAGTTTGATGGCATGGGATGGCCGACAGTCATTATCTTTGATGCACGTACTGCTCCGGGCATTGATCAGACAACAGGTCCTCAGAAATTTGCAGTCAGATTCATCTTAGGCCCAGCTTTCTGCAACTATGATTTTCCCATCTACACAGTGGATACTCGTGACGTAACCAATCTCAGATGGCTTTACTTGGAGATTGACAACGTCAAGCCAAAAGTGGAAATACACGCTCCTGCTGACGGACAAACTGTCAAGGCCATCTGGAACCCCTATCCTCTCAAGCATTACGTATGGATCAACATAACAGCGACCGACGACGTAGATCCCTTGAAGAAGCACAACACGGGCATATCAACTGTCAAGATCTATTTTGACAATAAATTGATCAAGACGCTAACTGATGTTACCAAGCCCATATCTGAACAATACTATGGTCTTGATGGTCCGATAAAAGAAGGCACCCACACAGTCAAGGCAGAAGCTTGGGACGGAGTAGGTAATGCAGCTGTGCCTGACGAGAACAAGTTTACGTACGAAATACCTAAGCTGTTCAAGATAACGCCAGACAAAGGAACTGTTGGTCCAACGACAACTTTCGACGAGGAATCAGAGCTATACGTAGGAAGCATTTATTCTCACGGAAAGAAAACTCTTGGAACGTTGATTACTGTGGAAGGTCTACCGCCGGCACCTCCATTGTCTAAAGGTTTCACTCCGAAATCTACAGTTACCATCTCGGTTGAGGATCCAATACGCGGATCAGCCGAAGTCCTTAGATTAAAAACAGGAGACAAAGGAGAGTTTAAAGGATCATTCTACATGATAACAGTGCCTTACGGCACCTACATGATCTTAGCCAGAGACTTGGGAGGCGTATCTGATTACAGCTTTTTCACAGTAGACTGGGAAATCATCTATAAGCCTGAAATCGTAACCGGGCCAGCTGTGATTGAAGCAAAAGCCACGGGACTTACCAGCGATGGGTACATTGATCGATTCATGATTGACGACACTGACGCCTTGCTCTCAGTTGACTGGCACTCTGTGGAATATTGGACTTCTACCGAGTTTGGTGTGTTGACGACTTCAATGGCACCCAAGCCAGGTTTCCTCCTGCCACTACTTGAAAACGGAGCATATAACATATCATTGCGGATAGTGAATGGGCGCTGGTGGGATGGAACAGCGGTTGAAGGAGGTTGGGAACCCTTCCCAAACAATGAACAAATAGTGTTCAACATAGTGCATGTTGCCAATGACTTTGAATCGCTTCTCGACGCTATGGATTCCCTGAAGAAGACAATGGACGAACTCAAGCCAACAATCGAAAGAATTGACAATAACATCGCTGATATTGTTATTCCAGATGTTGGAACCATCAAGGCAGACGTCAAGAAGGTAATTGCAGACATGACAATACTCATGGACGGCATTGTTCAAATACTGACGAAACTTGGGACGATTGAAGGCAAGATAGATACAATCGCAGCTAACGTTATCTTGATAAAAACTGATGTTGGTCTAATCAAAGCCAAAACAGACACAATAGTCTGGGGTAACATTACAACAATAAAGACAGACGTTGGTGACATCAAGGTAAAACTGGCGGATTTCTCATCAGCCCAAATTGCCGCGATAAAGAAGACTACTGACGACACATTGGCCAACACGAACCAGCTTGTAAGTACTACGACTCTTGGCACACCTATAGCTGCGGTTCTATCAGCAGTCGCTGCCATAGCTGCCATAGCTGCAGCGGTCGTTGTCACTCGCAGGCTTAAGGTAGCTGCATAAGCGAAACCGAAAGATCTTCTCATTCTCCCTTTTTTTGTTTCTGCGTAATAGTTGCTTGCAATCTTTGAGAGAGGCCCTCTCCTTTGCTGGAACCCAGAAAGATTCTGAAGCTGATCAGCATCTTACTAGGACTTATCAGCATTTCAGATGTTGTACTATTAGGGGTTTACATAGCTAGTTTTTGCTTGGAACTTGCTTTCCTAAGCACGTTTCTCGCGGCGGCGATCGCTGTTATAGTTATGACCATTACCTCGACTGCTTTGATACTCTTTGGATGCGTTTTGACTTACAGAAACCATTTTGTTCTAGGAGGCATATGCAACATAATAGCTGGAACAATAACTGTCGGAATCTATCTATACTTCACCATATATCTCCCTATTCTTCAGCGATTTGAACCACTAGGATACTTCCTTCTTCTACCAGCTCCTTTAAGCGGCCTAATTAGCATAATTACCCTAAGGAAAGAATGAGTCATAGCAACCGAATTCCCAAGGGCAGAACAAGTACTACGATAGCTGGACGCTTGTCCTACAGATCATTCTGTTCGGACGAAAAGACAACTCTTATGCATTCAAGCTCTGTTGATTCGCGTAGCAATGCAACTAAGAGAAATCTTAAAATTTCCCTGGCTTCTGCGTTTTCTTGCCCATGTTCCATTCTTGCTCTACCCCAACACTAGGGATTTTACGGTTTTTGAAGGTTAAGTGAAAACTGAGTAGCAAAATGGCGAATGTTGCGAACATAATGCCGAGTCCCATTTGCTCTTCAAAGGCTTGCCATTGGCCAAGATAGCCTGCGAAACTTGGCCCAACGCCTGATACATAGTAGATTTCAACAAACATCCTAAGAATATTCGCCAAGAAGAAAACCGGAAAACTAAGTATGCTCAGTAAAGCGTATTTGCGGACAGAAAACGTTACTCCTACCATGCTGACATAGATCCAGACAACGAAACCAAAGATAAAAGTCCACAAGCCTATGCCCACAATGTCCAGACACGTCAAAGTCACCACGAATCTGTGGTCTAGCGAGAAGACGTATATTCCATCGCCTTCAACGACGGATTGCACATTGGCAAGAGATAGGAGAGCAGAAACCAATGATGCAATCCAGCTTTCAACCGCCAAGTGTTTCCCTCATATAGTTTATCTTACGTCTACATATACCCTATATCGACGACTATTTGTATGTTATGTACAAGGAATTCGAATGCGGACTTTGCCTTGTCTATCATTATGCACCATCTTGATTCTAAGGTGTGATTGATGGCATCTGAAATTCCTGTATCGGCAATTTTGATATACTTAGCCTACAACTTTGAGTCCAAAAGGTGAACTTGAATAGCTTAGTTGTGCTGTCCTTGTGCAAAATAATTCAGCCTCGGCGTTGAACTATGAAACAACAATGCAGCGGTCTTTGAACTAGTCACGTAGCCTCAGCGAAGAAGGGAATTATTGATGCAGAACAAACCATTCAAAGCTAATGAACTCTAAGATCAGGACATAGAGAGCTCGCGACTGAATGCTCCACAAACATTCCATGCATATAGATCAAGCTTGTATGGGTTCGTGTCCCACCAAGCATTTCTGCTCTTCTCGTTGTGCTCCTCATGCAAGGGTCTGTTGAGGGGGATAGTTTTTTTGAACCGTCTGAGCGTACCTTGATATCCTTATGTTAGAGTCAGTATTCGGTCAGGGCTCTTTGTTCCCATTCTTCGCCTCTTCTGAGCTTCTTCAAGTCTTCAGTTTTGATCAAGCCCCCGACTTGGTCCTTGATCTTCTTTGCCACCTTTGGGCCTATCATGGGCAGGCTTGTCAGTTTCTCGAGTGGTGCTTTCTTTAGGTCATCTAACGATTTTAGGCCGGCGTTGTGTAGTGTGCGTGCTCTGACTCTGCCTATTCCTTCAAGTCGTACTAGGGGCAGTAGTTCAGTTTTAACGCCTTTCTCAATGCGCTCGCTGATTACGTCTAAGTGTGACAGCACTTCCTTTGGTACTCCGAACAGGCGCGCCAACTCGTGTGAAGCATGTAGTAGCCATCGAGCCGACTCGAGCACGCGGTATAGATCACCTGGCTGCACCCTAAACTGCTCGATCATGCTGTCTTCGGTTGCTTCTTCTATCCATGCGCGGAGCACTTGTGCGGTTTTAGCTTCTGTTAGAAACTCTTCGTAGGCGATGGGGTCTTCCCATTCCTCTGGCATGGGAAACATCCATTCGCTTCGGTGCTGATCCACGAACGAGGCTAGCTCGTCCATTTCGGTGGAAAAGGGGCGCAGTTTCGGGAAAATGTCTGGCGTGTGGGCGATCAATTGGAAGTAGCTGAGGTCGGTTAGAGTCGGCGGCGGTTTTTGAAGTGCGTCTCCTATGATAACTCCTGAGACGGGGTCTATGTACAGCTCGCTGACTCTGCGTCCGAATCTTGTGGCTGTGACGTTCTCGCCGTTGGCTTCTATCATTTTCTCGTCGTAAAGATACTTTAGGATCTTGATGATGACGCCTTTGATTGCTTTTGGGTCGTATTGGTAGGCGTAGAAGGTTTTGCTGAAGAATTCGTATAGGCCTTGCTCAGTATGAGCGAAACCTGAGGCTATTGTGGCTAGTACGTGTCCGCGTAGGATGCGCTCTACAGCTAGTTTGGACCAGATGCGTTCGGGTTCAGCTAATACGTAGCTGTCCATGAGGTATTCGCGTTCGTCTTCGGTTTTTGCTATGAGTATGGCTTCGCCTGTTTTGTCGTATTTTGGTCTACCGGCCCTGCCTGCCATTTGTTTGTATTCTAGTACGGTTATTGGGTACCAGCCGTAGCCGGGTTCGTATCGTCTGTAGTCGTGTATTATGACCATGCGGGCTGGTAGGTTGACGCCGAAGGCTAGTGTTGGTGTGGCTGTTAGGGCTTTGATTTTTCCTTCTCTGAATGCGTTTTCTATTAGTCTTCTGTGGGCTCCGCCGAGTCCTGCGTGATGGAATGCTGTGCCTCTTTCGACCAAGTGTGCTAGGAGTTCGCTGATGCGGGTTCGTTCGCCTGCGGTTAGGATTTCTTCCCCGAGTCGCTGTAAGCTTCGTTTGAGTGGTTTTGATACAAGCTTGTCTACGTCGGCTGACGCTTTGGCTGCTAAGCTGACTGCGCTTTTTCTTGTAGCCGCGAAGATTAGGGCTTGTCCTCCAGTTCTGATTGTGTGTAAGGCTAGGTTGATGGCTGGGTTGCTTGCGTGTTTTTCGATTTTTTGGGCTCCGCCGTCTTTGAATTGAATTTCTGTTTGGTTTAGTACTCCTTCGCGTAGTGTTACGGGTCGCCATTCGGTTGTGATGGAGTCTGCTTTGAGCCATTCTGCGGCTTCTTGGGCGTTTTTGACTGTGGCGCTTAGGGCTAGTAGTTGAGCGTCGGGGTTGATTTGCATTAGGCGGGCTAGGACTACTTCTAGTGTGGGTCCGCGTTCGCTGTCGTTGAGTAGGTGGATTTCGTCGGCTATGACGAGTGTGGTTTCGTCCATCCATTTGGCTCTGTGGCGGAGTAGGCTGTCGGCTTTTTCGTTTGTTGTGATTATGATGTCGTAGCGTTCGAGCCATGGGTCGCTGCTGTCGAGGTCGCCTGTTGTTATGCCGATTCGGATGGGTTTGCCGTTGGGTTTTTTGATTTTGGTGTATTTTTGGAATTCTTGGTATTTTTCGTTGGCTAGGGCTCTTAGGGGTGTGAGGTAGAGGGTTTTGCCGCCTTTTTCTAGTAGGTGTTTGAGGGCGCAGAGTTCGGCGACTAGTGTTTTGCCGCTGGCTGTGGGGCTGGCTAGTATGAGGTTTTTGCCTTTTAGGGCTCCGGCTTTTATGGCTTCTTCTTGGGGTGGGTAGAGGTCTGTTATTCCTGAGTCTAGTATGACTTGCTTGGCCTCTTCAGGTACGGGTAGGTCTGTGATTTTCAATGGTTGTTGGCGCCTTTAGTGAAGGGTATTAGTATGCGTGCGGAAAAAATTTTTGCGGTTGAAGTTAGACTTTTCTGTTTGTTCTATGGGTTCTGTTCTGGTTTTTGATTGGCGTTTCAGGCTCTGTTTGCTTTTGGTTTGTGGTGCGTTTCAACATGGCTTGTGGTGCGCTTCAACATAGTTTGTGGTGCGATTAAGCATAGTCAGGAGTGATTCATTCGTCGTCTTTTGCGGGGTTTGTACTATGTTTTCTTGAGGTATCCTTCTCGTGGGCGGTATATGGTTCCGTCTTTTTCCAGTTGTTGTAGGAGTCTTTCTGCTTCTTGGGCTGTTACGTCGCGTTCTTTGGTTAGTTTGTCGAGTAATGCTGTTTTTTCTACCATGCCTGTTTCTTTTTCCATTTCGACTATGGTTGTGAGGATGATTTGTAGTCGGTCTCTCATGCTTTTTGGTTTGCCGCTGTAGATGAGATCTATGTCGGCCTTACCTGTGGCTACGTCTATGCCGACTTCGCTTAGGGATTTTTTCATGATGTTGACGGCGGCTTCGGCGTCTTCGGCTAGGATTTCTTTTCTTAGGGCTACTCTGGCTCGGGCTTCGGCTATGCGTACTAGGCTTTCGAGTTGGCGGGCTGTGATGGCGATTGGGCTGGTTTCGGATTCGCCTCCGGCTGTGCGCATTTCCAGATAGAAGTCTTTGAGGCGCTGCAGTGCGGGTTCAGAGAGTTGGGGTTTGATGTTTTTGGCGTAGCTGATGTATTTGCGTAGTAGTTGCGGGGGTATGGGTGATTCGGCGCTGGGCATTGAGCCGCGTCTGTGGAGGTCGAGTATGTGTGCGCTCATTTTGGCGTCTGTTTCTTTATCTGGCTGGTCTCGTAGGACGAAGATGAGGTCGAAGCGGGAGAGTATGGTGACGGGTAGGGTGATGTTTTCGGCTACGGTACGGTAAGGCTCGTATCTGCCCAATGCGGGGTTGGCGGCTGCGAGTAGGCTGGTGCGCGCGTTTAGTGTGGCTACAATGCCTCCTTTAGCGACTGAAACTGTCTGTTGTTCCATGGCTTCGTGTATGGCTACGCGGTCTTCGGGTCGCATTTTGTCGATTTCGTCGATGCAGGCTACGCCTTTGTCGGCTAGGACTAGGGCTCCGGCTTCGAGGCTCATGCCTCCTCCGCGTTCGCGTAGGACTGCTGCTGTTAAGCCTGCTGCGGTTGTGCCGCGTCCCGATGTGTACAAGCCTCGTGGTGCGATGCGGCTTACGTATTGGAGTAGTTGGCTTTTTGCTGTGCCTGGGTCTCCGATGAGTAGTGCGTTCATGTCTCCGCGTATTGTGATGTCTTCCAGCTGTTTCATGACGCCGCCGAATAAGAGGTACATTATGGCTTCTTTGATGTGTTCATATCCGTAGATGCTGGGTGCTATTGAGCGTATGACGTTGCGGTGGACCCATGGGTCTCGGGCTATGTCATGGATTTGTTTTTCCTCTTCGGGCGCCGATATGAGGGCTTCGGGGTCTTTGCTTTTGACGTCTATGTGGTTGGCGTCTAGGTTGAGGCGGAAGACGCGTTGTTTTCCTACGCCAGGTACGGTTGAGGCTTCGGCGCGCACCATGCCTACGACTGCTACGTGGTCTCCGGGTCGGGCTAGGTCGACTAGGTCGCGTCCTGGCATGCGTATGTTGAGCCATCGTGGCAGTTGTCCAGGTGGCAAATCCTCGGGACGTTCTTGAATGCGAACGCGTTGGAAATCAATGAATGTGCTTTCTTCCTGTATGAAGTCGAAGGGTCCTTTGCTTCGGCAGGCTGGGTCGGTGCAGGCGAATGGTGCGCGTAGAAAAGGCGTGGTTTGGTCGATGTATTGGATGCTTTCGCATCGTTTGCATTTGAATGCGGCGCGCATGACCATGGGGTTGACTGGGCTGGCGCGTACGATTATGCCCTCAACTTGGACCAAGTTGCCTATGTGGAGTGAGCCTAAGGTGCGGAGTTGGGTGGTTTCGGGTAGGCTTCGGAAGCGTACGTTTATGGTTTCGGTTTCCTGCGCGTATTCGGGTTCTTCGATTTGCAGTTGTGCGTAGGCGGCGCGGTTGGCATGCTGGCTGTATTCGTCTGGTTTGTCGACTAGGGTTTCGGCGAAGTCTGTGTCTGCTGCTAGTAGGTCGTCGAAATCCACTGTTAGGCTGGTTGAGCCGTCGACTGCCATTTGGCTGAGGCGTTTGCGGTATTTGTCGGATTTTAGGAAGTCTTGGAAGCGTGTTTGAGGGTCTATGCCCGTGATGGTTTCCTCGGTCAATGTTGAGGGTTGCTCCTTTCTCGTTGAGAAGTGTGAATGTTGATTAAGTGAGAAATGCTGTTTGCAGATTTAAAGGTAATAGTGGAAATGAGGGTTTCTGCACGATGGCGGTTGCGGAAAAGAGAATTTCAAAAGAAGAAGGCGCTGATTCCCTTTAGCCTTCTTCTACCAGGTCGGGAGCGCATTTTGCGGCAGAGGTTGTATGGATGTCGTCGTAAGACTGTTCCGGATGACATCAACAAGTTCGAACATTGTGCTTTGGGGTCCTTTTGGGTTCTTGTATACTGCTCTGGGTTCTGTCTGACCCTGTCCTGCGTCAGGTTTAGGCGTGGCTTCGTCAACAATGGCATCGTGGAGCCAGTTTCTGTTTCAGATGTTATTAACTCTCGCTTAGAATCAGTAATAATACCGAGCTGGTTTCTGTTCGCGTAGCTGGCGCAGTGTCAGTTTCTCTTACTACGTACATTCAGGGTTTCATTTTTTGTGAGGTTTGAGGCAGTTTCTGATGGCTGTAGACAATTTTCAAAGTATGTGTAGTGTTCCTCCACGCCATCTCCATTTTCATCCGCCATTCCCTGCCAGTTGTTGGTGACACGGGTACCACTGTTTTTAATCGGGGTTTTCCTTGATGCTCATTTCTGTTGGAGCAACTTGATGTAGGCTGATTTGCTGGCTTTAAGCTTGAAGGAAGCTGAGAAGTTGTTGAGGTGACGGGCTTGGGACGGCCCTAAGTATGGTTGCGAGCCCCTCAAAGACAGCTAAGGGATATGTGACAATATAGAGAGATTTTCTATATTTTATTTTCCAAAAATGTTAAGTGCAGAACGCATGGTAACTTGATGTTACCGAGAAAGTTAGGAGAGAAAAAGGTATTGAAAAAGATATTGTCGGTGGTAATAATTGGTCTCCTATGCCTCTCAATGTTATCGATACACACGATGGCTCAGGTTACCACACAGCCCGCCATAACTTGGAACAATCCTAAGCCATTTACCTCGGATGCCCCTATCGATGTCTGGCCTGCCATTTTACAGGATAGAAGCGATAAGATCTGGCTTGTATGGGGAAGGTATACGTCCTCTGGATATTATAGTAGCCTGGACATCTTATACTCTACGTCTACAGATTTTGGAAACACCTGGTCTGGACCGAAAATCTTGGTTACAGGTCTCATTAACGTCGAGAGAATCAGCCTCCTTCAAGATTCTATGGGAACCTTATGGGTTGCCTGGTCAGCCACAACCCAGTATGGAGGCGGACCTTCTGCCATCTACATTACGCAGTCTTCCGATAATGGCGCAACATGGGCTCAACCAAGGATGCTCTTCAGTGGGCATCAAGTTGGACTACCGAGCCTTGTCGAAACGCCCAGTGGGATACTGCTTTTCTTCCGGCCGTACCCGAACGTGGCTTATAGTATTACTGGAGATTTTGGGGCGACATGGTCTGCCCCAACAGTCATTGCCTCGCCACCCTATGGTGAGAATCATTCCCCGTCCGCAATGAGGGATTCTTCTGGAAGGATTTGGTTAGCCTTCAATAGATACGTGGGAGGACAGTATCAGGGACCGGTCGACATTTATTACAAAACATCGGATGACGAGGGGACTACTTGGTCACTGGAACAGCAGGCGACTGCCATGGAAGGAACATACTGGGCTGAAAGACCGATATTCCTGGAATACCAGAGAGAGATCTACCTATTCTTCCAACGATGGGTCAGGCTCGATGGGGGTCCCACCCCTCTATACAATGTTACTTACATCAAATACGGGACAGGGGGATGGACGGTACCAGTAGACATCGCTGGCACTACTTCATACTACTTCATGCATGAAGACATGGGGTTGGCAGAAGTAGATAACATGGTCTGGGTGGCTTGGGACTATAGCCCGGGATCCTATTTCGCAACCAGCAGCGACATTTGGTATATGACTGGAATAACGGCCGGTGCGCCTCCACCTTCTATAGTTTCGGCAACAGTAGATATTGACCCCGATACGCTGAACTTGAAGAGCAATGGCGAATTTGTCACCGTCTACATTGAATTGCCTAATGGCTATAATGTAGCAGACATAGACCTCACAACAGTCCAACTTGAAGGTATTTCAGCAATAACAGACCCACAGTACGGTTTCGTCACCGACCCAGCAGCATACCTTGTGGACCACGATGGAGACGGAATAATGGAGCGTATGGTGAAGTTTGACAGAGCCACAGTGCAAACTTATCTAACAAATGAACCAGACTACGAGTCTGCACCAAAGTTCTATGACCTCAGATTGACAGTCACAGGTGAACTCTTAGACGGAACACCGTTTGAGGGCACCGACACCATCACAGTAATAAGGCAGTAGAAAACAAAAGCTGAACAAGACTCACAACCTCTTTTTCCTTTAACACTTTTTTGCCAAGTAGAGCGCGCTCTGAATTAGGCTTTTTCTAAGCTTGACGAGAATTTCTCAAGTACACGTGTCAAATCTTTTTAACTCATCTTAAGAGTATCTTTTGTAGCAAAAACGAACATGCTGCAGATCTAACTTCAGTCGATTTTTCAAATATTTTGTCAATGAGTAATTGGGGTGAGATAGAAGTTTCCTCTATAAATATATCCTACAATAATGTTTTAAGACAAACCCTGAGATAACATGATTTTACAAAGATTGGGAGATAAGTGCAATGAAGAAAGTAATACTTGGAGTAGTGTTACCATTGCTGTTAACCAGCATGCTAATGTCGGCATTTAACATTCGGGCAACAATGTCTTCTGAACCGCCTGCAACAGATTGGAGTAAAACATATGGAGGAACAGGCGAAGACTCGGCCTATTCGGTTATTCAAACGTCGGATGGAGGATACGCATTGGGGGGTCGCACCACATCCTATGGTGCTGGTAACTACGATTTCTGGCTGGTTAAGACCGATTCGGTCGGAAACATGCTTTGGAATCGAACCTACGGAGGAGCAAATGTTGACCAAGCTGAGAGTTTGGTTCAGACAAGTGACGGGGGATATGCACTCGTTGGCTATACATATTCATTTGGTGCTGGTGGCTCTGATTGGTGGTTGGTTAAGACGGATTCTTCGGGCAATGAGCTTTGGAGCAGGACGTATGGAGGAACGAACAACGACTATCCCTATTGTTTGATTGAAACGATTGATGGGGGATACGCATTGGCTGGAGCTACTGCGTCTTATGGTGCTGGCGACAGTGATTTCTGGCTGGTCAAGACCGATTCGTATGGAAACATTGAGTGGAATTACACTTATGGCGGAGAAGAAGGTGACGTAGCTCAACCAATCGTTCAGACAAGAGACGGAGGATACGCATTGCTGGGCTATAGTGGAGGCTATGGGGATCCCGCAAAGCGGGATGTTTGGTTGGTTAAAACTGATTCGTCTGGAATCATGCAATGGAACAAAAGGTATGGAGGAGCAGGTGAAGAAATGGGACGAGAAATCGTTGAAACAAGAGACGGAGGATACGCAATAGCAGCTTTTACAACATCATATGGTGCTGGAAATAAGGACTTCTGGCTGATTAAGACTGATGCTGCAGGAAGTTGGGAGTGGGACAGAACTTACGGAGGAGGTGCCGAGGATCAAGCGTTTTCTTTGGTTGATACAGACGACGGCGGATATGCATTGGCAGGCTATACTGCATCCTACGGTGCTGGTGAGTGGGATTTCTGGTTAGTCAAGACAGACCTGAGTGGAACCATGGAATGGAATCAGACTTACGGAGGAACAAACAGGGATCAAGCAATCTCTATGATTAAGACAGGAGATGGCGGATATGCAATAGCAGGCTTCACGAATTCTTTCGGCGCTGGAAGCGGTGATTTTTGGCTAATAAAACTTGCTGGACTTGCACCGCCTGTAATTTCAGCAACGATTGATGTTGACCCGAATACATTGAACTTGAAGAGCAACGGCCAATGGATTACAGCGTACATAACGTTGCCTGAAGGATATAGCGTTGAAGACATTCTTCTTGAAACGGTTGAAGTAGACGGTATTTCAGCAGCTTGGTCAGATATCCAAAACAGCGTGTATATGGCTAAGTTTGACAGAGCGACAGTGCAAACTTATCTAACAAATGAGCCTGACTACGAGACTGCACCAAAGTTCTATGACATTACATTGACGGTCACAGGTGGACTCACAGACGGAACACTGTTTGAAGGCACCGACACGATTACCGTAATAAAGAAATAAGCTTAAAGCTGGAAATTCCAGCAACCCCCGCTTTTTCTGTTTGAACAAAGTGACGAAGTTTCTTAAACTTGAATGCGTTAGGTACCTGGGAGGAAAAAATTGGAAATGAACCTAAAGAGCATAGCGTCGTTGGTTTTGCCTATTTTCCTGTTATCCTCAATAATAATGTTCTCAGTTGTTTCCGCTGCTGAGGAACGGAAGGTTCTGGGTCGCAGCTATGTAGGTCTCGGAGTGGAGGTTCATGCCCCTCTTCAATGCGATGCCGGAGAAATTATTACGGTTAATGTGAGAATTGAGGCTTTAGAAGACGTTAAGAACGCTTCTGTAACCCTGTTCATTTGGGGTTCCAAGTCTGAAGGCTATACTCCATGGGGCACCTCTTTCACAGTCCTTGATGTCACAGATTTTCCAACTGGAACAATTAAGAAAGAAGCATACAACATAACGATGCCCTCAGACATCGACCTAGGCTTAACCTATGGAATATTATTCCTTGATTGGAGCATATATCGCACACTTTCCTGGGAACCACAATGGGACAAAGCCAGTTTCAGAGCAACATACGTGAAGAGCCCAGACTACGAAAACCTTCAAGACAAGTATAACCAGCTTGGAATCGAATTACAGAACTCGAGAATCACGGCATACATATTCTTAGCAACAACAATAGCGCTGGTTGTCTCAACAGTATACGTCGCAAAAAAGCGAAAATAAGTTAAGGTTAGGTTGTTGTCGGTATTGTTTGTGTTCTGCGCTATAACGCCTTATACCAGAACTCGAAGAGGGCAATCAAACCTGTGCTGGTTAACAATTGCATAAAGGCTGCTATCCACCGGTTCAGTATGGTGAGCGCTTCTGCGGGCGGAATATTAAAGGCGATTGAAATCAGGGCTACAAGAATGGTTATGATAAGGGTTTCAAGGGCTTTTCTTCCGCTGAAGCTCTCTTGCGGTGTCTGCTTCAGCCAACCGCCCAAAATGTAGACTAAGGCACCTATCAACGACCAGATGAAGACACTCAACATTTCGGCTCATTCACCTCCTTTTGCGCCTATCTGTCTTGGCCATTAAACTGCTTGTTAGAGCGCGCGCTCACGTTTCGTCTTTAACCCGCCTGAGATGGGATGAGAAAGCATATGTGGAAATGCGGTGCATCTCGATATCAAAGGTGAAGCTGAAATGCGCCCCAGTGAACGGGTGAAATGCCCAGATTTTCCATGTCAAGATGTGAACAAGAAGAGCTACATAATTCCCAACGTAGAGGTTGACGTCAACAAGATCACGGTGTTTATGATTTCAGAGGCGCCTCCCGACAACCTTGGCGACTACTTCTACGCCCCTAAGAATCCATTCTACGCTGGGACAACTGTGCAGGCGTTCAATGATGCCGGCTTCAATGTTGCTAGCGTGAAAGACGTGTTGAGCTTGTGTGTGTACGTGACTACTGCCATTAAATGTGGTAAGACTGCCTATTCGATAGCTGCAGAGACCATAGATAACTGCTCTATCCGGATATTGGAGAATGAGCTAAGCCTGTTCCGAAGTTGAAGGCTGTCTTGCTTATGGGGGACACTGCCATCAAAGCGATGAATCTGATTGCCCAAAGAAGCACGGGCAAGAGAATCGTTCCTTCTGGTCCAACCTACAAGATCAGAAAAGGCAAGTACTTCTTTAAACAGCTCCGGGTTTTTCCTTCATACCTGTAGACGGGCAAGAGTTACTTAATCGAGAAATCGAAACGAAAGATGATAGCAGAAGACATAAAGACCGCGTTAGAGCTTCATTGACCCTTCCGATTCCTCTTCAAAACAACCCATAAAAAGCGCTCCTGAGAAATCGGTGAATTGTATGAACACGCCAAAAGCCAAGCATGCGATTGTCAGACCTGTAGCTGATTCATATGACCAGTGTGTGAGGACGGGTAACGAGAGGATTGATGTTGCGCTTGCGAAGAAGCAGCATAGAGACTACTGTGAGGCTTTGCAGAGTCTTGGGTTGAAGCTGATTTGGGTTAGAGGCGATAATACTCTACCAGATGGTTGCTTCGTTGAGGACACGGCTTTCATTCTAGGCGAGAAGGCTGTAATCTGTAACATAAAGGTGAAGTCTCGAGCCAAGGAAGTGGTTGAAGTTGCCAAGGTGCTGGAAACATTGAAGAATGTTTGTTACATCAAGCCGCCGGCGACGATTGATGGCGGAGACGTCCTCAATATTGGAAGTAGAGTTTTTGTGGGTCTTTCCAAACGGACCAACATGCACGCTGTACGTCAGCTAAGAGAAATCGTTCGGAAAGACGGCTTTGATGTAACGCCTGTTAAGGTTAGCAAAGTGCTTCACCTGAAGTCTGCGTGCACTTATCTCGGCGGCAATTATGTTATTGTGGCTGAAGGCCGCTTTGACATAGATGTTCTGAAAGGCTACAGTAAGATCGTGGTTCCTAGAGGTGAGGAACGTGCTGCAGATTGTCTGTCTGTGAACGGAACGGTTTTGACAGCGAAGGGTCATCCTAAGACGGTGAGGCTAGTTGAAAGCAAAGGCTTCGCAGTCAAAGAGCTTGATATATCAGAGTTCCGCAAAGGAGACGGCGCCTTGACATGCCTTTCGATATTGTGCTAGCATATGCCACTAAACATAAAACCTCGAACCGCGCTTGAATATCTCTTGAGTGAGGTGTTTGGTAAAACCCAAACCTTTGAGGCGGCATAGGCTAGGATTTTACATGTCACTTGCGGCTGGACTGGCTTATGCAGGCTTTACTTTCATCTTCGGACGCTTTCTGTCTATGACTTCGCTATTATTCCTGTTCGCTCTCGCAGTGTTGTTTGGAGCTGTCCTCGTAAGGCTTGGCGGCAAGGTCATTGGCGGATTCATCGTTGCAGGTTTTGCGTTCCTGTGGTGGTACTTTGGCATGGCTGGACCGTATGTCACATTTGGAGGCTTGATGATTAACCTCAGAAGCCCGCTCGGAATCATTTGTTCAGGGGCTCTGGTGCTGGGCCTTGCGGCAGGCGCATTGGACGTAGCCGAAGCTGTGTTCTTAGGCTCGAGACTTCGGAATTAGTGCGGCTAACTCAAGTACGTGGATAATGTCTGCCAGATTACGTTAGAGTTCGTTTGTTTCTTTGAATATGCGTGCTTTCCATCAGCTTACCCCCGTGCATAGTTGGTTGCACAATGTGCGCTCCCATTTGGCTAGGGTCGTTTAGAGCTTCTGGGAAAAGGTTATCATGTTGTTTTCGAAATCTTGGATACTAAGCGGGACCTTGTCTATATGACTCATCACTGGGGATATGTTGGGGCTGTATCGGCTGCAGTCTTGTTTGGATTGAGTTCAACGCTGAATAAGATCATCTTGGTAGAGGTTCATCCGCTTGTTGTCGCTGGGCTCATCTATTTCATTGCTGGTGTGTTTCTTTTTGTTGTTCGTTTTTCTCCGCTTCATGCGATAATCCTTAGCTGGTTGGAGACTCCTACGAAGGTGGAACCAACTATGGAGAAGAAAGACTATGCTGTTCTCTTGCTGGTTGCGATTTCTGGTGCGGTGGTGGCTTCTTTTCTGTTTATTCATGGTCTAAGCTTGACGACCGCTGTAAATGCGTCTCTGTTGCTTAACATGGAGTCTTTGTTTACGGTTGTTATAGCTTTCATTTTTCTGAGGGAAAGGGGGTTGCGAAAAGATTACTTTGGTGTTCTTCTGCTAGTCCTTGGAGCCGTTCTTGTAACTACTAGAGGCGAGTTTCAGAGTCTCACGTCGGCAACAGAGTTTGCTGGAAACTTGTTGATTGTTCTTGCCTGTTTGTTTTGGGGAATTGACAACAATCTTAGCAGGTTCTTGAGTAAGAAACGTGATTTGCCTCATCTAGTTGCTTTGAAATGTCTTTTGGGTGGTTCGATCGTGTTGGTTTCGGCGTTGCTTCTTAATGTGAACTTTAGGATTTCAGTTCTTTCTTTACCGTATTTGTTTTCTGTTGGAGCTTTCAGCATCGGGTTCTCTATTGTCTTGTTCATGTTTGCTTTGAGGGAAATAGGCTCCATGAAGACAGGGGTAATATTCTCAACTTCCTCTATTTTTGGAGCCATATTCGCGTTCATTGTGCTCAAAGAGACCTTAACCGTTGTTCAGGTAGGTGCTGGCCTAGTAATGTTTCTCGGCGTCTACTTTCTGTATAAGGAACCATAGTCCTACAAAACGGCGACCATGAGCCTTCTCGCTTATTCTAAGCCTCTAATCAACGACAGAATCAGCTTCATGGCTCATTTGACTCTTTCATAATTCCTGTTTTCCATTCATTTACTAGAGCGTATAGTTGGTTGTATAGTGTGCGTTCTTCTTTGGCTAGGTCGTTTAGGGTTTCATTTGTTTGTTCAGGCGAGCTGGCTAAGGAGACGATCTTGCGTTGGCGTATGTTGATAATGTCTCTGGCTACAGCTTCAGCCTTACGGTATTCCGCGTTTCTCTCTGGACTGCTGTTGGCGCCTTTCTTAAGGCGAGATAAGAAGCGTCTCAGGCGCGGATAGAAGTCTTCTTCAACATGGCTTACCTGCCTGGCATGCTGTACTTTTTCTTTCCACAGAATCTTATCTAGCTTCCTGATGTCTAGCAGCTCTTCTTCACGGAATCTGGTAATTCCAGCACGCTCAAGCTCAGTGGCTACCCAGTATTGAACTTCGTATTCTTTGCCCTCTTCAAAAGGCCCAACCTTCATGCCGACAAGTTGGATTTCTGGACAGTTGCGGTTGCACATTACTCTTACTGGGGCGTTTTCGAAAGCGAAGTCTGTGTCCCTTATGGACATGGATTCTTTAGCGGTCAAGGTGAGTGAACGGCTCCTTCTCTCCAAGAAGTGGACTGTTTTAGAGAATTGTGGTTTGGATGATTTAAGGTTAGCAGAGGAAACTCAGGTCGTAATACGAGCGCGGAAAATTCCCGATATCTGAAGGTGGGCAAGCAGTTTGTTGAGGGTCAGGTTTGCTCCTTGAGAATTTGGGAGACCTGTTTCTTCAGTTCTGGGAGTTTGTTCTCGACTATGTCCCAGATGATTTCCAAGTCGACTCCAGAGTATTCGTGGATAAGAATATCTCTTAAGCCCGATATTTTTTTCCATTCGATGGTAGGTGTGTTTTCTTTAAGTTCATTGGGTATTCTTTTTGCGGCTTCGCCTATGATTTCTAAGTTTCGAACTACGGCATCTATGACTAGCTCAGTTTTCTTGAACTGTTGAAAAGAGAGATTTCTTGTATACCTCTCTATCTTGGCTATTGCTTGGGCTATGTCTCTCAGGTAGACCTGTTGGGTCTTAGGCATATTCTACCTCTCTCATTATGTATGGCTTTATCTGAGGTTTCAAGGCGTCTAAGATGACCAGATCAACTTTGCATTTTAGTTGTTTCTCAAGGTAGAATTTTAGTTCCATGTAGTTGTCAAAGGTTTTCATGCCTTTTTTGAACTCAACGATAATATCGACGTCGCTTTGTTCTTTTTGTTCATTGCGGGTGAATGAGCCAAATAGGCCTATCTTTTTGACTCCGTATTTTTGGATTTGTTCTCTGCTTTCCTGTATGTTGTGGATTATCTCCTTTTTTGTCAGCATTCGAATGACCTAAGAGCAGATATGCTGTATGCTAAATGAAGATTTTTCGGTTGTCCGCATCCATAATAGAGTTGAAGGTTAGATTTGTTGCGTGTCGAATGCGGGGAGCAAGGTTTAAGTGTTTTGTAAACAGTATTGTTTACGGTGGTTGTTTCATGACTCAGGTTCAGATCAGGTTGCCCGAGAGAATTGTGAAAGAGATTGACAAGTGGGTTGTGGAGAAGGGGTTCAAGAGCAGAAGTGACGCCATCAGAGCAATCATAAGTTTCTACGAGGAGCGGCAAGAAACCCGAAAGTTCTTCAAAATGCTGGTTAGTCGAAGCGAGGAGGCTAAGAAGCATCCGGAGATGCTGATTCCTTTAGAGGAATCGTAGTGGCTTTCGCCGTTTTCTTGCATCCGAAAGCCGCTAAGACCCTCGAGAACCTCGACGAAACGTTGAGGAAGAGAATTAGAGAGCAGCTAAAAAACTTGAAGGAGCATCCGGATCGAGCTGGCAAGCAATCAAGGTACAGCAATTTCTGGAGCCTACGGATTGGTGATTACCGTGCCATCTACGAAATCGACAGGGAAAAGAGCCAGGTGGTTGTATTGTTCATTGGACATAGGAAAAAAGTCTACGATGACTTCTCTAAGATGTTCTAATCCGTGAGGACATCCGCTTCTGCGTCGTACCTGACTTTATACGCCATACTGCTCCCGCCTCACAGGATAAAAGGTGATAACAAGCAAACAGTCTTTTTCACAGAGTGAAAAGAGCAGCCTTCAGCAGCTCTTCAGTCTCTTATTATGGTATTATAGCTTTCCTTCTTTCTTCAGAGCCTTGATTTCGGCTTCAATCTGTTCAACCGTAAGTTTCTCCGTTGCTTTCCTCAGCTCGACAACAGAGTCTCCATAGCGTCTTCTGATTTCACTAATGAACTTGATCGCCCTCTTGGCTCCCAACTCCTTAACAAGCGCTTCAAAGGGCACCTCAACCGTCACAGTTCGCTGCGTAGTCACCTTTTAACACCCCTTCTTTCGCTTAAATAATCAAATGGATTCCTCACTTTTAACCTATACCTCTTTTCAACGGCAAGCCTCTCAACACAGACCCTGCTCCGCAAAATCTCGTCATCGCAAGTTAGAAAGAAGCTAGCCTTGACTAAGCAGGCAGCCGACACATGCAGAGCATCTAACGAGTTAAGACCGCATTTAGAGGAAAACTCTCTGGCTACAGCAATAAGCCGCCTTCTAGCGCTAACGCTTTTTGAACTCAAAGTTCTCTCAAAGCCTCTGACATCCTTCCTCTTCAAAGAATCCAAAATCTGCTCAATCTCAAACTTCACGTAATCAGAACTCACAATCTCAATTTCACCACGCAAAACAATCTCAGCAATTCCAAGAAACGCTCTGGACTCGACTCGAATGCGCCTAACGCTTTGATCATCAAACGGTCTGCAATAGACATTCGTATCCAAATAGACTTGTTCAACCATCTTCAGCCCGGCTAACGGAAATGCTTGAATCTACTGCAAACACGACACTTAAAACATCCTGATTTTAGTCATCTTCAACAACCCGGTGTCTTTCGTCCCCCTCTTCTAGGCTTACATGTGCAAAAGTGAGTAAGTAATGCAAGAATGAGCGAGAGAGTAAGCCACAACAGCGCTTATCTTAACGGCAAATCCACATGCGGAACCACAACCAGAGTCAAAGACTTATCGTCCACAAGCGGCGTGTGCCTTCATGAGTAGGTGGTGTGTGGTTATTTTTGGACGGCTGTGTTTATGTATGCTTCTGCGTCGTATGAGATTCCTTCCAGTCCCCGATGCCTTCCGCCCTTCATGACAAGTCTCGGTTCAGAAAGCTTACGAGCAACATAAACGATGCGTTTGCCGACTAAGGAATCCTTTCTCAGTCAGCACAGCTTGCTTAGTTCAGGGAGTAAGGTTCAATAAGCTCGTTGAGCCCTCATTCTATTTTCTGGAGTACCATCAGACTTATGGAAAATGATTGGTCAGGCGCACCAGACTCTCTTGGGCGAAGAGATACAAGCGTATTACACGTTATCCGAGAGGAGGAACTGACCAGCTTCACATTCGACGGTCTCAAACGACGCTTAGGCGTCCACCCAGAGACACTGTCAAGAATCCTGTACCGCCTCGAAGAACAAGGCATCATCCAAAAAGCAACCAGAGGCTACAACGTCACACCAAAAGCCAAACAACTTCTAAGACAGCACCTCACATACGAAACCCAACCCACAGTGCCAATCCTACAAACACTTCTATCCCCAGACATACCAATTCAACAAATAATCAGCAGCCTCAGAGGCAAATGGTTCGGCAGCCTCAGATGGGTTGGCACCTCACAGACTCTTGAAGCCACAGCGCTGAAATGGATAACTGAAGACGGCGGAACCCAAATCGAAGCCATATTCACAGAAGGCACACTAAGCATCGAAGCCAAACCCCTCACGGAAAAAGACCTCAACAAAGCCTTGAAAGCATCATACCAACTGGTCGGCTACATAACCAAACTCTACTCAAGACCCGCCCAAACCAGACCAATAGCCTTCCTTACGGATTACAGCCCCTACCACATGGCATCATAAACCTCTGTGACTAACTTGCCCGATCACTTAGTCAACAAATACAGCCCACTCCATCTCTCTTACTTGAGGTGAATCAAAAAATGAGCAAAACAATTACACCTTTACAGATTCTACAATCTCTGTCCGAAGCCACAGCCGAAATCGTGAGCAAAACAGCACCATCGGTAGTCACAGTCAACAACGGAATGGGCAGCGGCTCAGGCATCATCTGGAGCCCAGACGGCTACGTTGTCACCGCCAGCCATGTCATAGGAAAACGCAGCACAGTCGAAGTAAGTCTAGGAGACGGCAAGAGCCACGAAGCCAAGGTCATTGGAAGAGACCCCTACACCGACATCGCACTCCTAAAAATCGAAGCCAAAACCCTCAAACCAATCGAACCCGGCGACCCACAAAGCCTCAAACCAGGCCAATTCATCCTAGCCTTAGCCAATCCCTTCGGTCGCCAAGTCAGCGCCACCCAAGGCATCATAACCGCAGTCCACGGCACCATCAGAACATGGGGCGGAATAACAATCGAAGACACAATCATCACAGACGCACGACTAAACCCAGGCTACAGCGGCGGACCACTAATCGACGTCCACGGAAGAATGATCGGACTCAACACCGCATACGTGTGGAACCGAGGCATCGCAGTACCAATCGACACAATCAAACACATCGTCCAAAGCCTCAAGAACGAAGGCAAAATCAAACGAGCATACCTAGGCATCGTGTCAGACTCAGTTAGGCTACCGGAGGAAGTAGCCACACAGGCACAGGTAAATCAACACAGCGGAGTAATGATATACCAAGTAGAGGCAGGCAGCCCAGCCAAAAAAGCAGGACTAGCCATGGGCGATGTAATAATAAAATTCAACGACAAAAACATCGAAAACATAAACGACCTACACCGCTACCTAACAGAAGAAATCATCGGAAAACCCACGAAACTTCAAACACTGCGCGGAGAAAACCTGACAGAACTAACAATCACACCAAATGCCAAAACAGAGTAAACAGGAAGAAAAAACATGAAAACCATCGAATTCTGGCCCAAACCCGCACATCCCTTCGAGCCCAGACCGTTCTGGCCAGAGCCTTCGCCATCTCCAACGCCTGAACCGACTCCACCATCACTGCAAGTCGAAGCAGTGCACTGAAACTCCTCTTTTTTTCAGATGTTTTTTTCAGACGCTTGATTCTACGTAATCTTTAAAAGTATGAAGGATATTCCCTCAGTATTCTAGGTTTACATATGTAAAGGTGAGAAGGATAAATGAGCGAACGCGTATCCAAAAACAGCGCTTACTTGAACGGCAAATCCACATGCGGCACCACTACCCGAGTCAAAGATGTGAGTCCTACCAGCGGCATGTGCCCTATATGCATCCGCGACTGCCCCATCCTCTGCGAAATCAGCCTCAGCGCCTTCCGCGGCAGAGAAGCACTCTACCCTGAGCCAGTGCAGTTTGGCTACAGCACAGCAGGAGCCCTCAAAGACTTCCGCCTAGACTGGAGCGACATCAACATCCACGCCAACCTATTCGGAGTAGAAGGCATCGAAGCCAACAGCGACATCGCATTGTTCGAAAACGCCGACGTCTCAACCACAGTAGCAGGCATACCACTCAAAGTGCCAATCGTAACAGGTGCATTCGGCAGCACAGAAGTAGCCCGCCTAAACTGGGAAGGTTTAGCCATAGGCGCCGCCCTAGCCGGCTGCCTCATCACAATCGGCGAAAACGTCTGCGGCATGGACATGAAATCCCAAATTGAAAACAACAAATTCACATACAGCGAAGAACTCAAACGCCGAGTTGACCTGTTCAGAAAATTTTGGGATGGAAAACACGGCGACGTCGTGGTCCAAACCAACGTGGAAGACCAACGATTAGGCGTAGACCTTTACGCCATAAACAAACTTGAAGTCAATGTCATTGAACGTAAATGGGGACAAGGCGCCAAGGCTATAGGCGGCGAAGTCCGCATACGCGACCTAGAAAAAGCCATAGCCCTCAAAAAAAGAGGTTACATAGTCATACCTGACCCAGAAGACCCAACTGTGCAAGAAGCATTCAAAGAAGGCTCATTCAAATCGTTCGAACGTCACAGCCGAGTCGGCATGCCCAACTATAAGACATTCGTCGAGGACATCCAATGGCTCAGAGACCAAGGAGCCAAACACGTCATACTCAAAACAGGCGCGTACCGACCGTCAGCAGTCGCATGGACCATGAAAATGGCATCCGACGCCAAAATCGAAGCCCTAACATTCGACGGCGCAGGCGGCGGCACAGGCATGAGCCCCGTACCAATGATGGACGAAATGAGCACACCCACAGTCTACTTAGAAGCTCAAATGCTCAAATGCGCCAACATACTCAAAAAGAAAGGCAAGCATGTACCCGACCTCATCATGGCAGGCGGCTTCATCAGCGAAACCCAAATGTACAAAGCCATAGCCATGAGCAACTACGGCGACGGACCCATGGTCAAAGCAGTCCTCCTAGGACGCAGCCCAATCACAGCCTGCATGAAATCCAGCTACTTCGTACAACTAGCCAAAGAAGGTCGACTGGCGCGCACATTCGCTGACCGCTACGGCACAACACCAGACAAATTCTTCATCGCAACGCCCAAGCTTAAAGAAAAATTCGGCGACAAATTCAGCGAAATCCCATTCGAAGCCATAGGCGTGTACACGTACCTGCACGAACGCATAGGCGTCGGCTTAATGCAGCTACTCGCCGGCTCACGCAAATGGAAACTCAACCTAATCAGCCGCAAAGACCTAATGAGCCTAACAGAACGCGCCGCAAAAGTCACAGGCATACCCTTACCCGAAGACCAAGAAACAGACGAAATAGAGAGGATACTAAACGCATAACCTCTCCAGCCCCCATTCTTTCTATCTCCTCACAAATTCGCCTTTTTACCCTCAAAACCATCTAGGCTTCATTTGCCCGCCGTAATGCGCTGTTTTTTATAATAGAAATCAATATTTAATTCATGCAAGCCACAGCACGAAGGCGTCAGCCATGAAAGTCTGGAAAATCCTAGTTCTAATCCCATACGCGTTGATTCTCATTTTTCTCTTGATCTCAGCCAGCCTCACATTCTCCGGAGGCCTAGGAGGAATCCTCATCGGCATCATATTCCTCACATTTGGAATAGTCGCAACGTTACTCTACACAATAATTCTTGCCATTGCGCTAGTTATCAGATGGATTATCCATAGAACCAGGAAAAGGCAAGAACCCGGGAAGGCTCCCACTGCTTGAACCACAAGCCACATATTTCATTCACCGGTCCATAGTGAAACTCGGCGCTAAAATGACAATCCACGTCAAATGGCTGGGGCACTCCAGCTTTCAAATAATAACCACAGACAAAATCCTCTACGTTGACCTGAAGAAATACGGCAAAGTGATTCAAACCTCAGAAAAAGCAGACATAATTCTGGTAACGCACAACCACGGCGACCACTGCAGCCCACAAAAAATCCAAAACCTCAGCAAGAAAGACACCATAATTATCGCCCCCAAAAACTGCGTCAACAGAATTACCGGAAACGTCAAGAGTCTCAGACCCGGCGAAAAGACAACCGTTCACGGAGTGACAATTGAAGCAGTCGAAGCCTACAACACTAAGCGGTTCAAGCCTTCAGGAAAGCCTTGGCACCCAAAAGGCTACGGAGTAGGCTACTTGATCAAAGCTGAAGACAAGACTATCTACCACGCAGGAGACACGGATTTCATCCCGGAAATGCGCCACCTCAAAAACATCGACTTAGCCTTACTTCCCACGGGCGACAAATACACCATGGACAACGCTGAAGCCGCCGAAGCAGTAAAAGCAATCAAACCCAAAACTGCGATGCCAATGCACACATGGGAAACAAACCGCGAAGAATTCAAAAAGAAAGCCGAAGCCGAATCAAAAACCAAAGTAGTGTTGCCACAAGAAGGAGAGGAATACACAGTTCGCTAGAACGCCCTCAGAAAAACCTTAGTTGGCTCACACATCAAAACGAGAATCTATGAGAATACTGTTTTATTGCTGTCGAGATTCTCATCGGAACGAAGACCGCTATACCACTTCTCAAACTCAGCATAGGAACTTGCTCAAGAGGCTCATATTCATCCCCGAATTCTGAATCGTTGTTCCATTCCAACAGCAAAGGCAAGTCCTCCTTCTCCACAACCCTAAGATTCACATTCCTACCCTCAAGCAAACCGGAGGCCCTCACTGCATATTCTCCAACCTTCTCAGCTGTGTACGCGTGCACTAATAACTTGGGCTTCTAGGCATCTGAATAAAATTTCTATCCCGTCCTCCAAATTGTCAACGATGAAGCGGTGAGCCCTACACCAACAGCGGTTGATTGGAAGAACAGGCTGAGAGATTAAAGATGTTAAATCAAGACATCAGGAATAACAAGTCAGTGCGCTGATTCGAGGCATTCATGCATGCGTAAGTCTCGCCAAGATTGCCCACAGCGGGCATTCATGACGTAAACGCCTTGTATAAAGTGCGCACGTATGTTGTAGTATCGCAGAAGGTGAAAATAGTGCTAAGGTTTCGAGGATGCTTTTAGATTAACTGTCCCAGGCTTGCCGGTGCTTTGGAAGGAAAAACCATAGCTGCCATTCTCGGAAATTGCCAGTTCAAATTCGTGCTCTTTAGAGATACCGCCAAAGGTCTTAAGAATCTCTCCGTCAGGATCCAGAACCAATAGTTCAAATGGTCCTCCACTTTCCACTTTTGCATGAAGGCGAACAGTTTGACCACGTGCAAGCATAACTGAACGAACATCTTCTGCAACTTCGCCTACCTCGCTGAATAATTCATCTAGAAAACTCATTTCTGCCAAACCACCATTGCATTATCGATATTCAATATCTAAGAGATTTAAGTTTTTGCGCGCACATGAAACTGTGTCTGCCAACTTGTGAATTCATGACCTTTTCCAATTGGAATAATATCTGAAATGATTCCAAAAAAATTCCTCACAAGTTTTAAATAAACATAAAGCTTGAAAGACATATAGAGAGAAAAGCATGCTTAAATTGCCATAAAAGGTTTGGAAAATGTCTGAAGGAGATACCATCGAAAAAGTAAAGCAAAGACAAGGCGTTCTGGCAAAGATCGAAAACCTGTTTGGTTTCGGCTATGCTACAAAGGAAGATCTGCGCGAGCTTGACAAGAAACTTCGAGACAGCTACTATGCGGACTTCAAAAGCTTGCGCCACAAATGGGAGGAAATATACCTAACCGCTCTGAACTCTGGACTGAAGAAAGCAGGAGACGACTTCAAAAAGGTCATACAAGTTATGGACCGAGTTGCTGAAAAAATCCATCGCGCTGACTATGGATACGCAGGGTTAATGGACCGGAAGGGACAGATAGAGGAAACCGCACTCGCCAGAGTCTTCAACTATGATAAGGTTTTGAGTAACGATATTCAAGGCATAGTTAATGTCGTCGGCGAACTCTACAATGACAGCGAAGCCGAAAGATGGGTTGAAGCAACGGCTAAAGTCAGAAACGTCAAATCCTTAATCCTTGGTTTCGAGTCCAAATGGGACGGTAGAGAAAAGGAGTTCAGACCTTTGGAGGTTTGATTAAATGCCTGTAATTGAAAAGGTATCTTGGGATTATGCGGGACCGGATGAGATCGCCTACAGATTTCAGAAACTCAACCTGAAATTCGGAAGCCAGGTGATCGTCAAGGAGAACCAATGGGGGGTGTTTTTCAGAGATGGCAAAGCTTACGACGTTTTTGGTCCCGGAAGACACACAATCACGAGCGCCAACATTCCGTTTTTGACTGCTGCCTTGCAGAAGCTAGGCATAATAGGGGACATATTTGACTGCGAAGTTGTGTTCGTGAGCAACAGTCAATTCAGGGGAAACTTTGGAGGAACAGCTTATTCCGCGCCAAGCGGAGACATAAAGTACCAGGCTGAAATCGGGTTCTTCGGATATATGCTCTACAAGGTTGAGGAGCCAAAACTTTTTGTCGTAGAATTCTTTGGCAACAGAGGTGCCAGTACATCGAAAGACATAGAGAACTACATCCGCGGCTTCATCAATGAACGTATCATAAACGATTTCGGTGACTACGACACATTCACCCTAGTTAAGAACGTGGACATCACCACAGACAAAGTAGCCTTGAAGATCAGTGACGAAGGCGCAAGAATCGGCTTGAAAATAATAGACTGTGTCTTCGAAGGCGTCAACATCCCAGAGGAAGCAAGAAGGTTCGCATCTGGAGTCGGGGCTCAAGCCATGACGATGCAGTACATGAAAGAAACAGCAGCCGAACTTAAAGGAGCCGATGGCGGAGGCGCAGCCGCAGCAGGAGTGGGCGCTGGAATAGGATTAACCATGCCCTTCATGATGGCGCAACAAATGCAACAAGCGCAAGCCGCACAAGCCCAGCAAGTGGTCATGTGTCCAAGCTGTGGTGCCAAGAATCCAACTACAGTCAAGTTCTGCGGAAACTGCGGAGCAAGCCTCGCCCCTGTGGCAAAGGTTGCTTGTCCAAACTGCAAAGCAGAAAACCCCGCCGACTTGAAGTTCTGTGGGAACTGCGGCAAGCCTCTTACAGCGGCAACTGAAGTCGCTTGTCCCAAATGTAGCACAAAGAACCCTCCTGGAACAAAGTTCTGCGGAAACTGCGGAGAAAAACTGCCCTAGATACCAGCGCGCGCTATGTTGAGGAAATGCATGAGGGATAAACAAAGATGTCACAGATTGACAGTCAAAAGCAAGCTCTCTATTCTCGACTCCGCTCGATTGAGTCTGATCTTTCAAGCGCGTCAGGCGCAATAAGTGATGCACACAGCAAGCTAGCCTACATTGAGGGAGCTATGGGTTCTCTTCCAAGCAGACTTGCAGGAGTTCGAGGGCGCGGCTACGCAGCAATGGGGCATCTCGAGAAAAGCATCGACTTGCTCACCAGAAAGTGGATGGATGTTTCTCCCGTCATTAAACAAGCGTTTCTTGCCAGCGTTGAACCGCTGACGGCTCAGGTCAATGGACTGCAAGCTGAAGCGCGAGGATTGCGGAGCCAAATAGATAGTGGAAACATTGCGTCCAGTCAATCTTTGGCAAGTCGTTTGTCAATGGACGCTTCTTCTCTTAGGACTCGAGCCACCGTTGAAGTGAGCAAAGTCAATGAGCCACTCAACGAATTAACGTCAAGTGTCAATGCCATAGATAGAGACTTGAAAGTAGCTGAAAAAACCGTAGAACTTTTTGCACAAGCGAATTTTCCACTAAAGCAAGAGGAAAGCCCTGTTTTGGCCATCGAAGGAAAAATCATGAAGGGCGACAAAAGCGATGGAACTCTATACTTCACGAATCAAAGGTTCATTTTTGAAGGAAAAAAGGAAGTTGTCCTGGAGAAAAAATTCTTCATTGCCACCAAGAAGAAGACCGAAAGGATAGTCCAGATAGATCAGCCCATCGGCGCGTTACAGGAGATATCTAAGGGCAGAGTAGGTCTAATCGCTTGGACAGGGATCTATATTCGTTTCAAGCCGGAACGCCAACTGGAAGAGACACCGTTTGACGTGAAAGGATGGGAAGCTGACGTGATAGGAAGATTCTTCAGTTATGTTATGGGTGGAGAAGCTGACAGAGACATAGCCACTATAAAGGGAACCCCAGCTATAGCGGCACCAACCATTCAGCTTGCCCGATGCTCCCGTTGCAGCGCACCATACACCCGTGAGATCTACAAGGGACAAACCTCAGTGCAGTGCGAGTATTGCGGAACCCAAATAGTGGTCCAATAATCTGAACGGACACCCGCGCGTAAGACAACAGTATTCGTTATCAAAGTGGGTAAGCAGATGAGGTGAGCTAGAGATGCAGGACTTTGAGAAGCTGGGTGTTTTTTACTTAGGGCGCCTTTATGATGTGCGGAACAAAACATCTTTAGCAGATTTACTGCTTTATGATTCAAAAGACTTAGTTACACACGGCGTCTGCATCGGCATGACAGGCAGCGGGAAGACAGGCCTATGCATATCTCTTCTTGAAGAAGCCGCTTTAGACGGTATTCCATCAATTGTAATAGATCCAAAAGGAGACATCACAAATCTTCTTCTCACTTTTCCGGAACTGCGAGCCGAAGATTTCGCCCCATGGATAAACGAAGATGACGCAGTCAAGCAAGGGCTTTCTTCACAAGACTACGCAGTTCAACAGGCTCAACTGTGGAAGGACGGACTCGCCAAGTGGGGCCAAGACAGTGCTCGCATTCAGCGCTTGCGAGAAGTCGCCGACTTGGTTATTTACACTCCTGGCAGCAACGCTGGTCTGCCCGTGTCAATACTCAAATCATTCTCCACTCCGCCACCCGAAATAATAGAAGACAATGAACTCTTCCACGAACGCATAAGCACTACTGTAACCAGCCTGCTTGGACTTTTAGGCATTGAAGCAGATCCAATTCAGTCGAGAGAGCACATACTGATATCGACCATACTGGCCACGACTTGGAAGCAGGGCGTGGATCTGAATCTTGAAAAGCTAATCCAGCAAATCCAGAACCCGCCAGTTGCGCGTGTTGGAGTGCTAGAACTGGAATCCTTCTATCCGTCTAAGGAACGGTTTGCGTTAGCCATGCGCCTCAACAATCTTCTTGCAGCCCCAGGATTCGAACTCTGGCTGCAGGGAGAACCGCTTGATATTACTAAACTATTGTACAATTCTTCTGGCAAGCCGAAAGTGTCCATATTCTATATTGCACTACTGAGCGATGCGCAACGCATGTTCTTCGTCTCACTGCTGCTAAACCAGATCGTAGGTTGGATGCGCACTCAATCCGGAACAACAAGCCTTCGCGCTATCGTATACATGGACGAAGTTTTCGGTTACTTACCGCCATTAGCTAATCCGCCCTCGAAGACTCCGCTTCTAACTCTTCTGAAACAAGCCCGCGCCTTTGGATTAGGCGTCTTATTGGCCACTCAAAACCCAGTGGATCTAGACTACAAGGGTTTGTCCAACGCTGGCACGTGGTTCATTGGCCGTCTGCAAACAGACCGCGACAAGATGCGTGTCCTAGACGCTCTAGAAACTGTTTCAGCCAGCTCAGACACCCGATTCGACCGACAGACAATGGATCAAACTATCAGCTCCTTGGGAAAACGGATTTTCCTAATGCATAATGTGCACGAAGATGCCCCTGTAGTGTTTGAAACTAGGTGGGCAATGTCTTATCTACGTGGTCCCTTAACGCGCAACCAAATCAAGACAATCATGGATCCCATACGAACGGCTCAATGGGCGCCTTCGACAGCCGAATCTGCTATCTCACCAGCACCATCAGTAGCAGCATTATCCATCCCAAGCGGAACCATAGGAAGCCAAAGACCAATTCTGTCACCCGAGATCCTACAGTATTTCCTGCCCACAGTTAGAGCCAAACCCAACGGAGTCTCCCTTACCTACTGCCCGATGATTCTGGGCGCCGCCCAAGTTCGCTTCGCAGACGCGAAGACCAGAATCGATGCGACGCGAGATGCCGTTTTTCTGTCTTCAATCACCAATGACCCTGTCCCCGTCAATTGGGACAACTCAACTGAGGCAAACCTGACACTCGACAACCTAAAGAGCGCATCATCTGAAACTGCACAATTCGCTGAGCTAGCTCCTGCAGCTTCAAACGTGAAGAACTACGACATCTGGCAAAAAGACTTCACCAACTGGTTGCTAAGGACACAGAAACTCGAATTGCTTAGAAGCCCAAGCCTCAGAGAGCTCTCTAAACCAGGAGAGGCAGAACGCGACTTCAGAGTACGGCTGCAACAAGCCGCAAGGGAGCACCGCGACCAAAGTGCAGAAAAACTACGTTTCAAATACGCCTCAGCCTTTGCTAGGCTGGATCAACGCATTGGAAGCGCGCAAGCGGCTTTTGAGAGGCATAAAGCTAGGGATAGTGAACAGAAATATGACAGCGCCGTATCATTCGGAGCCAGCTTGCTTGGTTCTTTTCTTGGAAGGAAGTCCGCGAGGGGAGCAGCAAGAGCTGCACGTAGAATGGGTCGCGCAATGAAGGAATCCAAGTCTGAGGCGAATGCACAGGAAAAGCTAAAAGCATTACAAAAACAACGCGCCCAACTTGAAGCACAGTTCCAATCCGAAACATCCCTGCTTGAAGCGAAAATCAATCCATTGACTGAAAAACTAGAGAGCATTTCCATTAGACCCACCAAAGCCCACATTTCAACGAAGCTGGTTGCACTGCTATGGACCCCACACTGGATAGATGAGCAGCACAAAACAACCCCCGCTTGGCAATAACATATGAAAAGGAAAGATGCAACCTAGCCCACTGAAACATGATGGCCTTCAATTTGATTTGCAGCTCTTTGCGCGTGCTATGTCATCAAACAAAGAACCCGTTCTATGTCATGAACTTCCCAAGACACGGGACTCCAGGAACACCATGCGCTACATTCACCTCGAGAGAGCTCTCTTCAGTCAAGAAACCGACGAATACAATGTCAAAGTCGCTAAAACCTTGGAAGAGGCGTGCAAACTAGTCGAGAGAGCGCGCGCTTCGCATGCTTGCTATGGCTACTATGCCTTAGGCTGAGGGTCTTGCCATAGTTTTTGCTAAGTATGTGCAGGTCTTTGACGTCGACTATGCCGTCTTGGTTGATGTCGCTGCACTGCCAAGTGGGTTCCTTTATTACCCAGACGCGTACGCGGACGAAGTTCCAGTAGAGGGTTTGTTTTGCCACGACAGAGCATGACTGTATTATTTGTTAGGCGAGTTAAAGCCAAGCCTGTCTCAACGTCTGTCTTGGTAAGCCAAGCATCGACATTGTTAGAACGATGAGGTTTGGTGTCGCCAGCGCGTTGCTGCGGTCAACAGTCTGAACAACAGAAAAAAACAGTTTCCTGTACCGTAAGTTTGACTCCAAACGGGTTGCCAGACGGATCAGTCTTGACAAGCCAGAAATCCTCACCACCAACACCATAAGAGTGTGTATCTTCAGCTAACGCGTATCCTTCATCGCTGTCTGGACAACAATTTTCTCTTTTTCTCTTGTCTTTGAGCGATCTTTGCCAAGTCGCGCGTGGCAAAATCACCCGCAATGAGAGAGCCCACGAGTGCTATTCAATGATAGCATGCACCAACTCAAGCTTTTCCTTTCCGGCACCACAAAAGTTCAACCTTTCTCCACGGATCTTTATCCCTAATGACGAAAAGAATTCGAAATGCGCCTTGCTCGCCTGACCCTTCAGGTCTGACTCCAGCACCCCGACCAGTTCAGGCTCCTTGCGCGCTATCTTACCGTCCAACCCTATACTTTTCCCAACACGAGTGTACGTGCACCCGTACTTGCGACACGCATTCAAGTTTATAGAACCAGCTGCGAAAAGAATCTTTTCAAGTCTTCTTCTTGAGACTGCCTTGAGGCTAAACGCGTCAAACTTGTTGCCGTCGCTGAAGACCAGAAAGTCACCAAGGTCGTACTGGCATTGAACCTTCTCAGCAACGTCAACCACTTCCTCCATTTTCTTCCAGTCCCCAAACTCTAACACAGGTATCTTGAGCAGAGTTCCAGGTACATTGCTGGTAATGAACGTAGAGTAACAAGGTCCACGTTCGGGAGCGGGCCTTACTCCCAATCGGCCCAGCCTCCCCAAGAATTTTGCCACGATGAAATCGCGTGTCATCTCCCGACGCCTCGGGATCCTGGGAGTGATAATACCATGCTGCTGCGCTGACTTAAGTATTTTTTCTGTGCTGGATTGAAGCTCCTTTTTTTCAAGCACAGTGCACACAAAACCAGTCTTTGAGTTTATCGTTCCAGGCAGCCTGATTATGCGCCGCGTGTCCACCGTAACCTTTTCATCGAATACAAGGTTCCCGTCTTTCGCTTCTTTCACGACTCTCTTTCTTCTTTCAACGGCCTCTAGCTCACGTTTCATGGGGTTCTCTTCGGTTATCTCTTTATTCCACGGGTCGTCGCACACGACATGAAAGCCTTTGCTTCCAGAAAATGCGGAATACCGCACGTTGATTCTCCTCGACTCGAGAAAATCAATCAGCGCCATAGTTTGCCGTTTCGCATCCTCCAAGGTTTTTATTTCTCCGCTGACATCAATGTCGAAGGCAAGGTCGCATGAAATCATCACATTCTTTAGAACATCCTTTTCAACTCGGCTCCCCAGTAGATGCGGGTTGAGCCAACAAGCGGTAGAATAATACACATCTGTAGGCACCTTCCTTGCAAGATGTTCTCGCAGGTCACTCAGCGCGCGGATTTTGCGTTCAACCTTGTAGAACGAGCCGTCGGGCAGGCGAAATCGAAAGTGGCGGAAATTGACCTTCGGTACCACGGCTAGATCTATAGGACAGAATTTGTAATAGCACTTGAGCTGAGAGCGCTGGGAAGTAGAGAGAATCGAATCCGTTTCCATCTCTTTTTCATTTACCAGTTTCATTCGATTACTCTGACGAGGTCACCGTATTTTCTTTCACTTATGTATGCCCGAAAACCGTTGGCAATATTGGGGTATTTCTTGAAATCCTCCGTTTTCTCCAGTTCTTTCAAAAGGTTTTGGAGCTGTTTTTCAACCTCAGTGCTTGTTAAGCCGTCTCTAAATCGGTTTCCATACGTTGTTTTGATCCATGCAGCAAGTCTACCATAGCGGCTTTGCGCCCTTGGTATGGGTGCGCGTTCCGGTTCAGGGCGGGTTGGCTTTCCCCCCCAAGTTTTCTCTACTTTCAAGCCTTTCTTAAGCTTATCCAAAAAGCCCATGCCCTCCACTTTGCGCCAGTCTAAATAAAACTCTTGCGGTTACCCCAAAGATGCTTTAAGAAAAATCGTAAATCCTTAACAATCAATAGGCTAAACCACCGCAAGAAGGAAGAGACAACACGATGAACTTGTTGAACTGGGCGTACACAGGAAAGAAAGGCTTTGTCTTGCACGAGCGCAGCAGGAATCCTTCAAGCAAGGGGTACGGGGTAGGGACGACCTCTACATTTGAAATCAATGAACGCTCGAGATAACTTCCAGTCCCTCTTTTTTCCTAGTTTCCCAAAGTATTCCGTCGATGTTTTGCGACCCTTAAACATCTTTTAGCAGACTCTCAAGCTCGCATAAGCGGAATCCCGCTTGATGTCTAGGTAACGGCGGATCGATTCAGGCGGTAAGAGATAAATGCTCAACGTTGCATTCACAATCAATATTGCGGGACGAATTTCCAAGTAAGACGTCTAAAAGCATTTAGACTCATGTCTCATTAAATACTTGGCACGGTGTTTAGTTTGCGTTTGCTTCCAAATGAAAACGTTGAGTGGACAACACGAAAAGGTTTTTTCAGCCTTTCTCTCGTCCTAGCATTTTCTGGTACAATTGTTGGAGCTTTTCTTGCGATTTTTTGCTTCCTTGGAGGTAAGACCGACGGTCAAGCCTTCCCACCTAACCCCACTCTTGGCTGGACAGGCGTTGCCCTGATTCTGATGGGACTCGGCTATACAGCAATCTCCTTCGCAGTAGTCAAGTCGACCCAGTATATTTTAACAAACCAGAGAATAGTTGAAACTAGATTTGATAAGATCGTTAAAGAAATCGCACTTGCAGATTTCATGGGAAAACCCATCAGCCAGTTCCTCGACAAGCAGACCGCTGGGACAGTTAATGAACAACCAGTGTTCAATGTCCGGATTACTAACCCAAAATCATTGAGCTTCATAGAACTTAAGTCCTTGAACGAGAGGGCAGTGGAAGCATTAGAAGGAATCTTGGAACGTGCCCGTCAAGTGGTTCGCTGTAAATACTGTAATACCAACAACTCTGCGACCAACTTTGTGTGTAGCCACTGTGCGGCTCCCTTAGAGTAATCTGTCTTGTACGCGCTAATGGCTTCTTCCTCAAAAGAAGACCCATGGTGGTCGTGAGAGATTTGCTCCTCGACTGCAGTAGCGAAATCTACCGCAACTTCCTTTTTTTCTGTTTCTTAATATGTCACGACCATAGAAGGCGCCCAGATCTTTAGAAAGCCACAGTGAAGAAACCACTGCAATATACTCAAAAACGCATTGGATAGTATTTTATTCCAGTTCACAACAAGCATATAGCCTACTCTGGGAGTGAACGCTTACTTGAGCTACGAGATGTGGGCTGAGAAATACCGCCCCAAGACATTGAGCGAGATGATGGATCAAACCGAAATCGTAGAGCGCTTGAAAAGCTTCGTCAAGAACCGCAACGTGCCACACTGCATTTTTGCGGGTCCACCTGGCACAGGCAAGACCACAGCCGCTCTGTGCTTGGCACGTGACCTGTACAGCGAAGGCTACCGCGAACACCTGATGGAGTTGAACGCCAGCGACGAACGCGGCATAAACGTAGTCCGGGAAACCGTGAAGACCTTTGCCCGCATCAAGTCGATAGGCGAAATCCCGTTCAAGATCCTCATACTCGACGAAGCCGACAACATGACCTCTGACGCGCAGCAAGCTTTGAGGCGCACGATGGAACGGTTCAGTGCAAGCTGCAGGTTCATTCTCATCGCTAATTACAGCGGCAAAATCATCGAACCCATACAGTCGCGTTGTGCACCTTTTAGATTCACGTACTTGAGCCGAGGAGACCAAGACACATACCTCTGTGGAATAGCAGAAAAAGAAAAAATCAAGCTTCAACCAGACGGGTTAGAAGCCATTTTTGAAGTAAGCGGCGGCGACTTACGCCGAGCCTTAAACGCGCTGCAAGCCGCAGCCTCGTTGGGCAAACCGATAACCCACGAAATGGTTTACTCAGTTATCGGCAGAGCCAACCCGGCTGACGTACGCGAAATGCTCAACGTAGCCATGAAAGGCGACTTCATAAGCTCACGTGAAAAACTGCGCGAAATGATGCTTAAGTACGGAGTTGCAGGCAGCGACATAATCCGCCAAGTGCACATCGAAATCTTCAAGATGAAAGACGTGCCCGAACCATGGAAAATCAAACTCGCCGATGTAATAGGCGAAGTAGATTTCCGACTAGTTCAAGGCGCGGATGAGGAAGTTCAACTTAGTTCACTGCTGGCAAGAATGGTTGAGGCAGGCTCCGACATAAGACATACACGTTAAGGTCACCTTCTCATGTATGCCGCCTGGACTGTAAAACACAAACCGCGCTCGCTAAGCGAGGTTGTAGGCAACGAAGAAGCAATTCAGAAACTCGTCAGCTGGGTTAAATCATGGGATAAGAGCGTACCCAAAAGGCGAGCCGCGTTTCTCTTTGGTCCTCCGGGCATTGGCAAAACGTTAACTGTTGAAGCCTTAGCCAACGACCTCAACTTGGAGCTGGTCGAACGGAACGCCAGCGACTACCGCACAGAAGAAGCAGTTCAAAAATTCGCAGGCTTAGCCTCACAGTCTGGCACATTGTTCGGAAAAAAACGTTTAATCCTATTCGACGAACTAGATGGCTTGACAGGCAGAGAAGATAGAGGTGGCGTCGGCGCCATCACCCAAATCGCGAAAAACGCGCTCGTACCCATCATACTAATTGCTAACAACGCCTATGACCCACGACTAGGCGCCTTGCGCTTCTACTGCGAAACCATTGAGTTCAAAAAACCCGCTGCAGGCGCTGTTATGAAACATCTCAACCGCATCTGCGACCGAGAAGGCATAAAAGCCGAAGAATCAGCGCTGAAATTCATTGCTCAACGCAGCGAAGGCGACGTGCGTTCAGCTGTCAACGACCTGCAGGCTTTGGCACAGGGCAAACAGACGCTGACCTTCGACGATGTGTCTTGGCTGGCTTACCGAGACCGAAAAGAAGCCATATTCAACGTCCTGCGCCTAGTCTTCTATGGCAAGAGCGCAGAGCAAGCTAAGCATGCGGTTGACATGGCGGATGTTGACCCAGACATGTTATTCGAATGGATTTATGAGAACCTCCCGCACCACCTGAGCGACCCTCATGACCTGGCCAATGCCATGGACTCGCTGGCAACAGCCGACCTCTACCGTGGACGAATCGCAAAAACTCAAAACTGGACCTTAATGCGCTACGTGATTGACTTCATGACGGCAGGCGTAGCCATGGCACGAGAAAAAACGCAGCCCGCTGGATTCGTGCCCCTGAAGTTTCCAACGCGGATAAAGACGCTGTCTCAGACTCGGGCAGAGCGCCAGATGCGGTCAGCCATCGGTTTCAAAATCAAGAAGCGCTGCCACACATCCGTCAAACTGGCGACGAAGGAAATCCTGCCCTACATACGCATCATGTTCGAAAACAATGCACAGAATGCCGCTGACCTAGCTAAGTGGCTAGACCTGGACGAAGCTATGATCGAGTGTTTGGCGGGAAGCAAGAAACAGGCAAAGACAATAGTCAAGAAGTTTTCTGAGACCGAGTAGAATTCGAGTTGAATCGCTCTCCTTCAGTGAAACCCTCGAGCTGCCAATCGTTAGTTTTAAAACACTATCCGTACACAATAGGTAGACTCAAAGTAGAGGTGAAATGTTCAAAATGGTCAAGGTAGATGGCTATGAAATCCCTGAGGGTTTATACTACAGCAAAGACTGGTTCTGGGCAAAAGTTGAAGGTGACAAAGTGAGAATGGGAGTCACTGACTACTCTCAGAAGCAACTTCGAGAAATCGTGTTTGTGGAGTTGCCAAGCGCGGGCGGAACAGTCAGCGCCAACACGCCTTTCGGAAGTGTTGAGTCAGTCAAAGCAGTTTCAGACCTGATATCACCGTTAAGCGGCACAATCGATCAAGTCAACCCAGAGGTGACGTCCAAGCCTGAAATCCTGAATGAAGACCCCTTCAACAAAGGATGGCTGCTGGTCATTACGCCTTCAAACCTGAACGCTGAACTCAGCGCTCTGATGGACTTCAACAAGTCAGTGGAATGGCACAAGAGTCTAATCGCCAAGGGCTAAAAGGCGCATAGAATTGCCGCGAAAAATTGTGATCATAGGCGCACATGCAGGCGCCGTAGACGCAGCCAGCGCTGCACGAAAAACCGATCGCACAGCCGAGATTATCCTACTTACAACTGAAAAGTACTCAGGCTATTCACGATGTGGCATCCCATTTGTCATAGGTGGACACATACCCAAACTGACCGACCTGATTGTCTATCCGTCCTCGTATTACCAAATGATGAAACTTGACCTGCGCCGAGAGACCACTGCCACAAACATCGATCCAAAGGCCAAAACAGTTGAAACCGTGGACAAAACCGGAAAGCAAGAAAACCTCCAATACGACAGCCTTGTAATTGCCACTGGAGCCAACGCGTTCATTCCACCAATCAAAGGAAAAGAAAAACAAGGCATACACACTGTTCGGACACTTGACGACGGAGAAAAGATCGATCAAGCAATACAGAGAGGCGCCAAAACCGCAGTTGTCCTAGGTGCTGGCCTAATAGGCCTCGAAGTCGCCATCGGTTTGACAGAGAGAGGCGTGAAGACAACCGTTGTCGAATTGCTGCCTCAGATCATGCCCGTTATGCTCGATGTTGACATGGCTAAGACTGTGCATGAAATGCTGGAAGCCCGAGGCATAACCATAATGACTGGTAAAGGCGTAGAAGAATTCGTCGGAGGCGACACAGTCACTGGCGTAGTGGCTGGAGGAGAACAAATCAACGCTGACCTGTGCGTAGCCGCATTTGGCGTGAGAGCCAACACTGAACTCGCACAGAAAGCGGGCCTAACGTTAGGCGAAACCAAAGCTGTCAAAGTTAATCCAAGAATGGAGACCAGTGTACCAGGCATTTATGCCGTTGGAGACTGCACCGAAACTACCCACATGGTGTCTCAAAGACCATACTGCCCACAGCTGGGCACAGTAGCCGTTAGACAGGGCAAAGTGGCTGGAACCAACGCTGCAGGTGGATATGCCATATTTCCTGGCGCTATGGGCTCCGCGGTTACGAAGTTCTTTGACACCGAGATCGGCGTAACAGGACTGAACGAATTCTTTGCAAGAAAAGCTGGCTTTGACGTGGTTTCAGGCGTAATCAGCGGCAAAACACGAGCGCAGTATTACCCCGGAGCTCAGCCGATAAAGGTCAAGATTGTGGTTGAGAAAGCAATGGAACGGATCATTGGCGCACAGATCACCGGTGGAGAAGAAGTCACACAGCGGATTAATGCCATATCGATTGGAATACAGAAGAACATAACAGTGCATGAGTTGGCGAAATCGGACACTTGCTATGCGCCTCCGCTATGCGAAACATGGGAATTGATGGCGTTAGCAGCTGAAGCAGCAATAATAAAACTTGGCAGATAGACTCTGCCCACAACTAGTCTGCGCCATCCCTTTTCATTCATTTTTCCTATTGTGAAAGTTATAAATGAGGGAAGCCCTATTAGGTGAATCTCTTTACAACAAGCATGAAAAAAGATGGAGATGCGAAAGGATGCCAATCAAAGTAGCCATAAACGGATTCGGCAGAATCGGACGACTTCTCTTCAGAGCTGCAGTGGAACGCAACGCCAACATCGACTTTGTCGCAGTCAACGACATAACAGACCCAAAGACCCTAGCACACCTGCTGAAATACGATTCAGTGCACGGACGCGCACCTTTCCCAGTTGAAGCCGCGCCCGATGGCGTAATCGTCAAAGGCAAGAAAATCAAGACTCTGAGGGAACGCGATCCATCAAAGCTACCGTGGAAAGACCTTGATGTCTACTTAGCCGTGGAATCTACAGGCTTGTTCACCGACCGCGAAAAAGCCGCAATGCATTTGACAGCTGGAGCAAAGAAAGTCCTGATTTCAGCGCCAGCTAAAAACCCCGACATAACCATCGTCATGGGCGTAAACGACAATCAGTATGATCACGCAAAACACAACATACTCTCCAATGCTTCATGTACAACCAACTGCGTCGCTCCCGTTGCCAAGGTTCTGCATGACAGCTTCGGCCTCAAAAGCGGCTTCATGATGACAGCACACGCATACACAAACGACCAGAGAATACAAGACTTGGTTCACTCGGACCTTCGGAGAGCGCGAGCTGGTGCAGTAAACATTATACCGACCTCAACGGGGGCAGCGAAAGCAGCAACGCTAGTGTTGCCGGAACTAACTGGACGAATGGACGGAATCGCCCTCAGAGTCCCTGTTCCAGACGTCTCTATCGTAGACTTGACCTGTGTCCTAGAGAAGAGCACAACCAAGGAAGAGATCAACGAGGCGTTCAAGAAAGCAGCTGAAGGACCGTTAAAGGGTATTCTGGAATACACAGACGACCCAGTCGTCTCGCAGGACTTTCTGCACAGCACTTGGTCAGCGGCCTTTGACGCGCAGTCAACCATGGTCATTGGTGGTAACTTTGTTAAAGTGCTTGCCTGGTATGACAACGAGTGGGGCTTCAGCTGCCGAATGACGGAGCTCATCGAGCTCATCGGCAAGAAAGCAGGATTCTAAGAGCCGAATTCCAACCCTCTCTTTTATTTTTTGTTGGACAAGTGATAAATACAGCAAGTTTAGACTACGCTTCTCTCAGCATCACACGTTCAGAAACAGGTGAATAGTATGCCACGAATCCTGACGATGGATGATTATGACTTTAAAGGAAAAACCGCCCTAGTCAGGGTGGATTTTAACAGCCCCATTGACCCAAAAACTAAGAAAGTCTTGGACGACACGCGCATCAAAGCGCATGGGGAATCTACCGTTAAGGAGTTGTCTCAGAAAGGCGCCAAAGTCGTGATTCTCGCGCATCAGGGCAGACCCGGCGACGCAGACTTCACACCCTTGAAAGAACATGCTCAAATACTCGGCAAAATTCTGGCAAAACCAGTGAAGTACGTTGACGACGTTTTCGGCGAAAAAGCTCAAAAAGCCATCAAGGAGCTAAAAAACGGAGAAATTCTCATCCTAGACAACGTTCGTAGCTTTGCAGACGAACAAAAGAAGGGAACTCCAGAAGACCACGCAAAGACAGAAATGGTTGAGAAACTGGCTCCGTTAGCCAATGTGTTCGTAAACGACGCCTTTGCAGCAGCACACCGCGCCCATGTATCAATTGTAGGCTTCACAGGTGTATTGCCTAGTGTGGCGGGGCGAATCATGGAACGTGAAGTCACAGCGTTGACGAAAGTTGTTCAAAATCCTGAGAAGCCATGCGTCTACGTCTTAGGCGGCGCCAAAGCTGATGATGCGCTTAAGATCAGCCAATATGTGCTGAAGAACAAGATCGCCGACCATGTGTTGACGGGAGGTGTGGTCGGTCATCTCTTCCTAGCAGCTAAGGGAATCGACTTGGGCAAGCCCAACATGGAGTTCTTGGAGAAAAAAGAACTGACTCAGTTCATCTCGGGCATCAAAGACCTCATGAAGAACTACGCGAGGAACATTGAAGTTCCTGTGGATTTAGCTGTAGAAACAGATGGAAAACGGATGGAAATCCCAGTCAGCAAGCTGCCAACCAAGTATCCGATCTTTGACATTGGAAGCGAAACAGCAAAAAAATATGTGGGAATTGTCAAAGGCGCCAAATCAATAGTTGTCAGCGGACCCATGGGAGTTTTTGAAAACAAACAGTTCGCTCTCGGAACCACTAAGACTTTTGAAGCCATAGCCTCGTCTAAAGCTTTCTCGCTCGTGGGAGGTGGACATTCAATCGCTGCGGTCGAAGAGCTTGGACTAGCCAAGAAAATGGGGTACGTCAGCACGGCTGGAGGCGCTCTCATAGAATTCCTCATGGGCGAGCAGTTACCAGGGGTCGTAGCATTAGTGAAGGCAGCTGCGCGAGCCTAAGCATCTCTTTTCTTTCTATAGAAACTAGGCTATTTTCTTTTGATAACTGAGAGAAGAGCTACTGCGAGGAATGCTACTCCAGCCCAGAAGAAGTTGCCGCCAGTGAGGAACCACACAACCACTGCAATAATGGCTGCAGGTAAGAAGAAAAGCATGACTTTGGCGATGACTATAATCACGATAAGGCCTATGACGAGAAGCACCAGCAGAAGAATAACCTCAAAGAGAAAGCCTAACTGAGGCAAGAGAGAAGTGGGCAACTGAATCATCCGCAATCCCTTTCGGCAAATTAAGCTTAGCCTCTATTAAAGTTTTCAACGAGGGCAGAGGCTGCGATGTTTGGTAGCGGGGGGTAGATTTGAACTACCGATCTCTGGGTTATGAGCCCAGCGGGTTAACCTGGCTACCCCACCCGTGTAGGACCTGCAGCTAGGTCTCGCTACGGTTTTTCCCCGCCATCTTCAGAGTTGATGGATTCGCGAGCTTAAAAGGTTTTTATGGCTGCATCGGATATGGCTATAACCCGTTTGGCACCATAGGTGAGTGTTCCGAGTTTGGACAAGTCTGTTTTCCGCGTGTTGTCTAAGCCTGTGTTTGAGAAGCCTGTTTTAGTTGAGGGGTTGCCCGGCTTTGGCAATGTGGGTAGATTGGCCGCTCGTTTGCTGATCGAGTTTACGCGTGGTGAGACTTTTGCTGAGTTGTATTCGCCTGCGTTTCCAGACTTTGTGAACGTTGAAAAGGATGGTGTGGCTCGTCCGCCTCATTACGAGTTTAGTAGGGCGGTTTTTGGCAAAGCGGAGTTTCTGGTTTTGACTGGCGAGGCTCAGCTTGCACGTGACGACGTTTTGGCTCATTACAGGCTTTGTAGCGAAATCTTGGATTTTGGGGAGCAGTTTGGCTGCAAGTTTCTGGCGACTATGGGCGGCGTGCCTCAACCTCGCCCAGCTGGCGAGGTTTATGTTGCGGCGACATCGGCGAAGTTGGCAGTTGAAACCATGGAAAAAGGCGCCGTACTATATGGCAGTGGGCGGATTGCAGGCGCGGCTGGTCTAATGCTGGGCTTGGCAAAGGAACGCAGATGGGAAGGCATCTGCCTGCTCGGTGCAACGACAGGCCTGAAAGCCGATAAGAACGCGGCTTTTAACGTGTTTAAGTTCCTTATGCGACTGTTTGGTGTTGAGGCAGGGTTGAACAACAGGAAGCCTGAGACGACACAGGAGAAAACCTGATTCAGTCGTGTGTTGGGATGGCAAATTCTAAAAGTGTAGGTTGCTAGTATTCGTTCTGGGCGAAAGAGAGTGTCGACAAACGTGCCTTTCTCGCTGCGCGTTCGTTTGGGGCAGTACGAAGTTGAGGTCAGTGGCAGCAAAGACGATGTTCTACGCACATTTGAGGACCTGCTGAATCTTGTTGCCGTGGTTTCAGAGGCATTCTCGCAGGCTGACGCAGAAGCCCCGTCGAATAAGACGCCCATGCAGTCCGCATCTCCGATGCCGTTGTCTCAATCCCTGTCGCCTTCCGCTGGTGCAAGCGCTTATCCGAGTATTCAGTCGTCTGGTGGTTGTGCCGATGCTGTTGTGAGATTGTTGGTAACTGATTGGGGTAGGGTCGCGCCTCGGACGTTGCCCGAGATTGTTGAGGCCATGCGGATCAATGCTGTTCATTATCCTGTGACGACGTTGTCGGGCGTTCTGAACTGGTTGGTTAGGAAGGGCAAGGTGAAACGTTGGAAGACCGATAAGGGTTACGTATATGTTCTGGCTCAAGCAACCGCTATGCCAAACCAGCCACCAACGCAGACGCCGAGCGAAACAGCTGAAGCGTCAACTGAGGGAGTATGAAGACAGTGGCTAAGATTAAAGCGCACATCAGGACAGGCTTCGGCGAACTTGAAGTTGAAGGCGAATCAGCGCAGGATCTGATTGAAGCCTTGAAGACTATTACACCCGAGTTTATTGGCGAAGTTGGTGGGTTGGTGTCCAGCAGGGTCATTGTTTCTTCAAAAGCTGGGTTGGAAGGTGTAGTCGAAATAACGACTGAAGGCCCAGTGGTGACAACTCGCGAGAAACTGAGTCACTATGAGGCCATTGGACTCATTCTGTTTGCTTCGGATAGAAAGACAGGCACAGCGACAAAGATAGCCGATTTGCTCAAGTCAAGCGGCATAAAGTCCATGGTGCCCGCACGGCTAAATGAAATGACCAAAAGAGGATTAGTGTTCAAACCTGACCCAGCAAGACCCGAGTTCAAATTGACACTGCAAGGCGAAAAATGGATAGAAGATGACGTGCTGGCTCGGTTGAAAGGCGTAACTCAATAATGCCAAGTAACAGGCATCTTCTTATGTGCTGTGCCGGTATCTGCGAAAGCGTTATGCCATGTTCTTGAATAATGGTGCCAGCAAGAGGGAAAGCATGACAGGTGAGCCCAATTGAGTGAGGCGGAGCACACGGTTACAGTTAACGTCAAGTATCAGGGCGTCGAGCAGACGTTCAATGGAAATGTCAATGACGTCTGGATTAGTGTTAACAGGTTTTTCAGTGAAGTTGTTCCAGCTTTTGACATTGCTCGAAAGGTAACTTTGACGGTTGACTTGGCTAAACTGATCGAAGACTTTAAGGATGTCGTAGCCATCACCCCTGAAGGCCCAGAGCTACTCATATCTAAAGAGAGGCTGACAGACAGTGAAACTCTTCAACTCCACCTACTAGCAGCTCACATAGGCCATCGACTTGGAAAACTGCAGCAAGACATGATGACAAAAGAGGAACTGCAGGTAAAACTTGGCAAGAATATGAAAATAACCACCACAAGACTGGGCGAGTTGATCAAGCAGGGAAACGTAATCAAGACGGAAGAGGGAAGCTACAGAATAACAACCAAAGCAATAGCGCAACTGCAAAGAAAGAAAGAAATGATGTTGTAGGAACTATCTTAAGGCTATGTGGTTTCCGCAAGATACTTCAAGTTCAGGGGCTTTAGAAGCTCTCTTCCGACCAGATTTACGAGGATAGGTTGAACATCGTCTATGGCGTCTCCCCATTCACGCCTGTACTGATACATGAATTCGTCGTACTCGCTGTAGTTTTTGTGAAGGGAAATCATGAATGAATTCGCTCCTGCCCCTCGACATCCGCCGCCCATTATTACGTTGGGTTGTTTCATCAGCCACTCCGTCCCTCGCTTACGAACTGCTTCATATTGTTCCTTTGTGGAGAGGCTAGGTTTGCTCTTGACAAGTGTTATGGCGAATATTTCGTATCCGAATTTGTCCCATTTTGGCACAAGCGTGTAACCCTCTATCAGCTGTTTTTCTAACAGAGTTCTCCTCCTTGTCACAGTGGGCTGCGACACCCCAAGCTTCCTGCTTATCTGTCTGTCGCTAAGCTTGGCGTTCTTGATTAACTCAGATATTATCCTGCGGTCAGTGTCCTTTGGTCTCTTCATCTCATACCCTCTGAGGTACCACTTCAATTAAGCTGCATTTAACCATTTAAGCGCGTCCAGTTCCTGCGCGGACATGCGAACTCAGGAAGCGTTCTCAATATGCCAGATTCGGTTAAATATGCCTAGAAAGCTAGTTACTGTCTTCCCTAGAGGGCGATGCCATGAAGAAGAATCCTGTCATTGAAACTATGCTAAGCCACAAATCAATCCGAAAATACTCTGACAAGATGCCTTCGGACGATGTGATAAAGGCAATTGTGAGAGCAGGTCAGCAAGCGCCTTTCGCCACTCAGTGTTACAGCATACTATTGTCGCGAGACCAGAGACGAAATCCCTACAAAACGCCTTTGTTGTTCACGGTTTGCGTTGACTGCCACAAGTTCGAGATTATTATGGCTAGAAGAAACTGGAAGCTAATCATAAACGACCTTGCACTGTTGCTCTTGGCAATTCAAGACGCGGCTTTGATGGCGGAGAACATGATTATTGCAGCAAGAAGCCTCGGACTTGGGAGCTGTCTTTTGGGAAATGCACCTTACAGAGCAGACAAGATTGCGGAAGAGTACGATTTACCACAGAGAGTATTCCCACTCGTGCAATTGGTTATGGGATTTCCAGCGGAAGACCCTCCGCCGCGACCAAGATATCCTTTGGAGTTTACTCTCTTCGAAGACAAATATCCAAAGCTGGATGAAGACACTGTCCAAAAAGCCATGAAGCAAATGGACGAGGGATACCTTAGCCAAGACTATTACCGCAAGCTCAACGCAAAAATACCACTATCAGTCGACCGTGAAGAAGCATTCACGTACGACAACTACAGCTGGACAGAACACATCAGCCGCAAGCTAGGTCAATGGGACCCGGAGCCGAATGAACTGCTAGAACAACTTGAGAAACGAGGTTTCTATCTCACCGGCAAGAAAAAGTGAACATGCGTTTCTTCGGGAAACTAATATAGAGTCTTCTCGCTCATTTTGACTCCGTCGTTCTCTATTGGTACGCCTTCTCTCTCGACGAGCTTTCTTCTTGAAGCCGCGGCTTTCTTTTCCCCTCCGAATCTTCCGTCGGATCTAACAACGCGGTGGCACGGAACGACGGGATGCAGAGGGTTCTTGTGCAAAGCGTTTGCGGCAGCCCGGTAGGCACGAGGCTTTCCAATTTTCTCCGCTATCCTTTTGTAAGTGCTGACCTTTCCACTTGGAATCCTAAACGTTGCAACTAAGACCTTTCTTTCGAACTCAGTTTTGTCGGATAAGAAACGAATCACATCTTCCTCTGTTCTAACCTCTTCCTTTTTCATTGGTGCTCTCCTCAGTCAGCGCAGGCTGATTGAACATCTCAAGCGAAGTACAGGAATTTTAAGCTTTCACTACACATTACAAAAGGAGTAAATTGCCTATGCTCTTTTGTGCCTAGCTGATTTGACTTTCTTTCCGATTAGTTCGATCCAGACACCGTCCGGGTCTTTGACAAATGCTAGTGTGTAGCCTCTTTCGTCCCATGGTTCGATGGCTGACGTTGCGCCGCCGGCGAGTACTTTGGGGTAGCTTTTCCGAACGTCTTCGCACCAGAATGCTAGGTGGTCTAGCTCTGAGCCTTCAGCGTATTCTTCGTGGTGTTTGGCGCCCTGTGGGTAGTAGTTGAGTTCCAGTTCCTGTGGGGAGTTGTCACCTTTCAGCTGGACGTATTCGCCGCCTGCTTGCATGGTTCCTCGGTGTATGACTTTCATGCCCATGGTTTTGGTGTAGAAGTTGATTGAACGTTTCATGTCTCTGACGCGTATTCCAGTGTACTTGAACCACATTTCAAACCACGCAAGGTTTTTGCGCCTAATGTTTCTAATAAACCCTCACATGCCACCTGTGGGAAAAGCGGCTCAATTCGAACCGAGTCAGCTTTTTGCTATGACCCTTTTTGGGTGCAAGTGCGCATGTGCGCTGTTGACTCAAGGTTCGTGAAGCTGCTTTTCCACAGATGGTGCGCGTGGGAAAAAGCTTGAGTCAGTATATGATGCGCATGTTTAAGCGAGCTTAAGAGTTGTGGGACACCTACACGGGGTTTCTTGCTACGCGTCCGGGTCCATTTTGACCTCGTTTACGGATGGTTTCAGTATTGAGAGAGCTAGGGTGATTTGTCAAATGTACATTCAAGCTGGGTTCACTTAGTTGTGGTTCATAAATCTATAATCTCACTTTCAACGTAAAACGGCTATAGTGGGTGGAAGGGCAGTAGGCTATGGTTGACGCGGCTTTGATAGTCTTTCTTTCATTGTTCTTTGTTATTGGCTTGCCTATGGTTTTCGTTATTATTTATTTCTTGAAGGTTCATAAGCCGTTGGAGCAGGCGCGGATCGCAACTCCTCGGGAAGTTATTGTCAAAGAAGTGGTTATGGTGCCTTGCCAATATTGCGGCGGGCTTATGCCTACGACAGCGACAAGATGCCCTAATTGTCAAGCTCCAAGGAAAACGTGACAAGCTCTTCCGTTCTCAAGCGGCCGATTGTGTTGTTTTTTCTGTCTTTTGGCTCCAGAAGTTTTTTATAGTGTTTCTGATGATAACCGTCAGCTTAAAGGTGAAAGAATGAAAAAACCTATTGTGATGCTTTTGTGTTTCGCTTTGATCTCAGCGATTTCGGTGGCCATGATAAAGCCTGCTGGAGCGGAGTTCACGTTTGGTCAGTGGCTGGCGCCTTATGCTGATATCGACGGAAGTCGAGTGGCGTATAGACACGGTGCAACGGCTTCAGCGATGGTGGGTTACGTCAATGATGTGTCTCCTACAATCTTGATGAATGTTTCCAAGATAGTCTTCGAGTTCTATTCGTTGGGTATAAACAAGACTTTGGATCTCTCGGCGAGTCCAGTTCAGTTGCAGCATGACCAGGTGGGGACTTTCACGTTGAGCTTCACTGCTGATGTTGCTGAGTTTCCTCCTGGGAGCTCGTGGGACTTTGATTTGATTATTGAGTGGGTCAATGCTACATCTGGTCCTATGAAGATCGTTGGCTATGAGCTGTGGCAGAGAGAGTGGCTTGGCATGGAGCGGTTTGAAGTGTTCCCTGCTGCTCAAGTGGATGCTTTGGATAGTCTTCAGAAATACGAGGCGTACGAGGATTATTACTGGTGGTACAGTTGGGAGAGCATTGCTGCGCAGGAGAAGGCAACTTTGGCCGTGGTGGAGAAAGGTTTAGGTGACACGTACTACGATCGTGGAGACTATGCTTCAGCTTTGGCGAAGTACAATTTGGCTAATACTTTGTGGGAGGAAGCGATTGCGGCTGAGGAAGTTTGGAGGACTAAGATGGAAACTGCTGATTTGAATATCTCTTTGACTGAGGCATCTGCTAACGCTAAGATGGCGGATGCGGCTGTGATTGAGGCAAACGCGGCTCTGTTGGAGGCAAACGCTACCAAACTTCAGGCTGAGGCAGCGTGGACCAACGCTAACGGATGGCTTTTCATCGGCATGGGCTTTGCTCTCGGCTTTTCTTTGATGGGCGTAGGCACTGTTATCTACGCGCTGAGGAAACCAAAAGCGCCAACCTGAACGCGTTGAAGAGCGCACGTGTGAGTGCGCGTTTCTCTCTTTCTTTTTTTTGTTTGCGAAGTTGTGGCAATGTAGGGTTTAGAGGGCTGAGGCTGCGTGCGTGTTAGTGTTGACGTTGTCTTAGAAACACTAACAACTGCGTGCTCGTGGAAATGTTAAAGTTGTCATTGTGTGTAGGCTTTGTGAGGCGCGATGAGAAAGCGAGTTTTAGCCGGTGTACTAGTTGTCATAATGGTACTTGTGTTTGGCGCTGTTGCATTTGTTTTGCTGACGAATGGTCCTGAAAATCCTGTGCCGCTGCACTATGCTTTTGATATCGTTAATGTGTATCCTCATGACGCCGGTGCTTTTACGCAGGGGCTTGTGTTTGAGGATGGTTTTTTGTATGAGGGCACGGGGCTTTATGGTCAGTCGTCGCTTCGCCGTGTTGAGTTGGAGACTGGTGAGGTTTTGCAGGTTTACAATTTAGGGAGGGAGTTTTTTGGTGAGGGTGTTACGGTTTTTGGTGACCGGGTTATTCAGTTGACTTGGCGGTCTAACAAGGGCTTTGTTTATGATAAGTATTCTTTTGATTTGTTGCAGGAGTTCTCTTATCCTACGGAAGGCTGGGGAATCACGCATGATGGTGGTCGGTTGATTATGAGTGATGGGTCTGCGACTTTGTATTTTTTGGATCCTGTGACGTTTGAGGGTGTTGGGCAGGTTGAGGTTCGTGATCCTGAAGCTGGTTCTGTGGCTAGGCTTAATGAGCTTGAGTACATCGAGGGGTATGTGTATGCTAACGTTTGGCAGGAAGAGAGAATAGCTGTAATTGATCCTCAAAGTGGGCAAGTCGTGAAGTGGATAGACTTAACTGGTTTACGAGACTTGCAGAGTCCGGGTGCGGATGTGCTTAATGGAATCGCTTATGATGCTGTGGGAGACAGGCTTTTTGTAACCGGTAAAAGATGGTCTCAGCTTTATGAGATCAAGTTGACCCCTTCACAGTAGTAGCCGAACCTCAACGTTAATTGTGGTGCGCGGCTCGTTGATTATGGATATTTACTTTGGCTTCATAACGCATTTGTCCCTTAGGAAGTATGTGTCTGTTTTTTGTGGAAGTATGAGTGAGGGGATTGAGCAGCTTAAGCGTAAGGTGGCTAGTCTTAAGAAGGAGTCTGAGGAGCTTCAGCGTTATAGGCGGGATATTGATTGGCTTAAGACGTTGCAGAGGAAGCTGGTCCGAGATGGTTTTGATTAGAAGTATGGCGTATTTGTAGTTTTTTTGGGCGTGTTTTTGAGAGGTTATTTATATGGGTTAAGTGATAACAATCGTTTAGTGTGAGAAAATGGTACACGGTTTAACTGATAAGCAGGTTGTTGAACTGTCTGATAGTGTTGGAAAAATGCTTGTAACGGAACTTGAATCAGAAGCTGTGAAGAACAAGGTCAAGAAGCTGGTCTCGGATTACGTTAAGAAGAACAAGCTAGATGTCAATGCTGCAGGTTTGTCGGATAAGTTGCATTGGCACGTTCAGGTTCTGCTCAAGAAATAGCCTAGTTACTCCCGTTTCGGCTGCAAACAAGCAAGATTTCACTCAACGAGTCGTAGTGGTAAATCTCGTTTTTAGCGTGCGCCAACATTCTGTTTCTAGGGGGTTCGAGCATGTGCCTGCGGAAAAACAAATTTCAAAAGAAGAAGGGGATAAGCCTCTTATACCTTCTTCTACTCTGGGTTGGACAGTTGTAGTTGAACAGGCAAACGCAGACTTGTCTGTGGCTCTGTGGCTGTGTTGATGTGTGGGTTGGGGGCTGTTTTTGTTCATGTGTTATTAATTTCGGTTTAGAACAAGTAATAGTAACTTCTGGGATGTTGAGGGTTTGGGGTTTTCCTGGACTAGTCTGCGTTGCGTAGTGTTGGTCTTGATTTGTGGTTCACATTTTCTTTATAGCTGCTATTAGAGTGGAGTGTAATTGCACTGAAGGATGATTTGCGGAATGGAGAAGGAAGCTGTGTTGGATTTGGTGCCGCAGTTGAAGCCCACGGATCATGCCATCATGTTCTATGAATATCCTGAGGACAAGTATCGTGTGCTTTTTGATTATTTGAAGGCTGGTTTGGATTCGCAGGAAGCTGTAGCCTACGTTGCCGGCATTGATGAGACGCCGAGCCAAGTCAGAAATCTTATGCAGAAGCGTGGAATTGATGCGGACCTGTGTGAGAAGAAGGGTATGTTGCAGATAATGAGTTACAAGGACTGGTACCTTATCGGTGGCGAGTTCAATGTGCAGAGGACGATTGCTCTTTGGGCTAGGCTTCTCGGCGATGCGTTAGCTGACGGCTTTAAGGGCTTGAGAGTGGCAGGTGACACTACATGGTTTTTCAAATGTGACATGAAAGAGAAGCTGTTGGAATATGAGAATTCATTGCACAGGGTTCTTGACGTGCCGTTGATTGCCATATGTGCTTACAGCTTGCCCGTTCTTATGCAGCAGGATCAGGTTCAACTTGTTGTTGACTTGATCAAGGCTCACAACAACGTCATATTCCTAGGGTCACAAGCAGGACTGGTTAAGGCGCGGGAAATCAGCAATCTTTGACCTTACTGAACGGTACATTGTCGAAGAAGAAGGAAGCCTTTCCCTTAAGGTCTTCTTCTACCTTGTCGAGATGGGTTGTGTGGCTGTGACTGTATGGATGTCGTCGTCAGTCTGTTCCCAGTGACATCAACGAGTCTGGACGTTGTGCTTTCGGGTCTGTTTGGGTTTCTGTATGATGCTCTGGGTTCTATTCGTGCGCTGTTTTGCGTCAGGTTTTGTCACGGTTCAGGTGGGTTTTGTCAAGGACGGCGTGTGGGGCTGGTTTCTTTTTGGATGTTATTAACTTCGGCTTAGAACAAGTAATAATACCGAGCGGTCTATGTTCGCAAGCGCAGTCTGCGTTACGTGTTTGTTAATTATGTTTCTTGGGGCGTGTCTTTTATTCTGAGGGCTTCTTGTTGTAGTTGAGGTTGATTGGTGTGTTTTTGCGGCGTAGGAAGCGGTTGGAAGTTGATTTAAACGGGTTGGAGTCGGTTGAAGGAGAGTCTTTGTGTGGTTTTCTGCGTTCTGGTCTTGGTGTTGACGTTGTTTTGAGTGGTGGTAAGGTGTTCGTTGATTCTGGGCAGGTGTCGTCGGAGGAGTTGAAGCGATTAGTGAACAAGTTTGTTTACCGCAGAAATTTGAATCGAAGGTATTGGGTCGCGTTAGAGGGCGAGGTTGTTAAGGTTACGTTGCTTGAGAAGGCTAAGAAGCAAGAGAAGCGGAGGAGAGAAGGCACTCCGCCTTCGACGATATCACATGGATGGTAAGCAGGCGAATAAAGACAGTGAAGTGTCATAGTCCGCGTTCAGAGAAAGCGGTTTCCGTTACTTTTTTGGCGAGTGCTTTCGCTTTTTCCAGGTCTTCCTGTGTGGGGCTTCCTAGAACTGTGATTGGTTTTCCTACGAGTCTGAAGCCTATTGTGACAAGCTGTTCCGCTAGTTTTCTTGTGGCTTCGCCGCTCCAACTGTAGCTTCCGAAGACTCCTACATGTCGGTCTGAGAGTTTTTTTAGTTCTAGGAGGTTTATGAATTGTTTTACTTTGGGGAATATTTCGTGTTCGTATGTTGGGGAGCCGATCATCAGGGCGGGCGCGTCCAGTACTTCGGTCAATACGTCAACGGGCACTTGGTGTGAAAGATCAAAGGCGACTGCTTGACCCTTGGCTTCTTCGATGCCTTCGGTTATGGCTTTGACTAGTTTGGCGGTCATTCCGTACATGGAGCCTGAGGCTATGACCACTTTTCGGGTGTAGTCGGGTCTGCTCCATGAGGTCCATGTGTTCATGATTCTTTTGGCGTTGACGGTGTAGACTGGGCCGTGGCTTGGAGCTAGGATTTTTGGTTCGATTTTCATGTCTTGGAGTTTTTTTGTGGCTTTGAGGATCCATTCTCTTTGTCCGCTGAAGACGCCTGCGAAGTATTTTTTTGAGGCGTTGTGCATGTATTCGTTGATGTTTTTGATGTCGGTTTCCATGATTGAGCCGTTGGGGAGCCGTTTGAATGAGCCGAATGTGTCGCAGGTGAATAATATGTTGTTCTCGATTAGGTGGGTGGTCATGGTTTCTGGCCAGTGGAGCCATGGTGTTTGGATGAATCTGAGGGTTTTGCCGCCTAGGTTGATGGTTAGGTTGTCGCTTTTAGTGAGGATGGTTTTGGGTTCTGTGTGGTAGTAGTGTTTGAGTAGGTTTAATGCCATGGGTGTGAGGACTACTTGCGCGTTGGGTGCGGTTTCTAGGATTCGGGGCAAGGCGCCTGTGTGGTCTGGTTCCATGTGGTTGAGGATTATGTAATCGACGTTTGAAGGGTTGATTAAGTGTTTGATTTTTTCTAGGTGCTCCTCGGCGTAGAGGTTGAGTACTGAGTCGATGAGTGCGGTTTTTTCGGAGCCTAGGATTAGGTAGGAGTTGAGGGAGACGCCTTCGGGGATTTCCCAGAGTCCCTCGAACAGTTCTATTTGTTCATCGTTGATTCCTACCCAGTGGACATCGGGGGCGATTTTTAGGGGTTCAGTGTTTGGCGTGTTGGTCAAACTCCTGGGAGTTGAATAGGGAGTAACGGGTCGGGGTTAGTGGACTTAATTCTTTTGGTTTTTTTAGAGTTGTGTCATGTTTCAGCTGGGTTGAGGCTTTGAGGTGGGGCAGTCGGGGTAGCTCTAGATGTTGTGGGGGTTGTTATGTTGCTTTTGACCGTTGCTGTCTTTGCGGGAAAAAGAGATTTCGGAAGAAGAAGGTGACATACTCTTAAGGTTTTCTTCTACCCTTGTTGCGGGCACGTTTTGCAGTTGAAGGTTGTGTGCCTGTGGGCTGTGGGCGGTTTCGAAGTTGTTGTTGCCTTCAGTAGTTACAGTGTCACAACAACAACTCTTGGATGTTGGGGTGAATGGGTTCAGAAGTCGTGGTCTTTGCTGTGCGTTTGATTCTGTCTTTGAGGTAGAGGAGTGATGCGCAGATGAGTGCGTAGACTGCTGTGTCTGTGAGTATGCCTTGCCATATGAGTTGGTATTCTGTGTAGTGGCTTACGATGGGTCCGCAGCCGTATTTGTAGACGCCTTCGATTGTGGTGAGCCATGGAGTTGGCAGACCGTAGCTGGTTTGTTTTAGTGGAACTTTGAAAATTGAGTATATGCATGGCTCTGCGCGTTGAGGGAAGACGAATTCGGACCTGTACAATGCTGATGCGAATGTTAGAAGGAATCCTAGGATTATTGGACCTATCAGGAATTTCCTGATCGTGGTTTTGTTTCTCAGCATGCCAAGGTTACCATTGTGTTATGGGGCGAGATTGGGACTTAATTCCATGCATTCGAACAGGGTGTTCTGCGATTCGTACAGGTAGAATTATCGTAGGGGTCGAGTGTCGATGCGGGTGCTATGGAGGTTGGGTTGCGCTGATGATGGCGTCGAAGCTGAATGTTGTGATTCCTCGAGTGTTGGGCTCTACGTTTAGGATCAGGGTGGTTTTGAGCAGTTGGTTTGGGCTTAGTGTTTGGCTTTGGTAGTCCCAGCTTAGTGTTATGTTTTCTGAGGCGTTTGTCGGGGTCCAGTTTGTTGTGTTCATTGAGAGCCTAATGTTCGTGTTGCCCGTGTTAAGCACGTAAATCGTGATATTCTTTGTGGTGCCTGCTTCGATGTTGCCCCAGTCGATTGCTGACACTTTGTTTGTGTGGTTGGTGTCCCAGTAGGCTTCAATGTCGATGGTTTGGATGTATGTGACGTTTCCTGGGTTTTGTAGCATGACTGTGTAGAGAGCGACGACGGTTATGAGGATGGTTATTACTGCGACTGCGATTAGAACAACGATTTGTCTATTTTGAGAAGGGTATGCCATTTCAGGAGCCAGAATCATATGTCGTAAGACTTAATATTATATCTTTTCTGGCATCTGCTCGACGCTTGTACAGGTGTTGCTACTTAGTAGATTGAGCTTGCTTCGATGAAGTAGACCCAATTGCCAGGATGATCAGGATGGATCCATGGGTAGTTGTGGGAAGAGAAATTTCAAGAGAAGAAGGGGACAATCGCTTAGGGCCTTCTTCTATCTTGGGTGTGGCTGAAGCTGTGTGGACATCGTCGTCAGAGTGTTCCGGGTGACATCAACGCCCGGCACGGCTGTGTTGGCTTGGACGGTTGTAGTTGAACATGCAAGCGCAGGACTGTTGTAGCGGGTCTGGATTTTCATGGGTCGTTAACTTTTGCTTAGAAATTGTAATAATACCGAGGCGATTTTTGTTCAGCAGTAGTGGTCTGGGTCGCGGGAGAGATTCTTCTTTTTCGTGCTTTTCTCAATGTAGTCGTCTTGTTTTGTGCTATGCTATTTCTTTCGTGTTTTCAAGACTTCTGTGTATATCGGGTTGGTTTGGGCTTCCCGCCATGTTACGAGGTGTATTTGAACTGGGTGAAACGGTGGGAGACCAGTTTCTTCCTCTATTTTGCCTATGATTTGGGCTTTGCGCCAAGCGCTTTTGGGGAGATCTTTGGCTATGATCAAGACGTCTATGTCGCTTGCTGCTGCCGCGTTTCCTGCGACGACGCTGCCGAAGGGCACGACTTCAGCTTCACCTAGAACCGCTTTAGCTGCGTCGCTCAATTTCCTAACTATGTTCTTCCAGTCTTGTCTGATTTCATAGATGGACGGCGACTCGCTTGACAAGCTGTATCACTTTCTTGGCGATCTCAACACACTCGTGTGCATCCTGCCTATTATATTCTTCACCTGAATAGCGCGATTTCAAATATGCGACCTCAAGCATGACTAGGTCGCTGCGGTGTTCAGATCCAAACTTGTTTAGTGTTTTCCTGTCTATTTTTGGAACAGACGCTAAGTGGCTGAACAAGGTTCGTATGCTATGTGTTCTCGGCACGTATCCAAGATGCTTCAATATGTGCGCTTTCAGAAACAGTTGCGTTGCTTGCTCAGCGTCGAAACATGTCACATCGTACAATCTTCTTTCAATGTTGCCTTCGGCTGACCTCATAAACATTTTTGATTTTTTTAGAAGGATGTTTACGGATTCAAGTGAGCTGATGGCGATCACCCGCTTATCTTGAAAGCAAGGCTTTCTGCACTTAAGATTTAGCGTGAACGCGCCGAATCAGGTCAGAGCCGTCGTCAGTTGGGCAGTGCTTTGCGCCGACTACTTCTATGTCAAGGTTGAGGGGTCGCGGGTGTGTGTTGTGAAGAGATTAGGTTTTTGATGTGGCTTCTTTCAATTTGCTGAGATCCTTTATTATTTGTCGCATGCGTCTTGTGGTGAGTTTCTTGTTTTCTTCTTTTAGACTGATGAGGAATATGTCGTAGGCTATGTCGGCTAGACCTAGCATGACGTCTAGGCTGGAGTTTTTGCTTAGGACCTTGTCGATGCATCTTGCGCGGTATGCTGGGTCTTTCATCAAGGACCGTTCTGCTCGAATATCCAGTAAATGGCCTATAGGATTTAAGCTTGATTTTTTGCTTGGGCATTCGAACAGGGTGTTCTGTTATTCGTACATCAACCGCTTGAATGTTGAAGTCAAACTTGGCTCAGAACCATCATCATGCCGCAAACGAGTCTCTGAGTTCTAAGGTTCGTTTGTCTTTGGCAGAGAGGTTTCCACGGTCACCAGCGGTTTCTAGCTATTATGGATTAAGCCTTTGAGACTTCACGTGTAAGTTGCGGTTTAAGTGGGGTATTTCGTCAGTTTTATCATTCCGTAGATGAATAGGAATAATGCGATGTGTATTTGGATGAAGGATATGAAGTATGCTTGCCATGGGCTTGTGACCACGTCTATGGATGTGAGGGGTATTTGTATTAACCAGAGTTCGGTCATGCCGCGGTAAACTGAGTAGTTCAAGACCCAGTCGATGCTTATCCAGCCTGTGACCCACGAGATTAATCCCAGAAGAAGAGCGAGGCGACCTTTATTGTTCAATATGCGTCACAACCGCAGCGTGATGTCATTTTATTGTTTTGGCATGATTTGATATAGACGTTATTCCATGGAACGCCACATTACTTTTGCCGAAATGTCCGAAAACCGAATAAGAAACTGCATAATGTTAGATTTCGAGTTTTTTTAAGGTCGCTGCGGTGTTTAGATTCAAACTTGTTTAGTGTTTGTTGAATTGTGGGTGAAAGGGCGTTTTCTGTTTTGTGAGGATGTGCGCGGTCGATTGGTGTTCAGAAATGTTTAAGCTCCTAGAGAATATTGGGCTTGGTTTGGTGTGAGATTTTGATTCCTCGTAGAAATATTGCGTTGGTGGCGCATGATAATAAGAAGGATGATTTGGTGGAGTGGGCTGATTTTAACAAGGGAACTTTGGCTGTTCATAACTTGTATGCGACTGGGGATACTGGGAAGAGGATAATGGAGAAGACTAGTCTGAGGCTTACTTTGCTTAAAGGCGGGTCTTATGGCGGCGACATGGAGCTTGGCGCTTTGATTGCTAATGAGAAATTGGACTATTTGATTTTCTTCTGGGATCCTTTGCAGTCTCTTCCCCACGACGTCGACGTTAAGGCACTTCTTAGAATAGCTGTCTTGTACAATGTGCCCACTGCCTGTAACAGGGCGACGGCGGATCTAATAATTTCCAGCCCATTGTTTCACAGTGCATAGTTACCATTATGACCGTACAATTAGATGTAGAATGCGTACACTGCTAACTATTATTGCTTCTTAGGTTGAAGATCTGCTCCACATTCTGGGCAGAACTTTGAACTTACTGGAATACGAGTTTGGCATTTAGGACAGATGAGCACCACTGGTCTATACGGGGATGTCTGAATTGGAACGAAAACAGCAATGATTCCGAGTGTCATGTTCTGCCTTCAATAGAAACGATGTATGTAACGTGGTATATACTTATGCCTTTTTGAACGCGAGTCGATTGGGGAAATCTGCGCGTGCATGGTAGGTTGGAGGTCTGAGGCGGCAGCATAGATTGTCTTTGCGGTGCTGATGGTTTTTTCTGTGAGGCTTCTTGCATAAACGTGGTATGAGACCTTATGTCAAGATACGCCAAACAGTGTGATAGCGGCTTGGACGATGTAAATGAGCTGTTGCTGAAGCCTGAAGTTAAGGAGGTCGTGATTGTTCCTTGCCAATACTGCGGCGGACTCATTCCTCAAACAACGGCCCCTGGTCACATTGTCGAGTTCCAAGAGAGACATGACCTCTCTCATGAAAGACTAGGAGAGATGTTCTCCGCGAAACCATTCTTGAACTCGTCAAGAAGGGTCATGTGCACTATACGGATATTTGAGAAGAAAGCGGTTGCAACATGCTTACGCTTCGCAACATCAAACACCGTTAGAAAACAGTTTTATCACTATCTGCTTATCAATGGCTATGTTGAACGAGTCAGCCGAGGCGTCTACATAATCACGCAAAAGGGTGAAAAACTCTTAGAAATTCTGATTTAACGCGCACATCACATAAAGTGTAATCCGCTTTAGTAGTCACAGAAAGGCATATTTTGCTTGTCCATGAATGTCTCTGACAGAGGAATGGATAGTGAGCAAATTCAAATTGATTTTTGTAGGGAGCTTTATCCTCATTGTACTGTTGGGCATTTCAAATATTTGGTTTTTTACCACGTTAACGGGTCAAGTAAAGGAGTCACAAACCCAGCTGGACCAGAAGAACGACCAAGTTCAAACTCTCCAAAGCCAAGTTGACAGCCTATCAAATCAGCTGAACCAGAAAAACAGCCAATTAACAACGCTTCAAAACCAAGTTGAAAACTTATCCAGTCAAATCAACGTTTTGAATCAAAATTACCTCGCTCTAAACCAAAGTTACACCGAACTTCAAAGGCAATATGAAGATTTGCTTTTCCATTATAATATCCTGAACAAACCCGCATCGAACTTCACCACAGTCAAAGACCTAAATATCTCACTTGCCATCGACCGTACAATCTACTACTACAAAGATCCAGTTTCTGGCAATGCCACAATAAGATACCTTAACGGAACGGCTTTTGAGGGCGAGTTCATCCTACGCGTTTTTGCTATTCAGACTGAAGGACCTGGATTGGCCGTATATTTTATATTTAGGCTATCGAATGGATTCGCAGACTTTGTGTGTCCACCGCCAGTTTTTCGTAGTGGACCGGGTTCCTACGGTATAGAAATATCACGGATTAACACAGCAGATGGCTATATTGTGGCTGATGAGCCAGGACCAAGGGTTCTCGTAGAGGCAAAATAGAATTGGCATAACACGCACAGGCAAGAATTATTTCAACACAGTTTCTCCCATGATTTTTCCAGAATTCCTTAAATTTGGCACGGAAACGCATATCTTGTCTCTTCCAGAATGTTTCGGTAGGGGAATGAGTATTGAGCAGAGTCAAAATTGCTTTTGCAGGAAGCCTTGCACTCATCGTTTTATTGGGAGTTTCGAATTTTTGGCTGTTTACTACGGTGACGAGTCTGCAAGCGGATAAGACCGCATTAACAAGTCAGGTAAATGACTCACAAACTCAGTTAAATGCGAAAAATAACCAAATTCAGACGCTTCAAAATCAAGTTTATAACTTGTCTGACAGGATAGAAGAACTTGATGCTCAACTCCAGAGCAAACTAACTCAAATCAATGCTTTGAACGAAAGTTACACTGAACTGTTAAGAGAATATGAGGACTTGCTTTTTCATTACAACCTTCTCAACAAACCTGTATCGAACTTCACGACGGTCAATGACTTGAATATCACGTTAGCTCTTCATCGCACAACTTACTATTATAAGGATCCCGTTTCGGGGAATGTTACAATAACCTATCTTAATGGAACAGCGTTTAGAGGTGCATTCATCCTCTATATCAGACATCTAACTAAAGAGGTTATGAGTACTACAGCCTGGATTGCAATTGATGGATTCACTGAACTCCACCTGTCGCCACCTGTCTTTCAATTCGGTTCTGGAAACTACACAATAGGGATAAGCAGTCTGTCCAACGCTGACGGCTACATAATAGAATCCAGATGGCAGGTTTTTCCCAGTGTTCAGGTAGAGGCAAAATAGAATAGGCACAACGCATACACGCGAATCATTTTCGACACAGTTTTTTCGACATGATTTTTCTAGCCAAAATTCCTTAAATTAGGCTTTCTTCTCGTTTCTGTTTGGGGCCAGAGCCAACAGCGGCAAGCGTGCCCGTTGATGATGTACGTGACGTGATTAATGTTAGCTCTGCTGAGGTTCCAGACGCTAAGGTTTTGAAGATGATTGAGCGTGCTTAGATTACTGGCGAGTTGCTAAAGGCGGTCTTTTCTGCACGTATTGGTAGCGTCTTGGTCGTCCCTCTCTGTTCAGGACTCCATCCTTGACCAAATCAATCAGTGCGTGTGCTACTGCTGTCCTGTCATAGTGGAATCCTCGTCTTGCCATTTCACTGTGCACTTCCCCAAGTCCTCGTCCAGAAGAGAACCATCCTTCCTCCCAGAGGCGTTGTATGATTACTTTGCATGTTTCTGCTCTGGGCGCTGCTGCTTCCTGTCCTGATATGAGCGGTGTTTCCTTCAGTTTCTCCGTTACTGTTTGCAGGAATTTGCCCACCGCTTCGTTGGCTTGGTCCACTGTGCCTTCTATCTCGAATTCCACGTTGCCCACTTTCATCTTAACCTTAATCGGCTGAGCACTCTGGGGCTGTTCTGTCATGATGGTTCCTTATTGCATATTGTATTGCGCAACTTGCACATGCGCAATTCTTAAATACTCACCAACATACCACATATTGCCTATTGGTGAATTCAATTGATTCAACAACCACAATATACGCCAACAACCAGCAAATATAACTTTCCACTAATGAGACTCGAAGACACATCAGCCCTACCACAACGCTTCATGGAACTCAGCCTAAGAACAATAAAAAACATCCACAACAACACAGCCCACACCCCGCCTCCTCAGCCCACCGCAGAAGAAGCAGACGAAACTCAACAGGAATTCACGCCAGCCTTCCTTGGACAAACAATACTACAACACAAACCAATCCCACTCCAGCCCAAGCCCGATCAGACACCAGTCATAGCGATAGATGTGTCCAGCATAAGACTAGGCGAAACAGACACAGGCATCCTACTCGCCTTGAGAGCCGCAACCGTGTGGAAACAAAGAGGCACAGCATATCGCTACATGCGCTTCGGACCATTCCCAATACACATAACAGACCAAAACCAACACGACATCCTCAACCTATTCCACGAACCCAGCCCAACTCAACGCACAAACAGCCTACTCAATCAACTAACTAGCATACCAGAACTCAACCAAACACAAACCCGCATAACAGCGCTACTAGAAAAATGGCTCCAAACCCAAACCGCAGCCCAAGCCAGAAACAGCCTCATCCTCTTAGACGGCAGCCTCACCGCAGGAACCAACGACAACCCACCCAGCGCAGTCACACACCTGCTAGAAACAGCACGCAACAACCACAACACAATACTAGCCCTAACCAAAATCACAAGGCTACGCCTAAACGGACACAACATAACCAACCTAATCCAAGCAAACCAGAAACCATGCCTACTCCAACTCGACGGCTACCAAACAGCCCGAGCCTACAACCACATACGCCTAATGGGCGCCATCTACGTAGCCAAACTCAACCACACCCCATACACATTCCGCCTCGACATAGACGCAGACACACCCAGCCAGCAGGCGGTTGAAGCAGTTGAACACCTCATCGCAAACGACCTCATCACAGACGGCTACCCCGAAACCCTCAGGCTAGCCCACATTTACGCCACATTCACAGCCAACGAAGTCATAGGCATCCAACGCTTTCTCAGCCAAGCCTACGGCATCAAAATAGTCCAGAGACCCAACATACGACGCCTGTTATTCGGACCATACGGAACCAGACACGACAGTTGAAGGAGCCACCCAACATGCGGCTGTACAAAAAAGAAGGCAACACGATTCAGATCTTAAGCTTCCCAAACGAAACAGTCGAAAAAAGCGACTACCTACTCATCGAAGACCCTCAGCAGAACCGAGCTCAAATCGTCCAAGTCATAGACATCCAATTCGCCAACATACCCGGCTTAATCGAAGACCTACTACGCGACTCATCAAACGGCGAAAGCGAAGCAACAGGCTCAGACTACGACCCCTTAGAAATAGCCAGCCAAATCACCATCATACAAGACAGCCGCATACTCATATGCAAAATAAGAGCCAGCCTAGAAAAAGCACGCCTAACCACAGGCGGCACATGGCTACCCAGCAGAACACAATCAACCATAAAGCGCCTATCGACAACGACCCTGCTCAACCTCATCAAAATCAACCACGCATTACCCATCAACCTCGGCGAAACCAAAGACAACACCCAACTCAACATCGACGCCACAACCTTAGACGGCGCACTCAACATCGTCACAGGAAAAAAAGGCACAGGCAAATCACACCTGTCAAAAATCCTTGTCTTAGGCTTGATCCAACACGGCGCACCCACAGTCGTACTCGACCTAAACGGAGAATACGCACAAATAGGCTACGAAGCCAACGGCACAAAAAACCAGCACCACAACAAAATCCATGTGCTCACACCCGGCAGCAACTTCAAAGTAACCTTAGCCCAAATGAAACTCCGCGTCATCATGAACATACTCATCCACGCATTGAACCTGCCCGGCACATCAGCCAGAGAATTCAAACGCATCTGGCAAGTGCTCGATGAAAGAGCCGAACTAACCCTAAAAAACCTAGGCGAAGCACTACGCAACCTCAAATGCAACCAACACGTCAAAGACGCCCTCCACTCACGCTACTACGCACTCATCAACTCAGGCTTCTTCACAGACAACCCGTCACAAGCCTTGAACCTAGAAGACCACTTCTATAGCATCCGCAACGGCGGCAGCCTAGTCATCAACCTACGCGACACAGCATTACTCGACCGCCAAATCGTAGTAGAATACATGCTAGGCAAACTCACCGACCTCCTAACCCAACACAAACTCAAAGCTGTCTTCCTATTCGCCGAAGAAGCCCACCTCTACCTACGCGAAACCTACTGGGACGACATCGTAACCCGCATGAGACACCACGGCGTATTCACAACATTCATCACCAACCAACCCGACACCATAAGAGAAAACATCTACCGCCAAGCAGACAACATATTCCTCTTCAACTTCACCAACGAACACGACCTCGAAACCGTAAGCCGCGCAGCCAAAGTCGATGCAGAAACCGTCAAATCCATAGCCGCAGACCTACCACCCCAACACTGCATACTCTTAGGCAACGCAGTCAAAGACTTCCCACTCGTAGCCAGAGTACGCAGCCTAAACGTGCAAACAATGGGACAAACACGACTATTCTTTACCACGAAGGGCTAGAGCAAAACAATGAACTCCATCGCTCATCCCGCCCTTGCCTCTAAGAGGCGACACTCCGAGAAAGCGTAATAAGGTTTCCTGCCTCATAGATTGGCAAGACTACCATGCCCGAATCATTTGAAGTTATACGGTTTGCTGGAAAGGCGCCTACCCAGATCTCTCAGCACATAAAAGATGGCATCACAGAAGATTTTGTCAGGCGAAGGGTTTTGTTGGCTCTAGAAAAAGAAAAGGAGCATCTTGCAGACGGCTCATTCAAACTGACCTACCTTGTAAGAAAGGGCAAGGCTTCACCTCTTCTAGTCGAAATCTACGTCAGAGAGAAATGGCACAATAGGTTAATACACGAGTACATTGTCTATGGTTTACACGTGAGGAGAAAATAACCTGACCCAAATCATAAAGATGGAAACCAACGAAGTAGAAATACCGAAAGACATGCTATCTCAGGTTCCCAGAGTTAGACATCTAAGGGCATACGCCTTGTCAAAAAACACAATAGCATTAAGTTTCCACCCCGTTCACGAATGGGCTAAAAAAGCGCTTTGGCAAGGCGAAGTAGAGTTTAAAAAAACCGACGACTCCATCATAGTTCACCTGCCTCCTCCACTAAGCAGTTTCTACAACATCACGCAAGATAACATAACCATCTCAACCTCTCAAAAAACAAACACCATACAAATCGACATAACATAACATCAAACAACATGCAAACAAAGAGAACAAACCGACTATTTTTCACCACTAAGAGCAGCTAACTCCATAATCCTTTCACGATGCTTCGCATAAAACTCCCGAAAAGACCTAGTCAAATTAACTTTCTCCACTTCATCCAACGAAACCCACTTAGCCTCTAAGATGTCGCTAGCCGTCTTCAACTCCCCGCCCACAATGCGCGCAAAAAAGTTAACCACCACAAAATGATACTGAATCCGCCCGTTATCGTCCAACGTAACGCTGTCAAACACATCCATAAGCTTCACAGCCTCAACATCAAAACCCACTTCCTCCTTTGTTTCACGCACCATTGCATCCTGCACGTTCTCGCCTAATTCCACCATCCCCCCAGGAATACTCCACTTGCCTAAACCCGGCTGAGCCCCACGCCGAACAAGCAAAAGCCTACCCTCCCGCAGAATCAAAGCGCCAGTGCCCACCAAAGGGCGAGTCGGATACTCCCTACTCACGCTTCAATCTTCCCCCAAAGAGCTGCAGTAGTTTCACAATGCTCTTATATTTAAAAGGAAACGCCTCAACTAGAATACAGCAAAAAGAGAGGAGACGCCCGGCTTGAAACCCTTCAGCTTCGTCCACGTTGCCGACATACACCTGGGATACGCACAATACAACTTGGACACGCGTCGCCAAGACTTCGACAACGCCTTCAAAGAAGTCGTAGACAAAACCATCGAGCTCAAGCCAAACTTCATGCTCGTCGCAGGCGACCTATTCCACCAGCCCAGACCATCAAACGTAACGCTTGAAACAGGCATATCCAACTTCCGACGCCTCAAAGAAGCAGGCATACCCGTACTCGCCGTAGACGGCGGACACGACTCAGCACCCAACACAGTCACTGGCACCATCCTAAACCCATTAGACAGCGCCGGACTTTTACAATACCTACCAAGGCATGAAGGCGCAAGCTGGCACAACGAAAGCAGCTACATATACGGCGTCCCCAACTACCGAACCAGACGCAAAACCGACGAACAACTACCCATATTCCTAAACCAGAACAAACCCACGCCTGATCAGTCACGTTTCAACATCTTCATGTTCCACATGGCCATGGACCTACCCTACATAGACAAGCCTTACCAAATGGAAGCCGAAGGCTCACCAGAACTCATGCCAGACGGATTCAACTACTTCGCAGGCGGACACGTACACAAACCATCAACAAGCAAGTTCAAAGACGGCACCTTGGCTTACAGCGGCAGCACAGAAACCGTCAACTACGACGACGCCCATATCGACAAAGGCTTCTACCACGTTGAAGTTGACGCCCACGGCGAACCCACAATAAACCGAGTCAAACTGGAAACGCCCAGACGCTTCATCGTTCTGGAACCAGACTACACCGGCATGCTACCCGCAAAGATCACGCAAGCAGCTATCCAGCAAATCAAAGACAACGACCAAGAAGGCGCGGTTATCGTGTTGGTGGTGAAAGGCGTCTTGCCCGCCGAAGCCAGCAGAGCCGAGGTAGACTTGACTCAAATCCGCGAATCAGCCAAAAAAGCCCTATTCGTATATCCCATACTGCGCCTAAGAGAAACCGAAATCCCCGAAGAACTCATCCGCACCATATTCGAAGGCGGCTTAAAAGACCTCAAAACGAAATCCTTCGAATACTTCGTGCAAATTTTCAGCGAACGCTACAGCCGCGAGCAGGCTGAAAAAATCGCCCGCCTAGCCGTGAACATTCTGGAACCCTTGGTTCGAAAGGATGAAGAAAAAGCGAAACAAGAAATGGAGGCATACATGAATGCGAGTTGAATCAATCGAACTAGAGAACATCAGGTCACATACAAAGACCAAAATCGAATTTCTGCGAGGATTCAACTGCCTAGTCGGCGGAGTAGGCTGGGGCAAATCCAGCGTGCTTTACGCCATCGACTTCGCCTTGTTCGGCGACCCGATCGGCAGAAGCTATGATTATCTCTTACGAGAAGGCGAAGACTCAGGCAAAGTATCGCTCAAATTCGTTCATGAAGGCAAAACATACGCAATCACGCGGGGCATGAGAAAACGCGGCAAAGGCATAAGCCAAGACTGGGAACAACTAAAGCTCACGCAAGACGGCACCACCGTAGCCAGCGTCAAAAGTGAAGCCGTGGCAGAACAGCTGAAAGCCATAACAGGCTTGGACAAAGACCTGTTCCGCGAAATCGTCTGGGTTCGTCAAGAGCAGCTGAAGCAATTATTGGACATGACTCCACGTGAACGTCAAAAACGACTAGACGAATTGTTCGGATTATCTGATTATGAAGTGGGCTGGACGAACCTGCAGGGCATTCAGAGAGAATACGAAGGTGAAAAGAAAGCCTACGAACGCGACCCCGACATCGTCATAATGGACAAACTCCACACAGAATACGACAAAGCTGTGCAAGAATTCGTCAACATCGAAGCCCAAATTGATGGACTGAAGAAAAAACACGCTGAAGCAGAGAAAACATTGAAGGAAGCAACAGAAAGGCTTCAAGGCTTGGAAGAGCTACGCAAGCAAACCGAAGAACTACGGCGAAACGAAGCACAGTTGAAAACCAGCATTGAAAACGCCGCAGACAACATCACACGACTAGCAGACGAAATCAAACAGAAAACAAGCAACATAGACGGCGTCAACGAAAAACTACAGTCATTCGAAACAGAGCTAAAAACACACCGCGAAAGACTCAAGCAAGCAGGCTTAAACCCAGACCAAACGCCTGACGAACTGAGAAAACACCTTCAAACCTTAGAAGAGCAACTGCGCATCCTTGGAGGAGAGAAAGAAGCCTCACGCAAAGAGATACAGGAAGCATGGAAAAAAATCTCCACCCTAACCGCTGAAAGCAAATGCCCACTATGCTCACAAGACCTGTCTTCGGAGTACAAGACGAATCTGCTGGACCGACTGAACAAGGGCAACGCTGAAGGAGAACAAAAACTTGCTGAGCTTCAGAAAAGCCTTGAAAAACTCGACGAAATGCGAGACCTAATCAGCACTGTTGAACGAAACATGCAAATGACTGTGCCCAAGATTGAGGATCTCCAAAACCGCATTTCCGATGAACAGCAACAGCTTGACAGGCTTTCAAAAGAGTTCGAGGAAAAACAGCTACTTGAAAAGTCGCTGCATGAGAAACTGAGTACAGTGCAGGCGGAAATCACGAAGTTTGACCTCACTCTGTTAGACACGGCTCGCATGATGAGAGACCAAGCCTTCGTCGAGTTCTCAGACGTCAAAAACAAGCTCGAAACGACGAAGAACCGAAAAAACGACTTAGCAGGCAGAATGGAAGAATTCAAGCAACGATTAGACAATGCGCAGGAGAAGCTTGAGCGGAAACAGCGCATTGAAAAGCTGTTGGAAACAACCGTTGGAGTCCGCGACGCCTACCGAAGCATCCAACCCAAAATGCGAAGCGAGTTTGTAACCTATCTTCAACGCATGATTCAGCAATCCTTAGACGAACTTGTTGGCGGAGTAGGCCCAGCACTTATCGTGAAAGTCGACGACACGTATTCACCTGTCGTGAAAGGTGAAGAAGGCTTTGAACGCGAAGTTGCGAATCTTTCAGGCGGAGAGCGCACCCTCTTAGCCTTCGCCTATCGATTGGGCATGGGCCAACTCATAATGCAGTCACGGACCGGTCACGGGCTTTACATGATGCTTCTCGACGAACCCACGGAAAGCCTAGGACCCGAAGACGGCTCCATCGACCGCCTAGCAGAAGCAGTATCGAGGCTCAAAGCAATCGAGCAGATAATCGCAGTCACGCACAGCGAGGTCTTCGCCGAAAAAGCCGAACACGTGATACGAGTGGAGAAGGAAGCAGGCATAAGCCACGTGACACCAGGAAAATAAGTCCTCGAACTTGACCGAGCTACTCGGCTTCGCCAGCCATCTTACGTTCTTTGATCATGAATGTGCTTTCTTTGCCAGCGATCACTCGAAAGTCCTCTTTCAGCTCAGCCCTGTGCAAATACTTCTTCAGAAGCACTCGAAGGTAGTCTTTTGAGGGCATTTCCCCTTTCTCAGCAGGCTCCAAAGTGATTTCTCGATCAGCCACACTGATTTTAGCTTTGACTCGTTCCTTGAGGAAATCCTCAAGCTCCTTTATCAGCTCGCTCTCGGCAGCGCGCAATTCAGAAATATCAATTACCATGTTAGACAATTGTTTCACCTCTTTGCGCATCATTATCGACGGATTATTATCACTCTCAGTTGGTCGCAAGCGTCTTCACACCAGTCAGCAGCCATCTCAATAGCCTCATAAAGCTCATTCATCAAAATGCCTACGCCTACCGTGAGTTTCTCCTCCCTACCCAATATCTGCCTAGACTGTTCAAAGAGGTCGTCCACCTTCTCCTCAAGCCTCTCAACTTCATCAGCCGCCCGTAACGCTTCCTCAGGTTTATCCGCCATACGACCAATTGCTTTTCGCAGTGCAGCGGCACATTCCTTGACGCCTTCCGCCATTTTCACGGCTGCTTCACGAAGACTTTCGGGCACGTCTTTCATTGAAATAGCTGAAAGCACGCGCGTTGACTCCCTGCACCAATCAGCTACCATGTCCACTCGTTTCATCAAGTGCATCAGGTCTTCTCGGTCAGTAGGCGGCAACTCTCCACCTGCCAGCTCAGTCATAACAGTTCTCCTTAGTCTATCAGCTTCCCGCTCCGAACTTGTTACTCTCTCAATTGCAGCTTTAGCCTCTTTGTCATTCAGGCTAACCGACGCCTTGACCGCTCTTTCCAAGTCTTCAACTGTAGACATGGTAAGCGCCAAGTGGCGTTGCATCGTCGACATAGCTTTTGATTCGCGTCTTTTTTCAAACCATTTCATAAGCTCACTCAACAGCTAATTCCTCCCTTAATCCTCGACTTGGATATGGGAACACATAACTTTTCCCGCTTGAAAAGCTAAGCGTGACCTTGTCACCTGCGCTAAACCATTCCTCCATGAGAGATGGCCGCACAACCACAACAAGGTCTTCGTTTTCCAGCCTAACCTCGTAACGCACGTTCGTACCCTCGTACCTCACCCTTTCAACAACTCCAATCAACGAATTGGTCCTTTTCTTCTGTCCCTTTTCGATTGTAAAGGTTTCTGGGCGAACCGCCAAAACCACACGTTCGCCTTCCTTGATAGATGTATCTGAACCTGACGCGGTAAGCCCGCCACGTAGTTCAATCTGGATAACATTATCGGTGGTCTTTGTGACATGGCCTTCGAGAAAGTTGTTCTCTCCAATGAAATTGGCTACAAAAATGTGCCGGGGATTCATGTATAACTCCTGAGGGGTTCCAACCTGCAGAATTCCACCCTTCTTCATCACGGCGATTCTATCTGAAATCGCCATGGCTTCACCTTGATCATGCGTTACATGAATGGCTGTTAAGCCCAAGTCCTTGACAAGTTTCCTCACTTCATATCGAAGTTCAAACCGAATCTTGGCGTCCAAAGCGCCCAATGGCTCATCTAAGAGGAGCAGTTTGGCTCCCGCCGCCAGCGCCCTTGACAACGCAACACGCTGCATCATTCCGCCGCTGAGCTCATGGGGCAAAGCGTCTTTCCGTTCATGGAGACGCACCATTTCCAGCATTTCGCGCCCGATGCTTTCGCTTTTGTTTTCCTCCCAAGCCTTCACCCTTGGTCCATAAGTTACGTTGTCCCAGACATCCATATGTGGAAATAGCGCGTAGGTCTGAAACACGAAGCCTATGCCTCGGTCTTCAGGCGGCAACTTATTGACTAACTTGTTGTCGATGTAAATTTCGCCTTCGCTGGGATCAACCAAGCCTGCTATCATGCGTAACAGAGTGGTTTTGCCGCACCCGCTTGGACCCAGCAACGAAAAATACTCTTTATCATAAATTTGGAGGCTGACGTTGTCCACTGCCAAGATTTTCTTGCCGAACCGTTTGGAAACCTTTTCGACTCTGATTTCGGGCAGTGTGTGCAGGCCTCCGTCTAAGAGGGCGAACTATTGGTGATGCGAAGTACTGCTATATTAATCATGTCAATACCGCCCTCTCACAACCAGCCTCAAAACCAAGAGGATAATGAAAGAGAATAAGACGAGCACCCCGGCACCTAAGGCAATGTCTAAAGGCGTGGCAAGTGGGACTGTTGTTTTCTTAACCCAGCCTACGAGCAAAACCGGCACAGTCTTCAATTGGGTTACGACGGCCAAGGTTGCGCCTGTCTCGTCAACGCTTCTTGCGAACATCATTATGGTTCCAGCGAACAGAGAGTATTTGCTCAAGGGCAAGATGATGGTTCTGAAGACTGCGAAGGGTCTGGCTCCGAGAGTGCGAGAGGCTTCCTCAAGGTCCATAGTTACCCTCTCTATGGTTCCAACCATTGCTCTAACGAAATATGGATAGGTGATGGATAGATGGGCAAATATTATCAAAGCTACCTCGGGAATGAACGCGAAGTTTTTCCAGAAAATGGCCATCGACGCTCCTAACGCAATGGATGGAACAATCAACGGAACATTTGAGAGCACATCCAAAGCCGTGGAAGTTCCAGCGCCCCATCTTTTTCGAGCAATCAACACTGCCATGGGCAAGCTGAACAGGACGTTGAGCAATGTAACTATGGTTGCCACCAAATAGGACAAGAGAAGACTCTGCCAGTAGCCTTGCCAAACGCCCACGCCCGCTATCGCTTGATTCAGCGTGCCGCCCATAACAGCGCCGATAATCGGCAAGACAATGAAGAGGGAGGGAATCAGCACGAAGACAAAGAATACGAGGCTTGTTAAGGAATCCCTGAAAACTCTGACTTTGAAACCACTTAACTTTCTCTCAGCATACGGCCAGACTCGTTTCACGGGCATCTTGAACCTTGGCCCGAGCAATCTAATGGCGAGATACACCAGACTCGCAGCTAGTATCAACACGAAACTTACAAACACCATTGGACCTTCTTGGCCTTGAGCCCTAGTGTTGTTGATGAAGACGACGCCTGTTTCGAAAACTCCCGCCACAATAACGGTTGCCCCAGTTTCACTAAGCGACCTTGAAAAAGCCAGAGTAAAAGCTGCAATAAGACTTGACCTTAAGATGGGCAGTGTCACGGTTCTGTCAGCAGTGACAGGGGGAGCGCCCAATGTCCTTGCGGCTTCCTCATACACTACTTTGTAGTCTAAGATTGCGCCAACGATGACTCTGACCGCCGCTGGATAGGAAAATGCAAAGTGCAGCAGCGCGATTAATAGCCAACCTTCTGGAACAAGAGCACCACCGACAAAAAACCGAGAGACCCCCTCCGACTGGTTCCAGAACAAAAGAAGGGAGTAGCCGAGCGTTACCGTTGGTATAATAAACGGCAAGTCTGCCAGCGTGTCGATTATGCTAAGCCATCGTGATTTGCCTCTAGCAACAAACCATGCGAGAGGTAGCCCTGCGATCAGGTCGAGAAAGGCAACCAGAAAGGCGATGGCGAATGACGCGTAAATCGCTGACGACGCTCTCGCCATCAAAGTTGGATCTTGAAACATTTCGCCTATGGTGTTCCACTTGAGAAAAATGCCCAAAATAGGCGGAATGAGAATTATCCCGAAAAAGAAGACTAATGAACAAGAGTAAATCAGATGTCGCAAAACGGGTTGAGACGAAAGCCGATCAAGATATTTCACTATGTTGGAGTTTGCCAAGCCATTTTTCCCATTGCTAAGCGTTTGCTGATATGCGAAAGCAATATAGTTGAACGGAGGTGTCTAAAAGAACTTTCTAGCTACGTCTGAGATCCACCATTTCCAAAGCGTCTTGTCCAGTGCCCACCAAAACCACTGGAATCTTGATCTCGCTTTCAATCTTTTCAATGAACATCTTCGCATCTTTGGTCAATCGACTGTATGATTTTCCTCCTCTGCATTCCGGAAATAACACATCAATCTTAGTTATAGCCGCTTGAGTTGCACCGTTTAGCATCACCGCACGCTTAGCTAGGTCAATGTTGAAAGGCGCGGCACGACGGGGTCTGCCTGTCACTGTTCCATACTCTACCCATCCGCGTTGTTCTGCTTCCTTCAATGAAATCTCGTTTTGAAGCGGTCCCGCTCCGACTCGTGTCGTGAAAGCTTTGAACACAACTATAACGTCGTCAATCTTGCTGGGTCCGACGCCTACATCTGAGCACGCAGCTGAAGCAGTTACATCCTTGGAAGTGACGTATGGATATGTACCGTGATAAAGCGACAAATAAGTGCCCTGAGTACCTTCGATTAAGACGTGTTTTCCTTCATCAATGGCTCTGTTAACTTCCAGCGGAACATCAGCCAAGTGCTTCTGAAGCTCTGGCACGTCTCTTGCCAGTTTGACTTTTCTAAGCGCGCGTTCAGCATTGCAAGGTCCAGTTCCTGTGCCGGTAGTCTTTATGTTTCGAGCAAGATGACCAGCTTTGTCTGCTTCAATATGCCTTGCTTCAATAATGGCACACTGGGGATCGACGCCCACTCTCCCCTTAGACTTGGTCTGTTCAACTTCTTGCAGCAAAATTTCCGGGTTGATCAGAACGCCGGGTCCTATCAGTAGGCGGCATTTCTTCTGCATGAAGGCGCTGGGCAACATCCTAAGCCCGTATTTCCTGCCCTCAAAAACAACCGTGTGTCCAGCATTTGGTCCAACTCCTCCACGGGCAGTGATGTCCAGCTTGTCCTTTAACGCCAAGTAAGAAATGACTTTGCCCTTGCCTGTGTCTCCGAAGAACCCGCAAACCACGACCGAGCACGGCATGTTCCCTTTTTCACCTACCTCACTGTGACGCATTTGTGTCTAAAAACTCTTCGTATAATAAGCTTTTTGCAGGCTAGATGTTAATACTTATGTTAGGTTTGTCAGTTCGCCCGTCGAGAGTTCATCACAGCATAATGCTCTGTTGACTCTCGTATTCATCATCCAAATATGAAGGGTGATACAAGTACCTTAAGACGTTTGTGCTCGAAACTCAACACGTTCAACGCCTTTGCCTTTGAACATACGCTTCAGAACCTCAGATGCGCCAACCCCGCCTGTGCCTCTGACATGTCACAACCCTCTTGCTAGATATTTGCGGATTACACGTTCTGTTAGATAACCTTCTTTTTATGCAGCGATTGACCCATTGTGGCTTACTCAGAGCTTGAATCGTGGTGAAATAAATGGCCGCATCAATCATTGTCCGCAAATATCAGCTTGACGACCACGAGCAATGCCGCAACTTGTGGAGGGAACTAACCGAGTGGCACCGCGAGATCTATGAGGACACGAAAATCGGAGGAGAGCATCCAGAAGACTGTTTTGACAAACATCTTAGCAAGGTGGGATCAGACAATCTTTGGGTCGCAGTTGATGTTTCAAGCGTAGTCGGACTCATCGGTCTGATCGTCGAGGAAAGGGAAGCAGAGATAGAGCCTCTCATAGTTTCCAAGGCTTACAGAGGCAGAGGAATAGGAACGCAATTAATACGCTACGTCATCAATGAAGCGCGAGGGCGAGGCACAAGAAACCTCAACGTAAAGCCGGTGGCTCGAAACCGCAAGACGATACAATTCCTGTATGAACAGGGGTTCAAGAACCTTGGGTTCATCGAGCTATTCATGGACTTGTCTGGGCACGTATGGAAACCCGGGCCCAAAATCTTCGAATGCGATTTTAACTACTAACATGGGACAGCAGCCGCAGTTTTCTGAAAAAGTGGACCTTTGTGCAACAAACGTAAAATATCTGCCTGACAGCCAATATTAACAGCGTACTACGCCGAGGTTTAAGGTGTGAAGCTTCTTCGATTGTGGATTGAAGGATTAGACGAAATGTTGGGCGGCGGCTTACCTGACAAAAGCGTAATTGTTATGACTGGCGAACCCGGCTCGGGATATGACATTCTAGCTCAACAAATAATGTACCAGCGTGCTCTTCACAATGAAAAGGTAGCCTACTTCTCAACCTCTCGGTCAGCTGAAACACTGAAAGAAGACTTGTCGACTTTTGGCTGGAATATTGCACCTTTGGAAGAAAAGGGCAACTGGGTCCATCATCACGCCTCTGTGGCGGATGCCATACAAGTCATGACCGAGAATATTCCGAAAGCTGTCGCCGAAGGTCGCTGGGTAATACTCGACTCACTCTCTTACCTCATTCTCACCCAGAAATACTATCCAGTCGTGCAAGCGGTGGAGCTTCTGCTCGAAAACGCTCGGAAAAACGGCGGAATCCACTTCTTACTGCTAACTCAGAAGATGCATGACACTGAGACTGAAACAACCATGCAACATTTGGCTGACGGAGTAATGGAGTTCACAGCAAATGAAACCGCAGGCGGAATCGACCGGCGTATAAGAATCAAGAAAATGCGCAGGGCAGTATACGAACCACGACTAATTCCCTTCAACATAACTGAACGCGGAATAACCATAGAAACAGCCGTCAGAATTGTCTAGGATTCTGGGAGACACAGCCATTGGATGTTATTGAGGCCATAAAGAGTCGCAGAAGCGTAAGAGCCTTCACTGATCAACCAGTATCAGAGGAAGAAGTCGAAAAGCTGATTGACGCGGCACGGTGGGCGCCTTCAGCAGGCAACATTCAACCTTGGGAATTCATTGTAGCTCGAGACCCGGAGGTCAAACGTGGCTTATGCGAGGCTGCGTTGAACCAGAAGTTCATTGAAGAAGCTCCAGTCGTCATAGTGGTGTGCGCCAATCCAGCGAGATCGGGCCAAGGCTATGGTTCAAGAGGCATCAACCTCTACTGTCTGCAAGACACAGCGGCGGCTACACAAAACATTCTGCTAGCAGCGCACGCCATGGAATTAGCTACATGCTGGGTAGGAGCCTTCAAAGAAGAAAAAGCCAAGCAAGTCTTGAACGCGCCTGACGGCCTGAGACCTATTGCCATCATCCCAGTTGGTCACGCTGATGAAAACCCTCGAGCAAGACCCAGAAGATCCTTAAGTGACATTGTTCATCGCGAAGCCTTTGGACGGAAGTAGCGAACATGATACTAGAGATAGCAGGTATTCTTAATCTAACAGCAAAACCGTAGCCTCTCAGGCGACCTCAGAATCGAAAACCTTGTTGCTCCATGACGAAGACATAAGCATTAATACAGCTTTTTCCCTGCTCATGTCTCGAGGCAGAGCATATGAACTACTCAAAGAGCAAGCGATTACGTGGTTATCCCAAGGTTATAACAGATTTTCCAGAAGCCGACATTCAGGTTAAAGGCATAAAGGCATGGGTAGCGCAAGGCGAAAAACATCAAATAGTCTTTTTTGAAATGGAACCTTCTGCCATAGTACCAGAGCACTGGCATGATTATGCTCAATGGGGACTCATGATAGACGGGGAAATGGAATTAACCATCGATGGCAAGACACAAGTCTGCAGAAAAGGTGACGAATATGTCATTCCTGCTCATGCAAGACACCATGCTCGATTTCGAAGAAGATCAAGGGTTATGGATCTTTTCTCAGAAAAGACAAGATACAGAACACAATCTTCCTAGCCGTTCTCGCTTCAACCATGAGGCGCAGTCAACTTAGTCTGTGGACTATTTCTCCCGCCAAAGAGTAAAGCTTTCTCTGAGAAGACAACTCTGACATAACAATATCTATTCTAAACTAGTCGTTGACACAGCGCACCCTTAGGGAATAAGCATTTTTACCACCACGCTCTCATATCAAAGCCAAAAAGTGATGCAATGTGCTTCAGAAATATCAAAGAGTTCTAGTAGCAGGCGGCGCAGGGTTCATCGGCAGCCACATAGTCGACGAATTGCTGAAGGCGAACATTGACGTCACTGTCCTAGACAACTTGTCAACAGGCCGCATGGAAAACCTGAAACAGCACAGGCATAACAAGAACTTACATTTTGTCAAAGGAGACATTCGCAAAGCTGGACACGTAAGAGAAGCAATTAAGAATGCTGACGCCGTATTCAACGACGCCGCTGTGGTAAGTGTTCGCCTATCGGTCGAGAATCCACTGTTAATAAATGCCGTCAACGTCAATGGCGCATTAAACCTACTGAAAGCCAGTGTAGACTGCTGTGTGAAACGCTTTGTTCAGGCTTCGTCTGCTTCGATCTATGGAGAAACAAAGACGTTGCCAGTGACCGAGGATATGTCTCCGCAACCCATCTCTCCGTATGCTGTCTCGGAACTTGCCGCCGAAAACTATGCCCGAGTTTTCCACAAAGTCTACGGATTAGAAACCATTTGCCTCCGATACTTCAACGTTTATGGACCCAGACAGCTATACAGCGAGTACACTGGCGCCATAACCATATTCATGAACCGGCTTCTACACAACCATCCATTGACGATTTACGGCGACGGCGAGCAAACCAGAGACTTCGTCTACGTTGAAGACGTCGCTAGGGCAAACATGTTAGCACTGGCAAAAAAAGAAGCCTCCGGCGGAGTCTTCAACATCGCTACAGGCACAGCAACAAGCATAAACACCTTGGTACAGACGCTCATGAGAACCATGACCAAGACGCATCGCAGGCCATCATACGGAAAGCTAAAACCTGGTGAAATCAAGCACAGCTACGCCAGCATCGAGAAAGCCAAGAAAACCTTGAGATACAAACCAATGTTCACTATTGACAAAGGCTTGAGGAAACTGGTCGAGTGGTATACTTCAAGTCCGAAACGGCCTTAACCGCGAGAAGCAGGTCGATAGAAAACGCTTAAACCACTCATAAACAGATGATAAGCCTTCAAACCTCGGATGGGAACTGATGGTCGACCTGACAACAACGATAATTCTCGTGGAGAGCTTCATTATTTCACTGGTAACATGCTTGGTAGCGCTCCCATATTATATCAAAAGAGCCAGACAAGTGGATATCACTGGAAAGGACATTCACAAGCCAGGTTCACCTGCTATTGCTGAATGCGGCGGAGTGATACTTATTTTGGCTTATTTGCTCGGATTGTTTTTCTTCATACCATTCAACAGTGAGTTGCTAAATCTGGAGATCATTGGAACGGCTGCGACCGTAATGTTGACGTCGTTTATCGGATTCGCAGACGACATTTTTGAGATAAGGTGGCGCACAAAAGTCCTCACCCCGTTGCTTGGGGGCGTTCCGCTTGCAGTTATGCGCCTTGGCAGAACAACAGTCCTTACCCCTTTCGGTGTTCTAGATTTTGCAGCTCTAGGCGCCATAGGACTGGTTCTTTTTGCGGTTGTACTTCTTTTCGCTGTTACAGCGTCAGCCAACGGAATCAACATGTTTGCAGGATTGAACGGACAAGAGGCAGGGTCAACCCTCATAATGTCTCTTGCTCTGTTGTTTCTCACATTTCGCCTCGAAAAACCAATTGGTTACATCATCCTGTTGCCGTTCATTGGAGCTCTAATCGCCTTCCTGTACTTCAACAAGTACCCGTCCCGTGTTTTTCCAGGAGATGTAGGCACCTTCGGCATGGGTGCAGTGGTTGCCTGTGTGGCGATACTTGCAGATCTAGAGCGAGCAGCCCTTGTAATGTTCATACCTTACTTCGTCAACGCATTTCTGTTCTTCATTGGAAAACTCAAGAAAGTGCCGCCGCCAAGAGATGCGCAGATGAATCCAGACGGGACTCTTCCAGCCCCAAGCCTTTGGAGCCTGAGAAGCATCATCTTAAGAATGCAACCAATGAGAGAAAGAGCGCTGGTCGTCACAATGCTATTATTGGTAGCAGTGTTCTCTCTGGCAGGCATGCTTGCATACGGAATCTAACACCCCTGCATCTCTGACCCATTCAGACATAACCTGAAAAGCTGCCTAGCTACCGCTAATAATCGCAAGTTGCTGTAGGGCTCATTCAGCAGAAAACCAGCGATGCAACAACCGGGCAAACGACAGACGATAATACCTGTGATTCATTGTTGAAATCTACAGGCAGGCTCTTTAAATGAGATTCATCAAATCTAAATCCGAGTTGGAACCAAGAAGACTCTAGTGTGAAAGATGCTATCCTTCGAGTTGTCCGTTGTGGATTTCGTGCTGTTGATAGCTATTGCTGTTGTCCTGGCGCTTTTTCTCTCGCAAATGCAGAATAAGTCAGCAAAGTCGGAAAGCATCAGATTGAATCAAAAAAAACCATTCGAGAACCAGGGGGCAGCCGTCAAGACGATTTCAGGAGAGACCCCTTCGACCCGTCCGGCAACAAGCTTCCAGAAATGCGCTCACCATTTTGGCTATTTGAGAAATCTTCCCGACGGCTCTATCCTACCAGATGAATGTGCAGGTTGCCCAAAAACAATGCGCTGCGTGTTTCCAAACCGGTAAAGACCATGAACTGAGTTTTTCGCCGCTCGATTTAGTTTCCACGCTAGCTTTATTTGACTCAAGGGTGTATTGCACAATGAACTGGAGCCCGAGGGATGGCGGTAAATCAGGAAAGCGTGTCCCGAATACTATCCGTTTTGTCTCATTCCCTGAGACGAGAGATCCTTCAGATCCTCAGTGATAAGGGAGAGGCTTCCTTTACCGACCTGATGAACGCTCTTAACGTCGACACAGGAAAGCTAAGTTTTCACATACGAACACTTGCGCCTTTTCTAGAACAGACAACAGCTGGAAAATACAAGCTGAGCAAAGTAGGCGAAAACGCGATACGGTTGATCATGGATTTGAAATTATGGGCAGAAGAGGTTGAAGCTCAGAGAAAAACACCCACACTTCCAATTGCCTCTTTCAAGAAGAGAACCCTTGCTTTTCTTATCGACCTGTTCATGATGCTTGCAATCGCAGTTCTCGTAACATTGCCGAACACGTTGTCCCTGCTTGCCGCAGGAAATATCCTAGGCTTCGACCCTAACATCATTCTTCTCACCCTTGCCCTCTTGTGGCTCTACTCTACCCTATTCGAGGGTTTCAAAGGGCAAAGCATAGGTAAACGTATTATTGGACTGATGGTTGTCAGAACAGACGGAAAGGGCTTATCATACGACTACGCCGCCGTAAGAAATTTTGGCAAGGCATTTCTATTGCCTTTCGACTTGCTCATTGGCCTTAAAGTCAAGGACGAACGATACGTCAGATATTTCGACAAGTTCGTCGGCACAACGGTGATAGACCTAAGAATCTAACTCGTCTACCTCTTGTTTAACACTCTTCGCAGACTTTGTCAACTTCGATTCGCAGCTTTCCAGCAAGAGTTCACTAGATGCAGAAATCATCTTCTCAAAAAACCTTATTCGATAAATCCTCTCAACAACAGCAGACCGAAAATCATCCTAAAGGAGAATGTTAGTTAGTGAAAGTGCAATCAATACGAAGGCTTTTTCATGCACTTCTGAAAAGAGGGACTAATAGAGCATCCTTCTCCGAGATAAGGGTCATGCCCTTGATCGGAGCAGTCGCGGCCTTCATCTTGATCCTACTTATGTTAACTCAGGTTACATCGCTTTTCTGGACAAGCAGGACCATATCAAGCTTCGGCTCTGTTAAGGCAATTGGGGTGGGCATCTACTGGGATTCCGCACTAACGAACCCTGTTTCATCCGTCGATTGGGGATTGATCGAGCCAGGTTCAAACAGCGCCACGACTTTCTACGTTCGAAACGAAGGTAACTCTCCAGTAACCTTAGCCTTAAACACATCTAATTGGAGCCCTTCGGCTGCCGCAAACTATTTGACTCTAGGCTGGAATTATGATGAAAGAGTGATTGAAGTTGCGGGCGTCTGCCAGACAATACTCACACTGTCAACCTCACCGAATATCAGCGGAATATCGGGTTTCAGCTTTGACATAGTCATTGCCGGAATCGGCTAGTTATCGCTAAGTAGCATCCGTTACCCGCTGTCTCACAGTTAAGTCGGCTAGGATGCTGTTCTGTTGCGATATCTCATTGTTTTGTATTGTATCTGTGTACAGCATGAATACGAGAACGTTTATTAAGTCTTCAGACATGTGATAAATCTGGGTGTAACCCGTGGAAAGAAAAGAAAAAATTGTCGCGGGCGCCGCCATAGGACTCGTTTTGTACACTCTCGTTCTCGCGATGATTGGACCTATGGTTTCATCGGCACTTGCCAACAGAACGGTATCTAATGCAGGATCTGTGAAAGCTATCGGCGTTGATGTTTACTGGGATCAGGCGTGCACTAATCCTGTTTCTTCAATAAACTGGGGTACGCTTGACCCTGGCTCAAACAAGAGCACCACAATCTACATCAAGAATACAGGCAACAGTCCCATAACGTTAGCAATGACAACATCAAACTGGAATCCTTCGAACGCATCGAACTATATGACGCTGATTTGGAACTACGGTGGGCAGACGCTGAACGCAAACGAGGTCATTCAAGCCAGATTCACGCTCACAGTATCATCTAACATCACAGGCATAACGAACTTCAGCTTTGACATAACAATTACAGCAAACGAATAGCAAACATCACCCACACACAATTTTTTCAGCGTACAAGCATTTTTGAAAGTAAGTTGACTCGTCACCACGGAGATTTCTCGGGCTGAGAAAAAAGGATTTCAGAAACGATGTCTAGGTTGGCCTTCCGTTCGAGAAAGTGCCTTTCTTTCTTAACGCGAAGAACCCCAGGGCTCCGAACATGGCAAACAGGATCGTCAACGTGCCGAACGGAACTTCAGGTATAGCGTTGAAAGATGTGGCTCGGATCTTTATGGTATCCTCAAGTCCTGCTCTATCTCTTCCTGTTGGGCCTTGAAAGAATGCTTGGACCCCCCAATCGCCAATCACATCTGGTGTAAAGGTGTCCATAGCATAGCGAATTAGAGCGGTGGTTCCATCATTCCACTGTCCAGTTGTCCCGTTGGTGAAAACAGGCACGGGTACTTCTCTAGCAACAGTTTCATTGGGCATGTGCCATCGGAAGATCACCCGCACGACATTGGAATCAAGTGTGCCTGCAGTTACAGTTACTGGCGTGCTCGGGAAAACGTCTATCCCATGATAATTTGAGGTGATCGCATAGCCAGTTCCTAGACTTGCCCAAGGCGCATATGCCAAGCTTGCCATGCTGAGCAACCCCAGTGAAATTGCTGCGATCAATAATAGGTATCTCTTCGTGGATTTCACCGACCCATTAAATCATGATAGAACTTGCTGTGATATTTAAACGGGTATGATAGTTGACTATGGAAAATCTTCCTCAATGTTCTATCTCTGCATTCGTGCCTTGACTGTTGCCTGAACCATTGTCTTGAGAATTCGGATGCCGTCTCGCAAAGGGTTAACGTGCGAGTTACCGTGATTTCTTCTGTCAAATGTAATCGGTTCCTCATGAACTCTAAATCCGTTTCTAAGTGTTTTCACGGTTAGTTCGATTTCCACAGCGTAACCATCGCTTGTTATCTGGATTTCCTCTAATACCCTTTTCTTGAAAGCTCGGAATCCTGTTTGGCTGTCAGTTATTCTTCTCCCAGTGAAGACTCGAAGCAATAGGTTGAACATCATGTTGCCGAGAACGTGGAGCTTTTTGGTTGAACGTCTTCCTTCTTTGCTGGCAAACCTTGATCCAATGACGGCGTCAGCTCCATTTGTCAGCGGTTCAATTAGGCGTTTGATCTCTTCAGGTCTATGTGAACCGTCAGCATCCATCATAATGACAACTTCACCGGTGGCGTCTTTGAGTCCTCTTCTAAGAGCGTATCCTTTGCCATAATTGACTCCATTGCTTATTACGGTCACTTTGTGGTTTTCAGCTAGAAACCTTGTCCTGTCAGTTGAACCGTCGTCGACAACTATGACCTCATATGGCAGACTCAACGCATCAAGTGCCTTCTCGGCCCTAAACAATACGTCATCGATACTCCTCTCTTCATTATAGGCTGGAATAATCACTGACACCGTTAAAGCTGCCATACACATTTCCCGTTAGTTCTAAACTTCATCAACACCGTCGCCACGTTTAAGCACCTATGGTATGGGCAACTAGAAATCGCACAAGTATTTTCTAGAAAAATCTACCACTACATGCCTCTACTTCACAAGACGACGCCGCTTCAAGGCGGCACAACTATTCTCAAGAGAACAGTTACTGTGAAAGCGACTCCAAGGATCAACGCCACAAGGCGCAGACGTGTCTTCTCTATGACAAAATCTCCGAAATAACTCGAGTAGGGGGCTAGAAGCTCTGATGTTACCAAGAGAATGGTTGCAGTGATTGCTATCCACAGGCTTATATCCCAAATAGAAAGCGGAAAAGACGTGTGTCAGGCCTCCAAGGTCTGATACCAAGCTTCAATGGTTTGCAGATCTGTGGAAACTGAATCTTTTGCTAATGTAACCAACTTAGCTGTTGTCTTAGCAAGTGCACAAGCTATGGCACTTGTTAAGGGACAACCGATTTTGTGTATGCTTCTTAGGCCTTGTTGAGGCAGGTAAAGTTCCCTGTACACCGAACCAATTATTTTGACATGAACAAGATTGTCTTCTGAGCTTAGTTCAACTTCTTTGGCCAGCTCCAAATTGTTCACAATGATCGTTGGCAAGCTGTTGAAGAGCTGGTCCAAGTCAATCTTAGTGAATTCGGTTTTTAGTTCCTTCTCGAAGAGGTCGGTTAACCCGTAGCCAGGGGGTGCAATGCATATTCCTCGTGGGTTTCGTAGAAGGAATTGCTTCTTGGCCATTACCTCTATTGTCGGTGTGCCGGCAACTTCTTCTGCAGGAATGAAGACGATCATTTCCTTGAGGCTTTTCAGATAGTCGGGAAGATAGGCTTCTTTTGGGTACGGTGGAATGTACACTGGTCTTCCTTTGTAGCCCAAGTCATCTATAATTCTGTCGATCGTGGTGTAGGACGAGATCGCTGTACTGTCGAGGAGTGTGCTTCTGACAAATTTGATTGGTCTTGCGAAAAGGAACAAGGCTCCCCAGAACGCGAGGCCTAGTCCAATGAATGCAAGGACTGTGGAGGTGCTTATATAAGATCCCGCGAGAGCCAACGCTCCTAGGATAAGGAACAGGGACGCTATTGTGGCAGTCGGTGTCCGTCGTGATTTGGACAGATCTCTTTTCAGAAGTTCGTTCTCTTTCTGTAGGGTTTTCACGGTTTCCAAAAGATACTGAACCGTGACCGCTTCGGGTTTCGTTTCGTCTTCTTGCCGGTTCTTAGGTTTTCTCTTGCGCAGCAATGAAACCATTTTAGTCAGTCTATCAGTTACACGTTGTAAAATATAAGATTGTTAGGATGTCCACACAAGTTTAGGTTGATCCAACATGTTTACAAGGTCTGCTTTGATTATTCCAGATTTCTCCAAGGTACGTAATGCTGCATCCAACCTGTTCAACTTCATCGATTTGTTTGCGGTCTCCGTAAGGGTCGAAGCAACAGCCTGACTGGTCGCTTCTCTTGTTTTCTGATTGGTTTCTCTCACAGCCTGAAGCAGCAATTTATCATCCGACGATGCGAGTTTGATGAAGATTTGTGTGTTGGTTTTCTTTCTTTTCTGATTCAGCGCGTATTGAGACACTTGGGCTATCACGGCAGCAGATGCCGTCGATGCTAATAGAAGCTGTTGCAATGGAATTGCCAGAGAAAATAGCGACTGAACTCGAAGCGGTTCCCAGTAGACCGCTATGGACTCGCCAACAGTTTGCAGCCGATCCTTGATCTCAAGCCAGTCTTCTTGGTTCCTTGTCAACACCAAGAGATTTATTCTGACGTATCTGGGTTCAACCGTTAATCCTGTGTTAAATGAGGCCCGCTGGTACCAGTAGACAGCGACGTAGGTCCAGTTGGACGGGTGTTCGAATACCAAGAAGCGAGCTACTATTCGTGGATTCTCGGTGAGTTGAAAGTCTGCGGAGTCTATAAGCGATACCAGGGGTTGTTGTCCTCTTGAAGTCTGCCACGCGATAAGGCTGACTTCCCAGTTGTGCAAGTTAGATATTGAGCTGGCAACACCTACAATCACATAGATTGGTAGGGTGGAGTAGTTTTCAGGTGAATAGACGTATACGAGGGACACGTCTTGATGGGCAACCCTTTCATAGGTTTCATCCCTATACAGAAACCGTAGCTGATGCTCAGGAACCTCGGGAAACATGCTTGTGTTAGACTGCGGGTCTGAACTCGAAACGGTAAACCCGGGAGCAAAGGCGAAGGCAGGCGCTTGAAGACTTACAGTAACCAGCAAAGCACCGATTAACAGACCCATTACTTTCGCCCAGAGAACCTTTGAAATTCTTGAACGAGCGGTGTGCAGAAGCTTTCCGCAGTTTAGGCAGAACGGAGCTTGTGTTCTGGAGCTTTCGATGCACTCTGGGCAAAGAGCCTCTTTCCTGTCCCTAGTCAACCTCAGGTGAAGCAGTTTCTCCCCGATTAGCAATAGTAACAACGTTCCAACAAAAATCAGAATCCAGCCAGCAAACGTATGAAAAACGTTCATAGCTATTTCTTCGCCGAGCCAGAGTGCAACTGAGACAATTACCGAGATTCGTATGATGTTCAGAACTGGCAAGAGAAGCATGCCCAATAGGAACACGCCGATTTTCTTGACGAGTGGTCCATGCATAATGTAAACTATGAAAGTGGCGAACATGGTGAACGCGATTAACGAATAGATTCCAGAAGATGCTTGGTAAACGGCGAATTCTATGTCAGCGGAAGCCGTGCTCAGCGATATTATCGGTGCGCCGTAATTGTAGGAGAGTGACACGGGTAAGCCAGCTGCTTTAAGCAGCGCGTAGGAACCCTGCGTGTTTACGTATGCCACGATTGCGCCAGCCTCATACGCTACAACCGAGGGAGGAAAGACCAAGAAGGCAAGAAATAGAACAGGAAAGATCAGAGCCAGAAGCAACTTGAAACTAGTTAGGGCTAGGACAACGCCTGCCACGAATAGGACAAGAGAGGCAACGTGGAATTCAAGCGGATAAAAGGTGTAAGAGCCATACCAGTAAACGAGAAACGCAGTTAAGCAGAGCATTATTCCGACAAGGAAGTTTACTGACACAGGCTTTTCTGAACTCACCTCGTTTAGGACGAAGTGAGCTTTGATAACCTCCCTTTTCCGATAAAACAGGTATGAAACAAGGAACGGAACGAAGAATATGTGGCTCATTGCATCGCTGCCAACCGCTTCATTGAAGAGAATCACCAAATCCTGCCAATAAACGACCAACACTGTAAGCACAATCAGAGACAAGGCAATTATTGAATGAAAATTGCGCTTCGCAAACCCAACGATTTTTCGCGGAACTTCCGTTCTCAAGAATAGACCTACCTCACTCATGAGCATCGATCAGAACGTCGAAGCTAAACTGCTTGATGTCGTTGCTCATTATGTAGCGGATGAACGCGTTGGAATAGGAAGCTGAGAGGACTATCGTCACTTGAATGACTTGACCTGGACGAACTGCTGTTCCGTTATAGCTCCATGCGAGGCTCATGAACACCGAGAGATTGCCTGGGTTCCAGTTGTCCGGGGCTAGGCTCAAGTTAACGTCCTTAACGCTCACACTTTTCAGGTAGAGTGTCACGTTCGCTGATGATCCCGGGGAAATCGTGCCCCAATTGATGTTCATTGTCCTGTTTGTCAAGTTTCTGTCCCAGTAGGCTTCAACTCCCGATGCTTTTATTGTGCCTACGCTGGGTATAGACAAGTCTGACTCGCTTAGGAGCATGGAGACAAACGTGCTCACAACGAGTGTTGCAGCTACTGTAATGATTACTACAAGTATCATCTTTTTCGACGAGCCAATTGAACCAACAAGAGATTTTATTCGCGCTGCCATTAGACCGCCTGCCTATTTGCGACTCCAAGTGTTGAACATTCTGCTGGAGCTTTTTGACCTTGTGGTAAACCATGTCATGGTTTGAGATTTGTCTTCACGACTATCCCGGCAGCTTCCGTTCCCTTCTTACCTTCAACAACGAATCTACCAAGCTCCGGAAATTCAGCAAAGTTCTCCACGCACATGGGTTCAGTAGGCGAAAAGAGTACTAGTCCCACGTCTCCATTTGTCATGACTTCCGGAAACTCGGCGTCAACTGTCAAGCTAACCGGATCAATTCGCTCCAAAATCTCCTCAACTCTGCATCGGACTTCGGCTGTTCCGCAGCGGATAGTAAACACGCTGCCTTTTCGAACCTCAAGATCAGAAAACAAGATAGTCTCGGCTTGAAAACCACTGACAACCTTGGCTCTGTCTTGTGGATAACTGATCACCTCACCTCTCTTGGCGGATCTAACTTCATCTACAACTAGCCCGACAGAATCTCCAGGTTCTCCTGCGTTCACTTCTTTGCCAAACATTTCTATTTTGTGGACAACAGCGGTCTCTCCCGATGGATCAAAGCACACTTTCTTGCCTTCCTCGAGTCGTCCTGTCAAGATTTTGCACACCACGATTTTCTTTCCTTCAATATTATAGATGTCTTGGACGCACGCCCGGAGAGGCTTGTCGATAGGCGGCTCCTCGGACTTGACCGTCGCGTCCAAGGTCTCGACCAAACTCAATCCTTTGTACCAAGGCATCTTGTCAGACTTTCTGAACACGTTCTCGCCGTTAAGTGCTGATAGCGGAACCACTGGCGACCGTGAGTACCCAAGAGAGCCAAGAATCGACAACAAGCCCTCACGCATTTTCTTGAAACCCCCTTCTTCATAGCCAACAGCATCCATCTTGTTGACCGCTACGATCAACTGTTTTATCCCGAGTGTCTTGATCAAGAACGCGTGTTGTTTGGTTTGGTCTTGAATTCCTTCTTTAGCCGAGGCGACCAACACTGCAGCGTCTGCTTGGGATGCACCAGTGAACATTTTCTTTATGAATTCCCTGTGACCGGGGCAGTCAATGATTGTGTACCAGTGGTTTTTGGTTTTGAACGGGGTCTGCACTATATCTATTGTCAGTCCACCTCTTCTCTCCTCCTCAAGTGAATCGAGCAAGAAGGCGAACCTGAAGCCTTCATCTCCAGCCTTTTTTAACTCAGCTTCGACTTCTTGGAGTTTCTGTTCTGGAATGGCATTTGCATCGTACAGGAGTCTCCCGATCAAAGTGGATTTTCCATGATCTTTATGTCCTATTATCACAAGGTTGACTGTGGGCAGGCTCATTTTGGGCACTTTCTTTGCGTTCAGACTGCGTGTGTCTTCCGGTTACATGTAGCCTAAACTTCGAAGCTTCTGCATCATGTACGCCTTTTCCTTGTCCTGTGCGCGTCCAGCTCGCTCTGGGGTTTTGGATGTCTCCAGCTCCTGGACGATTTCATCAATTGTCTGTGCGTTTGAAGGTACAGGCACAGTGCATGGTTGGCAGCCCAAGCTTCGGTAGCGTTTTCCATCCTTAGCGAAGTAGAGGGGGTTCACAGGCAGGTTTTCCTGTTTTACATATTGCCACACGTTCAGCTCTGTCCAATGCAGTATCGGGTGAACTCGCATATGTGAAAAGTCTTCCGATGGCTTCACATAAAGGTCCCAAACTTCGGCAGGTTGGTCCTCGTAATTCCACTTGAAGTTTTCGTCCCTTGGGGAATAGTATCTTTCTTTGGCTCGAATACCGTGCTCGTCGCGCCGAATCGCTAAAAGCAATGCGTCGAATTTTTCTTCGGCTAAGAGATTCTTAAGAGCTTGAGTCTTGAGCAGCGTGCAGCATTCGAATCTGTCCTTCGTTGGCCCGACCCCCGCTTTCATAGCTTCTTCGTTTTTGGCCACGATTAAGTTAAGGTCCCATTCTTTGGCTACTCGGTCTCTGAACTCGTAGATTTCTGGAAACTTGCATCCAGTATCTATGTGGATGACTGGAAACGGAACTCCACCGAAGAAGGCTTTCTTGCAGAGCCAAATCACTGCTGAGGAGTCTTTGCCTGTGCTCCAGAGTGCAGCTGGGTTTTTGAACTGCGCCTTAGCTTCCCTGATCATTGCTATGCTCTTTCTTTCAAGCCCGTTCAGATAAGAATCGATGTTATTGCTCATTGAAGAACTCTCCATGAGCTCCACTTTTTCTGACACAGAAGAGGATGTAGTGATATATAAATGTTATTTCACGTATATATAACTTACAACTCCTACTTGTACCCAAGAGCTTCAAGTCGTCTGTCCCGGTTCTCAGACTCCAGTTCAGGCATGTACTTACGGATCAAAAAGACAATGTATTCTGTTGGGCTACGGTAACCGCTTCCCTCCAAAGCTTTCGAAAGTCTATCATACAATGGCTTGGGGATAGAGAGGTTCACGTATTTTGACATAAGTCGTCCCGATATACATCAGCGATGTCTGTTTAAAAGCGTACGCCTCGGTCAAGATGGTTGAAGCTTCATCGGCTTCCCGTCCATATCCTTTGGAACTTGAACTCCCATCCAAGTGAGTATTGTGGGAGCAATATTCGACAGTTGAACAGCTACGTCGCTGCGTTGGTCCCACCTTGGACCGAGGATGCCCAGAATCCCAGGAACATCCATTGCATCATGTGCGCCATCGTGACCACCATCCCATCGTGGGCTATCATTGACGTACCTCTTGAGCTCATTTCTCTGCGTTATTTCAGGCTGTCGCGCTGCCTGCCATCCAGGATTAAACAGTATGGTTAGGTCTGGGGCCTCTTGTAGGTGTTTGCCCCAATACAGTTCTTCTCGTTTCCTTGTGTCTTTGATTGGTTTTTTTCCGTCTATTCTAACCTTTCTTAGACTGTCCGAGATCGTGGTTCTCAGGGCATCATAATCTCTGTTGGGGTCAATTATTCCGTTGGGCTCTCGACCCTTGACATTGAGCCAGATGTCGCCGTACCCGTAGGAGACAGCCTTGCTCTTTTCTAGGTTTACCTTGCTAGAATCTGAGACAAGAAATCCTGCTTCTTCCAAATAGTTGTTGACAATAACTTCCTGAAAGACGGGGCAGAAACCGTGATCCGAGAGAACCATAAACAAAGTATTTTCGTCCATTGATGATTGAAAGTTGCCAATGATTCTGTCAGCCTTAAGGTAGAAATCTTTGACAAGTCCACTGAACATGTTTTCCTCATATTTTGGGTGAGTTGAATCTACATGCTTCCAGAAGAAATGTTGAATCCGATCCATGCCCATGAAGACCGCCATGAAAAAGTCCCATTCTTCCTCTTGAACGAGGTAAAAGCATATGTCAGCCATCTCATCGGTGATCCTGTTCACTTCCTCGAAAAACCGATCTGGATCGCTGCTAACTCGATCCAGAACATCAGTCGGCAGGTCCCCAACTAACCTGTCCGTCCCGAATATTTGCTCTATCTTTGACTTCAGACTTGCTGGATGCGGAACTCCCTCCATTGTTGACATGAACCCTGGGATTATGAATCCATTCAGATTTTCTATGTCGCACATCGGGACGTTGACAACGCCGACACGCTTTCCAGCCGCGCTAAGCAAGTTCCACAAGGTCTTTGATTCAAGCCTTTGTGGGTCGACGACTTGTCTTTCATAGGTGCCGGCTTTCCTGAACGCGAAGCTGAAGACTCCATGGTTGCCTGGGTTTTGCCCAGTCATGAAAGTTGTCCAAGCGACAGGTGTTTGGGCTGGAATCGGAGGTATAGTTTCCCCAAGAAGTCCTTTTTCCCTGAACTTCGCGAGATTCGGAAGACTGCCTATCCATTGTTCGATGAGTTTGGGCGATGCTCCGTCAAAGCCTATGACCAAAGTCTTGTTTTTCTGATATGCCAAGAAGATGAGGTCTCCATCGTGATGTTGGTTGAGGTTTGATGGGGATAAGAAGCCTTGTGGATTCTTGATATTGACCTAGACGCCAAAACGAATATACTTTAGTTCACGGTTTCCGTATATTTGGAGTACGAAGAGACGACAAGATTTATTAAGTCTTCCTACATTGGATGCGGTTGGTGGGCCATGTTTACTAAAAGAGTCAGAGTCTTCTTCTCAACGGTTACCAAACGCGACTTCTCAAACGTTGCCTTGCCATTAGCTGCATTATGGTTTTCCATCCGCGTTGCACCAAAGCCCAGTCGCGCGTTGTATCCGTGCCAACAGGCAACTCTCAGCCTGTTTCTCGCCAAACTGGGAATTTCTCTCTCCGCACTTATTCTGTCGTCAACGTCCCTCTTCAACAGAAGATCAATCAAAACCGTGGGTATGTTAGCGTTGGTTGGAGTTGCACTCACTGAGCCCCTGACAGAAGTCTATTTCCAATATAGATTCAGCGTTGCCAGCGGTCCACAATTGACCCTAAGCAACATAACATACGGGTTTCCAACACAGCGAGTCATCAGAGTTCACAGCAATAACGCCACAAGCTGGGACTTCTCAACCAGCTATTACTGGGAAAACATTGACCAATCAGTGATCGACAGAATGGTGGAAGAAGGAGTAAAAGCTCTCACTGGAGCTTCAGACGCGCAAACTGCTTGGCAGACAATAATGTCAGCATATGCAGCGGGGAACAGAGTTGGAATCAAAGTCAACGGCAATGACTGGTGGAACACCGATCACCGGGAAATTGATTCGATACCTCAGATAGTGAACAGCGCAATTAAGGGGCTGAAGAGCATAGGAGTTCCTGAATCTGACATATACATAATTGAAAACACAGACCCCGATATCACCTGGAGGAGGATACCGGACTATTACAAGAACAAAATCATCGCTCTGTATCCTAACGTGGTCTTTCGATACGACACAGACATCAATCCAACTTTTGGAACGGTCGCAGGCACGACTGTCAATTTTCCATACTCGCCAGGTTCAAAAAGAATCAATGATCAAATCGCAGGTATGGATCACTTGATACTCATGCCCATAATGAAAGCCATTACTCCATCATGGGGAGTAACAGGCTCGATCAAACTTATGCAAGGAGTGATTGAAGACGTAAGCTCTTTTCATGGCCAGTTGATTAGAGCAACGGCGGATAACCCAGACGTGCTTATTTACCAAAACCAGCACATCAACGACAAGACAAGGTTGATTCTCGCAGACGGATTATACGGAGCTTGGACCGGACAACACTTCACCGGGGGCTACGGAGGAACAGACACCCTCACTACACAAGTAAATGACATTCCCAAACGTTGGCTTACATTCAACAACGACGCACCAAGCGTCCTCTTCTTCGGCGTTGACCCCGTGGCCATCGACAGCATAATGTACGACCATATTCTCGCAGAAAGAAATGCTCAAGATCAAATCGCGGGGCAGACGCTTGCTGCTCTCAATGAGCCACAGCTTCTGGCTGGCGAAGCAGCAGGACTGGGGATTCGAGAGCACGATCCACCATACAGTAACATTGACTACACTGAAATTGAGTTAGGAGCGGCACCGCCCACAACTCACGACCTGGCGGTCACGGGCGTTGTAGCCGCACCTACGAACGTAATGAGGGGTGGACTTGTAAACGTAAACGTTACTGTGACCAACCAAGGAAACGCGCAGGAGATTTTCAACGTTACTCTGTACTATGATAATGAAGTCGTCGGGAAACGAACAGGAATATCGCTGGCAGCTGGAAACAGCAGACTCGTGGGCTTCTCATGGAACACGAGCGGAGTCGGCGAGAGCACCTATACGCTTAAGGCAGAGGTCAGCGCCGTGCAGGGCGAAACTGATCTAAGTGACAACGTGTTCATCGATGGAACGGTTACCGTCAATCCACTGGAGATTCATGATGTCGCCATTACAGGTGTCTCTGCATCTCCAATCACGGTCTTTCCGGGAGAAACCGTTAACGTTACTGCTGTAATCCACAATGAAGGCACGTATGCCGAGACTTTTACAGTAGCAGCCTACGCAAACTCGACGCTCATTGGCTGGAGAAATCTGGCTTTGGCAGCTGGAGAATCATCAACCGAGGTTTTCTCTTGGAACACAACCGGATCACTTGGGGTCTATATAATCAAGGCAAATGCCAGTGTTGTTGCAGGTGAAATTGACATCGCTGACAACGTACGTCAGTTCGATGGTGCCGTAGCCGTTTTCACACATGCGGTTCAGTTTCCTGTAGCATCGTTTACTTCTCTGCCAAACAGACCCCTGATCGGCGAGAATGTCACTTTTGACGCCGCTGGCAGTTATGACCCTGACGGCATTATCACGTCATATTTATGGGATTTTGGCGACGGAACCCAAGGGAGCAGCGCCATAGTGACCCATGCCTATAATTCAAACGGGAACTTCACGATCACTCTGACAGTTATCGACTACGAAGGTCTCTTCGACTTGGAAAGGAAGTCCATTGTTGTTCAAGGAATCCCTCAAGCTTCTTTCACGTATCTGCCTGCCGCACCGCGCGCCGATCAGGTTGTGGCCTTCAACGCTTCATTGAGCAGACCAATAGGAGGAACAATCTTGTCTTATCACTGGGATTTCGGCGATGGGACAACAGTCAACGAGTCCTCATCAGTTGTGGAACACTCATTCAGTCTGCCGCAGGTCTACACCGTAACACTCAATGTTACAGACACCGAAGGACTCTGGGATACAGAGTCACAATATGTCGTCATCATTAAGCCTCCGAGAGCAAGCTTCGTCGCGTATCCGTCAAGCGCATTTGTTGGCGAGACAGTGACGTTTAACGCAGAAGCCTCTGTTCCCGAAGGAGGGACAATAATTGCCTATTCTTGGAGCTTTGGAGAGGGGGCAAGAACCTCAGGAAACAGTCCAACTTCGACACACGTTTTTCAGGCGAAAGGCACGTATGACGTTGCGCTTAATGTCACAGACAGCGAAGGCTTGTGGGACACTGAAGTTGCTCAGATCGTTGTTGAAGAAAAGCCCCTACAACCGTGGCAATCCAACAACTTCATATTGATTCTGATCATATCTGTGGTGATCGTTGTCGCTCTTGCTTCGGTGCTCTTCCTCAAGCGACGGTTGTGAAACCACCCTTCCCAAGAGTCTGGAAATGACAGGCAGTACTTGTCGCCTATTGCTTCGCAATACCAAGTTTTCTAACGGTAGCTAGGCCCATCTTGGAGATGAGATCCCAAACTTTGTCCTTGGTAGTTCTCCGAAAGAAGGGGGTGTAGTGCGCTAAGCTATCGCCAACGACTTTGGGAGTGATTGTTCCCAGTCCTTCCTTGTGGGCTAAGGCTATGTGAGCTGCTCTTTGTGGGTTTATGCCCAGGATTTTGGCGGCCAGCGAGTCAACTGCAACCGGGTCGATGCTGGCCATGATGAGCCCCAGCTTCTTCGTTTGCTTTCCTCGAACCCACGTGCCATCTACGAGGCAGAGGTCTGGCTTTAGAGCCTTGTTCGCTGCCACTATTGCTGCATCGATGGGAGAGGAGTTAATCGCCCTGTTTTGAGCTTGAATTATGTCAAGACTGTTCTTAAGTGCGCATGAGACTACGAATTCTGAGGACAACTTCATTTTTGGGACGGTAACAAAGAAGTCGGCAGTGTCAAGAACGCTTGGAACGAGAAGCTCATAGGGGGTTCCTGCGACGTTTACTTCGATTTCATGGCAGTCGGTTTTGCTTAGGTTGACAAGCCGTGCGTTCTTCTTTGTGGCTACCCTAGAGTATCCGAGGAACTTGAAGAGAACTTCACAGGGTGCAGCTTGTGTGTCTGAACCAACGATTAACACGTCAAGGCTCTGTGATGTTGATGATCTCAACAGGTCTATGACGTCGCCAACAACGTGCGGATTAGTTGTTAGACCCGTAGTGTGGTCCCAGTAGTAACACAAGTCAGGCTTGATTACGACACTTTTTATGTTCGAATGCATATCAAATTGTATCAGTCTGAGGGACTCTTGTATGGTTTCCTGGAAGTCTGAATTTATAGAGGATACTAGGCTTACTAGGCTCATTTTGTCTTCACTCGTGATTTAGTGAAGTGAATCGAGTTCTCATACGCCTTTGAAATCACTTCCAAGTCTCGAAAGGCGTCGGCAGCCGAGGGTTCGGGGGATATATCGTTTAAGATGCAGTTGACGAAATACTCAAGCTCATTATGGAACGCCTGTTCCTCTTCTGTTGGTTTGAGTCCCAGAAGATTAAGCGCATGAGTTATTTTCCTTTGTCTATCCACATTCATTGAAACGGTTTCTGATGTGCCGAACACTTCCATGGATATTGACTTTCTTTGCGCGAACCAGCCGACGTTTACGCTTGCTGATACTCCGCTTTTGAATCTAATCAGACATAAGGCGTGGTCTTCCATAGGCATGTTGAATCGGTAACCAAGATAACTTTGGACGGCAGCTAGCTCGTCTTCGAAATACCAGAGAAGAAGATTAATCATATGTGAGCCCAAGTCGAGGAGCGCTCCGCCTCCTGTAAGTTCTGGGTCAAGCCACCACTGGGGAATTGGTGGAGGAGACGAGACATTCATTGCAGGAAAGAATGGCCCGTGCCATACATTTGTAGCATGAGCTACTACGACCTCTCCCAAGTGTCCACTGTCGATCTCCGACTTGATAGTTGCAAACTTCGAGAATCGCAACGGATATCCCACCATGATCTTGACACCGGCTTTGGAGGTTTTGGCAACTATTTCTCCCCCTTCAGCTAGATTTCTGGCTAGAGGCTTCTCGAGAAGAATGTTTTTTCCATGCTCAGCCGCATCAACCGCGCATTCCTGGTGAAGAAATGTGGGTAGCGCGATAACCACAGAATCTATTTCCGAGTCTGCCATGAGTCTTGAGTAGTCTTCGTAAACCTTCTTTACACCCATAGCTTTGGCAACGCCACGAGCACGCTCCTGAGTATCAGCTACTGCAACTAGACGCGCGTTTTTCAGACGCATAGCGTTTCTTAAATGAAATCTTCCTACTCCTCCGAGACCTACTAGGCCGAGGTTAACCGTCGTCAAGCCTGAATTCACCACAAACGTGTAAACAGATTGCTAAAGCACTAAACTACACGTATCCTAGTGCCTTAAGCCGATCTATTATCTGCTTTTTCTGTTCCTTTGGGAACTCTCGCGCCCCTGCGTATGACAGATCAACTGTGTTAGCAAGTTTTTTCTTCAGTTCTTTTGTTACTTGAGGGTGTTCTTTAGAAATGTCCAGCAACTCATCTGGATCGTCCCGAATGTTGTACAATTCTTCCCTATCCCTCCAGAGTATGTACTTGAAGGTGGACGTCCGAATTGCCTTGCACCCTCGATCGATTTTAGTGAGTTTGTTTCGTGTGGATTCAGGGAGACTCCAAGCGTTTAGACCTCCGAATGCTTCGGTGTGAAGTGCGCCATATTCGGCGCACACGAAATCGTGGGTTCCGTCCTTGTCGGACTGAAATAGGCTTTTACCGTCTATGACCTGTGTGTCTTTGACTTGGGCTGCCTGTGTCATTGTTGGGTATAGGTCCACGAGTGATACCAGACCTTGGATTTTCTGATTGGTAGGAGCTATGTCGGGGTATTTCATTATCAATGGGACACGAAGAAGGCTGTCGTAAAGGCACAGTGGGTGGACCGCTAAACCATGGTCGCCAAAGTTTTCTCCATGATCTGACGTTAATAATAGCAGTGTGTCATCCAAAATACCGTTTTCTTTGAGGCTCTGAACTAGATTTCCAATATGGGAGTCCAGATAGGCTATTTCGCCGTCATACCACGCTCTGATTATCTCCCATTCTTCACGAGACACAGAGGCTTCCTTTACAGAAAAAGAGAAGCCTCCACCACCGCTTGCAATCCACTGAAGTTTTCGCATGTCAGTGGTCCTTTTGGAAATTTTTTCAGTGGTAAGTCCCAGCAGGGAGTTGGCGAGCAACTCTTGCAGGTAAAGCGAAGACTCATCGAACTCGTTACAGAACCGCCCTTTGAATGGACTTGGCGGATCGTACGGTGTGTGCGCTGTGAAATAATTGACAAACACGAAAAAGGGTCTATCTCTGTGGCTTTGCTTAGTAAAGGCTTTTATCATCTCAGTTGCTTGGGAGGTTCCTTTGTCTGGTCCGCGAACCATACGCCAAATGAAATCCTTGAGTTCTGAAATTCGTCTTCGCTTGATAAGGCGAACAAGCGATGATTCTACAACCTCAGCGTAATGTGTGAATCCTTTCTCAAAGCCGCTTCCCAACCCGAGTATTTGACAGCATGTCACTCCGAGCGTATCGTACTTAATCGCCAATGATTCTGCGATCGTGGTGTTTTCGCTTTTCAGACGAATTTCCTTTCCTAGAGTTTTGTGACGCGAAGGGTATTTGCCTGTAAAGATTGACGCGTGCGATGGAGGCGTCCAGGGAGCTGCGGAGAAGGCATTCTCGTACAAGACCCCTTGTGCAGCAATTCTGTCAATATTTGGACTGGTTTTTCTGTCGTAACCATAGCAGGAAAGGTGATCAGCTCGCACAGTATCCATCACTATTAGAATGATGTTAGGAAGTTTGTTTTCAGTCATAGCCAACCACTCGCCAAACTTGGCTTCACTCGATGTGATGATTCAATCGGCTATATGCGCTTTCTGCAAATGGCAAAGAGGTGCAAACACAGGCTTGGCACTAGGCGCCCTAGCTCTCTCTCCAATCTGTCAAGTTTCAAAGCTGAGACTAGGCTTGCTACCAACGGAATGAAGACGTAGTCGCCCTTCACTTTCATCACGATGTAGTTGCATTTTTGCAGAATAGTTGTGAAGAGCATCATGTGCATATGTGGGAAATACTTGTGAGGGTATTTTGGGGTAAGTCCTAGTGACTCATAGATTCTGGACTTGAGCCTCTTAACATTTGGCACTTCAACGAGAAGCTTTCCGTCGTCTTTCAGCGATTTGTGAAACTCGCCCAGTCCTCTTGTCATGTCCTGAACACTCACAAATTTTCTTGCAAAGATCGTGTCAAAGGATTCTGGTCGAAACGGAAGACAGGTATTATCAGCAACCACAAATGAAATGCCCTTTTCGCGTTTGAACCTGTTGACCAAGTCTATGCCCACAAGATTATTGTAGCCACTGGACGCAAGCGTTCCTGCAATGACTCCCGAGCCGCATCCAGCGTCTAGGATAAGAGAGGATGGTTTGGAAAAAGAAGAAATCAGCCTCACATATTCTTTGAATGTAAGAAGTCTCCCACGCGAAGGCTCGAGTATCCTTTGCCGTCTCCATAGGTTTTGATAATAGATCTTCTTGTCCAGCATTTGATCCTCGCTTTCACCGTAGAGGATTGAACCGGAGGTTCCCTTAGTAGTATGGATGTCCTTTGCTTGCATAACCAACTTCCCAAGAATTAGCTGACGCCCGGGGCTCAATCTCGCGTGTGGAAAAAAGTGCTCATGTTGATTGAAGCCGCGACGCTAACCTACCGGTACACCCCTCTGATGTCGTCTATCTTGAAATAGCCCGCACTCGCTCTGAGTTCCCAGTCAAAACGGATGAAGCTGATAGAGTTGAAATTTACAGTGCCAGTCCTTGAAGTTGGCGCGGAAAGATCAATCGAAGCAAGTGTCCATGAGTTTGAGGTTAATCCTGTAATCGTGTAAATGTTGTAGTTGCTCCAGCTGGTTGCAACCATAAGTCTGAGCGGCTTTGATGCATCGGAAACTTTTATCCACATTTGAAGCGACGAGTATGCGGAAAAGTTCATTGCTCTTTGCATTGTGGCATAGCTGTGCCATGGCGGCGGACTGGACGCAGTCACAACTATGGCGCCTGCGCCCTCTTGAAAATCTGCGTTGTCAACACTCAAGGTTGCAGCTGTTGCCCACCATCCTGAGAGAGAATCGCCACTGTCAATCTGAGCTGTGGTTATTCGTGTGAAGAATGCGGCTACCGTGTGGTCTGATGTGCCAACATTAAATGAATATGAAGGTTGCGTGCTAACACTTGCTCCGTCCAGTTCCCAATGGTCAAAAGTGTAACCTGAGAGTTGTGTGGCGCCTATTGAGAAAACAGTATTCTGAACCACAGTGTATACTCCCGCTGCGGGGCTTGTTGTTCCGCTGTTAATTGGAGAGACATCTGAGATTGTAACCGTGGCAGTCGGTATTGAAGTGAAAAAGGCGCTGATGGCGTGGTCTGTCGTCGCAACATTGAACGAATATGGGTTAGCAGAGCCGACATTGCTCCCATCTAGTTCCCAGTGGTCAAAGGCATAGAATGTTGAGGGCGTTGAAGAAACGGTAAACAGTGAGTTTTCAGGCACTTGATGTTGTCCAACAGCTGGACTTGCGGTTCCACCGCTGGGAGGTGAAACACCCACCGTTACTGTAACCGTGGGCACAGGAGCGAAGAATGCTCCAATGCTGTGTGAAGATGTGCTTACGTTGAATGAGTAGGGGTTGATTGAACCTGCGTTCACTCCGTCCAGTTCCCAGTGGTCAAAAACGAAACCTGTGTTTGGCGTGGCTGTTATTGAGTACAACGAATTCTCCGCCACAGTATATGTTCCAATTGTGGGGGTCGTGGTTCCGCTGCTCGACGGTGAAACCGCAGACACATCCACGGTAACTGTCGGTACTGGCGGCCCATAAACTACTTCGAGTTTTTGTCCGCCTTGGCCTTTGTTGAATTCAATGTAGATGTATTTGTCATCTGTATGTTTAAGTTGCCCGATGGAGCGATTGTCAACGAAGTTGCTAAAGCTTCTTCCGTTGACTTGAGTTGGAAACTTCCAGACGTAGTCTTCCAAGTCGCTGGGCGCATCAAATTCAAGGGTTATTTTCCCTGCACTGTAATAGGCGTTTGATGTGGTTTGAAGCATATTTCTGGAACTTTGCCAGAACACGAAGGCTTCACGAGGGTTTGCTGGCTTGATCGAGTCTGTATACTCCGGGAATGAAAATGAAGTGTTATAGTTCAAGCGATGCGTAAAGGTGCTTACTACCGGGTATACAGTCTTAACCATGTCTTCAAGCGGCGCAAATCTATCATACGGATAGATAAATTCCTCATTCGCGCTTGACAGAGTGTATTTGGAAGTTTCGGATTTCTTGCCAAATCCCACATAGTACATTTTCCCATCATATTGGAACAGAACCCATGGCAGACTGTCTATCACTGCGTCCGCCTCGGGGGGATGATTGTCATATGGATGCGAAATGATAACTTGATCTTCTTCGAAGCCGTAACCAGTTCCGCCGAACTTGTCCTTCATCCAGTATCTATTGGCTTCATACCTTTCACGAATGTACGTGGTGTTCAACACAAAACTAGCTCCATTCCACATTGCATACGAGCTGCCGTCTGCCAGTCTGACATGCTGCCATCCGTGAAAGCTATAACTCAAACCGTAGTCAGCTGCATACTGTCTCCACCTTGGCAGGTTTGTTCCCTCGTTTTCGATAAGCATCGGCGTCTGCCACCAGCCTATGTTGATTCTTTGAGGTTGCGAGAAGTCAGGTGAGATTGCGCACCAATAGAGCTTTCCTTGAACAGTTTGGTAGGTCATGTTTTCCCACATTTTGTAGCTGACATCGTCGCCGAAATTATTGTTTTGATTGAAATCAAGTTTGATACGATCATAGTTCCCTCCCAGCGTGCTATTGTAAATTATCGCACGGTAGGTTCTGGAATTTCGTAGGTTTGTCTGCAGGACGCCGGTTACATCGGTGTACATGACTCTTGAACTTGGCATTCCAGTGTATCCAGAGGGAGCTCCGCTTGTCAAAGTCAAGTCAGCTACGCTTGAAGTTCGTCCATAACCCAAAACGCTGTATTGATAGTCAAAGACCCATCCCGATTGAAGAACTGACTCCGGAGGCAACTGATCACTTCTCCATCGATAAGTGTCAGTATCTATTCGGATGATCCATGCGCCTTTCCAACGTTTGAAAGGCATTATCTTCACCGGAATCTCTTCGATGTTGTTAAAAGCAAAGTTGAAGGCATGCCCCCAAAAGTCCATTCTGTATTCAGTCCAAGTTGCCGGGTACCTTGCAGGAGCGTACTCCATAGCAAACTCGTTCAATCCATAGCCGAGGTACCAGACTTTTCCACTGCCATATGTCATGTTAGCCATTCCAACAGACCAGCCGCCACTCCACGTTTTGTTAAACCATAAGGTCATTCCGGTGTGCTTTCGAATTACGGCGTGCGTGTAGAGCGACAAACCAAACGTTAAGCTTGTGCCCTCTCGATATTCCTTGACCCCATCAAAAAAGGTTCTTATAACGCGAGCTGAAACGGTGAGCCCTCTCCATTCAAAACCAACATCCGAGGAAGCAAGATTAAGTAATGCCGGAACTGCGTTTGCAGCGCGATTGAAGATAATCGCGTTCGTACCGTTACCAACCGCCCAGTATATGTGCTGTTGATTTGCAGCTGTCGAATCGGTTGGCTCATAGTCCAAGAGCAGGACAATTGCTTGATACTTTGGTAAACCGTTGGCGAACTGAAGGGAGTAACGGCCTGGAGGATTGGTATCCGATGGTCCCGAAATCATGTCGTCTTGAAACAGATCGTAGGGGACGCCTCTGCCTTGCATGATTCTTTCAATTCTTTGAATGGAGTTGTAGGTGAGATCCCGGTAATAGTTGTACCCGCCCATTATGATTACGGCCCACTTGAGAGGGATTTGGCTATTTGGATCTGACTCCGCAGCCTTTGTTGTCGCGGGAAGGAGAGCTGCAGCAATACTTATGCAGATTAGAATGAGAGCCGCATGGGCGTTAGGTTTCTTGATGTTCATTAGAAACACCATTACTCTTCAGCTTGTTGTTTTTCTATGTCATCGTTCCATTTGAATCTATGTGAGGTTTTTCTATAGAAGAATCTGAGAAAAGATCTATATAACTCGTCGGAGAACTACAAAATCATTAAAAGTTTTAGATGCGTATTTGTACACGTGTAGAGCAGAAATGCAACAACGTTTATTAAGATTTACGATAGAGAGTACTCAAGTGGCTATCTTGAACAAAACAACCCTTTTGGCCATTTGTCTCATGTCATTTCTGGTGGCATACGAAGTATCCGCGGCGTTTCCTCCCGCAGTGATAAGAAGCTCGGGCTCAATAGGTCCTATTCAGACAGTTAACGTTGATAGTCTGAGCCTTTGGATTGCAGACTTCATGGCAGACTTGCTGAGCCCCAATTTTGATAGCTCTGGGGACGCTCAAAGATGGCAAAACGCTTTACAGGATCTGATTGACGCACAGCACACGCCACCGCCGAATAGCGAGGTAACGCATATCCAAATGCGTATCTGGTACGACATCAATCTGGGTGCCGGCTCAACCGCAGCCGACTGGGTGAACCCCTACTTAGGCTCAGCCGACTCTGGACAGACTCCGGTCATGAACAACAACCAATGGCAAAGATGGTATTTTAACCGTGACAACAACCTGCAGGCGGGGCTGTCCGCGGCTCAGCGCATCCACAGCGCGGGGCTTAACATGGAGTTCATCGTTTCAGGCGCGTGGAACAGAGACATCTCAGATCCCGCAAAGCCGCCACCGTTTTTCAGGGGTAGAAGAGAAGCAGACTATCCGGAATGGATGGCTGCTGGCGGAGGCGAGACTTTCCTAAGAAACTACTATGAGAATGTTCTGAGACCCGTTGCCGACTTCGTGGCACAGTCACCGAATTTCGTGAATGGTGACATATTCGGGGTTGCACTTGAGATGGTGTATCCAGAGGCAGATTTTACATGGTTGCACAATGACACTTGGATAAGGATGATCAATGGAGGAACAGGATCCACACCGTATTTAGATGATGACCCGACAAAGCCAGGGATCAGAAGAATCTTCCAAGACGCTGGCAAGGGTGGGGTCATCTTGACCTTACAACATCAAGGCTGGTACGATGATTATGGACTGGGCTACAACGCTGTAAAACAGATCAATCCCAGCGCAAATCTTGGGACTCAGTACCAAGGGCTATCCGGGGCATCGTACCTCAGTGTGTTCGATTTCATATCAATAAGCGAATGGGTAACGGTTGTGAGAAGACAAGATGCTCCTCCAGATGGGACGCCTTGGAATGAATCAGGGCGATATCTTTTCAGAGACGGTTGGTTCAACGATTTGACCTATGCAAAAACGGGCACTCCATCACAGCAAGGCAGGAACTTGATCCAAGACTTCGCCACATTGTCTGAAGTCATGAACGGAACAAAGATTCTTATGAACTCAGGATACGAGTCGCGACACTATGCTGGAGTCACGTGGCCTCCCTCAGGAACCTTGGATCACACAGCTCAACGCGAAGCGTGGGCTGGTCACCTGCTTGCACTGGCAAACCAAACGTGGTGTGCAGGTCAAGACTTTGAAAGATACACGGAAGACAAAGCATACAATCCTAACGACAGCCGAACATCCTGGAGAAACGCGCTGGCGCAAGACGTCATCATAAGCATAATCGCATCCATCAGAACACCGTGAGGCTCGACGCAACTTTCAATCCGAAAGGCAACTCTTTATTGCTTGCATCAAGGAACTTACAGTTGCATCCCATGAATACAGCTTAGACCTCTTGCAAGCCTTTTTTCCCATTTGCTCTCTGAGGTTACGATCTGACAACAGCTTTTGCAAGGCCTTCCGCCAGTGTTCTGCAACGGGGTCAACTAGGAAACCGCAGTCTCCTACCACCTCAGGCACTCCGCCGGCTCGACTGGCGATGATGGGCTTGCCGCATGCCATAGCCTCAAGAACCGACAAGCCAAACGTATCTTTAGTGCTTGGGAAGACGAAGACAGCGCACTTTTGAAGTAAACTAACCAGTCTTTCCGGGGTCGGTGCCGGTTCTATTCGGAATCGGTTCCCCAGGTGCAGTTTTTCTGCAAGACTCACCAAGTTCTCTTTGTACCACGCGAAACGAGGCTCCACATCGCCTGCAAAGACCAAGGAAAAATTGGGATTCGCGTCTTTCATTGCCTGCACAGCGAGCTCAAGCTTTTTCTGAGGATGAATCCTTGCAACGCATAAGACGAAGGGTTCTTCCTCAAACGTTGGGTAGAACTCTGAATGGTTCACGCCTAGAGGAACTATGCCAAATTCCGGTCCTGCCTTACTGCTCTTCATTCTTATGGCTTGATCGTATACGAAACGACTATGGGCCAAGATCATTCCTAGCTTCTTAAGACTGCGATTGCTCCAGATTCCTATGGGAGAAAGTTCAATGACTTTTTGGTCTATCTTTTCGCGTAGCGTGTTGACATGGAACGGTGCGACTCCTCGAGGAAGTACATGAAGACAAACTACTCCCACAGGTTTCTTGAGGTGATAGAAGTAGGGAGGCAACCAAAGCTCGCCTGTGTAATGGAAAACGACGACATCGGGGCTCCACTCTGCTGTTCTGCGACTTATCTCCATTACCGCAAGTGTCCGGGCCAGATAATAGTCGACGTTTTTCCCAAGCGCAAGGTTCACAGAACGTGCAAATGAGAAATCCTCAGTTGGCACGACCTCCACGGGCGTCTGAAGCATTTGTGGAAAGCAAATTTTCGTGTCCATTTTCAGGGCAAAGACTCTGACGTTGTGCCCTTGAGCTTCCAGTATTTTTGTGGCTTCATAGATGAATCGTCTTGAGCCACTTCTGACCGACAGGTCTTCTTCGATCATCGCCAGTTTCAAAGGTTTTTCCTCGTTAGGCTTTCCGTAACGTGTAGAATCTCGTCTGTCTCAGTGTTCATGGGTTTTCCGGGATTATGCCAAGGATTTCGCAGTCGCCGTTTGAGTATACGACGTTCTGGGATTCTATTTGCTTTGAGATTTCAGATGCGTTCCACAGAAGCCCTAGAGCCACCATTTTGCCCTCAATCAAATTGATCCTTCGCAGAAAAACATATCCGTTAGAGGAGAATTCGGTAACGTTAGACAACACAACGGAGTAGTCTCCAGGAATCCCACCATAGCTCGTTAAGACATGGTAGGTCGAAATGTAGTCGCCATACACCATTGAATCTGAAACGTTCAGCTGCTCAGAAACCCATTGCGCGGCGGCAACCTCCTTGCTATCGGTGATATAGCTGTACAGCATAATCTTGTCCATTCTGTAACCGCTAAGAGACAGCGAGTAGCTACTGTCGCCGGCGACCTCGTACAGAAAGCCAGTCTCAAACAGAAAGAACGGAACGAGTACAAGTGCGATAAGGCTCAGCGCCTTGCCTTGAACTCTCTTTTTCAAAATGTAGGTGACGGTTGCCTCGCCCCCCATGACGCAGAATGGAGCTAGAAATAGAAGCGAGATTTGAAGAAATCGTTCCATGCGGAAATATCTCGCAAAGTTGGGAAGCGCAATTCCCATGATGAGTATGAGCAAGTTCATGTATGAAAGCATCGCGTACTCGTTGCCGAGGCTCTTTGTTTCCTTCTTGAACAACATCCTTGCGACGCCCACCACAATGAAGAACTCAGTGATGTAGAAGAAGATCCTGCCGACCAAATGGCCAAGAGATGATGCTTCGCCTGCCCCTGGTAAGCCTCTCAAAACAGTCGTCGTTCTGGCTAACGGGTTGAAGAAGTCAAGAAAGAAGTTGTGTGATATCTGCTCGCCCACCTCAGTAACTGCTTCAAATGGAACCGCTGCAGAAGAGAATATGTACCATGCAAAAGCAAGCGTGAATATCACGAGAACCGTGCCTAAATCAATTTTCGAGCTTCGCTTGAGGTCAGGGTAGAAGAATCGCCCAACGATAGGCAGTAGCCACACTGCCAGAATCAAGAACAGAAAGATGTATGACAGCGAATAATGTGAAACCACCAGACCGATACCGAAAAGGATGAAAAGAAAGCTTCGCTTAAACGTACTCAAGCGGTTTTCCAAAAGGACAATGAACAGCAAGACGTAGAAGAGCTCTGCGACCATCTGTTTGGCAGGAAACCCGTCTATTGAAAAAAAGGCAAGATTGGAGATGAGGAAGAAGACCGACAAGAACGCGACTTCTTTTCTCATTCTGGCGGAATACAGTTTGTAGAGGGCAAGAGGCACGAAAGCTAGGATTCCGGGGAACACAACCTTGAAAATCCAACTACCATCCAAACTGGTTACCTTGGAGTACATGGTGGGGAGAACTGTGACACTAAGCATGCCGTTTCCTTTTGCAATACGGTCGTCAAAGGACACCAAAGCTGAGTTCCAGTGTGAAGCATCATTGGTCAGTTCGAAGACATTGTATTCGCTGTGAATGTCCCATCCTATAATATAGTTAGTAATCAGAGACGAGTGGAACAGCAGAGCAATGGATATAGCTAACAATGCAGCCGGATAGAGCCTGTTTGGAAGCACTTTCTTTGAGATTACTCCTAGGCTGACCATAGCGACAATAAGAATCAGAGTCAGGAGCAAGACGAGGTTGCTGTTAAGGTTGTTAACTGCGTAGACCCCGAGGACGCTTAGAAATGGTAGGACAAAAAAAGGCGCTAAGTGATACAACGGATCGCCACTTAGAGCCAAGGATCTACCATTCTTTAGAGAACCTAGCAAACATGGCAGGAGTACGATGATGTTGGTTGCCAAGAGAATGGGTGGTAAGGAAAGAGGATGTGTTATGCCCACCATGGGGGTGAGTTCGTTCAAAAGCAGACCTATGAGCATGAGCATAACTAAGCTTAGGCCAACGGAATAGAGTATGACTTCGGAAAGATCGCCTTCATCCCAGCTGAGCGCCTTGAGAATGACCAGTCCTGGGATAAGTGTGAGATACACGGCCCCGACAACTTGCCTAGCATATGGAACGTTCAGAAGCACAACAAGGTCTACGAGTGCTTGGAAAAGTAGAATAAACCCTGTGAATGACAATGAATGTCCAGCTTTTGACAAGCTAATCAATCCTCTTGCCCAGCGGCATTTGTGGGCTCATGATAATGAGTTGTATTTCAAATATGTCTTCTCTAGCTGCTCAGAAAGCACTGTCCATGACAGATGCTTGACAGCCTTCTCTCTAGCCATCTGTCCCATCTTCCTCCACAGATCCATCGGTTGGCGCATTGCCTGCACAAGTTTATCCGCGAGGTCAGCAGAGTCGTTCGGTTTGGCTAGCCAGCTGAATCCTCGGGTAACTCTTTCGATTTCTGGCAGTGCGGTTGCGACTATCGGTCGACCGGCAGCCATGTAGTCCGCGAGGCGTAATGGGAACCGTGCCCGGTCGAAGATCGTATCCCTAATCGGTAACACCAAGAAGTTTGATGCACCGAAGTACAATGAAAGCATGGAAAGCGGTTGCCATCCCACGCAGCGTACGTTCTTTTCAATTCCAAGCGACTTGATCCACGGAATGCATTTTTCGCTTCCCTTTCCCAAGAGAAATAGAATGGCACTTGGATGTTCTTTTAATGCAGACTTGTGGGCTAAGAGAAGGTCTAGGATTGGGTCGCCAGGCCGAAGCGGAACGAAAAACGTGGATTTGTTGCAGATGTAAATCATTACGTCCGCTGGCAACCCCAGCTCCTCTCTTGCTTTCCTCATGTCCTTAGGTCCAATTGCATCAGTGTTCGCTCCGTTTGGCAGCATGACTATGTCCTTTTTGTTCACTCCAACCTGAAGTGCCCTTTGCCGTAGGACCTCCGTTGTTACTGTAATCATGTCAGCGTAAAGCGGAGTCTTCTCTTCCAAGAATGTGAGTAATGGTATAACCATGTTGTTTGCTCCTTCCCCGTGAAACAAGTTCAACGAGCCGCCTCGTCCCATCCAATCGTCCCAGTCTACGAAGAGTGCAGGTCTTTTGGATCGACGTTTCACTCGGCAGAACATAGCAGGAATCGCGTTTTGAGGAAAAGCTGCATCATAGACATGTATTACGTCAAAATCCAGAGACGTTGTCCACAGGTTTAGACACGTCTGAGTGATAAGAGTAGATGCCCTAGCTGCGGTCTCTAAGAGAGAGTTACTGCTGACTGATATCAGCGAAGGAAGTGAGAGAATTTTGACACCAGCCACAACTCTACGGGAGGCATGTAACGAAGGACTCTTGCTCTGACATACAAGAGTAATGTCGTGTCCCCGAGATGCTAAGGGCATTCCAAGATTGAAGGCTCGCCAATAGCCTGCAACGGCCTCAAAGGCTGATGTTAGAAAGAGAATGCGCATTCGCTTTGTCCCCGGGGGTAGTCCTGTATCCGTTAAGGCTGGTATCTGTCAAGATGAGCGGAGACAAAACCAAGTAACCAAGCCATGTTCTTGAAACAATATTGAAAAGGCAGGAGGAAACTGATTTTTCGATGTGTGGCTTTATAGGCGATGTTTGCGTGTGTAAGCCCTTGGTACAGAGCAGCTGGTGGAGTCTTTACCCAGGTAGGAAAGAACCCGTTGTACTTGTGATTGACGAAGTGACTCCCATAGCCATACCAGAGGTATTGACGCCACAAGTCACGCCAAGTTTCTTTTGTTTTGTGAAAAAATTCGCCTCCGCTTGCGTCTAGTGCCCACCCTGCCTTCATCAGTTTGGCAGCAAGATCGATATCCTCACCTGCGCCCGTTATGTTTGTGTCGAAACCTCCTACTTGGCGCAAGGCGTTAAGCCTACAGATTGAGCCGCCGATGCCAACTAGCTTCGAAACGTCTGATTTGGCGGTGGTTTGCGTTGGTTTATGCTCTGAGGCTCTCATGTTCTCAAGTTGCGCCGCAAGTCCCCCATTTTCAAGCAACATCCATTTGCCTCTAGCTTTGGCCACCTTTGGGTTTCTTTCCATGAACTCAACTTGCGTTCGCACATAGTCTTTGGATAGCTCCATATCGCCATCAACCCAAATGATGTATTTGCCTTTAGCGTTGTCCATGGCCATCTGTCTCGCTTTTCCAAGCCCAGCTCCACCCGTTTGAAGAATCCTTAGTGGAACTTTGGTTTTTTTGAGTTCTTCGATCATAATAAGTATCGTGTTATCACTGCACCCGTCGTCCACCGCGATAGCTTCCAAAAGTTCGTGTGGCATGTCTTGATTTGCGACACTTCTGACCGCTTTTCTAATCGTTGCACCAGAGTTTTTGACGCAAAGAGCTATCGAAACGAGCAAAAACCATCGCCTTATCCGCTTTCGAGCGCATTCACGAAGACGTCAAGTGTCTGCGCAACAATCCTATTCCAATCGTAATAGCGTTCCACATGTTCGCGTGCATTAAGACCAATACGCTTGCGGGTCTCTTCGTCTTCCAACAACTCGATGATCTTTTCTGCGAGGATGTTAGGATTCCCGGACGGCACCAACATGCCATCCTGCCCCGATGTAATTATCTCAGGAATTGCTCCTGTGCATGTTGAGACTACAGGCTTGCCCATGGCCATAGATTCCAATATGGTCAGTGGGCATTCCACTTGCGGCCAGAATTTGAATGGAAGGACGACGAGATCTGCCGAAGCCAAGTATTGAATCAAGGTGTCTTCGTCGAAAATACCTACTCGTAGTTCACTAAAACTGTCAAAGGTTAGTCGGCGCTCCGCTTTTGCGTCTTTTTCACGACCAAGTAGAAGAAGTTTAGCCGATGGCACTTTTCTCTTGATTTCAGGCATCGCCATTGTCAACGTGTCAACACCGCGGAACGTGGACAAGGGACCATAGTATAGTATTATCAAGTCTTCCTTGGACAAACCTAGCTTCGCACGGGCGTCCTCCGAATTTAGCGGACGAAATCGCTGAGTGTCCACTCCTGAACGAATTGTCTCAACTTCAGCATGTATCCCAATCTCTTCCAGATACAGCGCTAAACGTTCACTCAGTGTGATTACCCGTCGAACTTTTGAAGCGCGCACCCATTTCCTGATTAGGCAACGAGGAAAGACAGAGCTTGAGACATTGTTCCAGTACTTGAATAGTTGTAGCTTTTCTCTTAACTCTAGGCCGCGTAAATCGCGCATTGAGAGAGGACCTGAGTGCAGTGTCCACACGGTTGCGCTTGATATATTGTTTAGACGCGAGAGATAAAACGAGCTCCAAGTGTCGCTTCCATGCCAGTTGGTTACTTCGGCATGTTCTTCATCCACAGTCCTAGTTATCTCATGAGTGTCAAGAAAGAAATGCGAGCGTCCAACTCTCCTTATATGCAAACCTGCTATGTCTTCGTCATTCTGCAATGCATGCTTGCCGTCTGAGATGATCTGGACCTCGTTTCCGGACTTTTGAAGTCTCTTGGCTACCTCGACAACGTGTCTCCAAGGCTGTGCACGTGCTGAGTCAAGGGTAAGGCCCTCGCAAACGAAAAACACTTTCAACGTCAATTACTCCAACGCTGGTCATCTCAGCTGCGTGGAAGGTGAGACAATGTTTGGGTTCGGATTTGACTGCAGTTGTGGACAAAATCTCGATTTGAGTCGATGATCACAAAATTGAACTTTCTAGCTAGCTCTAAGAATGCCCTTCTCCTCATCGAAAGTTGTTCGGTGTTGAATCCACGCCTTGATCTAGCCGTGGCCACGTTGACGTCTAATAGGAAAGTCACTGCAGGCTTAGGAACCATTTTTGTCGCCAACTCTTCAAAGGTTGACGTATAGAGCTGGCTCGCCCTGAGTTCCATAATCATGTCATACACGTATCGATCGCACACGACCACCAAGCCTCGGAGAAGGCGCACTCTGACGGTTGCTAGAACCCTGACCTGAAAATCTACTAGCAAGAAGAGCCGCCAAAAAACCGCCAGTGTGCCTTTCACTGTCGAAGGCGCAAACTCCAGCGGATCAGTGTACATGCCCTTTTTGGTCTTCTTCCAGTATCCGAGCACCTTTGTGAGACCAAAGAAGGCTAGTGAAAACACTGGTCGTGACGCTGCCCAAACATACGTGCAATTGTAACCCTTTTCGCCCAGAAATGCCACCAGTGATCTCGCGTGTGTGGTCTTGCCTGAACCGTCGATGCCCGTTAGACAGACAAGTGCTCCATTGCCCAGCTTCAAGATTTGGTGCATCCTTCAGTGATGAGCCTTGAGTAAACTTCCACGTACTTCTGCACGACAGTTCTGTAGTCATGGTTGCGATGTATGTTACTAAATGCGTTTTCTCCGATTTCCTTCCTCAGGTTGCCATCTTCCAAAAGTAGGCTTATTGCATTGGCAAGTTTTGGCACGTTCTTACTTGGCACTAGATACCCGGTTCTCTTGTGTTCTATCACTTCCCTTGTAAAAGGGTAGTCAAAGGCTACTACGGCTTTGTGACAGGCCATGGTCTCCATTATAGCAAGGCTGGCGCCAACTTCCACCATGGTCGGAAAGACCGCCAAAGTGCTTCGGTTCATCTCCTTTATGAGCCTCCGGTAAGGCACGTGTCCTTCAAGCGTTACGTTCTTTTCAAGCCGCATGGACTTGATCATTGTACGCAAGGTTTCCTCCATGGGTCCTTTGCCGAAAATCTTAAGCTTGACTTTTTCATTGGTGGCCAAAACAAGGGGCATCGCTCGTATGAGGTACTCCACGCCTTTCGTGGCGTATAGACGGCCACAATTGAATATCGTGAACTCGCTGTCACTGGAATGCGAGTTGTTGTTTTCGTCCGATTCCTCACTCGCTATTGAGTGGATTCTATCTAGGTCTACGCCGTTTCTTATCAAAGTGACTTTTCCGGGGCTTATCTTACTAAAGCTTAGGAAGTCAGCTAGCCCTGCTCCTCCACAAGCAATGTAGTGGTCTGCCAACTTCTCAAGCCGTGTAAGAAAGTCAAAGACGGGATATCCGATAGTGTAGTAGAATGAATCCTCAAGGCTGAACTTCCATGGCTTTAAACTCAAATAGGTGACTAGGCGTCTGAAGTGATGATCATGAAACGATACAACCCAAGGCTTACCAACCTTGTCTTTAACTAAGCCATAGATGGAACCTGACGAATGTTGACTGTGTACAACATCGAATTCGGATAACTTCCTGATTATTCTGCGCGCGTTTTGAAGTTGAAACCACAACACGCGAGGCGGAACATTCAAAATCGGAAGGCGGTACAGCGTCAGGTTGTCCGCTTCTCGGATAACTGTCGGTTTTGTAGCGCCTCCGCAGAACACGGTCACCTTTATTCCCATTGCTGAGAGATAATGCGCAAGGTCGTAGGTCTGAACATCGACTCCACCCCACATGTACGGAGGATATCCTGCAGATATAAGAGCCAAAGAACTAGGCTGGTTCACGTCCAAGCCCCCCATTTCTTAGATGGGCAGCAGCTTCATTCGCATCTCAGCCTTATCTAACTTGTATCGCTGCTCCACCTCGCGTAGTTTTGTTTTGGCTTCTTTCCAGAAACCGTCATCGTAGAGCACTATGCCGTAATACAGAGCATCTAGCGCTTGAATGTCAAGTGCCTCCAATCTCTTCAAGAACTCCTGTTTCGAGCAACATCCGCTCGGCTCAATCCCCAGCGCCAAAGGTCTATCAGAAAGCATCGAAGCCGAACCCACTCCAAGGAGTTTCTTAAGAGAAAAGCCCTCAGATTGTTCTGGCAAGTTGCTGGCAATAATTGTGACATCCACGTCACTTGATGGCTTCCACGATCCTTTTGCTCTTGAACCCAACACAATAACCACGTTCAGAAGCAAGCCTCGGCTCCTGAGTAATTTTACGTATCTAGAGACGCCGTCTGCCATGTCACGACCGGATTCATCTGCGCCTAGGCGTGATGAGCCTGTGTATCGCGCTACTTTGGAGTCAGACCCTGTGAAGACTCTGTGCGAAACCATCCTGAAGAGTCTCTCCACCGTTTGCTTGACCTTTTTCTTAACTCCCCTCTTCATTGCCAGTTTCTTTTGGATTTGCCTGTCGATAATACTCATAGCTGACCTCTTTGGATCGTGAAGATATTTTTCTTGCGCGAGATGAGTCAAGCCTAATGGGACCCTGCTTTCAAGTTCTGCTGAAGCATTCTTGGCTGGCATTTCACACGTCTTGTTCTAAGATGGGGGGGATCACGTCTCCGCTGATTCTTTGGTAAATTCTCAGCAGTTTTAACTGCAAAGTCCACAGCTTTAAAGACATTCGACTTTGGTGTGGAAACTCCTTCTTAAACGAATGCAGTTCTTCCCCGACCACCGTAATGTCGTTGGGGTCGCCAAGTTTTTCTTTGATTGCAAGTTTCAGAAAACCAAGGTCATAAGGATTGTAGCCCATTATTTTCGACGCGATCCAGTCTAACGAGAATGGATTGCTTCCGGCCATTATCAGGTTTAGTTTGATGGGATGACTTCCAAGCGCTGTGGTTCCATCGACTATCGAGACGTGGGGCTTGAGGATCTTGTTTGTGCCGACTATGGCCTCGTTGAGTACTGGGTGATACTTGATTTTCTTTGGTGTCCCAATGCATCCGAAGATGTTTTTCATCGCACATGTGATATATGTTGCACGCATTGTCTTCAGCTTAGGTACGTTGATGAATAGACTGGTATTCAGAAGCGAGACAGGAACCTCAAACATCAAGTCGTGACCGTTGACCCGCACCTTCTTGCTTTCTAAAGAATCAGTAGACAGGTTAAGAAGCTCTACTTTTTTTTCTTGGGCCAACTTCTGGTAGTTTAGCATTAGAAAGGCATGATTTGTGCGCATCGCGGTGGCGTCAGCCTCAGCGACTTGTATGGGTACGTCCCTACCAAATGTATCTCGGACGTAGTCGATTATTCCCGACACCACGCGCGGGTCTGTAGTGTAGCCTGTTGCTGGTTGCCAATAGTAGCAGAGGTTCACCTTGATGATCACTGATTTCGGCGGTTTGTGTGGGCTGAAATTGATGAGGTTGAGTGCTTCTGAAATGGAGTTTTGAATTCCTGTGTCTGAAACAGTTGCGCGAACTAGACTTACAGTGCTGCTCGTTTCTCTCTAGCTCTCCTTTGTTGTTTTCCCCATTTCAGCCGTTGAATCGTTGCTGCAAGTCAATGTCATTCTTTCCCTTTTGTAGGCTTCCTCGATGATCTCAATAATTCTCAGCCCATCCGTGGCTGTGACAGCAGGCTTCAGATCCTCTTCAATGCAACTAAAAAAGTGCCTCAACTCCTTGTAATAAGATTCATAGAAGTAAGTGTAAGCAAGGGGTCGTATCTTCTTTCCAGCAATTCTCCGCACAACATTCTTCGCTCCTTCCTTCATGGCATGAACATAGAAATTGCGGGGAACAAGATCCTCACTTGATATGTATCCTGCATTTCCATGTAATATTGCTCGTAGATTCCATTTTGGAAAAATCAGCTTCTGATACCAACCAACATTGATTATTCCCTTGACCGAAGAATTCACCGAATTCAATATGGCTATGGCGCTGTCTTCCACTGGTAGGTTGAACTTGTGATCGAGACATGAATAAAGCAGTTTGCAGTCACCGGCAAAAAACCGGAATAAGTCAATGAGGTGATAGCCCAAGTCAATTAGCACTCCACCTCCCGACTTCTTTGGATCAAACCACCACTCTGAAACAGGCACGGGAACCAAAGGATGCGAGAAAGGCCCGTTGTACACCTCCTCCAAAGTAAGGACTTCCAAGTCTCCGATGTGGCCTTTTTCAACGGTTTCCTTCATTTTCTCGATTGCTTCAATGAATCTCATCGAGTGACCTATTGTAAACTTCCTGCCGCTCTGCTGAACAAGGTTCACGATTTTGCGGCATTCATCAACCGTGTTAGCCATTGGTTTTTCTTCGAAAACATTTAGCCCAGCTTCTAAAGCTGCCTGAACACTTTCGAAATGAAGAAAGTGCGGTAAGGTTATGATAGCTGCGTCTAACTCGCGTTCCTTGGTAAGCATTTCCCGGTAGTCAGAATAGAGGTTTCTGACGCCAAGTGCTTTGGCTTTGCTTAACGCACCCTTAGAAGCGTCGGCTGCAGCCTCAACTTTGACATTGTCCATGTGCAAGCAATTCATCATGTGCAGTTTGCCCATCTTTCCGAGGCCAATCATGGCAACCTTCAACATATGTCCCCACCAGCCAACAGTTATCAGATTAATGCTCTTTCTCGTAGCATTTCTTCGGTAAGTTGAGCTCTGTCCTCGGGCTTGCTCCAGAATACAACGCGCTTGTTAAGAATAAGTGAAAGAATGCCGACAAGTAGCAAGAGATAACTCTGCACTGTCTCAAGAACCAAGACTCCGACTCTTGGAATAAGAAAGACAAGGAAAACAACCGCAACGTAGGGATAGTTGAACAGCATGTATAGTGTGGCTATCACGAAGAGCAGAAAAATGAACGGATTGATGATATACATGAATACGCTCTCTAACGCAACTGCCCTCGCGCTTTTGACACGGTTTCGTAGAAGAAGCAGGAAATAAGTGGCGAATACGCGTACAAGCTGGATTGTTCGTCTAATCTTGATATCCATTTTTCCTTTCCAAGTGACTGGAAAGGCTGTGAAGAATTCAGCGTCTGGAACCAATATGGCTCTTGAGCCATCTTCAGCAATCCGAATCACTGTTCCACAATCGTCTGAGCCAGTGTTGTATGGATCAAACGAGTTCAATGCTTCCTTTTTGTAAGCGCTAAATCCACCTTCAAAAAAGAGAGTTGAACCTGTTTTCGATTCGCCGAGTTTCTTCAGGTTCATAGATCTGAGGTAGCTATCCTCAGTCCTCGTCACCCATGATTGATCCGCGTTCAGAAGAAGCTTCGGTCCTGAAATCGCCACGACTGAAGAGTTGGCCAGAAAGGGCAACGCCTTGTTTAGAATATCCGATGGCCAAAAGCAATCGGCATCTGAGACAATTATGACATCTTCTTTACAGTATTTCAACGCATAGTTTAACGCTACAGTCTTTCCCATTCTTTCGCTTTGTTCGAGGGTCTCGATTTTCATATTTGGGTGTTGCTTGGCAAAGACGCTCACCTTCTCGATTGTGCCATCAGTTGAGTTGCTGTCAACAACGATTATGTGGGTTAACTCCTTGGGGTACTCTAGTTTTGCCAAATTTTCCATCTTATGGTTAATGACCTGCGATTCGTTATAGGTTGGGACGATTATGGACACGCTCGGTGAATATTTCTCGTTAATCTTTATCCGCCACGGTTTCTTGGCAGCTTTCCTCATTGAGATATATGAAATGCCCGGAATGCCGAACGTGAGAAACAGAAGTGTAGCCCAAACGACTATCAGTGTAAACAACGAGGATTGATAACCTCCATGGTGAACAGATTGCGTTCAAGATTGCACAGAGCACTAATCGAAGAAACATGTGAAATGCTTGAACGTGTGTCGTGGTCTATACTGGAATATTTTCATAGGGTTCTTCACGCTTAGCCAATACAATCTATTGAGATCAACGCTTTCTGAACATAGGGTTTTCCAGTTGTCACTTAAGTGAGATGTAACCTCAATGAGGTTGCTTTTCTGCATCAAACTGATTCTCTCAAACAGAAAGCGTAGCAGGCTGAGGGCAAACTTGACTTTGATATCTGACCACATTTCAGCTTTTTTTCCGGTAGCCGAGTAGCTCTTGTTGAAAACTAACGACGATGGGTGCATAAGCAGAACTGATACTTTTTTTCGAAGCAACAAGCTCTCTATCGAGACGGGAAACGACTTTTGTTCCATCCTGTTTACAAGAGTTGCCAAGATTCCGTCGATTGGTATAGGACCAGGATAGAATGTTATTCCTTTGAAGTTCACTGGGTTGTCTGAGATGTAGGATGAAAAGTCAAATCTGACACCGAATTGTTTCAGAGCGTCCAAGTGAGGAGGCGACCAAGCCAAGAAAGGCGCTCTGAAACACACGATGTTGTTTTCTGGGAAGACTCTCTTCAGTGAGAGTATTCCGCCGGGGTCAACGGTTTTCCCGGTCTCAGGGTTAATGTGCGACGTTTCCCTCTTGATCGACAGTTCGAGAGCCGTTTGGTAGTCAGGCACATCAGTATATTCAAGAATCATCGGTCGTATGGAGTGAACGGCGCCATGATAACCAATTCGATTACTACTCATGAGTTCAATGATTTCTGGATGCCTGTACAGTTGCTCTGCCACGGAGGCTGGTACGAAGAGAATGGCTTGAAACCGGAATTCTCTTAACAGATCCAGCACTGAACGCAGACACGTAAGAGAAACGTTGTCAAGATGGTCTTCTTGCGGAGGTATTCCTTCGACGTCGAATGTTAAGAGAACTTTCCTAGGTGCGTTTCTGCTCAACTTAAGGCCTCAAAACCAGAGGGACTGCGGTTTCCAGGCTCATTTAGCCATTGGGCGAAGAAGTGTTCTGAACTGCTTTCTCATGCGCAGCAGAGTAATTGCATGTCGAATAACTCCTTTGGTCTTGATTTTCCTTCTTAGAATCAATTTCACCACGTCCCACATTCCCTTTTCACCTTGAAGAACGGGAATTATGATACTCAGATCGCCCCTCACTGTAATCTTGGGATTTGCCAAAGTGGTTTCTGTAATTTCTTCCAGGTGAATTTTGCTGTTCTTCAAACTAATCAGGAATGGAGGAGCTCCACTAAGGTTGAAATGAATCACCATTTCTGGTTCATGAAAATCCGTTTCAACTGCTGCATTTCTATCCTTTGCTGATAATATTTTTTCTGTTAGTTGACCACAGTTCATCAGTTTCACATACGTTGTTGTTGAATCGTTCATTAGTATGGATCCAAGTGGCGCATAAAACTTCCTTGCAACTTCGGGCGTGGCAAATCCAGAGACTACAACTATTCCGTTTCTCAGTGCTTCCTGATAGAAGAACTCCATCACTGCGGATCCAACTCCTCGTCCTCGGAAGCTTGGATCAACCGCGGTGTCTCCTCCCAGAGCTGATCTCGCTGTTATGTTGCTAGAGATCTTGAGTTCACGAGGAATCCATGAGGAGGTTCCCACTATTCTTCCGTCTATCTCTGCTATAGTGATTGATGCTGGGTTAAAATTGGGATACAGCCTATGTTTCCATTTCCAGAATTCTGCGCTGAAACCGAAGGTTTCCTTCATTAAATCGATCATTGGTTTTTCGTCGGCGTCCATGAAGTTTCTAGTTGTAAGCTGGGCCTTCATCCGAAATCACCTTTTGGGACGAACCATGGGTCGCTTAGCCTGAGAGCTGAGAATAACTTTGCCACCTTGCGAAACTTCCAGAAGGGTTGCGTTTCTATTCTCGTTCTGAGCACTGCACTTAGTGGATTCATCAATCCGAATAGGCAGGCTGTAAACGTTTTCGTATCTGTCCTTATCCTAACTGAGGAAGCTTGAGAAGTTCCAGCGCTTACTGTGATGTCGTTTTCGTCGGTTTGAACCCAAAATGAGTAGCTCCGGGAAGTCTGAGAACCTGAGATTGAGATCTGAAATATCTCGTCTAGACCATCAAGTCTGGATTTCCTGAGTTTGACTATTTCATGTACAAGCTGACAATAGTCCAAGATCGTCATGAGAGATTGCACGTGGGGAAATTCGCCAAATCCATTTTCCAAAACGATCTTTCGTAGAATTTCGTCCTCTTTTGGCGCGTCTAACGAGATCTGATCCACTTTTCTGGATCTAGCGTATTCCGCTATCCACGAAACAAGAATCCTTGCTGCAGTCTCTCCTTCTTCGCGCGTGTAGCAGAGTTCCAAGACATCAGCTCGAATCTTTCCGTTCTTTGACTCAACTGCAACCACGGCATACCCTACTATTTCGCCTGCCTTTTCCAGTATGCAGATACCGTTTTTTTCAACTGTTGGTCTATTGAGACAGCACCAAGTCCAATATTCGCTTGTTCTTGGCACAAAACCCGCATGCGCCGAGAAAACACCGTTAAATAAGGCGGGCAGAACATTTTCATCACCGCTTCTATAGGTTCTGATGACGTAATTCGAAGATCGCTCCACCAACTTGAATTACTCCCAGATATGTGATGCTTAAACCGTTTTCGTGAAGTTGAGCCAGAGTGCCACAAATCTGTTATCGTACTCGAAAGCTTGCGACGTCAGATCATACCTCCAGAGTTCAAGAAATAGCTGGTAGTAGAAGCCATCTCTTTGGGAATCCCATATGGCTTGGCTTGGGGGATCAAATGCTAACGCAACATAGTTGAAACTCATTTGCCTGACTACAACGGTGTTGTTCTGCCCCACAACACTCTCTATTCTGAAGCTCAGTTCACCTTCCCAACTATCATCACTTGCTACAAAAACATTGTACTCGTATAACGCGGGCAGCGTGCTCGGCGTGGAATTCGCGGCGACCGGAACCGATTGAGTCTGATTACGGAACTTTGCGAGAATTCTGTAATAGGCGGATTCCCCGAGTCGGTTACTCACTCTCACGTAAACGGTGTACGTTTCGTTTACTCCCACGTTAAAAGGGTAATTCTCCGCCTTATGATCTGGTCCCAGAAGCCAGAGTTCGGAGAACTGTTCAGAGCTACTAGGTATCTTTACAAATAAGGTTAAGGTGGGAATCGCTGCAACGAGAATCAACACTAGAACTCCAGCAACAAAAAGATTTCGAAAATTGTTCGTGTTTGTCATAATGAACCCAATCTATGGGTGGCCTTCAAAATGACGCTTTTTCAGGAAAAGCCAGATCAAGATGCTTCCAAAGATAATTATGACTATTGCGAGAATCGACCCTGCGCTCACAAGCAGTTGTCGAGAAAGGTTCTGGCTCGAAGCGAAGGCCTTCAGCTCAGATCCCTCGGCGTCTACTTGTTCTCCAATGTATCTAGCTTGATTAGCCAAACTGGACGCTTCTGTGAAATTACCTTTAGCATATGCAGCTCGGGCGCCTGTTAGAAAAGAACCTGCTTCATTTAACTTACTAGTCAACTCATCGATGTTTCCGCCTTTTGCTTCTGCATCAACCACAGACTGATATGCTGAGATGATTACATGTTCAGCGTTCTTGATAGTTGAAAGGGCCGAATCCTGTTCAGCTTGGACTTGTGACTTGGCTGCTGTCATCAGGAGGTTGAGCGCCAAATTCAGCAAGAGCAAAATGATGATAAGGCTTCCAAGTCTCGTAAGAACTATCCCTCAAATCAGGTCATTGTTTAGTTCTCTTCTTCCCAGACGAATTACCTCGAAATGTTGGTTTCAGACACATGCCCTCTAGGGTGGCTTTTTGGCTGTTGACACTATGAAGGTGCTCCGCTAAGCCCTTACATCGTTTCGAATAATCTTCATATTTGCTGAGAAACTCGTCACCTTTGGGAGTCAGTACGTATGAATCTTTTTCTTTACATTTCACTAATCCAGCATTCAGAACCTCAGCTAGATACCTGCAAAGGAGCTTGTAACTTAAATTTGCGCGGTACATGATGCGAGTTTTCTTGGATCCGTTGCCTATTATTCCAAGGATATCTGCAATAATCTGTAGCCTGCCGCGGTATTTTCCCAACTTTGTACCACCTAGAAAACGCGAAACGCTCAAATGGGTCCAGAGAATCTATTCTTCACGCTTTGATGTGAAGCCAGCCTCTTCCGCCTTTTTTCAACTGCCTCTGGTAAGCATGTTCAGTCTTCGACGGCGCCTGTCTTCTTCTTTGTTTTGGGTTTTTGGGATCCAGAACTGTTCGTACGAACTTTCCCCATCCGCCAACCGATGGATTTGGTGGAATCCATTCGCTGCCGACGGCATTTCTGTGTTGCTCCAGTATATCCTGTAAATCCAAAAGCTTGAACTTCCTTGTGGCAATAATCACTGTGCCTCGTTCGATGAGCAACATGGAATAGTCTTTGTCAGCTATTCCTTCTGCCCGTACTCTATCGTCAAAACGATTACGCCACAGGGTTTTCCATTGTTCTTTAAGTTCGTCCACTAGTTGCTTTCTATCGCTAATCTCCATTCACCAAATCCCTCCTTGATCGGAGCAGATGAGAATCAGCTTACGAACAGCTCGTCAACTCTCTTTGGCCGATGCCTCCAAGAATGTTCTCATCAACGAACGGATGGCTTCGCTTCGGCTGGAGTACTTCCTCTTCAATTCGAAATCGAAGGCCTCAACCAGCTCTCTGGGCGCCTTAAACTCTACCAGCAGTATTTCGTCTCTGTCCTTGGTTTGGTTTTTGGGCAATTTGGAGTCTTTTCCCCTTCTTACTTTCGACCACGCAAGTCGAGTCGGTTCTTAGCCGACGTGAAGCGAGGTAACTAAAATGTCGTTAAGCTATTTAAGTTGTGATGGAGAGAGCTTCTGTTGAGAAGTTCTATAACTTCCTTCTATTTTTTCTAGAGAGTTGCTATGAAACGATTGCTCACAAGCCATTTATTCCTTCCACGACTATAGAAGGACGGACTGTGCGGAGAACCCACTTTGCTCATCATCGATGAGATCCTAGATGCTATACGGAACGGCGAATGGCATCAGGTAAAAGAAGTTGCACAAAAGGCCAGATCGAGCGAGTCTAAAGTTGAACTGGTTTCAGGTTTTCTGGCAACTTATGACTTTTTGGAATTCGACCGAAAGAACAAGAGAGTTAGGCTGTCAATGCAGCTTCAACGTTTCTTAGGAAAAATTCGAGAAGTTGAGAGCGAGGAAAGAGTCGGCAAGAAAGATACTCTGTCACGAACCTGTTTTCTATCCTAGCCCGCCCTATTTCATTCATCAGCTTCTAGTTCTGTGGTTGACAGCAAGGCGCGTATGCTGCTGTAGGCTTGGATGAAAGCTTTTCCTTTGTTTGTTGTCAGGTATTTGCCGGAGGGATTTTCATCCCCTATAACTTTGGTGCGCTTGATCAGTTTTCTCTCAGTAAGAAAATCGAGATAGGTGTGAAGCTGCTTGAAGCTGAGGTTGCATCTGTACATGATGTGCGTTCGTCTCGACTCGTTTTCTGCGACGCGCAGAATATTCGCTATTATGTCAATGCGACTTCGATGTACTAAACTCGGCTTCTTTTCTACTTGAACCAACGAAAGCACCGGAAATCGAGGTTTTTCTATTCGAGGAGTATGTGTCTAGGATATCTCAGCATATTTAAGGGTTAGAGACAAAAAGGAGGTAATCATTCTTGCTGCAGCTGCGTTTTTTTATTTTGAATGTGACAAGTGTTCTGTAGAGATTTTATAGAAAATTCGCTGAAATCTTCAATGGGTTCTGACTGGGGCGTCAAGTCTTGGATCAGGCTGTTCCTTAGGTTCTACTTCGAAACCAGTCTTAGAATGAAGTTGCTTTTGTTTGTACAGCCCTTTTTTGGCTTTCATGTTTCTCCGTTAAGGGCTTTGGCGATTTCGGTATCACTTGCTAAAATGCGTGGAGTTTTCAGGCTGCAGTTCAATGGTTCTTTTGTGCCCTTATGAATTCTTGATGCGTTGTGTTAACAGTGGTTTTGTTGGTGGGGCTGCCCGGATTTGGACCGGGGTCAAGAGAGCCCAATTGGAGCATTTGCTTGTCTCCTAGCCTAGACCATGCTAGCCGACAGCCCCGATTTTGATGTTACTGCTTGTTAAGAATGCGTGGGTGTAGATAAGATTTAAGTTGGCTTTTCCTGACTGGCTGGCTTCTAGCGGTTACGTCTTTTGACGAAGCATTGCATTACTTTGGGGCACACGGCACAATCGTCTGGAATGTCTGCGTTGTCAGGGAGGTCTCCTAAATATCCGAAGCCATGTTTGCAGTGTGTGGGCGCTCTTTGACCGATGTTGAAAACGGTTTCCACTTGGATTAGTTTGGGACGGGTTGGGTCATCTGTGGCTATTTCTATCTTTGATCGACAGTGGGGGCAGGCATAGTAGGTTTCTCTTAGAAGTTTAGTTGTGTCCGTCAAGACTATGGGCTTCTCAAACGTTTTGTTGCACATAGTGTAGGGGCAATGAAGTTTGCCTGACTGATGCAGGAGACCCATGGTCTAGAAAACCTCAATATTACCAGATATGCCTAAGGTATTACCAATTAGTATCGAGCCTACGTAAACTAATAAACATTATCGCATACATGCACAACACATATACACAAGGGAGTTTCGCAGGAGAGGAATGTATGAGCTGGCGAAATCACGTCAACAGTGCTTTATGGTCTATTTTGGTTGACGCGGTCCACACTTTACCCATGTATCCGCATCACAAGGCATACGTGCGCGACGCTATTCTCGCGGAGCAACCCAATATGAGCGCTGAGGACTTGGCGCTCAAATTGAACATCTCACTCGGCGAAAGCTTGGTAATCCTGTATGAACTCGAAAAACCCAGAGACGAGAGCGAGAAAACCTCTAAACAGCCTGAACAGAAGACGCTTTGAAAGCCAAATAGACGCTTGAGCCCAAGTTGAGAGCCATTTCATTGAAAGATTTCCTTGTGACCTGAACTACGAAGTCTTTTCCAATGCTGACTTTCAACTTAACTATTGAGCCCAGGTCGGAGATTTCAGATATTCTGCCTTTGAACACGTTTCTCGCGCTTGAAATTAACGGTTCAGCGGAGAGTATTATGTCTTCAGGTCTTATGAAAATCGTAACCGCGCCAGATTTTTCCAACGTTGAGACAATGCTCACTCCGCTTCCGATGTCAACGACTGTAGTGCCTTCTTCAGTTGTCTTGGAAACACCAGAGAAAACGTTTTCAAGCCTTGCGAAACCTGCTAGGAATTTTGATGGCGAGCGGAAGACTTCTTGAGATCTCCCAACTCTTTCGATTCTGCCGCGATTAAGCACAGCGACTCTGCTGGCTAAGTTCCCTGCCTGCGCCATGTTTTGGGTCGCGACGATTATTGTTTTCCTATGTTTGCTTACTGCCTGCAGAATGTCTTCGATCAATGAGGCGTTTTTTGGGTCTATATTTGCTGTTGGCTCATCGAGCAGAAGGACTTTTGTGTCGAGCGCCAATGCCCTCGCTATTGCAACTCTTTGCTGTTCGCCTCCTGACAACTTCCTAGCCGACCGCTTTTCAAAACCTTCAAGCTTGACCGTTTGCAGCACTTCTTTCACTTTTGTTGCTACATTGTTCTTTGTGTGCCCTTTGAGCTTGAGTCCATATGCGATGTTGTCATAGACCGTCCCTGTGAACATGACCGTCTTCTGGAACACCATCGTGATGTTTTTCGTTAGTTTGTCATTGTTGCGTGAGTTTATCTTCTCTTCTTGAAAGTACATTTCGCCTTGCGTCGGTGTTTCTATCCCAGAAACTATGCGCAACAAAGTAGTTTTACCAGAGCCGTTGGGTCCAATGAGTGCGAGGACTTCTCCTGTCTCAACCTTTAGGTTTGCTTTGTCTAGCGCGTTGATAGCTCCGTATTCTTTGGTTACGTCAACAAGCTCGACTATGCAGGTCATGTCTTCCCTCTCTGAGCTAGGTTTACAACGAGACTTAGTCCTGTAACTATGAGCAGCAGTATGATTGTAAGCGCTATGCTCAGTACGATCTCGCCTTTGTTGGTATCTAATGCTATTGTGGTTGTGAGGACCCTAGTGTAGCCGCTTATGTTACCGCCGACCATGAGAGCCACTCCTAGCTCTGCGATAGCTCGGTTGAAGCTTGCAATAACTGCCAAGCCAACTCCACTTGTGGATTCTCCTAAAACAGTAAGTGAAGCTTCAAGTTCAGATGCGCCGAGCGTTTTAGCCAAGTTCCTTATTTCTGGGTCGATGGCTTCAATGGCGTTTGTTACTAGGCTGACAGCTATTGGTGTAATGAGTACTGCTTGGCCGAAGATTATGGCTGTTGGAGTGTACAAAATGTGAAGAAAGCCCAATGGCCCAGATTTTGAAAGAAGCAAGAACAAGATGAGGCCGAGTGCCGTCGTAGGGATGCCGAGTAGGGCATTAAACATGCCTTTAATGAAGATTTTGCCGCGAAATCGCTTTTGACTTAGGACTATAGCGGTTGGCAAGCTCCATAGCATGCAAAGTGCTGTGGCGCCGAATGATATCAGGATGGTTCGCGAAGTGATATCGATTACTGTAGGGTCCCCTGAGAAAATGAGTTCAAAAGCCTTGATTATGCCGTCGATTATCTCATTGCTCACGAGGTTTCTCTCAGGGGTATAACTCTGCGTAACCGATTCGATATTGGCTTGGGCATTCGGTGCCGTTGAAGTAGGCGTAACCTTTGATCCATTGAGCAATGGTTGGATCCGTGTTTTCCTTCAGGACTTTCACGGCTGCAGAGAATAAGCTTTGGCTGTAGGTTTCCTTCCCGAAATCCTCAATGATCTGTTGTCCTTCTTCTGAGATGAGCCATTTGATGAATGTCATTGCGCCGTTGAAGTTGACTGACGGGTGCAATGTTTGGTTGACCGCTATGGCGCTGTACACGTTTAGCAGGTCTTTTTCCTCTTTGATCAGGACTTCAAGCGTTATCAGACCATCATTGTAGTACTTCAGGTATGTTCCTGTGTCAGCCAGAGTGTAGGCGTCGAAGTAGTCTGCTTTTTTCAGGGTTTCTCCCATGCCTGAGCCGGCGTTGATGTACCAGCTTTCTTTAGATACATCGGCATAGGTGAATCCTGCGCTTGCCCACAGGCTCTTCTCTTTTGAATGTGTGCCCGAATTGTCTCCTCTTGAAACCCATTTTGCCATGCCATTTCTTCCATTCTCAGCGATCTTTGACAGTGCTTGAAGCGGCTGCAAACTCTCAATTTGAACTGGATCACTCACAGGCCCTACTATGGCGAAGAAGTTGTAGGCTGCGATCTTTCTGTTGACTCCTATTCCACCGGTCAGGAAATTCTTTTCATCAGGTGGTGAATGGACCAGTATGAGGTCTGCGTCGCCTCGTTGTGCATGTTGAATGGCTATGCCTGTGCCAACAGATATGAAGTTGAGGTCGATAGGATATTTAGCTTCGAATTCTGCTTCCACCGCGTCGAGCAGTTCTGTGTCGTAGAGGCTTGTTGTTGTTGATACTATGACTCGCTCTCTGGCTGATCCTCGCAGGTAATAGTTGGTTGCTGCAACTGAAGCGATAACCGCGACAACAAGCACAGTTACCCAGACTAGAAGCATTTTTCTCATGTTGTAACATCCTCGTTATGTTTGAGCGTATACATCGAGCCGATGTAACCTTATATGCATATCGGTGCATTTGGGCCGAGTCTTTCAGAGAAGAAGAGTAATCACACGTTAGGAGAGCAGTCAAGAAGTCACTATTAACTGAGGTATCGGGAACCTAATAACACGTGAGCTTGCAATAGGCTCGCCTAGCTCAAACCGGTAAAGGTAGTTATTTATTGTGCCTAGGGTTCAATTCACTCGTACGGAGGGCACGAATGTCCGCTGCGTCGGCTAGATTTGTCATACAGAAGCATCAAGCCACTCATCTCCACTATGACTTCCGCCTAGAAATGGACAATGTACTGAAGAGTTGGGCTGCGCCCAAGGAGCCGCCAACTCAGTCAGGTATCAGAAGACTTGCGGTGCAGGTGGAAGACCATGAACTAAGCTACATTGATTTCAAAGGCACAATTCCAGAAGGCGAATACGGTGCGGGCACAGTTGAGATCTGGGACAAAGGCACATACACGCTGCAGAGTCGAACCGAAAAGATAATCGAATTTACTCTACACGGCTCAAAACTGAGCGGCAACTATGCGTTAGTCAACTTCAAAGAAAACAACTGGCTGCTTATCAAAAAGAAAACCTAGTATTGGCTCAAGAGGAAAAATGGACCTCAACAGCTTTTGCTCCGACGTCAGCGTGACCAAAGCCAACCCAGTAGTCACGGGCCAGCAACAGAAAAAGGCGACAGAGACATTTGACGCCACGTTTTAGAGCATCGTCAAGGTAGAAGAAGGCCTTAATGGGATTTCGCCTTCTTCTTCTGAAAATTCGTCAAGCCTAAGCCACTACCCCAACTCTAGTGATCGCCACTCCTCTTTTTTTAAGTTCAGCTAGGAAAGGATTGATTCCAACTGAATCGCTGGAAATATGCCCGCTAACAATGAGGTTGCCAACATTATCTGCCCTGAGACGCTCAAGATCAGCCGAGCTGACATGTATGTAAACGAGTGTTCCAACCCCATGCCTAAAATAGGTTCTAGCAACTTTATAGCCGCCGTTCGTCCCAGCTGCATGTGAAACAACGATCTTGCCAGCCCTGTTGAAAGCATTGCCTAAACGAATTTTGATGTCCGTCTGAGCCTTCTTGAATTCTGGAAGTCTCCGTAATGCTGCAACAATGTCGCCAACCGTGGCATTGGGCTTCCTATCAGTTACCAGCTTGATCTGCCCGGTCATTCTTTGTCTGCCGATTTCATCCAAGGGCGCATGTATATTCATGTAGGGCATTTTCATCAATCGAGCTACTGAAACCGTATGGTCATAATTGCGCGTGTGGTTTTCGACTTCAAGGGAATCACACTTCTTACGCACAGCCTGCTCCGCTTCCCCCTTGGGCACGCCAGCTTCAACCAACTGCTCAACATGCCTCTCAAACATCCTATGAAAATTGAGTATAGCTGAGCCACCCTGCGGATGATGCGAAACCACAGCGTCACACCTCATTTGCCTAGCCAGCAAGAGCTCTGAGACACCAGCATCTATGCCGAAAAACAGCTTCTTTATGCCTTTTCCTTTCACATAAATGGCACTGTCTGGAGGTACAGTTTTGAAACCTGACATCTTCAAAGCAAGTCTCATTATTTCCTCAGTGCTAATCATCCACGTCAGCCGATCCAGTCATTTCTAACGCAGAGAACGCATTTCTCACTTTCGATGCTTCAACGTCAGCTTAGAAAAGGAACACAAAGACAAAAAACTTGGAATAAATGGGAACGCTTCAGAAGTTATTAGTTAAGCCTAGACTTTTTCTAATATCTTCTTGGTCTTGATTGTCGTCTCTTAGCCCAGCAATCTCGGCAGTAAACTGGTCTGCTCGTATCGGGCTTGAATGGCACTTCGCATTCTTTGCCGCAATCCGCGCAGGTTGCCTTGTGCATTTCTCTGGGCTCACGTCCATACGCCATCTGGCTTTTCACTCCTATTTATTGATTCAACAAGAACAAGATTTCTCAACGAAACCCCGAGTTCTTGTACGCCTCACATACAGAACGAACACAGTTAATAAGCTTATCCAAAGCAGCATATCGCCTGCTAGCAGTGCTTGAATAGGACCGGAAATGCGATACGTTTTTGTTCACGACATCGAATAATGGTAGGCAAGAGGGAGAAGACAGTTTGAGCGACCGCTGGTGGCGACGCAAGAGACGTCATGACCAATGGTTCAACGACTCCTTCAACGAGGTCGACAAGATCGAGAAGGACTTCGATGAGATGATTCACCGCGCTTTCAGAAATCCTATGGAGGAGGAAAGAACGCGCAGACGCTACTCCAGTCAACTTGCAGGCCAGCCACTATCTCAACCGTTCAGTTCACGAATCAATGAATTGAATGAGCCTTTAGTTGATGTGTTCGTTGATGAAGACTACGTTGTAGTTGTGGTTGAACTGCTCGGGGCGGACAGGAATTCAATTGATCTTCATGCTACAGAAAGCAAATTGATGATTTCTGTGGATTTGTTGGGACGAAGATATAGCAGAGAAATCGACCTGCCAGCCAGAGTTGACGCCAAATCATCAATTTCAACGCTGAAAAACGGAGTACTAGAAGTTCGCTTAAGGAAATTGGGCGAAAAACTCGTCATTCGATAAATGCGGTCTATATCTAGACTATTTGCAGGTCTCTTTCGAAATTGGTGAGTTTTTCAGCTCCTTCCTTCTTAACCAGGACTGTGTCTTCGATTTTCACTGCGCCGATCTCTTTGCCCGACAGCGGTGCGTGTCCCACGTTGAGCACCATGTTCTCTAATGTTTTCTGTTTCCTTTCTGCTACCACTATTGTCGTAATCGGGTCTTCTTCAAATCTCAGACCAACGCCATGTGCGAATCCGTAAATATAGTATTTCTGCACTCCGTGCTTGTTGTAAACGTTCTGTACGATCTTCTCCAATTCGTCTAGGGGCATGTCCGATCTAAGCGCCTTGGTATATGCCTCCCCAGCTTCTACCACGGCGCCGTACGCCCTCTTCTTCTCCTCAGTAACTGGACGCACAAAAACTGTATGGGCCAGATCCGAGTAGTACCCATTGTACGAAGGCATAATGTCAACTTTGACCGTGTCACCCGCCTTAACCGCTTTGTCCCTCGGATGAGCATGAACTCGCGGGCTACCAGCGTTAACGTAGACCAAAACCGAATCCGCGCCTTTGTTTCGAGCGGCTCGCTGTGCTTCGCCAGCAACTGCTGTTTCGGTTACTCCGACGCGCACTGATTCTACTGCGGCTTGCACTGCGCTTTCAGCGCATCGTGACGCTCTTCGAATATTCTCTATTTCCGTCGGATCCTTGACCATCCTGAGCTGCATGATTAATCCGTGAACGTCCACTATCTTCTTGTCAGGATGCATGATTTTGAACTGCTCATAGAGCAGTGCAGAAGCGTCGATGTCAATGTCAAAGCCTAAAGCTCCTGAGCCGCTGAGTTTTCGAGTGTTTTCCGTGACGGCGCGCATTAGTTCCTCCACTTTCCTGTAGCCTAGCACGTTGTTTATCCACGTTTTTTCTTGGAGCTCTTCCACTTCGTCTTCGAAGGCAAAGATGATAGGTTCGTCTTTAGCGGGGATTAGCACGGCGGGCTGCCACCAACTGGTCCCCGCAAAATATGTGAAACTATAGAGATTCCTGATCATCGAGGCGCCGATGCCTTTCTGTTCCATCAACGACTGGAAACGTCTCACTCGATTTTCGCCTAAGTTTGATCTCAACTGATTCTCCTCTGTCAATCACGAATATAATCCAGACTAGTTGCTCGCCAAGTTTTAACCTTGCGCTTCATTGCTAGCAGAAAAAAGAGAAAAATGAAGGTGAGGATTCGAGTCACTCTATTCTTACGAGCTCACCCTTCGGCTTCTTCTCTTCTTTAGCCTTAGTCAACGTGACTTCTAGGACACCGTTCTTGTACACTGACTTCGCAGTTTTCGGATCGATACTTGCTTGAAGTTCAACCTCTTTGTAGTATTTGCGATCTGGTGTGTCCACAGAAATCGTCAGGGCTTTCTCAGTTGCATAGAGCTTGATGTCCTTTTTCTCTACGCCTGGCACTTCAGCCACGACCTTAACCTCGCTGTCTGTGCTTATCACGTCGACAAGCGGTTCCCGCTCTTCTTTAATGTCAACTGTTGGTCGCTTTGGTCCAAAAAGCGTTTCAGGCTTCGAGGGCTTCACATTTCCAAACTCTCTAATCTGCGGTTTTCCATCCGGACCAATCGTCATCGAGTAGCCATAAACGAATGGCCCCCATTCTTTCACGGTTGAACCATCTGGTAGGCGACGCTCACGAACAAGATCTTTGGGCAGTTTTGTTGTGAATTCCTTGAATTCCCGTTGCATCATCTCTTCCATGTCGCGAAATATGTCATCTACGTCCCCAAACAGCCAGTCTCGTGAGAAAGGACGTCGCACGCGTCGGCGGAACCATTCAGGGATGTCTTCGTCTGACACGTTTTTCACGCTCCACAGTCATAAAAAGAACCCAGGTTTATACGCTTTTCTTTCACGTTGCCAACACATTGGCCAGCAACAGAAGGTTCAAATCAAGCGGTCTTGTGCTGTTGCATGACTTTTCCATGTTCAGAGTGCCTATTTGTCCATTTTGAAGCCCAACTATCTTGTTGCCTTGTCCCTTCAAAATGATGTCGACGGCTTGGTTTCCGAATAGACTGGCTAATAGTCTGCTCCTCGCCGTTGGGCTTCCGCCTCTTTGAGCATAGCCCAGAACGCTAATCCGGACCTCTGAACCCAGGCGAGTCTCGATTTCTTTAGCAAGCAGTCGGGCGTCTCCGGCGCCTTCAGCCTTCACAATAATGCTTGATCGTTTCCCTTTTTGCCAGTTTTCTCGCAAGGTTTGGACTACTGTCTGTGTTTTGGTTTTGATTTCGGGCACGATGATAACTTCAGCGCCTGATGTGAGGCCTGCTGTAAGGGCGAGGAAGCCTCGGTCTCTTCCCATGACTTCAACGATGAAAGTTCGCTCATGAGAAATTGCTGTGTCACGGACCTTGTCTATTTCTGTGACTGCTGTGTTTACGGCTGTGTCGAAGCCTATGGTTTCGTCTGTGCCGTAAACATCATTGTCGATAGTGGCGGGCACTCCTACTATAAGCGTGTCGGTTTCTTTGCTCAACGCGCAGGCGCCTCTGAAGGAGCCGTCGCCTCCTATGACCACAAGGCCTTCAACGTCTGCTCTGGTAAGTGTTCTAGCTGCTTTCTTGGTTCCCTTCTTTGTTTCAAACTCGGGGCATCTGTGAGTGTGCAGAATTGTGCCGCCGAGATGTAAGATTCCGCCTACTGAACGCGGTGTCAACGGCTTTGAGTCATTTGTCATCACGCCTTCCCAACCTCTTTGAAACCCCACGACTTCCAAGCTCATTGAGTAAGCCGTACGAACGACTGCGCGGATTGCTGCGTTTATCCCTGGCGCATCCCCTCCGCTTGTGACAACTCCTATCTTTTTCAAGGCAGGCCAACCTCAGATACGTGTGGTTCTGAAATGCATGTTAATTGCGGATGCTAGAAATAAAACATTGGTTTTGAAGAGAGATTTTCAGAAAGGTTAAAAGAGAGCGCCTGAGTAAAAATTCTGAAAGGAATGATAAAAATGGAATCAAGCAAATTTTACTCTTTGCCAAAACTGCAATACGGATACAAAGATTTGGAGCCACACATGACAGAGCAGCAACTGACTATTCATCATCAGAAGCATCACCAAGCATACGTTAACGGCGCAAACAGCCTTCTAGAGAGATTGGACAAGGCACGAAAGGAAGGCTCAGACATAGACATGAAGGCTACACTGAAAGAGTTGTCGTGGAACATCGGGGGACACAGGTTACATTCGCTTTTCTGGGAGAACTTGGCGCCTGTTGGGAAAGGCGGCGGAAAACCTAGCGGAGCCCTAGCCAGTGCAATCGACAAAGAGTTCGGAAGCTTTGACCGGTTTAAGAAAGAGTTTACCCAAGCCTCGATGAGCGTTGAAGGCTCAGGATGGGGCGCACTCACACTTTGCAGACTAACCGGCAGGCCGTTGATAATGCAGATTGAGAAACACAACACAAACATCTACCCGGGATTTAGAATAGTGATGGTTCTCGACGTGTTCGAGCACGCCTACTACATTGACTTCAAGAATGACAGAGCAAAGTTCGTGGAAACTTTCTGGAACATTGTCAACTGGAACACGATCGCCAAGAGGTTTGAAGAAGCATCAAAGTAGCGAAACACTGAGCTCGGAAGCCACCACGTTTTTCTTTATTCTCAGAAGACTTACGCATTTGGCAAGAGTCACTATGTCATTGGATACTTGAAACCGGGTATCTTTTGCAGCGCAAGAAGCAAGGGCACTCCAACAAAGAACGAGACTGCCACAACAAGAGCGTCTTCAATGAATGAGTCTAATGCGCCAGCTACAAAAATACTGTAAACGATCTCTGGCTCCGTCGTGAAAAGCACATGCAGACCACCAGGTATGAGCAGAAAAATGCGAATAAGCGCGTCCGCGGCTACCCCGATGAAAGATATCAGCACAAGTGATACGGCTAGCTTCTTAATGTCAGGTTCAGAAACCCACTTGCCTATTCGAGCAACAGGATAGATCAGCGCTAGCGCAAGCAGTGTGTCTGCAATAGTCCATAAGGGAAACCATCGCCCGAACGGGTGGGCAAAGTACGCCGCTAACGAGGTGGCGTATATCGGCAAAGCCACTTTCCACTCACCTCTCGCAAGCAAACCGCAGACCATCACTCCGACGGGCTCAGCGATTATTCCGAATATGAACATTGTTGGATCCGTGGGTTTGATTGTTCTGCCGACAAGGCCTCCGAGTAGTGCGGCGAAAAAGCCAGCTGCAGGTCCTAGAAGTATTCCTTCGATGGGCTCCAAGTAGATAGCCCAGTTTCGCCACAAGACCGGCGGCGTCACGAAGTAAAGCACTGCATGAAGAGCTGCGAACACAGCAGTTAGGGCAATCCATAGACTTTTTCGCATAAGGGTTCACTTCGAAGGGAGTGAGGTTGTTGTGTAATTTTTTACATAGGGTTAATAAGATTTTCCACAGACTCGATCAAATCTAATTCTTTGGATGTCATAAATATCCAACGAGAGAATAGCCTAGCATTTCGATTTCAGTCAGGAGCGCGCGTGGAAAACGGAGTTCATTGACGTTGTTAGGAAAAGAAGAAACATACACTTCTTCACCGACGAAAAAGTTTCGGATGAGGACCTTGACTATTTTAGCGGTCTGGAAAATAGAGAATCTTATTTTAAAGACTTGAGCCAAAATTCCTGAAGGAATTTCTCACAATAGACTTCCTTAACCATTAACTCGTGTGCTTTGTCATCGACGAAAGCAGGTTTCTTCTGGGGCATGCCTTTTTTCATCTATCCCCGTACACCTCGTACACAATTTATGCTTACGACACCCAAGAGTATAAACTGTTTCGTATTTACAGGCCTTTTCTATTCTTGCCAAAGAAGCCGCCCAGTGTTTCGCTGATGTCGTGTGCAATGGAAAGCGTATTAGAGGAAGTGTTTTAAACTGATTAAGGATAACATTAGGATACGTGAGAATCATGGCTAAATGCCCCAAATGCAAGAAAGAAGTTGACAAACCAAAGAAAACTTGGAAGATGGCTGGCAGGAAAGACAAGAGCGGAAAGAGAACCGAACTCACAATTGGGCTTTTTGAACACTGCGGCAAAACCTTTAGGTCAGTGCTTAACAAGCGCAAGATCTAAAACCATCAGCAGAGCAGAAGCACTGATCCCTCTCTTTTTCAAACGGCAACTCATGTATCTGGCAAATGAGCAATTTTTATTAGACATCTCTGCACTCGGTTCTTCCGAGTGGTTAGGTTTGATGATATGGCGAAGATGAGTCGCGAACAGAGGATTAGGGCGAGGAAGGAAAAAGCCTTTCGACGCAGGATGATGGCTTTAGCGGTAATTGTCGTCGTTGTGGTTCCTGTGGTGTTGTTTTACTATTTCGGGAGCAGACCCAACGCGGATCTTAATAGGATTCTTCTTAAAACGACTATGGGAGACATCACGATTCAACTGTATGATGATATGCCTACCACAACAGGTAATTTCAGGAATCTTGTCAAAGGTGGAGTCTATGACGACACCATTTTTCATAGGGTAGTTCATGATTTCGTAATTCAGGGCGGAGATGCCACTGCAAAGGGGATCGACGTCGCAGCAATTCTTGATGAGCTTCCGAACAAACATAGCAACGTCAGAGGGTCAGTGGCAATGGCGAAGACAAGCGAGCCGAATTCTGCTACAAGTCAGTTTTACATTAACCTGAAAGACAATTCGGATGATTTGGATAGCAATTACTCTGTTTTTGGAACAGTGACTGCAGGCATGGATGTTGTCGACGCAATAGGAAATGTCGCGACTGACAGTGATGACAAACCTTTGCAGGATGTAAGAATAATCAAGGCAGAACTCATAAAATGACGCCTTGTGCACGGTGATGCTTCAGGCAAGCCTCATACGTTAGTATTCTTGTGTCTTCGGCATCGGCTGAAAAATTGGGATGTCTTCACTAGGGAAAGAACATAGAGTTTTGAGATATGAGAAGACAAAAAGGAGTAGGCTCACCAAAAAAGGTGAGAATTCTTAGGGCTCTAAGACGATCAGATAACCAACCATTCTGCTGTGGTCAACGTCACAGTTTCCTAGCGTGTGGTCGTGGTCTATGCCGCATTTGAATTGGAAGACTCCAACTTCGTCGACAACAAAGGTCTTGACGACAGTTCGCTGTGCGTCGTTCGGTTGCTCGTTTCTTCCGGGAATTCTGCCCGTGTCAACAGCAAAGTCAGTTGACACGAAAGAATGCGCGTTGCTACGTGGGTTCTTCACCGTTAACTGAATTGTGTCGCCTTTGTAAACAGTGATGGTATCTGGTTCCCATCGATGGAATTCTCCGGCTATGAAATCATCACCCGTTGTTTCGTTTTCCATCACTATCTTTCCTTCTCCCATGCTTATGGTTAGAGCCCGTGTCTGAGGCGTGTATGCTAGTTTCGCGTCGAAGTCACTCTGCATCTTTGCCAGTTGAGATGGCACGGTTGCCAATAAATACCCGCTTAGGGCGACAGCTACGACCCCGATTGCTATGGCTATAGCGGTCAATCCTTTTCCTGTAGTACTCACTTGTTTTCACCTCCGTCTCTCTCCATCTTCTATCGAGTAGAACATTTTTTTGGGTATCTCCTAATAAACTTTCGGTAAGAAATTGGGAAAGAATATGAATAAAATAGGAAACACGGAATCCATTAAACCGCGAACCATGAGCATCACGTAATGGTCCATTCCAGTTTCTTTCGCATGTGCAGCGCCTTTCCTCTCAACCTACCCAAAGCCATAGAAGAAGCACCGTGTAACCCACATGCATTACCCCAACAGGAATTGACGCTCTCACAGCTTGCGTTTTCTCGGTGAAGGTTCTCATTGAGATTTTTATTGTAGTTCTCAGTGCAAAGATGAGGCCTACGATGAGAATCAAAACCTGAAGATACGGCACTAAACCTGATAGAAATGGCTGCCATGCAAAGTGTTTGGTTCCGAAAAGATCCCAGCCCCAGCCGAATGGATCGGAAATGACGGCAATTATGTAGGAACCGTTGATGAAGAGTATCGCTATGCTAAAGGCTATCCAAGCCAACAGACCCATAGGAACAAGCGTGTATGAGTAGTTGATGAACAATTTTTTCAAAGGCATTTCCTTGACCCGTGAAGCAAGCTTCGAGAGGGCGATGAAGACAAAGTACACTGCTGGAAAAGCCACAAGCGTTGAGCCCCAAACCAGGACCGCGAACGAACCCCACTGCGGCAGGCTTGCCATGTTTGCCATGTCTTTTAGCCACGAGTAAGGTCCCATGAATGTTAGCCCATATAGAAAGGCTAAGGTTGCCATGATGAAGGCTTTCCACGCCTCGTCGAAACCTCTTTTCTTTATGCCATGCCATGGTTCAACGTATAGATCTTCGCCGCCCATCCTTAGGTATAAGGTCGTGTTGTCTTTTGGGCAGGTTTTCAAGCATTCAGTGCACAAACCGCAGTAGGCGTTTCGGTTCATGTTTTGTGGGAATTCAAGCCAGGGACAACCGTAGCCTTTGTCACTTCCTTTGATGCATTCTTTTCCCGGGTGCTCAAGGCAGACTTTGCGGTCTCGGACTCTCAGTTCCAGAGTGGAGAACATGCTGTAGAGTCCAATGAATCCAGCGACTGGACAGATGTATCGACAAAACACGCGGTCTTTGAACACAAGAGACAGTATGAGTGGAGTCGCAATCAACAGAACCATCAAGTACCCTGTAGCCCAAGGTCGTGTGATGAGTATTCCAATGAACATTGATGTGGCGAGGAAGTCGAGGTTTTGTATCCAGATGTTGTCGAGTTTCTTGGGCCATTTGAGATTCAGCCCGAATCGCTTCTCCTTTTTGCCAGTGATAGTTCCTCTTTGAGTCCATTCGCCAAAGGAAGGCAGGGGGCAAATCATGCACCAGAATCTCGCGAGGACAGGAACTAGAAACAACATTAGGGCAGCCCACCAGAGAATCCAAACAAACATTATCGAGAGGTTCTTGTTTCCGACTTGAGTACCGAAAACTCCCGTCAATATCACTAGTATGAAAAATAGAAGGTTTGGGTATTGCACCCAGAACTGCCAAGAACGAAGTTTCAGCAAGCGGTTGACTATTCCTATTTTTAGCAGGTCAAACCTAAATAAGTACGGGTTTGAAGGGTCTGGATTGCCATAGACCTTTGAGCGTGGAACCATGATCGCGAATAAGCCGAATGCCGCTGCAACAGCTAGAATTGATGAAAACAAGAACTGATTCGCGGGTTCTACTCTCAGTTTTCCTATCATGAACGGGTGGAAATAGCCGCAAGTTAGTGTGCAACGAAATCTGAAGACTCCTGCTTTATCGGCTACAAACATCAACTCTCTAGTCTCATTGCTCTCGGCTCCATCGTTTTGGATGATCTCCGTTTTGATTTCGTATCCGTCGATGTAGAATCCATGCGACACATCTAACGAAGAGAAACGAATAAGGACTGTGTCGCCTTGATTAACGACGATTTCGGACGGATCGTAGCCAAACATGAACGCTTTGATGTCTATTTCTCTGCGAGTTGGAGTCTGAGCTCTGCTAAGAGAGGAAGTCAACCCAATGAGGGCTAGAGCAATCAATGTTACAGCTGTGATTTGAAAAGCTGTTGCTTTTGAAATGACTCGATTCCTCAGCGAATGTGTTGTTCTCGTATTTCTCCGCCCTTTTAAGGCACGAACCTCTAGAACCTCAAGCTGAGTTGACAACGAGAGTTCCTTTCATGTTTGAATGTTGGGGACTACAGTACACCATGCAATCGTAAGTGAAGGTCCCAGCCACAATAGCCGTGAACTCGAGTGTGATGGTTTCTCCTTTTTCTATGTAGTCGGTGTCCACATCGAAATCGTGCAAAGCTAAGCTGTGGGCCACGTCCATTGATTTCACGATCAGCCTGACAATGTCGCCTTGGTTGACGATTATAGTTTTACCATCTTCACTTTCTGCAACCTTAAAGCCGCCCTTTTCTTGAGTCCAAGCCTCGATGTTAAACACTTTTACGGCAGCTGCAGTGAGAACAACTGTAACAGTTGTTGCTGCCTCGCCGCGCACCATAGCGGTGGTTGAGTTCGTTCCATATCCGGATGCCACGGCTTTAACCGAGTAGTCTCCAGCTGTAAGGTCACTGAATACGTACTGACCGTCTGTGTTGGTGATTCCTTCTGCTTTCTTTGGTCCTGTGATTGTGACCGATGCCCCTTCTAGGAAGATTCCATCAACACTTGTCACGTAGACTCGTAGGCTTCCTGGAGGTGATTTATCCTCAACTTTGAATTTGCCTGAGTGGGCGATGGTGCTGTGTCCGACACCGCAGGGTATGAAGCATCTGTAGAAGAACTCTCCTGCTTTGTCGGCGACGAAACTGAACCTTTGTGGTTCACCTGGTTTTATTTCCGCTCTTATCCCATAGTCCATCATCTGAAAGCCGTGGATAACGTCTTCGCTCGTGACAAAAAGCGTAATCATGTCATCTTTCTTTACAATTATCTCGTTAGGTATGAATTCCCATTGTCTAGTTGCAATGCGGATCTCGCGTTGTTCGCCGAAAACATTTTGATCTAGGTAGAATATGCCTAATGGCACGGGCACCAGAGCGATGAATACTAATCCGAAAGCTAGGAGTTCGGTTTTGTTTATTACCATTTTTCTCCCAGATTCTTCCCATATTTAACCTTAGAGCTCATCATAATTAAGGGTTTCTGCTCAGTTTTTCGAACAAAAAGAGAAACAACGTTCACATTTTAGTCGAGTTTGTTTGCCCTTGCACAGGATTTAGGAATTTTCCTTCCATGGAAGTGATGTAAACTTACTTTGCGAAGCCCTTTGGCGCAGAGTGATTTTATAAATACGTGAGCTTATTTAGAATGCACTGTCTGAATGAGGTTAATGAATGTGTCGAGAGCCTTCAGAGCGACACTCTGGTGGATTGTGGCTGGAACTGAAGGAGGGAAAACACGAGCCAAGATTGTGCTAAGACTAAAAGAGAGACCCATGAATGCAAACCAATTAGCTGATTACTTGAAGATGGATTACAAAACGATACGTTATCACCTTAAGCTTTTGAAAGATAACAAACTCGTGGAGTCTACTGGAGGCGATTACGGATCGATGTATTTTCTCACATCCAAACTTGAGTCGAACTTTCACGTCCTGCAAGAAATATGGGAAAAAATCACAAAAGAAAACGACAATACGACAACAGATGTTAAAGGAGGTGGTGTTTAACTGTCTTTAGAAGAAACGGCACATTTGTCTTTGCACGCCACTTCCATCTTGATAACATTAGTAGTAATTTTCGTCTTCATCAGGACTTACAGAGAGATAAAGTCAAGATTCAACCTTGGACTTGTCATTTTCTCTCTTGCCATGCTCATCCAGATAATTGCTTCAGCGTCCCTTGATATAGTCATCCACCTTGTGTCAGAGATTTTTGAACTCGCGGCTCTGATTATTTTCCTAAGCCTTATCCGAAAATAGAGCAAAAATGAACAAAGGGTTCGCCGATGCAGCAGTCTTCTACGGCAAGGTTTGGGCAGTGTTTCCTGAGGCTGTTCGTTCTTGTAGGACTGTCCGTTACCTTTCCTTAATGACCAAGGAGTTTTGTTATAACTTTGGCTCCCCTTCCCACTGAACTCCTGTTTTGATGTTCAACGTGATCCATGGCTATAGCATATCCAATAACCAGAAGCGGATTGAAGTCTTGTTTAACGATTTCTATGCAGTATTCGTCTCGGATTGTTACCCAGTTAAGGTGAACCTTTGCGATCACTGTTTTATCTGGCGCGACGACGTCATACGTGTGATGGACGATGTTGCCGTTTATTCTTGCTAATTCGTTTCCGTCTGGGTCTTCCATCCACCATTCGCTTCCGAAAAGCTTTAGAATTTTCTTCTTGACCCTCGCTCTAACTTGCCCAGTGTTGTCTTTTATCTCGTACTCGTGATGCACAGTGACTACTTTTCCGTCAATTTCACCTAAACGAAAGCCAGCGTTGTCTTCGAGCCAGAATTTTGGTCCAAAACTAACAAACTCCTGTTTTATGAAGCCTAACTGCTGACCAAACTTGTCCTTAACTACATAAGTGTTCCTTACCGACAGCAGTCTTTGGTCAACAATGAGTTCCCTGTTTTCTAACATCGACAACTCTAAACACCTTAAGAGTTCCTCAAGGTGAACAAACTATCTATCTCTTGCTAACTCCAAATAATGATTCGAAGCTAATCGTTTGCTCCAGAAGAACTTCGAATCTACATGTCAGACGTTGCGTTGCCGCAATATGCTTAGGTTTAACCACGGACCCAACAAAGTCAGCCTTTCTAAATCACTGTCAGCAAGATTCTCGACGTGTTCTATTTTGAGCGTAAGATTGCAGAGGGAATTGAGACTGTAATCCATAAAAGAGAGAAGATGAGACTATCACATTCTTGAACACTGAGGACGATCCACATGCATTTGACTAGAGAAGAGGAACGAATCCTCAAAGGTGAGTCTGGAGAAGGAACACGAAAAGCCATGGAGCTACTTGTGGCAATTGGAGATGCTTACGATGCTCCAAGACTGATCGAAGTAAGTCGAGCGCACGCCGCATCAAGCGGTCAAGAAGGTGATCTTTACTTTGTTGAACTCTTGGCTAAAGGAGGCGCCACATGTAAGGTTCCCACTAGCACAAACCCAGTCTATGACATGGAATGTTTCGATAAAATGTTCAGAATTCCGAAGGAAGATTCTGATGTGGCTCGCAGAGTGATGAAGGGCTACAAGCAGATCGGCGCCATTTTGAGTTGGTGCTGCACACCGTACATAACAGAGAACATTCCAATGTATGGTGAAAATGTCTCGTTTTCCGAATCCAGCGCTACGCCATTCGTAAACACGGTGATTGGCGCAAGAACGAATCGGGAGGCGGCTCAAAGCGCGTTAGCGGCGGGAGTAGTTGGCAAAACTCCTGAGTACGGATTGTACTTCGAGGAGAATCGAAGGGGTACAGCAGTAGTCAAAGTGAACGCCACTCTTCGTGACGAGTTTGATTACTCGCTTCTGGGTCAGTATGTTGGCAAGCAGATCGGCTATGGAATCCCTGTATTCACGGGTATATCGCGCCGTCCTTCAACTGAGGAAATGATAAACCTATGCGCCATGCTGAACACGTCAGGCGCCATACCCATGTTTCACATACCCGGAATAACAGTTGAGGCTCCAACCCTCAAGGAAGCCTTTGGAGGCAATACCCCAAAACAGGAAATCACTGTGACTGGGCGTGAACTCAAGGAAACTCAAGAGGATCTTCAGACGGCAAGCGGCAAGGTCGACATCGTCCAGCTTGGGTGCCCGCATTACACGCTTAAGCAGGTAGTGGATGTTGCACGTTTGCTTCAGGGAAAGAGGATCCATCGCGGCGTATCGTTTTGGATTTGCACATCGGCAACCGCTTTGTTTCTAGCTGAAAGAATGGGGTATGTTGATGCAATAGAGAAAGCCGCGGGATACGTCGTAGCAGACACATGCATAGATATGGTTTGCTGGAACGGGTTCAAAGACAAGGTTGGCATGACCGACTCGCCCAAATGCGCCTACTACAGAAGATTCAAAGATGTAATAGTTGCAAGGCTGCCAGATTGCGTCAAAGCTGCAGTTGAAGGTGAATGGCATTGAAGAAACCAGAAATCGTTCTTAAATGCCATAAGATAATGGGTGGCTACGGAGAGGGCGAAGCGTTAGTATCCAAGGAGCCTGTGTGCTTCTATCTCACTGATCCAAAGACTGGCAAGGTGCGAGAAAGAGGACATGAGCTTGAAGGAAAGAACATTGCCAGGAAGGTGCTTGTTTTCTCTTCGGGGAAAGCCAGCTCAGTAGTTCAGATTGATGGTCTCTTCAAGCTGGCGTCAAACAATGTCGCGCCCAAGGCAATGATTGTGAGAGACATCGAGACAGTGCTGATTGTTAGCGCGTTTATCGCGAACGTGCCCCTAGTAGACAGACTCGAGAAAGATCCGTTTGGGGTCATTGACACGGGCGATTTTGTTAAGGTGGATGCGAATAAAGGAATCGTAACCGTGATAAAGAAGGCTTAGCGTATCGCTGCCTGTATGAGGGAATTGTGTTGCATATTGCCCTGATAGGTATCGGCCGAGTTGGTCAGGCGACGGCCTTTGCTTTGGCACACGAGCAATACATAAACGAGTTAACATTGGTTGATGTTGCTCCAAGACTCGCTTGGGCCGTTGCAGAAGAAATGCGCCATGCAAGCGCAGGTATGCATGCATCATTAGATGTCAACGCGTTTGAAAAAGTTGAAGATATCTCTAACGCGGATATCATAATTGTCACTGCAGGCAAACCCGCGGCGCCGAGAGCGGGTAGAAGAGGCCTAGTGGAGGCAAACGCGAAAACTATCAAAAATCTAGCTGAAACTGTGGCGGCTCGAAACCCAAGTGCGAGATACCTTATTGTGACAAATCCCGTGGACGCAATGGCTACTTTATTCAAGGAAGCAAGTGAAGCAAACTACGTCATTGGCAGTGGGTGCCACCTTGATAGTCTTAGATTGAGAGCTGAAGTGGCTAAACAGGTCAAGGTGCCCATACGCTACGTTGAAGGATATGTAGGGGGAGAGCACGGTCATAACGATGTCTACTTGTGGTCAACCGTCAAAATAAACGGGGAACCTTTTGACGAACACTTGAAAAGAAGAAAACTGAAAATCAGGAAGAATCGTATCATTGCTCTTGTCCATGACAACACTGAAGACATATTGGCGGTGCTCGGCGGCACCACGTTCGGTCCTGCCACAGCCTTTCGAGAGATAGTGCGAGCAATGGCTTTGAACACTCACAGTTTGATTTCGGTAGCAGCGCCTTACAAAACTGTGGATATACCTGAGCCAGTGTATATTAGCGTTCCTTCGAAACTTGGAATGAGCATCGGACCTACAATTGAGCAAGCACTTACTCTTGCAGAAAGAAAAGGGTTAAAGGGCGCTGCTAAAGCAGTTCACGACTTGTATCGAGTTGCCCGTGAAGTCGCAGCGTGAAGAGTGGTTGAACTTAGTCTTTCGACTTAGCTAGCCCAGCGTTGAATAGACTGTGCAGAGAGATCTTTCCCTTTCCGAGAGTTCCGCCGTAGTTTGTTGCAGTAATCTTTGACACTCCGTTCACGCTTACTGCATTCTCAATTCCGATCTTCATTGCGCGCTCCACGTCTTCCAGCCTAAGCCCGCTGACAATGACTTCATAGACACATTTCACGCCTATGGGAATCTTGTTTCCTCGATGCCCAACAAGTGAGGGGCAGTAGGCATCATTAGTTGTAGCTATGGCGTCCTTGTACCTTTTGCCTCCCACTTTAGTTCCGGAAGCAGCGAACTTTCCAACCACGTATGGGACAGTCTTTATGCCTTCAAGTGCCAGTTCAGCGGCTTCGAGTGCTGATTCATCTGATTTCGCCAGAATTAGGAACATGCCGCCGGCTACGCCTTTCGCAATTCCGAACGTTCTTTCAACGTAGAACTCGCCGTCCATTCTAGGTATCTTGTAGACACGTCTCCCAAAGGCTTCAGTTTCCTTTTCGTATCCGTCTCCGAAAGTCTGTATCATTGTACCCTTAATGTCCACAAAATCGTCCGCCATTTTTCTTGGTAAGGCGTCAAACACGTTGGTCTTAGGGTATGGCATCACTCCTTTTCTTATTCGGATTATAAGCCATTCTCGCAATGATTCCATTTTTCGGTCAAGAAGCTGTATGATGAAACCCGGTCTTGAGTCAGGCGTCAACTGAGGCTTAGCTTCTGCCTCTAGAGAGGCTTCGCACGGGGGAATCGCAGCTGACCTGCCGAGTCCTTTAGTCTCCATTGCTGATTCTAAAGCCCATTTTCTGTTCACTGAAGTTATCAGTATCCTTGCAATGCGTACGTTGAAAGTTTCACAGAAAGTGTCTTCGATTGGAACACCGTGAACCTTGAACACTATTTGGGGATCTCCGTTACTTTGGGAGTTCTGATTCTTTCATCATATAAGTTTGATGTCGCAAGCTATTCAACTCGTTGGATGGAACAGGTGGTAGCCAAGAGAACCGTTTGAGATAGGGCAAGAACTTCGAAAATCATATAATAGAATAGAACGATTTGCCATGAGAGGACCGAAAACATGTCGGAAGCCATGAAGAAGATTCAGCAAGAAAACGTGAAGGAGATTGCACTGCAGTTTACAGACATTAATGGAGTTCTGCATTCTCTGTGGGTGCCCTCCAAGCTTTTCCAAAAGATATCCACGGAAGGCATTCACATGGACGGCTCATCTGTAGGAATGGTGGACATAAGCAGAAGCGATCTAAAGTTAAAGCCTGTCCTAGACACGTTTACGATACTTCCTCAGGGCATTTTCCCGCAAAAAGTCGCAAGAGTAGTCTGTGACATATATGAGCCAGATTCGGAAACACCGTTTCAGCTTGATCCAAGGTCTGTCCTCCAGAAAGTGATAAACGACGCCAGAAAACTGCTTGGGGCCTCTGTGAACTATTATGCGTCCAGCGAAATTGAATATTTCTTGCTGAGGAGAGATGACGATGGCTGCTTGCACCTGATTGATGAGGGTGGTTACTTGGCAACTCCTCCTGCAGACCTCGGAGTTGACACAAGACTTGAAATCGTAGAGAACTGCAGAAACATGGGTATTCTAGTCGAAAAGCACCACCACGAAGTGCCGCCTGGAAAATCCGAGCTGAATCTCGAGTACTCCAACGCGCTGAAGATGGCAGACACCATTTATTTGGTGAAGTCGATCGTTAAACTAACAGCCGCCAAGCGAGGCTTAATTGCTTCCTTCATGCCAAAGCCATTTCACGGTCAGTACGGATGTGGACTACACACTCACATCAGCCTCATAGACGACGCGAAAACTCGAAACGTATTCTATGACTCAAAGGGAAGTCATCTTCTGAGCAAAACAGGCTTGCACTTCATTGCAGGCATTCTGAAACATGCAAAAGCCCTAGCCGCTCTAACCAACCCCACAGTCAACTCTTATAAAAGACTGGTGCCTGGCTGGGAAGCCCCGGTTTACATATCGTGGGCTAGATATAATCGGTCTGTGCTTGTCAGGGTTCCTCCTGGAAAAGACTTGAGGACTAGGCTGGAGTACAGGCCAACAGACGGATCATGCAACTTCTACCTCGCATACGCAGGCTTACTTGCCGCTGGGTTGGACGGTGTAAAGAGAAAAATTGAGCCGCCAGAGCCAGTGGATGAGGACATATATGAAATGAGCGCAGACACAAGACGGAAAAGAGGCATAGAGACTCTTCCAGAAAACTTAGGAGAAGCTCTTAACGAAATGTCTAAAGACGAATACCTCCAGCAGTGTCTAGGCCGCCCATTCTGCAAGAAATTCATGGAACTCAAAACCGCTGAGTGGAGAGACTTTAACGTCACTGTGCACGAGTGGGAACGAAGAAAATACCTGGACGTTTAGTTTGCAGGGAAAAGTGGTAAATTATGGGTATAGAAGCTGACTTCGCCATCACCAATGCTAATGAGCTTGTCACTTTAAAGGGGTCGAACAACAGACCTAGAATCAAAGAGGAAATGCAGGATCTTGGAATCATCCAAGATGGAGCCGTTGCAGTCAAGGGCGTAAAAATAGTGGCAGTTGGACGCACAAAGGAAGTGCTAAGGCGCCTAGACAAAGGTTTTGAAGTCACAGATGCAACGGGTAAGCTAGTGACTCCCGGGCTTATCGATTCTCATGTTCACTTGGTTTTTGCTGGTTCAAGGGAAGAAGAACTCGAGTTGATGGCAGTGAAGGGCGTTCCATACTTAGAGATTAAAGCCAAAGGCGGAGGCATGCCTACAACTCTCAAGAAAACCGGTGAGACATCAACGGGAGAACTTCTTGAACGAACCACGAAGATACTTGATACCATGCTTATCCATGGCACGACAACGATTGAGGCGAAAAGCGGTTATGAAATGACGTTTCAGGGTGAAATCAGGCAACTTGAAATAATAAAGACGCTGAACCAGTCGCATCCGATTGAGTTAGTTCCGACTTTTATGGCTCAAGGAATTCCCTTCGAATACGAGAACAGAGTGGATGAGCTTACAGATGAAATCGTTGAGAAATGGATTCCAGAGGTTGCCAAGCGAAAGCTGGCTGAATACTGTGACGTGTTTTGTGAAAAAGGATACTTCAATGTGGCACAGTCTCGTAGGATTCTTGAAACAGGAAAAAAATATGGGATGAAGTTGAGGATACACGCTGATTGGCTTGCCCACAGTGGAGGAGCGAAGTTAGGCGCGGAGTTAGGCGTGGTCTCGGCTGATCACCTGATCTTCACGCCAAAGGAAGAGATTCAAGCCTTGATAAAGAGAGGCACAATTGGGACGTTCTTGCCAACCACGCCGTTCTGCTATCTCGGTACTTATGCGAAAGCCCGGGAAATCATCGGCAGCGGATTGCCTATTGCATTAGCAACCGACTTGAGCGCTGCAGACATGTGCGAATCCATGCAGATGATGATGACGATCGCAGTTCTTCAAATGAAGATGACGTCGGCGGAAGCTCTCGTAGCTTCAACATTTAATGCAGCTCATGCTATTGAGAGAGCTCATAGAATAGGAAGCCTTGAAATTGGCAAGCAGGCGGACATCGTGATTTTCGATGCGCCAAACCATGGATACTTTCCTTATCACTATGGCATAAATCTGGCAGATAGAGTCTTCAAGAATGGAAACTTGGTTGCCGAAAGAGGAAGAAGAACAAGATAAGCAAAGCACAATGCCCTCATGCAGCCAAGCCTCACGTTTGCTCAGGTCACGTCTACCATGGCAATAAGATGACACAAGTTAAAGACTCGTTCATGTTAGCTATGTTCCCTATAGAATAAACTTTCATAGCACTTATATTGCGAACTCCACAAACTAGGATGCAGCGAATTTAACTAAAAGTATGGGAGAAAGGAGAAAAAAGCATGAATACTAGTCATTCAGCTAAACCATACGCTCGCTCTTTTAGCATAATCCTGCTTGTTCTATTGCTTTCTTTGTCAAGCTTTACATTTTTGGCTCCAGCCTCAGTCTTAGCAACAGAACCAGTGACAGGAGCAATCTGGACAACGGATCCCTTTGGAGAACGCGTTAACGGGAACCTCTACACAAACCCAAGAAACGTTTACCTATCTGGCGGACCACACAAGAGGGGAGCTGCGGGGCTTCCAGACGGCGTCTACTATTTTCAAGTTACTGATCCTGCAGGCAAGACACTTCTGAGCACAGATGCAATTTCCAAGAGAAAGTTCGAAGTTAGGTATGGATACATCTACGGCATCGACGGTGGAACACATAACTACAATCCAGACCGGACACGTGGCTACGGCATTGTAGTTCAGCTGTGGCCATTCACATATACGCCTAACAGAGGAGGCGTATACAAAGTCTGGGTGACCAACGTTGATTCTTACACACCAGATCAAGGAACCTTCGGCTTCATTCACTCATTGTCTAAGACCGACAACTTCAAAGTGAAGCTTGATGAGGTTCCAAAATACTTTGAGCTTTGGATGACTGCAGCGATAGGTGCACCTCCAACTGTGGAATTCTACGTCAACTACACACGTGACGGTGACGGAAATGCAAGCACGTTTGATCCAGTTCTACCGTGGATCACAGGACGACTGGTCTACCATCGAACCGAGAATGGATATGATGTCTTCCGCTACGAAACAACGTTCGCCCTATACACCTACATCTATTGGAGATTCTCTATTCTGAATACATTCACATGGGAATCAAGCATCAATGGACCAGAACTTATCAATCAAGCAGGGATGGTGAACAAAGAAACTCTCTTCATAGTTAATGGTCACAAATACAACTATCTGGACAGTTCAGGGCTGGAAGGCTGGACCATAGAGCTTTACCGAGACAACGCGAAAATTGCTGAAACTCAAACCGATGCAAACGGTTACTACGAGTTCATCGTGATGGGCACGGGCAACCTAAGAGTCTCCGAGGTTAACAAAACCGACGAAGGTTGGGCGCCGCACGGTCCCACTTACTATGAGTTTACTGCGGAGAACGGTGATTGGACCTTTGACTTTTACAACTACAAAATGCTTCGAATAACCGACACCAGCGACTACAGACACGAATTGTCATCGGTCCATGGTGTGTTCACGCCTTCTAACGACGGTTCAGGACTGTACAAGTTGTCGTCAACCAATCCGGGTTCCTTCTACTACAATGTGGTTAAGTTTGGAGAAGGAGGCAAAAATGTCAGAATAGAGGTTGGACTACCCGCCGATCAAGAGAATGCACAGTTCGATTCACCTAACTTCATACTGCACCATACAGACATAGGCAGTTCACCAGTAGTCGATATACACGTCTACGCTGCACGCCAACTTAGTCTTGGCGAATGGGTCCCAGAATGGTCAAGCGACATAACCAACCTATTCAGCATAAATCCAACTCCTGACGGAAAACACGTCGCGATTGAGGGAATCATGCCAGATACCGGGGAAGTCTTTGCAACTGTGCACATCGATTTTCAGATAAGCTCTTCTCTGACATGGGAACAGGTTCAGATGTGCAACGATTTCGAATACACCTTTAGCGCCACAGTGTACTTCTCCATTATTGGGGTAACAAAGAAAGTTAACTTAGACAGTTCTTAGGGAATTCCTTTCAACTTTCACTTTTTTTCGGTTTCTCTCTAGAAGGAGGGAAAGCTTCCTAGCTTGGGCCCTGCAGCCAACCACGAATCCCAAGTTGCTTCACTCTGATTGTCACCTGTTCAAGCTCGCAATGTCTGTATTCTCCAGCCTCGTTCATGTACCGAATCTTTGGCGTGAAAATGAACTCTCCTTTCTTTCTAGGCTTTATTCTCAGCTTCATGTCCTCTGCTTCAAGGGGGCCCAGCTTTTTTCCCTTAAGATTAAGAAATCCGTCTTCGATCACGCCTTTTTGGGGTTTGTCAATGAGATCGCATCCTTCGGGAATGATGTTTTCTATCTTAACCAAAAAAGCTGCGTCTTTTCCAAGGTTTGCGATGTGAACCTCTATTGGGAAACTTTCGCCGAATAGGATCTCTTTGGAACTGGCTACCACATTTGCCTGAACAAATGCGCCATCAAATTTTGAAAAGCCAACGGGCTCTTCTACGGAAAAACGTGGAGTTGAAATCATGGTGGTGCTTGATGCGTCAGCAGGTGCGGCCAATAATTCCCCTAAGGATAGCGCAAATTCACGCTTTTCTTTTATTTTCTTTAAGGCTCTCAATACCTCGTCTCTTTTTCCAATGTATCCAGCTTTTTCATATAGCCCAGCTGACTGCTCAAGGCATTTCTCTGCAACGAGATACGCATTCATCTTCTTCCTTGGGTCCGTCTCCGCCTCAGCATCACTAATGTAACTATATGCATCAAACACAGTCTCAGTGGCGCTAGTCCATAGAGAAGCGTTTTCAAAACCAGCTTTCAGATAGTATTTGGATGCGCTTCCAAGAAACTGTTTTGCTTTGGAAAGGCTCTCCTTGACTCGGCTCTCCTCGAATCTGGTGCCAAATTCCAACGCCTTGCAGAGAGCGTTGTTACCTAACGCAAGCAGACTTGTCCGGTCATTTGCACTGTGTTCTCTTGCTTTCATAAATAGTTCAGAGGCTTCATGATAGAATTCTGGCAAATCCCTTCCATCAGCTATTTTCATTTTTTGCCATGCTCGACACATGTGAATGATCGATTCGATCTCCTTTCGTTCCACTGTTTCATCCTTGAGGGTTTTCAGAATTTTCTCGAATGTTGTAGCCGCCGAATCGTACTTTTCAGCGCTTTTGGCGTAATCTCCTTTGAGATCGTCCATTCGTGCTTGTTCCACGTCAGCTCTAGCTAGGCAGTAGTCTTTTCTGCGCAGACAGGCTTTTTCAAGTTCAATTGCATTTTCCCTTTCATCGGAGACGGTGATTTTGGTGATCTCGTTTTCAAAGGCTTCTTGGGCTTCATTGAAGAGTTCTGCAGCTCTCTTGAAAGCATCTGTTGACTCGATGCTTTTTTCTTTTCTACTCAAGTCTTCCGCCTGTTCCAAAAACGACAGTGCAAGGAAGTTTGGCGCCAGATAGCCCCATAATTTTGATGATTTGAGGAGATTTGCCGTATTTTCATAATGTTTCGCTGCAACCGAGTATTCTTCGTTTTTGTGGGCAAGTTTGCCTTGCTCGATTTCATGCCATGCCTTCATGTAAGTGGCATAGTCTAAGTAGAAATCGGCGAAAAGAAGGATTTTTTGGGATGCGGTCTTATACTCTGCGAATGCATTTTCAAAAATCTCTGCAGCTTTGTGATAACTGCCGAGTCGATCGTGGTTCCTCGCAGTTTTCCAGTAGCACTCGGCAACTCGACTTGACAAGTTGATTTCTTTGAATTTCTTAGCTGCATCACCGTATACTTCTATTGCTCGTGCTAACATTTCTTTGTCTTCGGTAAGTATGTAAAGCTCATTGAGTATTCCTCCTAACCAGTCTTCGAATCTTCCAACAGCAGATATCAGAGTTGGTACGTGCCGCGACAATATCCATTTTCTACATTGAGACGTGCCTTCTTCCATGTCAGAGGCGGCGCTTTTCAGAAGGTCTGTCTTTTTGTCTCTATCAGTCTCTACTCTAGACAGTTCCGCTTTGATTAGTCCCTCATAATTTTTGCCGACACCGCGAATCCAATCGTTGAAGGGAAATGCTTTTTCAACAATCTTTATGTATTCTTTTCTGTGGTTCAGCGCTTCCTCTAAGAGTCTTGTCTTCTCTTCTCTTTCGGTCTTCAGACTGGACAAGAAGTGAAGCGCCTTGCTCAGAGCATGGAGGGTGGAACCGGTTGCATCTGGCGAGCCTGAACGGATCGCGTGTTCCAGTCCTTTACGGCCTATTTGAACTGCGTTTTCCGATGTGGCGCGTTTTTTTCCTGAACTGACTTCAAAGTCCCGCGCCAGTGAGGAGTAGCTTTCAGCATAGAACAAATAGGTTTCTGCTATGTAGAAATCGTGGGATGATGCCCGGAGGCGATGTATGGCCTCTTGAGAATGTTTGACGATTTTTTCGTACCCTTCCTTCTTTTTGTCAGGGTCTTCCTCTTTCAGAAGAATCCAATTGGTAACAAATGCAAGGATGTATGATGCAACACCGATGAGGTAGTTATCTCGCAGAATTGCGGCTTGCTTTAGCATTTCTTGGGCGTACTCACGTGCCTTTTCAGTTTTGTCTGTGAATATCAATGTGGCGAGGGCGGCAGCCCAGTTGGACATAGCCGCATAATAGGTGTTATCTACTTCTCGGGAGAGCTCCAACGCTTTCTCTGAATAGCTTAAGCTTCTCCCCACGAGTTCCTTTCTTTTTTCTTCTTCCTCTCCAATGTAAGCATGCCAGCTTTGAAGACTGGCTGTAGCATAGGCGCGAAGCAGTTCACTTTTGTTCTCAAGTTTTGACCAGATCTCAATGGCTTTATCGCCGCAGTCGATTCCTTCTTGCACAATATTTTTCATTTCTCGCCAGTCGGATGCAACATGTAAACTCTCAATCAGACATTGCAGAAGATCGTTACACATTTTTCCGTAGTTGAATTGGTCTCCAACTTTCTCGTATGCTTCTAAACTTTTTCTTCCAAGCAAACAGCATTGGTGGTTGATTCTCTTTTTTTCTAAAGAGTCAGACGCCAGCCAAGAACTCGCGTATTCAGCGCTGGCGTAACACTGGGCGCTTTTGCCTTGATTCTGTAAGTTGTCTTCTTTTTCGAAAAGTTTTGCAGCGTTTCTATAAGCCTCAACTGCTTGTTGCCTTATTTTCTTGAATTCCTCTGTGTCTTCAGCCTGGGTGGAAGCACGAAGGTAACAGAAGCCTATGTTCTCCCATGTTTCCGCGGCAAACGATATGTCTTTCGATCTAGAAGCCAGTGCTTGTTCATAGAATTTAGCTGCTTCAAGCCAATTGTTGCTTTTTTCTTTTTCTTTAGCTCTTGTTCCTGCAGCTTCAACAATGTCTGAAGACATCGTTTATCCTTGTTGAATATGCTTTCACGTATGAAAAACTTTCGCACACCACTAGAGGGAGTTGCACATTACGCAATCAGTACATTGTTCTCCTGTTGCCGAGCACTGATGTAATCATCTTGAACGGTTCTGAGCAGGCATGTTGGTTTCTAGATAGCGATTAGCAAGGCCACAGTTGATATGACCAGAGAGAGAAGGCCCAATAGAAAGGATATTGCGGTGCCTGTCCACAGTTTCCTCCATGTTGGATATAAGCTGTAGAAGAAAATGAAAAGCGCTGAAATGAGGAACATTATCGCGGCGAGTGTAAGGCCAAGTTTAAGGGTTATAGTGTAGTCTATTCCAAGTCGCAGCGCTGCCAAGCTCAGAGCAGCCAATGTTCCAGGCGCTGATGCATTTCTGATTGGTCTAATGAACTTTTCTGATTCGTCACTCATCCAAGAACACCTACTAAGATACACTCTTGTTACCGAGCTGAAGCTCAGCTTCTGTCTTAAACTTTGTCTTCTCATTTCCAAGCAATATTCCTAACGTATGCTGTTGGAGATTCCATAGGTGTGCGGGTGAGTCGGACGTGAACCCGCAAAAACTCTGTCATGGTTGGTTGAGCGATGGATGTTTTTATCCTTCAATGAAAGCGTCTGCAGCCTCGTAGTCTTCTCTTCGTTTTGCGATTTTATCGTAAGCTGAGCTGATGGTGTTTTCATCTTGGTCCGTTCCTAAGGGAAAGATAATCTTGAATTTCAATCTGGCAGAACGCCACACCTAGAGCCACTGACGGACCTTTCTCTTGTACCGCAAGTATTCCTCACCAAACTTCCTCTCGAGGTATCGCTCCTCCCGAGCTATAACCCCGAACTGTAAACCCAGAAACGCCACAGGTAACAGCAGCATAGCCCAGAGCGCATTGAAGAAAACAGCAATTCCCACATAAATTAATGCCCCTGATAGGTAAATTGGGTTCCGCGAGAATCGATATGGTCCTCCGTCTACGATTACCCGAGTGGGCTTAGAGACAGCCACAGTCGTGCCATTGAGTCGAAGCGTTCGACCAGCCCACATCATCAGAAGGATACCCAACACGATGATGGACAAGCTGAAAACCAGTTGCAATAACGAGACGGTTAGGATCCACGGACTTACACCTATAAAAATGACTGGCAAGCTGACACGTAGCTGCAACCCGTTAGGCGAGAAGCCTAAAGGAAAAGCCCAATTTAGAAGCAGCCCCACCACCAGAGGTCCAAAGCCGATTAATGGAGGAAACGCTATCACTCCAGCATTGTCTTCCGCGTCGTCTTTCATCTCAAGTTCCACCTCCTTCTCGTCCTAATCTATATTCTCGATCAACTGAAGACTCCCTTAAAGCCAGATTTTTATATTCTCGGGATTTTTATGATTTTTATATATTTAATTGCCCTGCTCGTGGCATAAAATACTTTATGCCCTGAAATTTAGATGAACAACTAACAGCAATCTTTTGATGTCAAAGTAGCAGGTTTGTTCAAAATTGTGTCGTAACTCCGATAATTCAAACAAGCATTGGAACTTATTCCGTTGACGGGTCAATGTCAATTTCTTGATACGTTGATCCAGTTGACCCTGTAACGGTCAGCTAGTAGATGTTGATACTCTTTAGTGAAGAATTCTCGCACCTTGATTTTTCGTTCCTCTGAAAGGAAAGAAGAGTCGACACGGTTGAGGCTGAGTCAAAAAAGTTCTGGAATCGTGAAATCGAGCTTGACAACATTGAAAGTGGCTTTCACCAACATTGAAGCGCCCCAAACTCACGAAAACAGAGCCGGAAACAACTGTCACAAACAAAACTGAACTCAAAACACAAACAGAACAGGCTCAGCCCAGCCTCAAGAAATTTTCACACACTCATACTAATAGGTAGAAACCTTCAATGGTGCCGGGGGGACTTGGACCACCGGGAGCTGGCGATGTCTCCCGCAACACCCCTTCTTTTCTTGCTTTTGATGTGTAGAGCATGTTACAATTGCTTTGAGTGTATTTTCTTTTTCTTCTTGAGTGTGAAATAGAAGACGACCATGAAGGCGAGTGTGGAAGCAAATAGGGAGAGGTTGGCGCTTGGAAACTCCGGTACACTTGGAGGTGCAGAAGCGAACACTGCGTGCAGACTGTAGTCCTTGGTCATTGTGAGGCTGATGGGATTGAACGACCCAATATTGGCGCCTGGAGGCAGTTCCCAGTGATCAAAGTAGTAGCCAACGTTTGGCGTAGCTGTCACACTTACCGTGGCTCCAACAATATACGTGTGACTTCCCGGCGACGGGTTGGTGGTTCCACCTGTAGTCGTGGTAATAGTCAAGGTGTATCCTTGTCCAAATTTCTGAACACGATGGTTGGAAGTGTCTGCCACGTACACGTTTCCTGAACCATCAACTGCAACACCTGCAGGGTACCTGAATTGGCCGTCGCCAGAGCCCAAACCACCCCACTTGGTTATGAAAGAGCCAGAACCAGTGAACTTCTGGACACGGTGATTGAAATAATCTGCCACGTACACATCTCCTGAACCATCAACAGCGATGCCGCGAGGCGCTGAGAAAAAGCCGTCGCCAGAACCATAACTGCCCCACTTGGTTAGAAAGGTTACAAGGGAGCCTGAGACAGCAAACTTTTGAACACGATTATTGCTATTGTCTACCACGTACACGTTTCCCGAGCTGTCAACTGCAACGCCAGCTGGAAAGCTGAACTGCCCGTCGCCTGTGCCACTGCTGCCCCATTTCGTTACGAAGCCGCCAGAACTATTGAACTTCTGAATACGATTATTGCTTGTGTCAGAAACGTAGACGTTTCCTGAACCATCAACAGCAACATTCGAAGGACCATAAAATTGACCATCCCCAGAGCCAAAGCTTCCCCATTTTAGCATGAAACTGCCAGAGCTATCAAACTTCTGAACTCGATGGTTGTTGTCATCGGCTACGTACACATTTCCCGAGCCGTCGATGGCGACGCCCAGAGAACGGTCGAACTGTCCATCGCCGGAACCTTGAGTGCCCCATTTCAGGATGAAGCTTCCAGAAGTGGTAAACTTTTGAACGCGGTAACCGTACAGTTCGCTTATGTACACGTTTCCTGAGCCATCGGCAGCAATACCGTAAGAATAGTTGAATTGTCCGTCTCCGGAGCCATTACTTCCCCATTTCAGGATGAATAGGTATGATTGAGCGGAGACTGGATTGATCACACCCAAGAAAAGAACGGTGAACAGAAAAGCGGCACCTGAAAATCTGATCCTACGAGAATAACAACCAATCATACTCTCTCTGCCCACTTTGTGTTGTGGCATCATTCTTATTAGATTTGCAGTGTCTGTATTCTATACAATGAATCCAGAAAACAATAACGCTCTTAGCAATAACACCCAAAATCCCTCAACGTCGCCAAGACAAAACCCCGAGGGTGGTTTTTCCATAGGTGGTGCGGGGGGTGGGACTTGAACTCACCGAGGAGTGGCGATGTCTCCACTGTCTCCCGCACTTTCCCTTTTTTCTGTCTTAAGGTTTTGAGTTGATGATGGACGCGGAAAATTTCTCTGTCATGATTGCTTGTTTGACGGGTCGTTCTATCTAACCATAATATTTGTTGTTCCACCAAAAAGATTCTAGTTGAGGAGCGACGTTAGAAAAAGGGTGGGGTGATTTGTGGTAAACTACCAGTTTTTGGTTTTGTATCTGTTTTCTTCCCAGATGTTGCCTGTGCCTGTCATGTCCCAGTATAGGTCAAACTCTTCGTTGGTTAGAGCCTTGTTTTGCTCAATTTTGTTGTAATTAGAGTTTATTCCTTCGTCTTGGGCAACTGCTATGCCACACATCCGGTTTTTGGCAGCTACGTTTTTTTCGATGATGTTGCTGGAGGAAGCGAAAAGGTATATCCCATGGTTGTTTTCCTTAGCTTGGTTTTCCTCGATTTTGTTATTGTCTGACCCATAGAGAATGATGCCGTACACGCCGTTGTTTGTTGCTTCATTATGTTCGACCTTGTTGTAATTTGAATTGTAGAGGATGATGCCGCCGCGTTGGTTGCGCGTGGCTATATTTTCTTCGAGAGCATTATGCTCCGACCCATCAACTACGATGCCCCAGCGGATATTGCCAACCAACGTGTTTGCTTCCACCACATTGTAATCAGATTCCACAAGGGTTATTCCACGATAGTTGCCTTCAACCATGTTCTCTGTGATCTTGTTATTGAAAGAGTTGTGTAAGACTATGCCGTCTTCGACGTTGAAAGATGCAGTGTTCATTTGCACAATGGTGTCATATGATTCTACCAGATGAATGCCACAATAAGAGTTGGAAATTGCCAAGTTGTCTTCTAACTTGTTGTCATAAGAAAACCATATGGAGATTCCTTCAAAATTGTCACTTGCAATGTTGTCCAGAAATTTATTGTAGTCAGAGTCTGAAACCATGATCCCTACAGTGTTGCTGGTTGCATTGTTAGAGGAAATTTCGTTATTTTCTGAAAAGTTGCGGATGTCTAAGCCATAACTGTTGTACATCACTCTATTTCCTTTAACTTTGCTGAAACTTGATTCGTCGAGCACTATTCCATTAAAATTGCTTACCGCTATGTTGCCCTCAATCGTGTTGTGATTTGAGTGGACAACGAGGACGCCGTCCCAAGTATGGCTGTGGGCGATATTCCCAGAGACAGTGTTGTAGTCGGAATACCATAAGGAGATGCCACGCTCACCATTTGAAATCAGTTGGTTATCTTGTACGATGTTGTGGTTCGAGGAGTCATGGAGCCTAATACCCTCCCAATTGTTAAAGAACACAATGTTTCCTCGCAGATGATTTTCAGTTGAGTTGAAAAGCGAGATGCCGTTGTTATTGCTGCTTACTACGTTGTTTGACACCAAGTTGTGGTCATTGTCTTTCCACAAGACGATGCCCTCCTCTCCATTTCCAATCACCACATTATGTGATACTTCGTTATTATCGCTCGACTCTACCAGTGCGATGCCCTGCGCATTGTTGCTTGCAGTATTACCAGAGATAATGTTGTATGAAGACTGGGAGAGGACTATACCGACAGCTTCATTGTCGCTTGCCACGTTGTCCAACACTTTATTGTAATTTGATGAAGCAAAGAAGTTTATGCCGGCGAAGTTTGAAGCTGCTATGTTTTGGCTAACTAAATTGTGGTGAGATTCTCCTAACCAGATGCCAGCCCAATTATTCGTTACTGTGTTATTTCCTATCTTAGAGTTTTTGGAACGATGGAGGTGTATACCAGCGTAGGCATTTGAGGTTATTATGTTTCCTTCCACACAATTGTTATCAGATTCCCATAGTGCGATGCCAATATCACCATTTGAAGTTACTATGTTTTCTTGTATTATGTTGTCATTCGAGGAGTCATGGAGACTAATACCCCACCAACTGTTAAAGGATGCATTGTTTCCCTGGAGATAATTTTCCGATGAGTTGAAAAGCATGATCCCGAAGTTATTGTGGCTCGCTACGTTGTCTGACACCATGTTGTACTTGGGAGAAACTACGTTTTTCCACAAGGCGATACCCTCCGCTCCATTTTCAGTTGCCACGTTATTTGACACAATGTTGTGGTTGCTTGCGTCTCCCAGAGCAATGCCTTGCCAACTGTTGCCAGAAACATTGTTATATGTTATGGCGTTGTTGCTTGAATTTATTAACCATATACCTGCGTGACTGTTCAACGTTACATTATTGTCGCGGATGATGTTGTTGTTTGAGTGGTAGTGTTCGATGCCGGCCCATTCGTTTAGAGTTAGTATGTTGCCTTCAATAATATCCCCATTAGAGTAGTAAAGAGACAGACCACCCAACCCGTTTTGAATCGTAAACCTGTTGATCCTCACGTTGTCAGCAGTTATATGAATTACGTGATCAGTTGCCCCACCGTCAACAATCGTGGTTTCAGAATCTTCACCCACAAGGGTTAAAGATTTGTACAGAAAGACGTTTTCGTAATATATTCCAGCATCAACTTGGATTGTGTGTCCGTCCAAAGTTTCAGGAGCATCTATTGCTTCCTGAATCCATGCATAGTCCAAACCCGTGTCAACATTATGGACCACATGTGGAGTTGACGTGGAAATGTACAACGAGACATAAGTCTCATAGGGTGTTCTTGTACTGTCGTCCCATACGCCCACAAGTAGGTTTGTCCTTATGACTTGGCCTGGGGTGAAGGCCCAGTCATAGCCATCGTCTGAGTTAAGTTCTTTCCTAAATTCATACCAGTAGTAGGTTCCATCGTGAGTTGCTGCACCTTCAACGTTGTTCTCTCCAAGTGGTGACGCACTAACGTCATTGTACCATCTGGTTTCGTCCCAACCGTACAAGTCGAATGTTGCGTTGTCGAATTCGACGAAGCTAAAGTCACTGTGAGCCCAGAGTAGAGGGGGTTCCCCGATCCAATCCCAGAAATAGTCGATATATCCTCCGTCAAATGGATCGATATCCCCAGCAGGCCATTCCACTCTATACAGGATGTAAAGCCATGTGTTGTCATTCTTTATCCAAACCCTGGCTGAAACTGTTCCAGGACCTACGTGCCACTCCAATAAGGTTAGGTCAACGGGAATCGTATCCGACCACTCTTCAGCTGTCGTCATTTTGCCATCAAAGGTAACGGCGATACTTAACCAGCCACTTGTAACGTTTACATTTGCTTGGGCTAATTGAATGTTAAATGCTAATGTCAACATGCCAACAATGAGCAGTGTCAGCATTGTTCCAGAAACTGCTTTCTTTTCCAGTTTTCTCACTTCTCCTTCCGACTGTAGGATGCTTCATCGCCCAAGAAACAAGAGACTTGGCAGTTAAACACATGGCTGCAATCCGATTTATGCCTTGTGAAACAATATTCGATAGAGAACATCTAGGCGGCATGGTCAACATTACCCGGGTCCGAACTCCCCGAGGGTTTTTCCATAGGTGGTGCGGGGGATAGGACTTGAACCCTCAGAGAGCTGGCGATGTCTCCCGCAACACCCCTTCTTTTTTTGTCTGCTTAAACACGCTTGCAACGCATGCATAAAGATTAAAACAACAAGGGTTGAATATTAAGAGGACTGGCATTGCCTGATTCTCGAATGTCACGCAGGGTTCTCTGCCGTGGAAGACCTCGAAGAATATCTTAGCGTTACTAAGCTTATCGATTCAAATCACCAGCTGGTCAGGACAGCAGCTTTGAGGATCGCAGGAGAAGCGGGGACGCCGAAAGATGCTGCGGTTAAGCTATTCAGTTTCGTTAGGGACAAAATACCTCTAGCTATCGTTAATCCGTGGAAGACTGCGTCGGAGACTTTGAGAATGCGTAAGGGCAGTTGCCTCACTAAGGCTACTCTTCAGGTTGCATTGTTGAGGTCGGTGGGAATTCCAGCTAGGTTCAGAGTTGTGGAGTTCAAGGGCAATGATCCCGCGGAGTGGCGAGGCATAGTGCCTTCATTCAGTGTTTCCAGATTACCTGAACGGTGGTCGCACATCTTTGTAGAAGTTTACATAGAGGGCAGATGGATAATGGCTGACGCCACATTTGACAAAGCTCTGGTTCCTGATACAGACGATTGGGATGGTGAAAAAGATGTTTGCTGTATTGAGCCCCAAGCTGTTCTTGCCGACTTGGGAGCTTTTGTGTCTATTGAAGAAGAAGCGAGAAAGCTTGATAAAGCTTACAAGGCTCCAGTTTTCTGGATTATCGATGGCTACAAGACGTTTTGGCTTTTGAATCTCTATCAGAGAATACAGCGTCTTAAGAACAGGCTGAAACACCTTCTTTAACCGTTAACGCTTGCAAAGCGTTGCGAGAATAGTCTGAGAATCAAGTGTGAAGTATTCAAATGCGTATGTAATGTAGAGAAAAAAGGGAAGAAGATTTTGGTTTCTAGTTGCTTATTGCAGCTAGGATGTCTAGCAACGTTTGAGAACGTGCATCAACATCACCAGACAGCCCAACATCACCCTCACGGACCCTCGCATATTTTTCCGTAGGTGGTGCGGGGGGTGGGACTTGAACCCACGAAGGCCTTCGCCAGAGGATCTTAAGTCCTCCCCCTTAGACCTGGCTCGGGTACCCCCGCCGCTTTTATTAATGCCTTCAATATTGACTGCTCAACTTAAGCCTTGCTTGAAACCTAACGCTTCCTTGCGAACACAGTCCAGAGCAGCCCAGCCCATACAAAAAGCCCTGTCACACTGCACATAGAAGGGGTAGACCACACACATGCGACCCAGACTACTACTTCTGAACACAGCCAGCTCGGTATTATGACTTGTTCTAAGTGGAAGCTAATAACATCTGAAAAGAAACTCGCCTCCAACATTCAAGAAGCTGTTGGGCAAACCCTTCAGAGTCAACAACAACTCCAAAACAGCACAGCCATGAAGGGCGTTGATGTCACCGGGAACACTCTGACGACGATGTCCACACAGCTTCAGCCGCTGATGCGTTCCAACAATGGTAGAAGAAGGCTAAAGGGAAATGACACCTTCTTCTTCTGAAATTTCTCTTCCTGCAGAACTGCCAACATTTAGCCGTGAGTAAGCATTATATCATTGTTTCTTATTTTACCCCTAGTCTCTGAAAAACATAACCACGAGCGTTATGAGGAGCCGCCACGGCTTCTCTGAGAGAGTTTAGGAAAGCATTGAAATGAGTGTCCCGATCAGAGTGATCAGTTACCTGAGAAGGTACTGGCTCCTAGAGCTTCTAGTCATCCTTTGCCTTCTAGGAGTCACAGCACTCAACATTATGGTTCCATATCTTATCCGGATAATAATTGACGACGTACTTGTTCGAATGGAGTACCAGTTGCTGCTTTTCCTGACGCTCAGCATACTTGGCATTGCAGCGTTGAGAGGCGCTCTCGCCTTTGCGCAAAGATACACAATGGAATATGTGGCTCAGAAAGCCGTTTACGACGTTCGAAACCAGATTTATGAGGCTCTACAGCGTCAGTCATTCACGTTCTACGATAAGATGCCCACCGGTCAGCTTATGTCAAGGGTTACAAGCGACGTTGACTTGCTGAGAGGATTCTTGGCGTGGGGTTTTCCCCAGTTCATCAGCATTTTAGCCACGTTCATCGGCGTGTTTACGATTGCTGCCTCTATGAGTTGGAAACTGACCCTACTTGCTCTTTCACCGATTCCTATTGTATTCTTGATCACGTACAGGTTTGCGAAACGGGTAAGGCCGGTATTCACTGAAGGACAAGAGCGGTTAGGCGCCATAAACGAGGTCTTGCAGGAAAACATAACAAGCGTGAAGGTTGTTAGAGCATTCGCAAAGGAAGACCTCGAAGAACGCAAATTCATGGACAAAAGTAAGAACTACTTCAACACCAACCTACGTGCCGCCAAGCTTCGAGCCCTTCATATTCCACCAATGGAATTCATGGCTGGCTTAGGCACGGTTTTCATCCTGCTCTACGGCGGCACACAAGTAATGTCAGGAGAAATAACAATCGGCACACTCGTGGCCTTCAACAGCTACCTTCTACTACTGCTCATGCCCATGCGCTTCCTCGGCTTCATCACATCATTCTTGCAACGAGCCATCGCCGGAGCAAAAAGAACATTCGAAATCATGGACGCCGTTCCCGAAGTAAAAGACATGCCCAACGCCGTGGAACTGCCTCCAACAAAGGGGCAAGTTAGATTCGAGAATGTCTCGTTCAGCTACGGCCAGGAGCCGGTGCTTAGAAACGTGGCGTTTGAGGCAAAGCCCGGTGAAACCATCGCGTTACTTGGCACAACAGGCTCGGGAAAAAGCTCAGTTATCAGCCTGATTCCAAGGTTCTACGACATTAACGAAGGAAAGTTAACAATAGACGATTTCGACGTTAGAGACCTGAAAATCGAATCCTTGAGAAAGCACATAGGCATTGTCCATCAAGAGACCTTTCTTTTTTCAGCCACAATCAGAGAAAACATAGCCTACAGCAGACCCGGGGCAAACATGGAAGAGATAATAGATGCCGCAAAATCCGCGGAAGCCCACGATTTCATTACGTCATTCCCTCAAGGCTACAACACTGTGGTAGGTGAAAGAGGCTCCACACTTTCAGGCGGTCAAAGACAGAGAATCGCCATAGCTAGAGCGTTGTTGAAAGATCCTAAAATTCTGATTCTCGACGACTCAACCTCCAGCGTCGACATCGAAACTGAGTATCAGATTCAGAAGGCATTGCAGGCGCTTCTCAAAGATCGGACAACTTTCGTCATCACGCAGCGTCTGTCAACTATAAAGAACGCTCACAAAATCATTGTGCTTGACCAAGGGCGAATCGTGGAAACTGGAACGCATGACGAGTTGATGGAAAAGAACGGGATGTACAGGCGTATTTACGAAACTCAGCTTGCAGCGCAAGCCAAGCCTGAAGTTCAAGTGCAAGTCGTGAAGGATTCTGCTGGCCGGAAAACAAAGGGACCTGTGGGAGGCGCTCACTGATGGGTTTTCACCAAGCTTTTCTAGTCGATGAGGAGGAAACCAAACGCACTGTCCCAGATCGTGTCCTAATAAAGAGACTTCTGAAGTACATGGCTCGTTACAAGTCGAATTTTGCGACAATCATTTCACTTCTTCTTGTTTCCTCAAGCTTGGGACTAGTCGGTCCCTACATATTGGCTGTGGCCATCGATCAGTACATTGCACAAGGAAATCTCTCTGCCCTCTACTGGATCTCGGCGGTTTATGTTGGCGTGTACGTGATAGTCTGGGTTGTCAGCTCTTTTCAAACGTACCTGAGGTTCTGGCTTGGACAGCGTTTAATCCTCGACCTTAGAATGGACCTGTTCTCCCGTCTTCAGCGGCTCTCGATGAGCTTCTACGACAAGCGGCACGTAGGGCGAATTATGTCGCGCGTCACGAACGATGTGGAAACATTGAACGAGTTCTTGACTTCAGGTGTGGAAGTTGCCATCGGCGACATTTTCATCCTAGTGGGCATAGTGGTGATGATGCTTATTCTGAACGTGCAGCTGGCAATGGTAACCTTGACTGTGATTCCGATTCTGTTGGTTGGAACTATCTTGCTGGGAGAGCGGGTTAGAGAAGCTTACAGGTTGACGAGAAAGAAGATTTCAGGCGTTACGGCAAACCTTGCTGAAAGCATATCTGGGATGCGGGTGGTTCAATCCTTCTCCCGGGAGATGGCGAACGCCCAGCAGTTTGACCGCGTGAACGTGGAGAACCTTCAAGCGAATATTCAGGCGGCGCGGGTTTCGGCGCTTTTCTTCCCTGTGGTAGACGTGCTTGGCTCTGTTGGAATGTGTCTTGTTCTCTGGTTTGGCGGCACGTCGGTGATGAATGGTTCCTTGACATTGGGCGTTTTAGTGGCTTTCATGGCTTATGTCACGCGGTTTTTCATGCCGATCCGCGAGATTAGCATGTTGTACAATAATGTGCAGTCTGCTTTGGCTGCCACGGAGAGGATAACGGAAATTCTTGACGCCAGATCTGAAGTTGAAGAGGCTAAGGATGCAGTAGAGCTGCCCAAAATTAGGGGAGAAATCAAATTTAACGATGTGTCTTTCGGATACGATCCGGAGAATTCCGTTCTAGACGACATAGAATTGGAGATCAGGGAAAACCAGCGGATTGCGCTAGTCGGTCCGACAGGTGCGGGCAAAACCTCTTTGGCCAGCCTTGTTGCTCGCTTCTACGACCCGCAGAAAGGAAGCATAACTGTCGACGGATACGACGTACGCAGAGTTACTTTGAAGTCGCTTAGAAGCCAGATGGGAATTGTGCTTCAAGATCCTTTGTTGTTCAGCGGCACAATTCGAGAGAACATAGCTTATGGTCGACCGGAGACGAGTGAGCAGAAAATTGTGGAGGCGGCGAAGGCTGTGGGCGCTCACGATTTCATAATGAATTTTGCTCAGGGTTACGATACCGTTGTTGGTGAGAGAGGCATTAGGCTTTCGATGGGGCAGCGGCAGCTTGTCTCGTTTGCTCGGGCTTTGTTGGCTGACCCTCGGATTCTGATTTTGGATGAGGCTACCTCCAGCGTGGACGCCTACACCGAGTTGCTGATTCAGAATGCGTTGAAGAAATTGTTGGAAAAGCGGACCACGCTGATTATTGCTCATCGCTTGTCGACTGTGCGAAGCGCGGATAGAATTGTGGTTGTTGACAACGGCAGAATTGTGGACATGGGCTCACATGAGGAGCTGATGCGCCGAGAAGGCTTGTACCGCAAGCTGTACGAAATGCAGTTGAAACCAATCGAAGCCAAGTAGGAATCTGCCATAGCTGAACTGAAAGGACAAGGTTGAGAAGGTGCAGAAAAGAACCGTCTCTGCCATCCTAGTGTGGATGGCTATAGCGTTACTTCTTCTGAACGGCTACTTGAAGTCGCCATGGATAATCGTGGTGTGCATTGGCGTGGTGATAAGTGCAGTCATGGTCTACTTCATTCCGCGACCGAAGAAGTGACACGTCTGGATAGTGCGCGATTTGTCTCAATGAGAGTGTTTCATTGTTTCAGATGTTTGTTGAAAAACGTTAGTGTTCTTTCCCAAGCGTCTTTCGCTGCCTCAGGTCTGTAGCGTTCTCCCGTATCGTTGAAGAACGCGTGTGGAGCACCCGGATATACTTTGATGTCAAACTGCTTTCCATGTTTGGCGAGCGCTTGCTTCAAGAGGTTTATGTCCTGCTCTGTAATGCCCATGTCAGCTCCTGCGTAGTTGCCAAGGATTGGACATTGGATGCCTTTGACTAGGTCGATTGGCGTGGGGTTTCTGCCGTAGAATATGACTGCGGCTGCGAGTTCGGGGTTGCGGCAGGCCAGTTGCAGTGAGAAGCCGCCTCCCATGCAGAATCCGATGCTGCCTATATGGTCTGGTTTCACGTATTCGAGGGTTTTGAGGTAGTTAAAGGCGCCGTTCAGGTCTCCTAGGTTTTTTTCTTCAGTTAGTTTTTGGCGTAGTTCTCGGCCTTCTTCCAGGTTTGTTACGATTTTGCGGTCAAAGAGATCAACTGCGAGGGCTACGTAGCCTTCGTGTGCCAGTCGAGTGGCAACATCTTTAATGTGGTCGACGAGTCCCCAGATTTCATGAATAACGATTACGGCGGGGTACTTGTCAGCTGTTTTGGGTCTAGCTAGTAAGCCCAGAGTTGCTTGCGTAGGGTTTCCGCCGTGAAACTCCACTATGAATGAGGTTGTGTCCATGATGGCTTCACTGTCCACTCATTGATGTTTACCAAGCTTTAAAATCCTTGTTTAGCAGCCAGTATCTGGTAGCTGCGCAGGCAAAGGAAGGGAAAAGGTGCCCGAAGTCAGCGACCTTCAGAATCAGGTTGACTTGGCGATTAGAAATTTGAAAAAGGATCACGAGGAAGCTGTCAAAACAGTGGCGTTCCTAAAAAAGAGGATAGACGATCTTGAACTGCACATAAGTAAGGAAGGCTACGTGAGAACTGACGCCGACGCTGGGAAACTGAACTCGGCGATGGAACAGCTTGACAGGTTTATTGATTCCCTGATTCTGAACAGCGCCAGAGTCAAGGAGAAGTGTGAAAGGTTGGCGCAAGAATGCCAGATTCGTTCCTTTGAGCCTGTCGGACTGGAGAGTCTGAGGGCTTTGTGTCATGAGAATGAGCAGTTGGCGAAGGATCTGCTGTGTTACTCGTTGGGGCGTTTCAAACGCGCCTCCTTGGCTGAGGTGGATTCTATGGGCAGCGTCTAGAAAGACAAAAGACGCACAATATATAACAGGGTACAGGAATGTTGATGTCTATGTCTGGTACAGAAACCCTCATACCCTTTCTGAAGGAACCGGAGAAAACCGATAAGCCGATCATTATCGTTGATACGCGTGAGGCGAGCAGTGCGCCCAAAATCGTCAAAGGATTGACTGAGTTGGGTGCTGAGATTCGGTTGGAAGCTTTGCAGAAAGGCGATTACATAGTTTCAGATCAGGTTGCCATTGAACGTAAAACAGTTCATGACTTTGTGTACACGTTGACGCGAAGGTTTCTTTTTGAGCAGTTGTTCAGGTTGAAAGAGGTCTACGTGAAGCCTTTCATTCTGATTGAAGGCTACTTGCCCATCGTTTACCGATTCAGCCGGATACAGCCCGCGTCTGTGTGGGGCGCCATGTTCGCGTTGGCTAAGCAGGGTATCAACATGATTCACACGAACAGCTACAAGGAAACCATTGACTTCCTCTACGTTGCAGCTAAGCAGGAGCAGATTGTGGAGAAGAGAGCGCCGGTTGTCCATCCGATTAAGCCGAATGAGACTCTTCAAGACCAGCAGGTGTTCTTTCTGGCTAGCTTACCTGTCATAGGACGTGAGAAAGCCGTTTCGCTGCTTGAGTCATATCAGACGCCTATGAATGCCCTTCTAAACGTGGATAACTGGAAGAAAGACGCCTATGGGCTCGGGCCGATCATAACGGAGAAAGTCAAACAAGTCTTGAACACGCCGTTCACGCAAGCGGAGAAGAAGACAGAATGATAATCCAGAAGCTTATCGACGGCAAACCTTTATGAACACAGATCCTCTGAAAATCAGATCTGCAGGTGAAAGACTAGTTGTCCTCGTTCGCTGTTGAGAAACTGGCTAAACTCACCACGGAATACTGTCTTCCTGTTTCTAAGGGTAAGAAAATTGGCATTATGGGAAACGTTGTGGCTGCGCCGCTCTTGCAGCAGTTGTATAAGCATGTTCTCTTGAGGGGCGGATATCCAATAACGGAGTTAGGGATGGATGGCTTAGCCGAGTTACACTTTGCACATGCTAGCGAGGAACAGCTTACTTTCGTGTCGCCATTCGACAAGTTCTTCATGACGGAAATTGACGGGATTATCAAAGTGTTCGCAGAAACAAATGTAAAAAGGCTATCGGGTGTGCCCGCGGAGAAAATTAAGAGAATGATGGTGTCTCAAAGAGAAGTAGCTGAGCTTTACGCAAAACACGTGAAAATCGGCGGCTTGGCAATTATACCTTTTCCAACGCTGGCGTTTGCTCAAGAAGCGGAGATGTCTCTGTTTGAGTACGAGGATTTTGTGGGTAAAGCCTGCTTCTTGGACAAGCCGGATCCAGTTAAAGAATGGAAGAATCTCTCAAAAAGGCAAGAGAAAACGGTTCAACTTCTCAACAAAGCTGAGAACGTACGGTTCGTTGGCGAGGACACTGATCTGAGGCTGAATGTTAAAGGGCGAACGTGGATCAACTGTGATGGGCACATTAACATGCCTGACGGTGAAATCTTCACCGGACCCATCGAGAACTCGGCTCAGGGACAGGTCAGGTTCACGTATCCGGGAATTTATGCGGGTAGAGAGATCATGGACATAACCTTGACTTTCAACAATGGCAAGGTGGTGAAAGCCAAGGCTGCGAAAGGCGAAGACCTGCTTCAACAACTGCTGAAGACTGATGAAGGCGCGAAGAGAATTGGTGAGATAGCTATTGGCACGAACGCGGGTATTAACAGGTTTACTAAGAACATGCTTTTCGATGAGAAGATGGGCTACACTATGCACATGGCTTTGGGCAGATCCATTGCGATGTCAGGCGGCAAGAATCAGTCGAGCATTCACTGGGACATTCTCAAGGACATGAAGAAAGGAGAAATCTACGCTGACAAGCAGCTCATCTACGAAAAGGGACATTTCGTAATCTAGCTTGTCTGCACCGATAGATTTTTGTTGTTAAGTATTGCATTAGAGGAAGCCGATTCGCTGTTTCGAATCGCATTAACGGCTCTGAAGGTCCATCAGAATGAATGAAAAGGGGAGATCTGTTCCGAAAATCGTTGCGTTTCAGAAGGCTGACGCCAAGAAGCTAGCGGAGCTGTTCAACTCCTTTGACAAGGAAGGCTTGTGGCCTGGAGGTTTCACTGGTGGCGTGCCGTTCACGGCAGAGAGAGTGCTTAGCTCTTTTCCTGCGGGAGTGAAGAGCATCAGCATTTTGATTTCAACTCATAGGGGCAAGTTCACTGGCATTTGTAGTCTTCATCCTCATGGTGAAGATGCCGAAGCTGCCTACATTGGGGTGTTTGGAGTTCATCCGGATTTTTTGGCTAAAGGTCATGGAAAAGCTATGATTCTTAAGGCGCTTCAGATTGCAGCTGACAATGGCTTGATACGGGTTGATTTGAACACGTGGGCGGGCAACATGCGAGCGGTGCCCCTGTACAAGAAGTCTGGCATGTTTTGGGTTCCGGAGACAAGCGTTTACATGCAGGACTTTGTTCCGGGGATTTTGAATTTTCCTTTGGCGCGGGAGTTCTTCAAGAAGCACGATTGGTATTCGTCGCAGGTGCGGAAGCTTGAGCTTGTTCCCGACGAGTTTAGGCTTGAGGAAATGGAAGTGTTTCCGTATGAATTCGCTGAGGGTAAGGATAATCTCAAAGTGTGGGTGGACAGGTATGGTCGCGGCATCGTGGGAGTGGAGCGGACTCTTGAAGGTAAGCATCTGCGAGTTATGTGCAGGCTTAAGGATCATAAAGTAATCGCCGGATTGGAACATGAACTCCTCATAGAGGTTGCAAACGACACTAAGAGCAGTATGCATGGTTCATTGTTCTTGTCTGGGTTCGAGGGCTTTGACGTTACAGTTCATCCGTCGGAGTCGTTCATGGTTGAGAGCGGCGCGTCTCGAGTGTTGAGCGCTAAGTTCACGGTTAACCCGCAGACTGAGGCTCCTGAGGCTTCTCGGAAACAGAAAACAGTCAAAGCAAGCCTGATTATCAATGGTGAGTTGGTTCCGTTTGAAATCGGCATGCGCATCTTGCCACTGCTTGAGTTTAAGACTTTTCCAGAAACTTTGACTGTTACTCCTGGAACAGCGGGCGAAATTCATGTCAACGTGTTCAATAATTCGAAAGAGCCTTTCCGTGGAAGCGTTTTCGTTGTCGACGAGGGCAGTAGGCTTTCATTGGGCAAGACTGTTTTTCCATTGGAGGTGCCAGCGAAGAGTCATTCTGGCTTCAGCATCGGCATGAAAGTTGGAGACGATCAGCCTACGTCTGTGATTCCTCTTGAGTTGCGCGCAAGAGGCAAGGTTAAGGGAGCTTCGGTTGACACCAAGACTGAGCAATTGTATGTCAAATGCTTGAGACCTGGAGGCATAGTTGCTTCGGTAGAGAAGAGGGAACCGGGAAGAGTAGTGATTGTTGAAAATGAAGACATTGTTGCGCATGTGCAGCTCCGGGATGCGCTGTTGAATATTACGTTTAAGAACGCTTTGTCTGGGCGGCAGGATGTGTGGCTTCGTGGCGGGTTTGGAGTCGGACCGCCGTTTGGCTTTGTGAAGCCAATTGATTACAGTTATGAGATCGTGAAGCAGCCTGAGGGCTTAGAGTTGGTTCTTTCGGGTTTGCATCCGGATAAGCCGGGTGTTAAGATGATGCGGGTGTTGACTTTCTACGCTGGGTCTTCGCTCATCAAGGAACAGGTCAAGGTTGTTAACTTGAATCCTGAGGTTGCCTATGATGTGAATGTGCGTGTGGGTGGGCAAAGCTCTGTGAGGAATCTGTTCAGGATGGTTGTGCCGCTGAAGGAAGTCGTGGAGCATGAGATGATTGCGTTTCCCGTGTCTGAGTCAGATCTGCCCACTGACCCTAAGGAGTATGGGGAATCGTGGATTTGTTATCAGAATGAGGCGCAGGACTTCTGCTTTGGACAGATTTGGTCGCCTGAAAAACTCTTCAAAATCAGATTTGGCGAGCAGTCTCTTGTGACTCCCGAGTATAAGCTGGGTCAAGTGAAGCCAGGCGAGACCGCTTGTACGTCAGAACTGTATTATGTCATTGAGAGAGGAAGCTGGCAGAACATTCGCAGGAAATGGCAATCCCTAGTCGAGAGGAAAATTCGCCCGGATGAGGAAATGATCGATTCGAAGCCTCTCTTCAATGTCCAGCTTACTGAAACCGTGTTGTATGACAAGGCTGAACTGAAGACTCAGCTTAGAGTTGAGAACTTTAGAAACAAGGAAGCCAGTGGCGAGGTCGTTTTGACGCCGCCGAAAGGCTGGAAAATCGTTCCCTCCAAGGTTGAGGTCAAGAAAGTCGCGATGAACAGTCCTTTTACTGCCAATGTATCCTTGCTTCCGCCTTCCAAGGCTGAGATGGGCGTTCACAGTGGAGATATCGCCTTCCACAGCGATAGGCAGGTGGTTCGGTTTCCTCTTGATGTTTGTCTTATCTCTCGCAGTGCGAAGCGGGCTGTGTCGGTTGCTCAAGGCAGGGAGGAGGACAAGGCTGTGTTCAAAGTTTCGAATGGGTTGCTTCGGTTCAAGGCGAGCGCAGAGTTTGCTGGGTGCCTCTACTTCTTGTCGAAAGGCGATGCTGTGAATCAGTTGTGTTCGAATTTCCCTCGTGTTGGCACAAAGGTGTTCTTAGAGAATTACACGGGTGGGATAAGGGCGTTCTTTTTGGGTGATGGCTTTGAGTTTGCGAAGTCGAAAAGCCATGAGGAATTGTATGAGGCAGAGTTGGTTGAGGAAGGACGGTGGAAGGGAGTCAAGTTTTCTTTTGAGTCGAAGCAGCAGGAGCAGATTAAGGGCGTGGTGGGATCGGTTTCGTATTTGACTTTGCCACTCAGCAACATCATCAAGATTAAGCGTAGGTTTGAGAATCCTACGTCTGCGAGTTTCATGTTCAGCAGTTGCCTCTGGATTTCTCCGAATGTTGGAGGAACCTTTTACAAGAACGATGTGATCTTTCCACGAGGCGGCAAGATTCTTCAGTTCAGGAGAGCGGGAGAGCCAGCGGTTGCCGGAGTTCAAACAGAGAAAGGATGGGCGCTAGTAGCTAATGCGGAGCAGAAAACGGGTCTCGGCGTGATCGCTGGGAACACTGACAAGTCAATGATACTTTCGTTGGACGTGGGGAAAACCATGCTGGAACTACTAGTCATGTCAAGGGTTCAACTGCAGCCTAAGCAAAGCTGTAAACTGGAGGATTATGCAGTTCTAAGCAGTGCAGACCACGAACCCATGGACAAGTTTTCAAGAATGCTTCGTGAAACAGCATGAGCACTATGCCAGAATCACGAATCATATAAATTAGTGATTTTCAGAAGCGCAGGACCTACCCAGTAGACATTCTTGTGCGCGCAAGAAGTCTCTGTCCACAGACTGTAGATTGGAGGAATATCGAGGGCTTCATTCTGAAGGCTGACTACGATGGGGTTACTTTGCCTCTGATAAGTATTTGAAATGTAGGGGCTTTATGACTTCTTTTCCGCGAAGATTTACAAGAACCGACTCAATGTCATCCACTAGGTCACCCCATGTGAGTCTAAAGTTGCGAAACCATTCGTCATAGTCTGAGTAGTCTTTATGAACTGAAATGTTGAAAGCGTCCATGCCCATTCCTCGCGATGCAGCATTCATAATGACGTTAGGCTGGTTCATTAGCCATTTCAGTCCCCTTTCCCGGCTAGTCTGGTATTTCTCCTCAGTGGCAACACTTGGTTTAATCTTGACGAAAGTCACTGCGAGTATTTGATAACCCATCTTGTCCCATTTCGGAACTATCGTATAACCATCGATTACTTCCTTCTCTAGAATTGCTCTCTTTCTTGAAATGGTAGGCTGAGAGACTCCCAGTTTCTTACCTAGTTCCCTGTCACTCACTCTGGAGTTCTTTATCAACTCGGTAACTATTCTGTGGTCGATATCTTTTGATCTTTTCATAGTTATCGCTCTTATCGCTCATGTGTTCTCTGTCCTACTTCATATTGCTTTTGGAAAATCGTTAGGCTTCGTTAAAGCCTGTTGGTCGTTTGGGTAGAAATTCTATCACAACAACAACCCTTCCTTCTACCCCTTCTTCCCCCCTCTCTATTACCTCTCTATTACAATTACAGACAGAGAGACAAAGAAGTCTCTGAAAGAGTCAAAGCTTCTAAAGGAGAGCTAGGTCTTTCAGCAGGGTGACGATGTTTAGGGTCTTTGTATAAGTGCAGATATGGCAATTGATACTACCAGAGAGAGTACGTAGATTAACAAGAACCTGCTTAATATTTTCCCTTTGATTTCTCCCCACACATCTATCTTCTGTCCTAGAAGAGAAGCAAGTCTCGCTTCAAGCCAGTTTGTGAATTTCTTAGATACGAGTCCTTGAACAAGAACGGTAGCAGTCCCAAGAATCAATCCTATCAGAAGAACTGCAGTCTCATTTTGCACGATAATTTTAGCCACATAAACAAATAGTGCTGTCGGATAGAATATCAAACACACTAGCAGGAAACACCATGCGAGAATACGGTTCTTCATTGAATCATACAACATACCTTTGAAACCTATGATGAAAGAAAACAGCATTGAAAAAACGACTGCTACCATAAGAAACAACAAACCAGCAGACTCTTTAGCAGTCAAAAAATCATGTTGGCTAATTATTAGTCCACTAGTAAACGTTGAAAGAGCGATGAGGCTGTAGAAAAATCCATCAACTCTGGAGAGAACTTTCTCTTTCTTCCTCTCTTGCTTCGTCTTCTCGGATTCTTCTATCAAAAAGTCGATTTTTTCTTCCAGTGTTTTTCTGTCTTCAGTAGCCATTGATTTTCTGCACCTTTCACAATTCTAGTTAGCTCTTTTTAGCTCCGTTATAACGTTTCTGCAATTCTTACACTTAAGAACATACAGAAACAGTAGAATCTGTGCAGATGACAATTACAGTTTGGGAAGTGGAAGATAGGTTAGAGTTTTTAGGCATAAAAGCCTGATTGCTCGAATCACCACTATTCACCGATTTGAGATTCGTGTAGGTGATATTTCTGGCAGTGTAAGCAGTGGTACAACTCTGAACGGTCAATCCCTTTGAAGTTCAGGGAGGATTTTTTCATAGAAAGCTAATGATTCTGGGTTGACTAATGCATCCTTGTTTGTGACTGGTCTGCCGTGGATGATGTTGGCGACTGAGCTCTCTACTTTCTTCATGTTGAATGTGTAGGGAATGTCTGGTGCCTCAATGATTAAGGCTGGAACATGTCTTGGCGAAGCCTGCTCCCGCAACGCTACTCGTATCTTGTTCTTCAAATCCTCAGTTAACCCGTAACCCTGCGTTAGCTTGACGAATAGGATGACGCGTTCCTCGCCTTTCCACGCTTGTCCCACAGCCATGCTGTCCGCTACTTCGGGAAACTTCTCTACTACGTTGTAGATTTCGGAGGGTCCAATGCGCACGCCAGATGGCTTCAACGTGAAATCAGACCTACCCAAGAAGGTTATGCCGCCCGTGTCACCGTGAAACAGAACCCAATCACCGTGCCGCCAAACATCCGGAAACACATTAAAGTACGCGTCCTTGTACCGCTTGCCATCCGGGTCATTCCAGAAATAAATGGGCATAGGAGGCGCAGGCGCTTCACACACAAGCTCAGCCTGCTGGTCTACCACAGACTTGCCCTTTTCATCATAGGCTTTAACTTTCATGGCTAAGGCTGGGCTCTGCAACTCACCAGCATAAACCGGCTGAATCGGGGTGCCAATGGCAAAGCAGCCGTTGATGTCGGTGCCCCCAGCAATGGAGTTGAAATGCAAATCCCCCTTGATCTCACGATAAACGTACTCGAAACCTTCAGCTGACAAAGGCGAACCCGTCTGACTAATCTCTTTAAGAGCAGGGAGGTCAAACTCCTTGCCCGGCTTGGCGCCTACACTTCGCAGATAATTGATGTAGCTGGCACTGCAACCAAAAATGCTAATCTTTTCATCCTGCGCCATCCGCCACATGGCAGTCCAGTCAGGGTAATTCGGGTTTCCATCATACAACACGACCGTAGCGCCCACAGCCAACGCACCCAGCAGCCAGTTCCACATCATCCAGCTGGGCGATGTAATGTAGAAAACACGGTCTTTACGCTTCACATCCGAATGCAGCTGCAACTCCTTCAAATGATTGATGAGCACACCGCAACCCTGAACCATGCATTTTGGCTTACCTGTAGTGCCCGAAGAAAACATGATATAAACTGGATGATTGAAATCCACCTGCTCAAACCTAAGCTCAGACGGGCTATCACGAGAAAGGAAATCCGTGTACACCACAGACTTATGAATGCTGCCTATGTTGGGCTTCTCACTCATGTACGGAACAACAACAACCTTCTCAAGCGAAGGCAATTCCCCAGCAATCTTCTCAACATTAGGCAAGAAGTTGAACGCCTTACCCTTGTACGGATAACCATCCACCGTGAACAACACTTTAGGCTCAATCTGACTTAGCCGATCGAGAACCGCGACGGGTCCAAGCTCACTACCACAAGAAGACCAAATGGCACCGATGCTCGTAGTAGCCAACATGGCAATGGCAGTTTCCATCAAATTAGGCATGTAAGCAGCCACACGATCACCCGGCTTCACACCCATCTTCCGAAGCGACTCAGCCAGCCTAGCCACAACACGATACAACTCGGCATACGTCATCTTCGCTGTCTTAGCCGTCTCACCACGGAAAACAAACGCTAAACGATCATCCCTATACCGCAACAGGTTCTCAGCAAAATTCAACCGACTGCCAACAAACCATTTTGCGCCCGGAAATTTGGTTAAATCGTCGACGACATGATCATACTTCCTCGAGGCTTTAATGTCTGCAAAATCCCACATAGCCGCCCAAAAATCTGGAATGCACTCAATAGACCATTTGTACAAGTCATTATAGGAGCCAATCCTGAGCTCATGCCTCTTATTGACAACGTCAATGAACTTCGTCACATTCGCCTGCTTAACCCGTTCTTGTGAAGGCACCCAAAGCGGCTTCCTCAACCCAGACACATCCTGCTCCGAAAGGGCAATTATGCAAAACACAAACATAAAACCCTTAACATACACCAAAAAAGAAGAAGCAAACAAACACGTGGGTGCAGACTACTCTTGGGCAGAAACAAGCTCGGTATTATTACTGTTTCTAAGCGTGAGTTAATAACATCTGAAACAGAAACCGGTCCTCACACGCCGTCCTTGACGAAGCCAGGTCCAACCAGTGACGAAGCCCTGACACAGACCAGCGGGCAAGCAGAACCCAAATCACCATACAAAAACCCAAACACACCCCAAGAAACAACGCGCAGACTCGTTGATGTCACTTAGAACACTCTGACGACGACATCCATACAGCTTCAGCCGCACAACACACTCAACATGGTAGAAGAAGGCTAAAGGGAAATGGCGCCTTCTTCTTCTGAAATCTCTTTCCCCGCACAACAGCCATGCTGGATGATGATGTCACTAGGAACAGCTTGACGATGACGCCCACACAGCTCTTCCCGCGATTTCAGGGACATCGAGATTACTTTATCCTATTCAGAGGCAATGTCCAGCCGGAGCCTTCAGTTAGCGACAACGCCACTAGCGACACGAACAGAACCCGTCTTCCCAACCCTCAACTGCCGCTCCCCTCTAAACGTAGAAATCCGGGCATTCTCAATCTGAACCACATCGCCCACAGACACAGAGTTAATCTGGTCATTCCACAGGCACAGCTTAATCTTCCCAGTTTCATCCGAAATCAACGCATTAGCAACACTAGCATGATTACCAAACCGCGTAATCACAAACGTCGGCTTCGTAATCTCCAAAACCTCACCCTTCAAATTCACCTTCTTCATGCCCACCCGCAGGTTTTTAATCAGGAGCAACTCAGACCTACCATCCTTCCTGAAATGATGCCTACAAAGCGCATCCAAGTTCTCAACATCCTTAATCGGGTTACCCTGCCTCAACAAAAACTCGTCAAAAACCGGAAACTGCGCCACCACCTTAGAACCCGTCGTAATCAACAAAACCACTCTATCCTTCTGCCTCAGACGACACTCAATAGACAGACTACCACACGACGACCTCCGATTCTCCCCAGCCGAAACCAACGCATTAAAAAACACGTCAGCATCAACATCATACTTAGCCGACAGAAACGCCAAGTACTCAGCAGGCGACGCCTTATTCCGCAACACTATCCCACCCTTCCCGCCAGAGCCATTTCCATCGCCGCAAGCCTCACTTCACAAACTTCAACGGATGCCTCTTAAACCTCTTCTTACACGTCACACTGCAAAAATAATAAGTCTCACCATCATACGTCTTCTTGAACTTAGCAGACTTGTCATCCAGAACTGCACCACAAACCGGATCCCTTGGCATTATCCTAGCCTTGACCTCATGTTAAAGTGCACATACTCCTTATTGTGATTAGTGGTAAAAAAGAGGGTTTATGAAACAAAGACAACCACGTAAACCTAATATCTTCTCGGGGGTCTTCGCTTAGCATAACATTCTCGGCAGTACACAGGTCTGCTACCGTCAGGCTTGAACGGAACTTCGCATTCCTGCCCACAGTCAGCACAGACTGCCTTATGCGTTTCGCTTCTATACATTCTACCATTTCAACTCCCTAAACTGTTTAGCGCAAAAATCTCTTTTTTGCACACCCTCATTACAAGACTAGCTCTCTTAAATCTATCCATTGACAAAAACGGTTCCCCCCAAAGTCACGTTATCTCCTCTATGGTAGTCTTGGTCAAAGCCTTTATGTTATTGAACTCGGTCATCTCTCCATAACCCACAAGCGTAATAGCCGTGCCTTCGCCTCCCATCCTAGCGGTTCGACCGATCCGGTGGAAATACACCAAGGCATCCAACGGAACATCATAGTTCACTATGTGAGTAACTCCATGAATGTCCAAGCCTCTGGCAGCAACATCAGTTGCAACGAGCAACCTCAATTCGCCCCTTCTAAACGACTTGATAACCACATCTCTCTGAGACTGAGTGAAACCAGCATGAAGCGCCATAGCATCATACCCCCGATCCCTCAACTCATCAGCCAGAATGCTCGTGTCCGTACGCCTATTACAAAACACAATAGCACGACCAATATGATTCTCATCCAAAATGCTACGCAAGGTCTCAAACTTGTTACGCGAATTCACAACCAAATAATACTGGCTCATCTGCGTAAGAGCAATCTCATCCTTACTCACAAGAATCATCTCAGGATTCTTCAGATACCTGCTACACACATTCATCACCGACTGATCTATCGTCGCCGAGAACAAACTAGTCTGCCTATCAGACGGCACCCTTCTCAGAATGATCTCAATATCATCTATGAAACCCATATCGAGCATCCTATCCGCCTCATCCAGAACAACAACCTTCACCGAAGCCAAATCCAGAATGCGTCTATCAAGCAGATCAATCACGCGGCCAGGCGTGCCCACAACAATATGGACACCATTTCTCAACGCGCGCACTTGCCTCTCAACAGGTTCTCCCCCATAGACAGGCAACACTCTCAACTTCGTATATTTTCCAAACCGACCAATATGATCCGCAACTTGAACAGCGAGTTCACGAGTCGGCACCAAAACCAAACCTTGAATCTTTCTCACTTCGGGGTTTAGGCGCTCAATCATAGGAACTCCAAAAGCCGCAGTTTTCCCCGTCCCAGTTTGCGCCTGCCCAATAACGTCCTTGCCTTCAAGCAGCGGAGTAATCGCCTGAGCCTGAATCGGAAAAAGACTATCAAACCCAAGTTCCTCAATGCCCTTCATAGTCTCCGCACTCAAGGGCAAGTCCGCAAAGTACTGTACTTGCATATTCATATTCTACATTTCTCCTGTCACAAAAACTCTTCATGCATTCCCAAAAGCTTTCAAAAGCCTCGTTAACTACATGATCAATGTGACAACACCATTCAACGTCGATCTCCCATAAAAAGGTTTAGCACGCAAACACACACAAAAACCCAATCCACAATGCTCACCACTTATAAGCCGATAACACTAAAACAAGCCTACAATGACCTCGCCAAAAAAACACAAAACCACAGCCAAAGTCTGGCTTGAATTCAAAGGCGAACCCCTGCTAGGAAAGGGCGGCGCCGACATACTTAACGCAATACGAAGCGAACAATCAATATCCAGAGCTGCTCGAAAAGCAGACATGTCATACCGATACGTCTGGAACTACCTAGCTAAACTGCAAAAAGCACTCGATGAACCCATAGTTGAAACACACAAGGGCGGCACAAAAGGCGGAGGCGGAGCCAAACTGACCAACCTAGGCGAAGCCCTGCTCAAAGAATACAAACGAGTCGAAGCCTACGTGGGCGAGGTCCTCGAAGACAAAGAATACTGGGTGGCAGCCGGATTGAAAATAAGCGCACGAAACCGACTCAAAGGCACAGTCAAATCCGTGGAAAAAGGCGACATAATCGCCAAAGTTAAACTCGAAGTGAAAACACCCGCAGTCATCACTGCACTCATATCACGCGAAGCAGTCGACGACCTGAAGATAAAAGCAGGGGACAACGTCGAAGCCGTGATAAAAGCCACAGAAATCATGATCGCCAAAGAATAGCCAAGCTGGACTTCTCCAGATTTCCCCCGTTTTTTTTCCATTATCGAACCTTCGCCAGCTTGAAAATTCTACCATTATAGTCGCAGATGTACAATTCGTTCTGTTCATCAACGCCGAAAGACGTGATACTCAGACTTGAGTCCAACAGCTCTGTGTTAACTGCCGAATTCACGCCGTCATAACGAAGCGCCCAAATCCGCCCAGACCCAAAGTCCCCATATATATAAGAGCCAACCAGCTCAGGATGCTCCGAGCCGCGGTACACAAAGCCCCCGATTACAGCATTCCCTAGGCTGTTGTCATAGATCCAGACAGGCAGCGTCAGTCCCGTTTGATCGCAGTTTAGGCTTGGCTCGAAACAGAGGTTACCCTCCATGATGTCCCAACCATAGTTCTTGCCTTTATCAACAATGTCAATCTCCTCAACCCTGTTTTGCCCGGCATCTGCTGCCCAAAGCCGCCCTGTAACGGAATCAAAGCTAAACCGCCATGGATTGCGAAACCCATAAGCGTAGATCTCTTCACGAAAACCCAACGTGTTCCCCACAAAAGGATTGTCACTTGGAATCCCATAATTGAGACTCGGGAACGCTCTGTCAACATCAATTCGAAGAATCTTACCCAACAAAGACGCGCGACTTTGCCCATTGCCATGTGGGTCTCCCGCTGAGCCGCCATCGCCCATCGCAATGTACAAGTAACCATCCGGTCCAAACGCCAACTGCCCACCATTATGATTACTATACGGCTGCAAAACCTCTAAGAGAACATCCTCACTCGCTTCATCACCACGATTCGGATCGCCAGAAACAACCGAATATCGCGCAATAACAGTTCGCCTCGGATTGCCCGCTGTGTAATCCACATAGAAAAAACCATTATCTGAAAAGTCACCGTGAAAGGCCAGCCCGAGCAAACCTTCTTCAAATCCAGCAGAGTTGACTCGATCACGAATGTCCAAGAAAACATTCGCAGCCGTCGTATCCAGCTGGTTCTGGAATATGTAGATCACGCCGCTCTTTTCTACAACGAAAAGCCGATCTGTGCCATCACCCGAGATATACAAACCGACTGGGCGGTCAAAAACAAGATTCGAAAAAGCAACATCGACTTCATACCTAGTTTCATTTTGCGACGGGGCGGGCTGATTTGCCAACCACGCAACCGCAAGCATACTGCTGGCTATGACCACAACAAGGACAGCGGCCAAAATCAACCATCTATACCGAATTTCCCTCACACCGCCATCAATGTGCAAGCACGCATTTCATACTAGTTGTTAGTGTTTCTAAAGCCACTTGAAACACTACCATCCATGAAACACGCAAAGGTAACACAAAAAAAGAATATGGGGCAACATCTAGCCGAAAGATAAAGCCTGTTCAGGATGCGCGAAAACAGTCTTTGAAGCAATCAACGTGACAGTCTCTTTTATGCCAGGAATCTTCCGAACCACATTTAGTATGAAATCGTCCAGTTCCTCCATAGTCTTGGCCTCGACTTCAATGCACACGTCGTAAACTCCATAAGTAAGACTTGCTTTCTTCAGATGCTTAACGTTCTTCATCAGACTTAGAATCTCTTGTTCCGTTCCTGCTTGAACTTTTCCTAAGATATACGCGTAGATCATTCATGTCTCCCCCCTTCAACCCTCGACCACATACCTGTAACTAGTGTACTTCCCAGCTGTGGGGCTGTCCCGAATAATGCGCACAACATCACCCGGCTTAGCTCCAATTGCCTTCGCACCAGGATCCGAAGCCTTAAGCCTTGGCAACTGATACGGTTGAACACGATACTCATTCAACAGTTTCTCACGATCCTCAGCCGCAACAATCTCATGCTTAGGCACAAGTACATGGCTAAAGATGTTGAACGATGGGAAAATCCTTGGAATAAGCTCCACTGGCGCCCTCTTGGAACTTCCTTTAGCTTGCTGCTTTGCTGCCTGAGTCAAGCGTCCACCTGTGACAAGAACGCCTTTGTCCACTCCCTGCTCAATCATGACTTTTCTGACCTGACCCATAGCTTGGACGCCAACAGTGCCCTGCGAAGACCAGCAGTAGATTAGCATTTTCTTGCCCTCACCCGTTTTCACAAGGAAACTTGTGCCCTCCTTGTGCTTTTTCTTGCTGATCTGCTTGTAGCCGCGCAACTCTATCAGAATCTGCGCTTTACGTTCTTCAATGGTTTCTCCAGCGCTCAAACAACAACCCCAACAATATCTGAAAGCGTTGTAGTCAACAGCGCTCAAACAACCCTTAAACTTTACGCTTCACACAGCCCACACAATATTTTCAGCTAGCACTCCATGAAACCATTATCCCGCCCTTCGCGTAACTTAAATACGCGCTAATGTCTCTATCTGCAATGAACCAGCGACAGCCTAGAGGCAAAAGCCATGGTTGTTGAAGAACAACACGAAGAGGAGAAACCTGCAGAGGAAAAATACGAACGACTGGAAGACCTACCAGGTGTTGGACCAGCTACAGCCCAAAAACTGCGCGAACTCGGCTTCAACACCGTTGAATCCATGGCAACCGCAGCCATCAAAGAACTCGAACCTGCAGGCATAAGCGAAAAAAAAGCCCTAGACATCATACGCGCCGCTAGGTCAACTTTAGCGCTCACTTTTATGCGTGCCGATGAACTGATGAAAATACGCCAAAGCGTCATGCGCCTCACCACAGGCAGCAAAGCAATAGACGAGATAATAGCAGGCGGCTTAGAAACACAAACCATAACCGAATTTTACGGCGAATACGGAACCGGCAAAAGCCAACTCTGCCACCAAATGTGCGTCAACGTCCAGCTGCCCAACGAACGCGGCGGACTGAACGGAGGCGCATTATACATCGACACCGAAAATACGTTCCGAACCGAACGCATTATCCAAATGGCACAACATATGGGATTAAACCCAGAAGACGTGATCAAACGAATCATATTCGCAGAGGCCTACACCTCAGATCATCAAATGTTTCTTTTGGAAAACGCTGACAAAATCGTCAAAGAAAACAACATCCGCCTCATAGTCATCGACTCCTTAACTGCCCACTTCCGCAGCGAGTACCTAGGTAGAGAAATGTTAGCTGAGAGGCAGCAGAAACTCAACAAACACATGCATAGACTAATCCGCCTAGCCCGAGCCTTCAACGCAGTCGCCGCCGTGACCAACCAAGTCATGGCTAAACCCGATGTCTTCTTCGGCGACGCAGTTCACCCAGTAGGCGGACATATCGTAGCCCACACTAGTCACACACGCGTGTACCTGCGCAAATCATCTCGCGGGCCACTCCGCATCGCTCGGCTCGTATCGAGTCCCTACCTCCCCGAGGGCGAAAGAGTTTTCAAGATAACTGAGAATGGTGTAGAAGACACATCTGAAGAGGATCAGCAGGGAAGACGATAATTGACCAAGCCTGTTCCAAAAGTCTATGCTACAAGATTCTTCCAACTGGTGACATCTCGGCAATTTGCCGAAGCTGAACGCATTCTCGAACGCGTCAAACAAAAAATGCATGTGAGCGACCGCAACCGAGGCTATTTCCAAGCATTGTACGGCATGCTCCTAACAATGAAGAACAGCGACCGATACGCGTTTCTATCCACCGCAGACCTAACCGACAAAAAGCAACTGAAGAACTGCCGAAAAGAGTTTCTGAGCCACATGGAAAGTCGTCTCCACGATGACTACGACCGCGGATATTTCGAAGCTTGGGCAGACTACATGCGAATACTGCCAAAAATCGAGGTTCCACCAGTCAGCAACAAAAACACCCAGAAAGTAGCTGAAGAAGAAAGGATTCAGGAAGAAAAACCAGAAGTGCTCGTGACTCAGGAAAAAGTTGAGGCGAAAAGCAAAACAGAGCCTGCTGAGGATAAGAACGAGGCAGAAACTGTAGAGCATCGCCAAAGTCTAATTGTAGACTATGCAAAACAAACGTAAGTCCTTAACGCGCGTTAAACGTTGAAAGCTGTCCATCATAGGCGCTACAGTGCGATTTACTCCTCTGACCCAGCATCGATCCTAGGCAGAGTTGAGAGTAAACGTGAAGAGTTAGCAGGGGCGTTTTGAACTAGTGAAGGAGGGCATAATCATTCTCTGTTGGGCACGAACGTGAAGGCCCTGCTGGAAGGCTTTTCATAGAAGCATCAAAGCATATTAGTGGAATCCTTCTGTTCAATTTCTAGAGAGTCAACCGATGCCCACCAATCTGCCTGTTGTTGCTAAGAAGAAATGGAATGAGGCTTCACTAGCCAGAACGCCACAGGAAAAAGTGGAGAAGCTAGAGGAGTTTCTCAGCCTAATTCCAAAGCACAAGGGAACAGAGAAGCTTCGAGCACAAGTGAAGCGCCAGATTTCAACTTTGCACAAAGAACTTGAGGAAAAAAGACGTCGAAGAGCTGGGCGAGGTGGGCCGCGATTTTTCTTTGAAAAAGAAGGCGCAGCACAGATCATTATTCTAGGCCCTACCAAGGTAGGCCGAAGCAGTCTACTAACTTCTGTGACTAACGCCAAGACCGATGTATCTGACTACCCCTTCACCACTCGTGAACCTGTGCCAGGCATGCTGCAATTTGAAGACCTCCAGTTTCAGCTGGTGGAAGCTCCAGCGCTGATTAAAGGTGCAGCAGGCAGCAGCTCAGGCGGACTTCAAACACTTGGGCTGGCCAGAAACGCCGATGGAATCATACTTATGGTCGACTTGTCTGAAGACACGACCCAACAGTTGACGACAATTCTGGAAGAACTCGAGAAAGCTCGCATTTTGACTCAGAAACCACGTGCTAGGGTCGAGATTGAGCGAAAACACGTCGGTGCCGGACTACGCATCATCATGTTCGGAAAGTTGCTAGACTGCAACCTCCGCGATGTTGAAAACCTGCTCAAAGGGTATCGAATCGTTGACGCGACCGTCAAGATTTATGGCAAAGCAACACTTGATGATGTTGAAGATGCCATTTTCGAGAGCACCATTTACAGACCTGCAATCGTGGTTGCCAATAAAGCGGACTTGCCCGAGGCAGAAGGCGCGTTGCAGCAGTTGAAGCAGTTCGTGGGCAATACGTTGCCGATAGTGCCGGTTTCATGTCGCACAGGAACGGGATTGGAAAAACTAGGAGCAGAAGTCTTCAAGGCACTGGACATAATCAGAGTTTATACTAAAGAGCCAAACGATCGTGAACCTTCGAGTAACCCGTTCATTTTGAAGAGTGGCTCAACTGTAGCTAGTTTAGCCAGGCAGATTCACAGCGACTTTATCGAGAGATTCGCGTACGCTCGAGTTTGGGCAAAAAGGCTCACATTCAGTCCGCAGAAGGTTGGCCCATCGTTCCCACTGAAAGACAAAGACAGCGTGGAGCTACGCACAAGATAGAAGATGCCGTTAGCTAACGTGACGAACGCGCAATTCTTTCGATTTCGTTGCGTTTCGAGACAGCGTAGCTTTTGACGTCTTTGTTAGCGGCTAAGATTAGCTCTTCAGATACGCATTCTTCCAACGTTCGCGGATTATTCAACGATGCCTTTCTTGCGCCTTCCGTGAGCAAACGCAATGCCAAGTCCACACGACGTTGAGGCGCCACATCCACAGCCATGTGATAGACGATGCCGCCATAACTCAGACGCGTTGTGTCTTCGCAAGGTGCGCTGTTTTCTACTGCTTTAGTCAGCACTTCAATTGGGCTTTGTCCGGCACGCAGATTGATTATTTCAAATGCGTTTCTCACGACGTTTACAGCCCTTTCCTTCTTCCCCGCTGCTCTTCCAGGACGCATGAGGTTGTTGACCAAGCGTTCAACAATGTTGACCTCTGCCTTGCGGAACTTGCCGTGCTCGTGTCTGCCCATGCTGTGAGGCGAAAATATGGGTCGCAATGAAATGTAACGTTTTAAGCCCAAGTCGTGAACTTCAATACCGCTGAAAGACCATTTTCCGAAGAGCTTGATTTCTTCCACAACTTGTTTGCTCATACATGCTGTCCTCGCTTTAACGCATGGGTTTCTCTTTCTTGCCCAACACCAACTGCTTGAGTGAAACACCGTTTACGGTTACAACTTTCCATCGTACGCCTGGAATGTCGCCCATAGCTCCTCCACGTGAGCCACCTATTCCTTCAACAATCACCTCATCATGCTCATCGACCACGTTTAGGGCGCCGTCTCCAGGCAGAAAAGCTGTGATAACTCTGCCGTTCTTGATCAGTTGAGTGCGCACACACTTTCGGATGGCGCTGTTGGGTTGCTTGCTCTCTACACCTACTTTCTCCAAAACTATGCCTCGACCCATTGGCGAGCCAGCTAAAGGGTCAGCTTTGATGTCAAGTCTCATCATGCGGCGCTTATAGTACATGTCGCTCCAGCGAAACTGCTTCCTACGCTCAATCAGTTTCCGCGCCGCGAACTCGCCAGCCGTCTTAGAACCCATGCTGTTGTTTCAACCTCGTGTCTATCCATAAAACACAACAACCAGTATTTAAGCGATAACCGATTGTCTGGAGCCAACACTGATTGTCTTTGCAGTCGGCAACAACTCTGCAGCATCAGCATAGAGACTCGTCATGAAAGTTATCCTTGTTTCCACTGGAGGTTTTGCCACAAGTGTTCGAGTCTTGCCGCCTCTGTGTTTAGCAACCGCGTTCCTAACAGCTTCGCTCAGATTTTTCTCAACTGTTATCATACTAGGGCTTCCAGCCGAAAGCCTACTCAGAGACTGTTTCAAAGCGACTGCTTCAGTCCATGGTGCTTGGCGCTTGACATCGTCCTTTATGAGTTGAGCTTCACCTGCAGCCATTATGACGGGCACGCCCATCTCTCCGGCCACGTAAGCGTTCAACAAGGGCTCGCTTGCCGTAACCCCGTTTATCTCCACCTTATTGATAGTCGCACCACTGTAGGTATGATCAAAAGTCGACTTAGCAGTGCCAAACTTGGCATGATACTCCAAGAAAACGGCCGCGTCACAACCTTCAACGTCCGCAACCATACTCAAAGGTCGCGGAAAACCTCTCACAATCTCAGCATACTCTGGCAAATCATCTATGAGTAAGTTGACCATGGTTCCATGGCTGTCAGCGATCAGACTCTGTCAAAACCATTCTTCTTCAGTTCATCCGCCACAGTCAACGTAACCTTTGTAGCAATCTTCCTAGCCTCATCATGCAGCGCTCCCTGCAAAGCCAACTGCCCAGGAATCACGAGGTAAGGCATGCCTTCCAAATCAACTGAAATGAAAGCTTTCATGTCGTCACCATTGTTCTGAGGTAGTAAGCTTAACGTTTGAAATGATCGATCTCTTCCTGTATTGCTTTTTTGACGTCGTCCTCGGAGGCGGGACCGAACAGTCTGATCTTCCCGTTTATCAGGGGCTCCGCGGTTCCATATTTCCGTACTGTCTCGGGCGTTGTATCAATCTCAATTATTTTCACCTTACTTCCGAAGGATTCTGCCACTTTCTTGATTCGATGGTACATGTGAACTCCGACGGGGCAGAAGAAACTGTTGGATAGTGTGACCTCAACTTTTTCGGTTGATGGTTTGTAGTTGAGTTCGATTAGTTTGAATTCGACGGCTTCTTTGGTAAGCGGAAAATACATGAGTTTGAAAGGCGCGTGTTCTTTGACAATTTTGAATCCCTGCTTAAGGAACAACTCATAATGCATGAATTCCTTGATATCAGTCGCGTCCACCAAGATGCCTCTGAATCCTTTTTTCTTGAGGTCGTTTTTCATGTAGTCAAACATCATCTTGCCGAAACCCTTGTGTGCGTGGCTGCGTAGCATTTCTGTGCAGTAAATACACGCCACTTTCGACTCGATCTCGTATGGAATCAGAGCGTTCTCCGAGACTCCATAATAGATGTGTCCGACGACCTTGTCTCCGTCGAGAAGATGGTAGCCCTCCACCGTCTTGCCCAGATTGGCCTTAAACCACCGTCTTGAATCAGGCACGAAATCAGTCCATGAAACGCCTGGCGGTGTCTCGCTCATGCAACAATAGGTTGATGCCAAATCCTCAGCTGTGACTTCTTTCACCTGCATATAGCCAACCTCACACCTACATCACGCCGTAACAACTTTTAATCCTTGTCTTCAGCCTGAACCAAGTAGGTGTTTCTCACGCTCAAGAATGCAAGGACAACGTTTTTGATTTGGCGCTTCACTTCTGTGTAGTCAAGAAAGGACAGAAACATGAAAACCCCGGGCGTGGCAAGGCAGACACTTCTCGGCATGTGGTCGTTCCAGTTCTTAACCATGATGCGTCGAGGAGTCTTCTACTCCTTCATGTACATCTACCTATTCTCACTCCTCGGAAACGTAACAAGCACAGCTGCTTTAGGCACCTTAACAATGCTAATGTCTGCCATAGGTCAAAACGCACTATGGGGCAGAATCTCCGACCGTCAAAGAATGAGAGCCCAACTTGTAGTTATAGGGGAAGCAACAGCCGGACTGACTTACATTGCAGTCTTCTTCCTCCACAAATACTACATAGACGCGCGATTAGACCTCGCAGCAGGATTTTCACTTGTCATCGGCTTAGCCATCCTCGAATTCTTCTGGTCAATGTCAGACGTAGGTTGGGCCTCGCTGGTTACCGACATCACAACTCCAGCGACACGAGGCAGCTTCGTCGGAGGAATAAACTTCATAATGTCCATTGGACGAATGACGGGCATAATACTGGCAGGCTCCCTCTACGCAGATGGACTAGGCTTCAGACAAGGCACTATCTTCTACATCGTAAGCGTCATGCTGTTCATAGGCGCCTTCATAATGTGGCTAGTGGCAAAAAACATCAAACCAGCACCTGAAACTCGTTCAACAGACTCTACACAGGAGAGCGACTCAGCCAAAGATGCCCGATCCAGAAACAAGCCCCAAAACGAAAAGGCTTTCCGCTGGTTCCTAGTTGCACTTACCATTGTGGTTCTTGGAGTAGCATCCACAGGTCAAGTTTTCCCTTTATTCCTCAAACTCAACCAAGGATTGCACGCAACAGACCTAGAAGTAAGCTTCATTCTCTCAGCATGGACTCTTGGCGGAATGCTTGCTAGCATCATCGCAGGCAGAATGGCAGATGTGACGGGAAGAACATCTGTAATATTGACCGGTTTGCTGATCGCTGCCGCAACTCCGCTGTTTTATGGGCTGGTGCCAAATGTGGTCGTAATAGGAATTGTCTATGGAATTAATGGCATAGCTTTTATGACATTGCAGACAGCAGGCTTCGCCTTAGCGGGAGATATAATCCCAGAGCATAGACGAGGCAGACTACTTAGCAGGTATAACACAGTCATGGCGCTGAGCTGGGGACCAGCAGGCTTGCTCATAGGTGGACCGCTAGCCGACATTCAGACGGGAATCCTCAATGTCCCAGTGCATGCAGCTTACGTCAACGCTTTCCTCGCCTCCTCCCTTCTCGTATTGGCAGGAACATTCGTGTTTTTCGTCAAAGTAAGAAGACAAACATAATGACCGAACAAACCTTTTAGCGCGCTGTGCTTTATAGGCACGGGATAGCTCAAATTAGCTGCCGAAAGGTAAGGCGTGGTCGCATGAATATAGTCACAGTCAACGAGGAAAACGTGTCTGAAAAAGGATTCTTCTGTTATATGAGCAAGAAGAAGACTCCCGGATATCAAAGAAAACTGAGATGGCTCAAAGAAAGATTCGACGAGGGCATGCAAATTAAAATGCTTGACCTCGCACAGGGCGGCAGAGGATTCGTCGAGTACATACCAGGGGGATTCGCTTGGAGAGCTGTAAGCGCCAAAGGATACATGTTTATCCACTGCATTTGGATTGCTGGAAAATCCAGAGGCAAAGGATACGGCTCTCTTTTCCTCAACGAATGCATAAAAGACGCGAGAAAATCAGGCATGAAAGGAGTGGCAATGATTACAAGCGAGAAAAACTGGCTTGTTGAAAAAAAGTTTCTCATGAAACACGGTTTCGAGTCCGTTGCTCAGTACCCTCCTTTTGAACTAATGGTAAAGAAATTTACTGAGGCACCGCCACCATCATTCACGGGTGATTTTGAACAAAAGCTGAAAAACTGTGGAAGCGGTCTCACAATTATCCGTTCAGATCAATGCCCCTACATAGACGCCGCAGTGAATGCAGCACTCGAAGCAGCAAAAGAACTTGGAATCAAAACACAAACCATAGAGCTAAAGAATTCTGAAGACGTCAGAAAAATATCACCGTCTCCATACGGCGTCTTCCAAATCGTGTACAATAGAAAACTCCTGACCTATCATTCACTAGCCAAAAAAGACTTGACAGAAAGGCTCCGAACATCAACACCACCACAATAAAAGCCAGATCATGTGAACAATGCAGACCGCGTCAATGTCCCAGTTAAAGCTCTTCGGACAGCTTGTTCTACAAGCTTAGAGAGCACATGAGAGAACTACACGGCGAACATAGAAGTAGTAGTCAACGTACACGCGGCACAGACTACTACTTCTAAACCTGAAGCACCTTGGTATTATTACCATTTCTAAGCGAAAGTTAATAACATCTGAAACAGAAACCACCCTCACAACATCACCTTCAACATCCAAGAAGTTGTTGTGGCAAACCCTTCAACGTCAACAACAACTTCAAAACGCTTGATCACTCAACGCCACACAGTCTGCGCTTGCATGTTCAACTACAACTGTCCAAACCACTGCCCTCAACCACAGCGTCTGAGCGTTGATGTCGCCGGGAACAGTCGTATGACGATGTCCACACAGCTTCAGCCACACCCACACGTGATGATGAAACAATAGCGCAAGTCAACTTCATCACGCACACAGTCGCAACCACTGGAGAAAAAGACCTTAATGGTCAGTCGCCTTCTTCTCCTGAAGTGCGCCTCCCAAGCGCTGAGGAACCTGAGCACCTGCCAGTCACAGTTCAGATAACCCAAGCCAGCATATAGTCGTTACAAATCGAGACTCCGTTGCGCTTAAGTACAAGCGCAGCAACATGTTAAAAAGCGAATTGGAGGTGCACTGCACTCAACCGAATCATCGTTACAACTGCGCTTATCTACGCAAACGGTGAAATCCACTTAGGACACGTTACCTCCACATATCTTCCAGCCGACATATTTGTAAGATACTGCCGACTCAAAGGCTACGACGCCATACACGTTGGCGCAACCGACGATTACGGAACACCAATCCTCATCGAAGCTGAGAAAGCGGGAAAAAGCCCAGAAGAGTTCGTGGAACACTGGAACAAAACTGACCAAAAAGACTTCAGCGACCTCGGAATATCCTTTGATATCTTCCACAAAACCAGTTCAAAAGAAAACACTGAGCTGACTCAACACTTTTTCAAAACGTTATACGATAAAGGATACATCTTCAAACGAACCATACTGCAACCCTACTGCCCAAAAGACAAAAAATTCCTACCCGACCGCTACGTCAAAGGCACATGCCCATTCTGCGGCGCTACCGAACAGTACTCAGACAGCTGTGAGAAATGCGGCAGAACCTTCCAGCCAAGCGAAATCCAAGCCCCTCACTGCTCCTTATGCGGCACCACGCCAGTCAACCGAGAAAGCCAACACTACTTCTTCAAGCTCTCACAATTCTCAGACGCCCTCAAAAAATGGCTTGAAGACAACCAGAATCTCCAACACGAGGTCAAGAACTACGTGCTCAACTGGATCAAAGAAGGCTTACTTGACTGGGACATAACCCGCGACATACAATGGGGCGTGCCCATACCACTTAACGAAGCCAAGGGTCAAGTGCTCTACGGCTGGTTCGACAACCATTTAGGGTACATAGCCACCGCGCAGAAATACTTCGAGGCAAAAGGAATCGACGGCAAAAAAGCCTGGAACACATCGAAAATTTACCACTATATCGGAAAAGACATAGTCTATCATCACTACTTGTTCCTGCCAGCCATGCGAATAGGCAACGGAGAATACAAGCTTCCAGACTACATTCCAACCAGAGGACACTTGCTTCTGGAGCAACAGAAGTTTTCCAAGAGCCGAGGATGGTACATCAGCCTCAGAGACCTACTGAACAAGTTTCCAGCAGATTACCTGCGCTATTATCTTGCCTCAATCACGGCGTACACTCAAGCCGATGTCAACTTCGACTGGGCAGACTTCCAAAAAAGGATAAACAACGAGTTAATCGCCAACATAGGCAACTTCATCCATCGAACTCTGACCTTCACATGGTCCAAATATAAAGGAAAAGTACCCCAACCCAAAGCATACGACGAAGCAGACAATGAATTAATAGAAAGAATCAAACAGGTAGCCGAAGACGTAAGCAGGGAATTCGAAGACAACGAACTAACGAAAGGGCTGCGAAAAATCGTGGAATTCTCAGCCCTCTGCAACCGATACTTCCAGAAGAAGCAACCTTGGGCAGACAAAGAAAAAGCAGAGACAACCTTGTACGTTTGCGTCAACGCAGTGCGCACACTGGCCATACTGCTAGAGCCTTACACGCCCTTCTCAGCTGACAGACTTTGGCAGCAGCTAAATCTCAACGGGTCAGTTCACAAGCAAAACTGGGATTCCGCATCGCGACTCGAAATCGAAGGCGGACACCAAATCAACCAGCCCAGCGTTCTCTTAGAAAAGATCCTTGACAAGCAAATTGAACAAGAGAGACAGAAACTCGGCAGAGCAACAGCCACAGCTAAATGAATCATAAGACAAATAAGCCAACGCTTCTTCTTGCACAAGTAAACCGCATAGGAAGCTACTTAGCATGCTAGAAAAAATCGTCTCATTTGAAGAGTTCACAAAAATGGACCTGCGCATAGGCAAGATAACTAAAGCTGAGCCAGTTGCGGGTTCACGCAACCTCATCAAAATGCTCATAGACGTGGGCAACGACGATATTCGACAAGCAGTTGCTGGGCTGGCCCAATACTATAACGCTAAGGAACTTGAGGGAAAACACGTCGCCGTCATAGCAAACTTACAGCCCAAGAAAATGTTCGGAATCGAATCCAACGTAATGATTCTTGCAGCAGAAGACGAGAACACTGTTTCCATGCTCATGCCAGACCGACCAGTCACAACTGGCAGCAGAATAAAGTGAAAAACTACGTGCCTCTGTTGAAAATCGATTTACATTTACACACTCATTATTCACGAGACAGTAAGACCACGCTTGGTGAAGTTATTCATTATGCCAAGAAGCGAGGACTCGACGGAGTTGCTGTAACAGACCATGATACTGTGCAAGGGGCACGCAGATTGGCACAGCAAAAAGACCTGTTAATTATCCCAGGCATGGAAGTCAGCAGCCTGCACGGACACATCTTAGGCCTGAACATAACTGAACCAGTGCAACCCAAAAAAAGTATCACAGAAACCGTGGAAAAAATCAGGCAGTTAGGCGGAATTGCTGTAATAGCTCATCCCGCGGTAGCTATCAAGAGTGGACTTGGCAGCCGAATAACCTCGGCCTCAAGCATTGATGCAGTTGAGGTTATAAACGCGTCCGCTTTTCCGTTTTTTCTCTCAACATATCTAGGACGTCGACTTGCTCGTCGTCTAGCGCTTCCTCAGACTGCTGGCAGTGATTCACACTTCCCAGAAGAAATCGGCAGCGCATACACATTCGTTGATGCGGACTCGAATCAAGACGATATAATGGAGGCTTTAAGAAACGGAAAAACCATACCTGTTGGGAAACCGATATCTTGGATGAAAAGAGTAGCGAGAGGATCAGAAGGCATACAGGAAAGGCTGAGAAGACTTTAATCCTCAAAGCCCTCGATCTGATCTATGCCCAAATCCACAGTCAGAGATTTTTCGGACTCAAAATACGATGACTCTATATCGTAAAGCTCTGGTATCATGTTCCTCAAACCATAGCGACTGTAAGGTGAGTTCACACCGGTCATGACAAGAGTGACTTGAAGACCTTCGCTATCCGGGCACATCCTAGCCCCCCACACTACCCTCGCGCTGTGACCCATCCTGTCTGCCACAAGCTCCTTGACTCTGTCAACCTCTTGAAAAGTCATGTTGACATCGCCTGAAACCTGTATTAAAGCTCCTGTAGCACTAGCATGGTCAGCACTTAGAAGTAAAGTGTCCAAGGCACTTTGAACAGCTTCTTCAACTCGGTTGGGAGCATCAGATTCCCCTATTCCAACAGTTGCCATTCCGCCTTCTTTCACGATGGTTTTGAAATCACTTATGTCCAAGTTAATCATACTGGGCTCTGAAAGAGTTTCAACTATCCCTTTGATCATGTCAGCTAAAACGTGATCTGCTGCTCTGCAAGCCTCGCTAAATGGAAGCCCTCGAGCAGCCTTCACGATCTTATCGCTGTCGACCAGTACCGCTGTATCGCAAGCCACTCGCATCTCGCTTACAGCATCAGTCACAAAACCACGGCGATATTCACTCATCCTGAATGGCGTAGCGACGACACCGACAACGACAGCACCTTTTCGCCGAGCAGTCTCAGCCACAACTGGAGCCGCACCCGTGCCAGTGCCACCGCCCAAGCCAACAACCACAAATACTACGTCGATGTTTTCAACCAAGCTTTCTATAAGCGCTGTTGATTCTTTTGCGGCTGCCCTTCCAGTCTCGGGATTACCGCCTGCACTTAAGCCGCGTGTCACCGTTTCCCCAATCAACACTTTTCTGGCAGAGCCCACAAGATTAAGGTCTTTCAGATCTGTATTGACTGCAATGCACTCAGCGCCTGTTAGGCCATCATCTGTAAGTAGACTGGCTATTCTATTCCCAGCACCCCCGACTCCCAGAACCGCAACACGACATCTAGGCTTGCCTAGATCACTTTGAACCTGAATCTTCTTGCGCCGAGCGGCAGGCTTAGATGCTGCCGTTCGCTTGCGCTGCTTAGCCACTGGCGTTTTTCCCCCTCCAAGCCTCAGCGTTCAACAAGTCCCTTATTGCCACGCGAATCGCTTCAGCTCGGTTCGGATAGTAACGATCGTCCACCAAACCCTGCAAAGCTTTCAAGTAAGGTTCAGGAAGGTACAGCGTAATCAGCTTCACTCAAACACCTCCACAACTCTCCACAAGGCAAAAGCAACAGAGCGCGGGATAGCCCATATATAGACTTATGTTATGTTACAAATATGTCTCAAATATGATACAAACACGCCTGCTCAGTCTTTCCATCCCTCTGGAAAATCCGCATTTTGTTTTTGTGTATATTTGCTGCTTTCGAGAACCTTTATGTTTTCGCTGCGTGATTAAACGTCTAGGTTGCGGTTGAAAACTGTTTACGATGTCTCGGCGGATTGGATCTATGAGCAGTAGGCGGAGGCAATGCCGAGTTTTCTTGGAGAGTTTCGGGTGTTCGTCTAACGTTGCTGACGGCGAATTCATGTCCGGATGCTTGCTTGAAGCGGGTTTTGACCTTGTGAACTCAGCGGAAGAGGCTGACGTTCTGATTTATAATACGTGCGCTGTGAAGACGCCCACGGAAAACCGTGCCATAGAGCTCTTGAAAAAAGCTCCGACCCTGAAAACGCACAAGAAAAAGCTCCTAGTCACTGGTTGTTTGCCACTGATCAATTTCAAGCGCTTGAAGGACGAAGTCAACTTTGATGCAGTTTTGGGACCAAGTTGCGGTTCAGGTGTGGTTGAGACACTGCAGAAAATCATCGATAACAAACCTGTTTCACCGAAGAAGCCGAGTCAAAACGCAAAGCCAAGTCTGTGCTTCCCCAGACATGCCGTTAACCCGGTGATCAGCATCGTCCCTGTGGCGCAAGGTTGCTTAGGTTCTTGCTCATACTGTTGTGTTGTTTTTGCACGTGGTCACCTCCACAGCTTCAGCATTGACGATGTTGTCAAACGAATCAAGTCAGATTTGCTTTGTGGCGCCCGAGAGGTTTGGTTAACAGGACAAGATATGGGCTCTTATGGAAAAGACATTGGCGTCAATCTTGCGGAGCTTTTGGGAAAAGGATGCGCATTGGAAGGAAACTACATGGTAAGAGTCGGAATGATGACGCCTAACCTAGCTTTAGAGATCCTTCCCGATCTGGTTGAAGCCTTTCGAAATGAACATGTGTTCAAGTTCGTGCACTTGCCTGTTCAGAGCGGCGATAACCGCGTGTTAGAACTCATGAATCGCGAGTACTCAATTGAAGATTTCATGCAGATTGTCGAAACCTTCAGAAACACCATTCAGAACATCACTGTGGCAACAGACATAATCTGCGGGTTCCCAGGCGAAAGCTCAGGGGCTTTTGATCGAACTTTAGGCTTGATTAAAGAGATCAAACCGGATGTTGTGAACATATCCAAGTTCTTTCCAAGACCGGGAACCGCAGCTGAAAAAATGAAGCCCAAGGTCTCGCTAGAGGAAGTCAGTGAAAGAAGCAAGAGGGCTACCAGCTTAGTCAGAAAAATCTCTTTCGAAAAAAACAGGAAGTGGCTGCATTGGAAAGGACGCATTCTTGTCGACGAACGAGGAAAGCGTGCTAACACACTCATTGGGAGAAACTTTGCCTACAAACCAATAGTCATTAGAAATCACAGTCCATCTTTGCTCGGAACTTTTGTCGATGTCAAGGTGACTGCCGCTTTTCAAACCTATTTGGCAGCCGAGATTGTTGATTAGCACAGCAGGAGAGTTCAAGCATCTTCTCAATCAGACTTTGCCCTTGAGATTCCAGTCTTCATTAGTGTATTTTTCCTTTCGCAGTTTTGAGACAAGTTGCTGCTCTTGTTTCGTCAGGTCTCCGTTCATGAGTTCGGCTTCCAAGGCTTTCTGAAACCCTTGAATCAGTGCTTCCGAAGCCCTTTCAACATTTACACCGCGCTTGAGTTCCTGTCCAATTGAAGTAAGTTTGTCTTTAGCTACGCAAACAACGTCGTCAACAGCTTTGGCCCAAGGAACTCGCAGGAAAGTGAACATTCTTTCTAGATCAACGTGCATGAGAAATGTGCCATGTTGTAGAAGAACGCCGCCTTTATGGTATTGGGCGCTGCCTGAGATTTTCCGGCCATTTACCGCTATGTTTGGGCAGTTTCGTGGGTCGCCTGGACTGAAGTTGGCTTTGACGCCCAGAATCTTTGCTGCCTCAATTAATCCGTCACAGATCTTATTGTAAGCGGCGACTACGTCTGTGCTGCCGAAATCTTTCTCTTTCACAACAATACTGTAGGTGATCTCGTCCATACTGTCGTGATAGACTGTTCCTCCGCCGCTAATCCTTCTCACTATGTCAACGCCGTGTTCTCGGCAGTTTTCAACCTGAACCTCGTGGGATACATCCTGAAACCGCCCGATTGAAACCGCGGAAGGTTTCCAGCGATAGAGACGCAACGTATTTGGAACGGCGTCTTCAATTCTTGCCGAGGTTATGGCTTCGTCTATGGCCATGTTTTTAGAAGCATCATATACGTCGAGTTTGAGGAGTCTCCAGATTTTCAATTTGTGCTCACTGGTTTGGCTTGGATTTCTTGTACACGGTCAAGTGTGCCGTAGGTTTTCTCTTCTAGATAGAATATCGGATTAAGATATGTGTAACGTTCACGGCTTGAGCCTTTCAATGCCTTCTCATCGATACAGGCAAACACTATTTCTCCAAAAAACCAGATTTCATCCCCATACCGCCTATCTGACTCATAAACGCATTCCAGATGTCCCTTGCATTCCTCAATTCGAGGCACAGCAACAGTTATAGAAGGCCCGAGAGTGAAACCCAGTTTCTTTATTCTAGAAGCGTCACCATGCGCCGATTCGCCGGTCCTCCAAACGCTTTCAGCTAGATCCTCGCCTGGAATGTTTATCACAAACTCCTTTGTTTCGAGTATGTTTCGCGCCGTCTGATGTTGAAGGTTGCAGCCGAAGCCAATTATTGCTGGCTTCACCGCCACCATGGATATCCAGCTTTTCGGCGCCACGTTTGGAGCCTTTCTTCTGTTAATGGTGCTCACTAGTGCAATGTGTCTGGGTAACGGAGATGTGTGCCACTTCGCCTTGTCAACACCTAAACACACTTTTTCTGCCATGCGTAACTGCCACCATTTACCCTTAAGAAGTGTTAACAGTTATAGCTAAATCCTTTTTTCGATGCGCGCGTTAGGTAGTCAAAACGTGCATTGACATAATCAGCAAGGAGGCATCGCGTGAACGTTAGAGTTGTGATTCTTAGAGGAGTGCTTGACATGATTTTCGAAGGTGCTAGGCGCCTTCATCCGAGAGAGACTCTTATCCTCTTGAGGGGCAGGGCAAACAAGAATGTGATAAGCATTTCTGAGGTGGTGATTCCGCCTCTAGCAACGCATGGAGAGGACTTCTCAAGCTTTGCTTTACATATGTTACCCATGGACTTTTCAATCGTTGGAGTTGCTCACTCTCATCCAAGCGGAAGCCTGAAGCCGTCAGTTGAAGACCAGAATCTATCTATGGGCAGAGTAATGCTGATTGTTGGTTTCCCATACAATGGGATGGAGAACGTTGCGGTCCACAACAGAAACGGTGAGAAGCTGAAGTTAGAGGTCACTTGAACCTCATGATTTTGGGGCTGGAGCCGCCACAGCAACTGGTATCTCGGCTTTTTTTCGTGCCAACATTTTCTCTATGATAGGCTTAAGTTTAGCGTTCTCGGCCATTATCCTGTCTTTTCCAAGCGCATTCATTTGATCGGCTAGTTCCTTAATCAAGGCTGCGAATTTGACCCCCTCAGCCGCTGAAACATAATCAATTCGAAGGCGTTCAGGACTCATCCCCAGTTTTTCCAGCATGCCTTTTAGCGCTGTCATGCGTTTTGTCATCCAAACGTTGCCTGAAATGTAGTGGCAGTCGTATGGTAAGTGACATGCAGCAACCAGCACCATGCCAGCGCCTAGTCTCAGCGCCTCAAGGACAAAGTCTCTGTCAACTCGTCCTGAACACATGACTCGTATGGGTCGAAGATTCGGCGGGTACTCAAAGCGGCTTGTCCCAGCCAAGTCAGCGCCAGCGTAACTGCACCAGTTGCATAGAAAGCCGAGAATCGTCTCTTGAGGATTCGTTTCCAACGCTGCGTGGATTTGGCTCATTATTTGGGCGTCAGTGAAGTGCATCTGAGCGATGGCGTCGGTTGGGCATTCAGCAACACAGGTGCCGCAACCGTGACACATTGCAGGTGTGACTAAAGCGGGCTGCTTTTCGGGCGCTTTGGCAGCACCATAGGGGCAGACTTTTTCGCATATTCCGCATTTCACTCTGGTGTTTTGACATGTTTTTTGGTCTACTACAGCAATGATGGGTTCAATCTTGACTTTGGGCTTCGACAATATTGTTGCGGCTCTGCTTGCCGCTGCGCTGCCTTGAGCCACGCTGTAAGGGATGTCTTTTGGTCCTTGGCAGGCACCTGCCACGAAAATGCCGTCGGTTGGAGTGTCAATGGGCTTGAGTTTCGGATGGCTTTCCATGAAGAAGCCGTCGCTTCCACGCGAGATGCCGAAGACTCTGGCTACGTCAGCTGAGTCATCTTTCGCTATAGCTGCGGTGCACAGGACAACCATTTCGCTTTCGATCTCGATGGGCTCGCCAAGGCTCATGTCTTCAGCTCTTATGTAGAGGTTCTTTGTTTTCTGGTCTTCGAGAACTTGCGATGCTTTTCCCCGAATGAAGTCTATGCCTAGGTCGCGGGCTCGACGGTAGAACTCTTCATAGCCTTTGAAGTTGGTGCGCATGTCGATGTACATGAGGTGAACTTCAACGTCGTCCTTGTATTTCTCCTTCAGCAAAATGGCGTCTTTCAAGGCGTACATGCAGCAGAAGCCTGAGCAGTATTCGTATTTGTTGACGTCTCGCGAGCCGACACATTGAATGAAGGTGACGCTGTGTGGCTTCTTGCCGTCAGAGGCGCGAAGCACTTTGCCGCCGGTTGGTCCAGCAGCAAGGATTAGCCGTTCGAACTCTAAGGCGGTTATTACGTTGTCGTATTTGCCGTAACCGTACAATGGGTCATCTGTAGGCATGTAGATATCAAAGCCCGTCGCCAGAATGATCGCGCCGACGTCCAGCTCGATCTCTTCAGGTCGCTGCTCAAAGTTTATGGCTTCGCGCGCACCGCAGGCGTCAACACACTTGTAACATTCGATACAATAGTCCATGTTGATCGTGTAAATCAGCGGGATAGCTTGTTCAAAAGGAACAGATATTGCCCTACGCACGCCCATGTTCATGTCCCATTCGTTCGGATACTCGATGGGGCATGCGTCTCGGCATTCGCCGCAGCCCGTGCAGTTCTTAGCTATTACATACCGTGGGTTTTTGCGCACTTTTACTTTGAAATTGCCAACATAACCGTCAACTCGCACGACATCAGCGTTGGATATTATTGTGATATTAGGATGGCGGTTGACGTCGACCATCTTCGGTCCTTCGATGCAGATGCTGCAGTCTAGAGTTGGGAACGTCTTGTCCAGCTGAGCCATGTGGCCGCCGATGCTTTCACTTTTTTCAACCAAGTATACCTTGAATCCCATGTCTGCCAAGTCGAGAGCTGCGTTTATGCCTGCGATGCCGCCGCCCACCACCAGTGCTTGGTTTGTGACTGGAACCTCAATAACTTCTAACGGTTTCAGCAACACGGCTTTGGCTACAGCCATTCTAACTATGTCTTTGGCCTTTTCTGTGGCTTCTTTAGGCATGCTCCCGTGTGCCCAAGATGAGAACTCGCGGATGTTTGCCATTTCGTAATAGTACGGGTTCAGGCCTTCGCTGCTGATGCACTTGCGGAAAGTCGGCTCGTGCATACGCGGTGAGCAAGCCGCCACGACCACGCGGTTGAGTTTGTTCTCCCTGATCTCCTTACGTATCTGCTCTTGCCCTGGGTCGGCACAGGAGTAGCGGTTGTCTCCAGCGAACGCGACGTAGGGCAGAGTCTTGGCATATTCCACCAGTGCTTTAATGTCAATAACGCCTGCGATGTTGAGACCGCAGTGGCATACGAAGACTCCGACTCTCGCCGTTTCTTCAGGCATTTTCGACACCCTTTAACAGTGATTTTCTTTCAATTGACTGCTGCACTTTCGCAGCTCGCTTAGTTTGGCTTTCTTTTGAATATTCTCGTGTAGAGGTTAGTTTTTCAATGGCTTTGTTCCATGCGCCAGATTTAATTGGCGTGTGATAGACTGAACGTCGCTCCATGACTAATGCGCCATCAGCTGGGCAGACGATTTTGCAGGCGCCGCAGAACACGCAAAATGCCGCGTTTGGGTAGACTTTGCCGTCGCTGTTTAGGAATAAGGCGCTTGGAATTGGACATACGTCTAAGCAGTCTTGGCAGTTGGGGGGGCATTTTTCAACATTTATGTCGAGCACGCCGTGGAAAATCTTGCGTACGTGGATTGCGCCTTCTGGGCATTTGACTTCGCATAGCCGGCAGCACGGACTTTGTTCTTTTAGGATGTTGACTTGGACTTTCAAGTCGTTTCTATCTGAATATGTTTTCAGTTTCTCATGTGGAAGCTGTTTCCCTTCGGGCGTGAGTAAGGCGACTTTGATGAGGTTGAGTGGACACGCTTTTTCGCATTCTACGCAGTCTAGACTGCATTTGGATGCGTCTACTTCGATTTCGTGAATAAGTCGTGGGAAGGATTCTTTTTCAACAACTGAGACGAGATGTTGCCCGTTTACGTTGACGCGTATTGCGTCAAAGGGGCAGATGGGTTCGCACATGCCGCAGTATGTGCATTTCTGTGGGTTGACATCTATGATGGGGCGTTGCGTTTTCTGTCCTTGCTGTTTTGGTTGCTTTTTGACGTCGATGGCCTCTCTGGGGCAGATAGTTTTGCAGATTTCGCAGCCGACGCATAAGGTTCTGGTTAATGTAAGCTCGTAGTGCTTGGCATGCAGGAGACGTTGTATCGTGAGCTCATTTTCGTTGTCGATTTTTAGCTCTTTTATTGGCATGACGCCCCGACTCCTTTGTTCCAGCTGTTTCAAAGTTGGTGAGTTGAGAAGGTATTTACATTTGTAAACCATAATAAAAAGCTTACATTCTGTCCTCTGTGTTTTATGTTTCTTACCATCGATTTTCTGAGCTTTCGATGATAAATATGATGCATATTCGTTGTGCCGCTTGTGAGGACATGACTTAAGTGTCTCGCATTTCCCTTTCATAATTTCTCTAGGAGCGAGGGTTATCGTGGAACAGAGGATAACTATGGTGCATGGTGCTGGAGGAGCGGTCACTAATGATTTGATCAAGAGATACATCCTGAAGTACTTAGGTGGCAGCAACGCTGAGGTTCCTTTGGAGGCGTTGGACGACGCCGCTGTGATAGATGGAATTGTTCTCAAGTCGGATTCTCATGCGGTTAAGCCTTTATTTTTTCCGGGAGGCGACATTGGACGTTTGGCCGTGACGGGCACAGTGAATGATATGGCTGTTTTGGGTGCTCAGCCGTTGGCGCTTACCTCTGCGTTTGTGTTGGAAGAAGGGTTGCCCTTAGCGGATTTTGAACGCATTGTGTCAAGCATGGGGGAAACGTGCAAAGAGGCAGGCGTGTACGTGATTACAGGGGACACTAAGGTCGTTGAAAAAGGGGCTCTGGGCGGCTGTGTGGTTAACACTTCGGGCATTGGCAAGCGCAACCCAGCTTTGGACCATGATATACTCGTAGTAAAGAAGTTGCGACCTGAGTTTGGCGCTCATTGGCTGCTTGACTCTAATCTGCGTCCTGGAGACAAGATTATCCTGTCTGGCACAATTGGCGATCACGGGTTGGCTGTTTTGTCGAGTCGGGAAGGCTATGGTTTTGGCAGCAACATCAGATCAGACATGGCTCCTCTGAATAAGGTGATTCAGCGGCTGCTAGGAGAAGTGGGCGGAATTGTGGCTATGAAAGACCCTACTCGAGGCGGTCTATCCAACGCGCTGAACGAGTGGAGTCAGAAGTCAAAGGTGGGTGTATTGGTCAAAGAGGAAAAGGTGCCTATTCGAGATGATGTGCGGTCAGCGTGTGAAATGTTGGGCATTGACCCGTTAGAGGTTGGAAATGAGGGAAAGATCATCATAGGCGTGGTGGCGGAGAAAGCTGAAGAAGTCTGTCAGGTTTTGAGAACGATGAAGGAAGGACTGAACGCGCAGATTATTGGAGAAGCAACCAGCCAATTCAAAGAAGTGGCAATGGAGACCGTAGTGGGAGGAACGAGGGTTTTAACTCCGCCTATCGGTGACCCGATCCCTAGGATATGTTAGTGCTCTCTGCCATATAATTCGCAAGACGTAATAGCCCCTTGTGGGTACATGCTTGTAGTAATGACGCCCGTTAGAAGCAGAAAGCGCGTTTCTTGGATTTTGATAGTTTTGGTCTTTGCTGTCAACGCGTTCATTTTAGCTGTTGCTTTGCCTCTGCATCCAATTTGGGCGTATATGGTTGTCTCATTTGTTGTTGCCTTGGATTTTTCTCTCTATTTTCTCTATGTTCGATACTACAAGAAGGAGAATGTTCGGTATCCGTTGGTTCCGCCGGAGGGCAAGGGTGACGTTTATTTTCCTAGGTCAAAGATTCCGAGACCGATTCATGAAGATATGCGTCGAATGCGTGAGAAAGAGAGAGAGTTTGCCAAGTTGAGGAAGTTGAGGCGCCGGAAGAAGTAGCGTTTCGGTGCAATTATTTATAGGGCATGGCTTCGTTCTCGTTATGGTCTGTAGTTGCGGTGTCCAACTTTGAAGCAATATGATCTGATTGTAATTGGCACAGGCTCTGTCATGGAGATTGTCAACGCGGTGTTACAGGAGAATCCGCATTGGCGAGTCGCTGTGATTGATAAGGATGAGCCTGGTGGGATTTGTCTTACTCGTGGTTGTATTCCGTCGAAGATTCTGCTTTATCCTGCTGAGGTTGTGCGGACGATTGAGAAGGCGGGCATTCTTGGAATTGATGTTGATGTGAGGGGCGTTGATTTTGGGAAGGTTATGGAGCGGATGCGGAGGCTTATTTCAGGCGATATAAGTATGATTCGGCAGGGTCTCACTAGCACCAAGAGTGTAGACTACTACCCGATGTGTGCTGAGTTCACTGGACCTTACACGCTGAAAGTTGGGGATGACACCGTAACCTCGAGGTTCATTATTTTAGGAGCAGGCTCAAAACCACAGATTCCACCCATAAAGGGGCTGGAGGAAGCGGGTTATCTCACAAGTGACACAGTGCTTGCGCTTGGTCGCTTGCCGGAGAGTATTGTGGTTATTGGTGGAGGGTACATAGCTGCTGAGTACGGGCATTTTTTGTCTGCTATGGGTTCGAAGGTTGCTGTGATCGGTCGGAATCCGCAGTTTCTGCCTGATGAGGAGCCTGAGGTGTCAGCCATAGCTAAGATGGAGTTGGAGAAGCATATGACCATACTGACTAATCATGAGGTTCGTGAAGCTGTGAAAGCTGGGAATGGTTTGAAGAGGCTGGTTGCGGTGAACAGAGAAACGGGAGAGGAGGTTGAGATAGAGGCGCATGAGATTTTGGTGGCTTCGGGTAGAAGTTCGAATTCGGATGTTTTGCATCCGGAGCGTGCTGGCATAGAAGTTGACAAGGAAGGGTGGATTGTGACAAATGAGTTTTTGGAGACGTCTCAGCCGGGTGTCTGGGCTTTGGGTGATGCTACGGGCAAGTTTCCGTTTAAGCATAAGGCGAATTATGATGCGCAGATGGTTTACTACAACGCTGTTCTCAAGCGGGGAGTCAAAGTGGATTATCATGCTGTGCCGCATGCTGTGTTCACGTATCCTGAGGTTGCGAGTGTTGGGTTGCGTGAGAAAGAGGCTGTGCAGCAGTATGGTGAGGACATGGTTCTGATTGGCAGTCACAGGTATGCGGATACGGCTAAGGGTGAAGCCATGGGCATTGAAGACGAGAATTATTTTGTGAAGGTTATTGTTTTGAAGGATTCGTTGAGGATTTTGGGCGCGCATATCGTTGGACCGCACGCATCTGCGTTGATACAGGAAGTGGTCAATCTGATGTATACGCCTGAGCAGAGTGCGCAGCCTGTACTGCAGGCGATGCACATACATCCCGCTCTAAGCGAAGTGGTGCAGAAGGCAGTTGACGCTTTGGCTCCGCCTAATGTGTATCATCATGTGCTCGAACATCATTTCGGATTGAAGGTAGAGTGAGTCCCAGCGGCTGCGGGAAAACAAATTTCAAAAGAAGAAGGTGCCATTTCCCTTTAGCCTTCTTCTACCATGTTGCAGGTGCGTTATGCGACTGAAGCTGTATGGATATCGTCGTCAGAGTGTTCCCGGTGACATCAACGAGCGGAATGTTACGCGTGGAGGGGCTGTGGCTGTTTTGAAGTTGTTGTTGACTAGCGTAGTGCTTTGTTACAACAACTTCTTGAATGTTGGAGGCGAGTTTCTTTTCAGATGTTATTAACTTCCGCTTAGAATCAGTAATAATACCGAGCTCGTTTCTGCTCAGAAGTAGTGGTCTGTGCCTCGTGTTTGTTGACTACTACTTCTATGTAGGTTGCTGGCTGTGTGGGTGTTGATGCCCAATCGTTCTTAGTGTCATCAACAAGTTTGAAGACATTTTCCTCTTTTTTGTATGGTTTTTTGTTGGTGCAATGAAGTTCTTGGTTCTTTGGTGCTATTCAGGTTGTTTTCCAACAGTGTGGCTTGCCCATATTCTGCATGTGCCTTCCATGCTGACCATGCATGCGCCTTTCGGCGTCTGTGGAGTGCATGCCTTCATGTAGATGTCGCATTCTGGTGGTTTTATTTTTCCAATCATGACGAGGTGGCAGAGGCAGCCAGGCAAGAGGTCTCGGGCACCTGTGATTTTGACGTCGTATTTACTACGAGTATCATACTCCTTGTATTCTGGTTTTAGAGCCAAGGCTGAGGCTGGAAGCTTGCCCAAGCCGCGCCAATGTCCGGCAGCCACATCGAAAGCTTGTTGCAGTAGTTCTTGTGCCTTGGTGTTGCCTTCCCATGCTACGGCGCGGCTGTATTCGTTTTCCAGCTTTGCTTCGTTATTCTTGATCTGTTGGAGAATCATCGAGATCGCGAATAACACGTCCAGAGGCTCGAAGCCAGCCACGACGGTGGGCATGCGGTAGGCGCGTGGAAACAACTCATACGGTTTCATGCCGATTATAGTCGATACGTGACCTGGCGCAATGAACCCGTCAATGTGCAAGTCACCCACGCCGAGCAATAGTTCCATAGCAGGCGGGATCAAACGATGCGAAACCAAGAAGCTGAGGTTGCGAGGCGGCTTTTTCAAGACTTCGACAGCGGTTGAAGGGGCAGTTGTCTCGAAACCAACGGCGAAGAAGGCAAACTCTTGATTAGGCTCTTTCTCAGCCATCTTCACAGCGTCTAAGATGCTGTAGACTACGCGCACGTCTCCGCCTCTTGCCGTTGCATCTTGCAGCGACAATTCAGAGCCAGGAACGCGCACCAAGTCGCCGAAGGTCGCTATCGTTACATTCTTTTCCAAGGACAGTTTTATGGCTTCGTCGATTTCAGCCGCTGGAATGATGCATACTGGGCAGCCTGGGCCTGCGATGACTTCGACTGATTCGGGGAGAAGATTCCGTAATCCATAGTAACTGATAGTCCACTCGTGAGTGCCGCACACATGACAAATCTTAACGGGGTAGGAGGGCGCTAGCCCACGGATTTGGTCCACCACGCGCTTGGCAAGCGTGGCGTCTCTGAAGCTGGACGGGGGTCGTTCCATGGTTTCTCATACCAGCATTTTGATGTTCCTGATGGTGCACTCTTTGCCTGCTGCGATGTGGACTGCATTGTTGCATTTTGGGCAGCTCAGGGTGGGCACAGGCACATGGTATAGCGGGTCATCTTGATATTTGAAGCCGCCTTCGTAGCCGCAGTTGCCGCATTTGACTATGCCCTCTTGTTCTTCGATAATCAGCTTTGAGCCCTCAATGATCGTTCCTTTAGTCAAAGCCTCAAAGGCAAACCGCACCTGCTCCAAGCCTAAGAATGTGAGTTTGCCGATGACTAAGTTGACTTCAGTTACCTTCTTGGCTTCGCGTTTCTCAGCTTCTGTCAAGACACTTTGTACGATTTGGCTAGTTACCGAAAACTCGTGCACTCAGGGTCACAGTCCTAGGGCAGTGGCAACTTTGTCGACGCCTTCGCCAGTTCGGCAATTAGTGGGGACAACTAAGGCTTTGGGATTGATTGTCTTAACGTCCCTTTCCAGCTTTCTTACGTCAACGCCCATAGCCTTAGCCAAATCAATCTTGTTTATCGCGACGACATCAGCGTCCATGAAAATGAAGGGATGCTTAACAACCATGTAAGGTCCTTCAGTGACGCTTATAACCACGACACGTTTGTCTGAGCCGAGCGGAAACTCGGCAGGGCATATCAGATTACCCACGTTCTCGATTAGGAGCAAGTTGATTATCCTAAGGCTGAGCTTTTGCAAGGCTTTCTTGACTAGATTAGCGTCAAGGTGGCATTCTTTGCCCGTGTTTATGGCTACGGTTTCAACGCCGTGTCTTGCGATCAGTTCGGCGTCGATGGTGGTTGTCAGGTCTCCCTTGAAAACAGCAATATGGTAGCGGTTCTTGAGCAGTCGGACTAGTTTTTCGATTAAGCTGGTTTTGCCCGAGCCGATGGCGCCCATTATATCGATGGCTTTAGCGCCGTTCTCATGCAGAAGACACTTATTCTCGTCAGCCAAGCGTTGATTAGCTTTCAGAAGGTCTTCGGACAGCTCTACGTCGTAGATTTCGCCCTCTTCCGCCTTGACAACACCTTTCTTCAATGGAGCCAACCAGCAACAGCCTTCCTATGGGCTTTCTAGTTAGAAGTAGTGGTTGTCGCCTCATACTTATTGAGGATTTCGTTCCACAACGCCAATGTTTCCTCAGCTGCTTTTGCGTCCAAAACCTCGATAGCGTAGCCAGCGTGCACAATCACGTATTCGCCGATTTTTGCCTCAACCAACGACACGTTTACGTCTCGCATGGTTCCAGCTCCAAAATCCACTCTAGCCATGTCGCCGTGAATCTCAACCACTTTGGCTGGAATTGCGAGACACATACTCCATCACAGAACAGAAACCATGGAAATCCAGAGATAAAGGGATATCGTTTATGCAGAACCCCCGAATCTATGAAACTTCCTCGGGGACGCGTTATTTGCGTTTTCTCAGGAGTAATATCGCTGCCATTGCTATTCCTATCGCTGCAATGGCTGTGCCTATTATCCCTACTGGGAAGGCTTCGGTTGGCGGTGGAGTGGGTGCCTCCGCTTGCCGCACTATTACTGTGGTTGTGTCTGTTGCCCAGTTTCCAGCTGCGTCTGTTACATTTAAGGTGATGTTGTAGACGCCTGGCGTGTTGAATGTGTATGTTGGTCTTTCTCCTATTAACGTCTTGACTGTTAAGTCTGTGAATGTCCAAGTGTATGTTCCTATGCCGTTTTCGTCTGTGGAGGTTGAAGCATCAAACGTTACCAATATGTCTTCGTTGACAGCCTGGTCTACCCCGGCGTTGGCTGTTGGCTTTGTTGTGTCCAGAATGATCGAGTCGCTATAAGATGAAATTAGACCAGCGTTGTCTTTGATTTGGTAGTAGACTGTTTTCGTTCCGTCTCCAGACGTTAAGGTCCAAGTTTTGGTTGGTGTAGAAGTTTCCCAAGGTTCGGTGTCCCAAACACCGTCTTTGCTGAATCTAACCTGATATTCGCCTGAGGTTGCGTCTGCTGCAGATAATGTTAGCGTCACAGAGGTTGAAGTTGTATAGGCAACGTCATTTTGGATTGTTATAGCACCTGATGGAGCGGTTTTATCGATTTTTATCGTTGTGGTTTTTACTGTTTCCGAGTTCCGAGCTTTGTCTGTTGATCTGTAGTAGACGACAGTGTTTCCTTCATTGATTATAGTGAAGGGTGTTGCATAAGTAATCCATGTAGCGCTCTCGAAGCTGTATTCTGTTTTGTCAACTTTGGTATCGTCAGTTGCCGACAAAGTTGCAGTAACATCTGAGGTAAACCAACCATTATCGCCCAAAACACCGCTTAAACCTATCGTGGTTAGAGGGGGAGTTAAGTCCACCGGGGGAGTCCAAAGGTTCATAAGTGGGTAGTTGTCGTGATTGTTCTCATCAATAACGTATGGTATGTCTCCCAAGCCGTCGCTTCCAGGCTCATCTTGATATGGCCCACTTTTCTCATCAACACCAGAGTAGTTGCTCCAATAGTTTCCGCCAGAAGAATAGCCGTTATCCCAAACATTCACTGAATTGGAGGTGTCAACTTGAATTGTATTATCTACGAAGTTATTATGGTAGATGGAATTATTCGAAGAATAATCGACCCACATGCCATACCTATTGTCTGTTACGTTGTTTCCGTATATGACATTGTAAGTTGAGGCTGTAAGATCGATGCCAGTAAACTCGTTTGCTACTATATCATTTTTGGTTATTGTATTGTTATTAGCTGAGTAGATGAGAAGGACGCCACGCACGTTCTTTGTAATGTTGTTTTCAGAAAGAGTATTGTTAAGCGAGTATCGGAGACCAACACCATAAAGGTTGTCTGTTAGGTCGTTTTCAGCTATTATGTTGGTAGCGGAGTCAACAAGACTTATGCCATATACGGTGTCTGTTAGTTTGTTGTTTTCTATTTTCGAGTTTGATGAGTAAGCGATTAGGACTCCTTGAACGTTGTGTGTTAGATCAAGCCCCTTAACCATTATGTTTGTCGAGTTTACAAGTCCAAGATATCCTACCTTGGGAAATGTAGAAGAATTTATTACAAGATTGTTCTGATTGATTAGGTAATAGATTGGCTTCGCATTTACGGTGTTTGAAACATCTATATCCTGAATAAAATGATCAAGGATTTCACCAAAAATCCCAAAATTATATCGGTTTCCAAACATAACATTATTCCTAAGGCTATTGTTAAACGACCAGAGGAGGGAAATACCCTCATCATTGCCGGTTACGTTGTTTTCAATTATGACGTTGTTAACGGAATTGACAAGAATAATCCCACGCATGGAGTTTGCACTGACGTAGTTTCGAGTTATGGTGTTATTAGCAGCCCCTTCTAACCACATGCCACAGTGGTTGTTTATTACATCGTTTTTTACGAGGATATTGTTGTTGCTGTTGTTTAGAAGTATGGCACTATCCCACCAACTACCTTGCCACTCAGCGCCGCTGTTCCTTATCGTAAATCCATTGATTGAAACATTACTTGTCTGTACTGTAACGACTGTGCCTATTCCGCCCCCATCAATTATGGCGCCTCCTACATTTTCTCCAATAAGCGATACTGTCTTGTTTACAACTACATTTTCGTAGTATGTTCCATTGTATACAAAGATTGCGTCACCTGTGTTGGCTGCGTTTATTGCTTCTTGTATTTTTGAAAAGTCTGCTGGTCCATCATCATCCACAATCCAAGCTACCCTGTATTTAGCAAGGTCGTCTCCCCCGCCTGTCCATGTGCTTGGTGCTCCCTGCCATGCGTAAATGCGTCCGTCAGCGTAGCCCAAACGGCGCCCTACATAGTAGCCTACTCCAAAGGGCAAGTCTGCTAAGCGTTCCCAACTATTCGTAGAAATGGTGTACCGGTAGGTGCGGTTGTCTGGTATTCCGTCTGGATGGGCTTGGTTTCCGCTTAGAGCATAGACGTAATCCGTATGGCTCGGCAGCCAAAACCCAACATAAAGAAGTGAACCCCCATCTCCCACTCCGCCTGTCCTACCACCATGTGGAAGCGCTGGAATATCAGCCACTACAGTCCAAGCATCATCTGTAAGACTATAACGCCAAAAATCGTAAAGGGGTGCGGTTTCAATGAACTCACCACGCAATCCATACAAGTATTCGCCGCCTGTCCAAACAAGTGAGGCCCCATCACCCATGCCAGCCGGCGGATCCGCAGGCATGTCGCTCCAACTGTTTGCAGAGGGGTCATAACGCATAAAATACGTGGGGCGTTGCTCGCCGCCTATTGTGGCATATATGCGGTTGTCCATGTCGACCCATGTTATGGCGTTGCCTTCTCCTTGGTCTGCTGTGGTGTTTGCCAAAGTCTCCCAAGAGTTGCTCGAGATACTGTAACGGTAAAACCATCTGCGGCTATCATCCGTTGCTGCACCAAATAACGCGTAAACGTAATCGCCAAAGTCCCAAGCCAAGGCTGTACCAGTCTTGAAAGCCGAGCCATCGGGTTTTGAGGGAGATGCCGTAAGAGTCCAGCTATCGTCTGCTGGGCGATAACGATAAAAACCATCGCCTCTGGCGATGTAGATGGCATCGCCCGTTCCAACCACAGCTTCACCCCAAGCACCCGTAATGGTATCTCGAAACCAAACCCAACTACCATCTGTCCCTGACCTTGATACCACTGGAGAAAACTTGAATGCTAAGGTAAACATGCCTAATAGAAACAACGCCACAAAAACTAAGCCAATCTTCCTCTGACCCATCTTCTCCTCCCTAATGATATTATAACGATAAAAACAACTCCTAATCCTTACGGAAGATTATTCTACCCCTCTATCTGTTGCAAAATCTTCAGAAAAAAGGATGTTGCTCGAGTGTCACCTCTCCAAAAAAACGTATGACGTGTAGGAGTGAGGAGGCTGAAAACTATGGTACTTAGTAGGCGTAAGGCTTGATCTGAGTATTTTTGAATTCAGGTATTCTCCTGTTTCCCTGAGCGCTGGAAGATAGCTTAGCCCGCTCTGGCAGTTGCATATACATTGATCATGTAAAATTGAAGGCGGCGTCTTCTTCTGGGCGGTCTACCCCTATGTTCACCTTATAGTAGTCTTCTAATGCTTTCTTCAGTCGCTCATAAGTAGTCTGATCGATTGACTTGTTCTGGAGCAGCTTCTCAAGTCCCTTCAGCTCCAAGTTCATTACGTCTTCCTGGTTAGGCTCCATCTCATTGTGCGCCCTTGTGAGCTCCATCCACCTCTTTCGTGCACGTTCTTCCTGTCTTGCGTAGTAAAACGCTAGCGAACTCATTAGAAAAACAAAGATGCCCAATGGCAGAATAAGCACGTAGAAGTAGGAAGCTTCCATAAAAATAGAGGCTAAACTAGTGCAATAAGCTGTTTATGAATCGAAGCTATGAATCCTGATTCAATTGGTTCACGTTAAATTATTAAGTGAGTGAAATATCCGATTTCTCTATTAATGCAAGTTGAAATGAAAAGCGTAATAAACAAATTCGTAGTAAACATCCTACAACCTTGTTGAATGGATGCTGAGGAGTTACAAAGACACGTGGATAAGTATCACGTGGATAAGTATGGAAAACTCTTCATTATAATGATGAGCATCCTAACTGGATTCCTTCTCTTCGAACTCTACCAATCATTAAAACTTACTGATGGAGGATTCACAAGCTCTTCTCAAGTTATTGCTATTTTGCCACTCGTGGTTCAGGCGAACGTGAGCCTTCTCGCATTTTGGGGCTTAATGCTTACGTTCAGAACTAGGGAATTATCTTCGCAAAGAATTGAACTCATGAGAAACCTCTGGGAAATAGGTTTCAAAAGAGATGAACTCAGGGTGAAAATCGAGGAAGCCACAGAAGAAAAAGAGTTACTGAAGAAACTGTACGAAGAGCTAGGAAAAGATGCAAAAATACGAAAGGGAAGCATTGCAGCATTTTACGAATGGGAAACAAGTATAATGTATCTCGGACTTTTTGCGGCAGTATTCTTTGTCCTGTCCATATCCTCTGGGCTTTATGGAATCAGCATGACTTTTCACGCGGAGCTGGTGGATCCTTTGACCTATTTCACTCCTTTCGTGTGTCTATTTTTCGGGGTAGTGGCAACAATGTTTGCACTATTGAGCTCTACATATAGGATAGGGAAGAGTTTGGAAACTCGATAGTTCGGGGTGTAAATAGAAAGAGCCTATTGGCGATGTACAAAGTAACAGCCTTCATTGAATACGAATACCTAGCCATGAACATCTATGTTTCTTACAATTGGGTTCGTGTGGTCTCTATTTCTCGGTCTCTGTAGCCTGAGTTTTACGCCAAGCTGCAACAAAAGCCTGCCCAAACGAAACACCCCCATCGCCTGCAGGCACAAACCTGTGAACCACAAACCGCAACCCATTTTCCTCAACGACACGTCCAACTGCTTTAGTTATTTGCTCGTTAAATGCGACGCCGCCAGAAAAGCCAACGACATTAACACCTAAGCGTTTGGCTTCGTCAACAGCCACCTGCGCCAAACCTTCAGCCAAATACTGCTGAGCTGAAAAAGCCAGATCTCTAGAGGACTCGGTGGTTCTTCGATTGAAAACCTGATGGATCATGGCTGTTGTGTTAATCACGTTGTCTTTCACTATAGGTTGAAGCTTCAATATGTCCTTGCCATTTGTTGCGGCAGCCTCTAACTTCATGGCGGGTTCGCCCTCATACGTGCGCTCGTAACAGACGCCTAAGATAGCTGAAACCGCGTCCAGAACTCGACCACAGCTTGAAGTGACCGGACTCGAACCCTTATTTAATTGTTGAATTATCACTTCAGCCTCCTTTCTTCCATGGGGCAGATACTTGCTATTCGACAACAGCCAGTCCTCCATTAACACTGCCTTACTTAGAATTCCAGCTGCCATCCGCAAAGGGTAACGCGTCGCCAGATCGCCGCCTACCAGAGGCTGCAGTTCCAGGTGCCCAACGCGATGAGACTCGCCCTGTCTGTCACAGTGAAGGATTTCGCCACCCCACGCTTCGCCATTAAAACCATATCCGTAGCCGTCACACACAATGGCGACAATATGATCCAGATCATGTTCAGCTATGAGCGCTGCGCCGTGAGCATGATGATGCTGCACCTGAACCACGGGGCAACCCAGCTCATCACCCCAATCCTTAGCCAACTGTGTAGTTGTAAACTTCGGATGAAGATCACAAGCGAAGACATCAGGCTTGCTGTTAGTCAAACGCAAAAGATGTTCACTAGCGCTCCTCAGAAACCGAAGCGTCTCCAAATTCTCAACATCGCCAACATGCTGAGACAAGAAAGCCTTGTTCCCAAGCAAGACACACGAAGTCGAATTGAGCTCGCCGCCCAAAGCCAACACACACTCATCAACCGTCTGCTTCAGCCGAATAGGCTCAGGCGCAAACCCCCGAGACCTACGAACAAAGCTGACATCCTCTCCATGAACACGGACAACCGAGTCATCACACCGTTGAGCAATAAGCCGGTCATGAAAAAGAAAGTAATCAACCACACTTCCCAGCTTCTTGACAGCCTCATCATTATCCGTCACTATCGGCTCATCTGGCGGATTCGCACTAGTCATAACGAAAGCTGGTTCACGCACACCATCAAACAACATGAAATGCAAACCCGTGTAAGGCAACATGACGCCAACATTATGCAAGTCCGGCGCAATCAAACCCGACAGGAAATACTCAGGGCTCTTCCTCAACAAAACAATAGGCTTAACATAAGACGCTAGCAGCTCAGCCTCTTTCCAGCTAACATCGGCAAAGCTCCAAACAGTCTCAATGTCACGCGCCATAACGGCAAACGGCTTCTGCGAACGATGCTTTACAGATCTTAGACGAGCAATAGGCTCATCCCGCGTAGTCGGGGCTGCCACATGAAACCCACCGTAACCCTTGACAGCTAACACATTGCCCTCTTCGAGCAATTTGCCCGCTTCACGAATCGGGTCTCTACTACTTAGGAGTTCCCCATTCTTGCTGGCTAAGTAAGCTTTAGGACCACATTCTGGGCAAGCAACAGTCTGAGCGTGAAACCTGCGATTCGCAGGATCAACGTATTCTCCGAGACAGAAAGAGCACATCTTAAACTGTTTCATCGTAGTGTTCGGTCGATCGTAAGGCAAACTTTCAATCGTCGTGTAACGCGGACCACAGTCAGTGCACGTTATGAAAAAATAATCATGCCGCTTATCAGACGGCTCTCGCAGCTCACGCAAGCACGCATCACAAATCGCAACATCAGGCGGAACAACCGAACCAGAAAACTCCACAGTCTCAGAGCTGCCCAGAATCTTGAAATTGACGAATTCCTTTCTGTCGTCGCCAAATTGAGTAACTACATCGTGAATCTTTGCTAGAGGCGGCTTCTTCTCCCTCAGATCCCTAAGAAACTGTTCAACTCTGTGCTTCTCTCCCTCAACCACTATTTCAACGTAGGCGTCGCCCCGGTTGCGCACGAAGCCATCCAGTTCATTCTCAACTGCAATTCGGTAGACGAAAGGTCGGAAGCCCACACCCTGAACGATGCCGCTTACTTTAATCTCAGCTCTCAAAACTGGCTGTCTCCAGTTACCCTTCGCATGTTGCTACTTGATTGAAGAGACACAGACTTGACACAAAAACCTGCTTGTCGAAGCCAACCGACTCAAATCTTGCTGAGCAACACGTCAGTTGGAACAACGTTATTGTACATGCCTAGCTTCTCAGGCGACAAACCTAAAGCTAAGCCAAGAAGCTGCACGAAATGCAACACTGGAATGTTGTAGAATACCCCAGTTTTGTCTCTGATTTCGATTTGTCCGCGGTCGTACTGGAAGTGGCAGAAGCCGCACGGCGTTACTATCACGTCCGCGCCCACGTTCCTAACGTTTTCAAGCTTTTCCCGCGTCATGTCTAACGAAACATCCAAAGCTGCTGTCCTGACGCCTCCGCCTGCACCACAACACATCATTTTATCCCGGTAGGGGATGCTTTTGGCGCCTAGCGCTTCAGCCATTTCATCGAGAAACTTGGGGCGTTCAACACTCTTCATATCACGATGTTTCGTGGGTTTCAGCAGGTGGCAACCGTAGTGGACAGCAACGTTCAGAGGCAGCTTCCTTTGAACCATGCCCATCAGTTTCTCAGGTCCAAAGTCTCGGTACAATAACTCGGCAAAGTGCCTCACCTGAATGTTGCCATGATATTCTCGTTGAACTTCCTTCAGAACATTGTTAACCTTGTCACGTTGCTCTGCATCACCTTTCAGAATGTCGTTAGCCTCTTTCAACGTGCCATAACAGCCACTACATAATGTTACGATGTCGCAACTCATCGACTCAGCGATTGTCAAATTGCGCGCAGCCAACGCCAACCACGTTGTCTTGTCAAATGACTTGAAAACCCCCGGCGCTGGGCAACAGGAGGCACCCTCCATGTCTCTCAGCTCCATGTCCAAGAGCGGAGCAACATTGCGCATAGCCAATTCAATCCCGGGATACCGGTTGGGAATCATGCAACCAAGGAAGAACGCGTAGGGCTTAGACATGACCGTCGTAACCTCACTATTTCCATTCATAACCCGTTAGCTTATCAAAGCCTGTTTTCTTAACCAACGCCTGAACCTCAGCCAGTGCGTTGGTAAATGCATGGGTGGTTGGAGGCAACTCCGATAAACCAAAGCCTAATCTCGCTTTTCGATTCGCATCGTCAATTGGAACAGCATGACCACTTTTCAAAACAAGGCTTGCCACAAGCCTATGCCTGTCCAGCATATGACCAGACTGAACCGCCAACGTGCGCATAGCTAATATGACATCAGTGGGATCAACACCACGCGGACAGCGCTCCAAGCACGTGTAGCATGTAGTGCAAAGCCACAAGTCTTTGTCCGAAAGCACAGGCTCCCTAAAACCTAAGACCGCCCGTCTGATGAGCTGGCGTGTTCGAAAGGCTGTTCTACGGCCTGAGGGGCAACTGGCTGTACACGTGCCGCATTGAATGCACAAATTGATTTTCTCGCCCCCAGCTTTTGCCACCGCTTCAGAGAAACCCGGATCAAGTTCGTCTAGTCGAACAACCTTTTTCTGCGGCTCTGTCATGACGGTTAGCCTCTAATTTTTGTGGCACAAGGCTCGAATTTGAGAGAAGAGTTTTGTAATGTTTGAACCTAATAAATCTTCTTTTACGTATGCGTTAAGCTTGCTTTAAGTCCTGCTCGTAAACGTGACTCTTAAAAGGCAGTTTTACAACTATGCTTGATTCTACACCAAGATCAGAATTACCTAGTATCCATGGAGTGTCCTTAATTTTATGGAGCAGCATAAAGAAAAGAAAGTCAGCGTCTACATATGCCACTGTGGCGGAAACATAAGTGACACAGTCGATGTGGCAAAGGTCAAGGAAGCAGTAGCCAAGATACCGGGAGTGGAAATCGCCGAAACCTATGAATACGTGTGCAGTGATCCGGGCCAAGAACTCATCGCCAAAAGCATCACCGAGAAAGGCGCGAACAGAGTAGTTGTAGCCGCCTGCACGCCCAAGATGCACCTAGACACCTTTAGGCAGAACATAAAGTCAGCTGGACTAAACCCATATTTCTTGGAAATGGCAAACATCCGGGAACAATGCAGCTGGGTTCACGGCGACAAAGAGACAGCGACAGCCAAGGCAATTGACCTTGTGCGCGGAGCAGTTGAACGCGCCAAAAACCTTCAACCTCTAACCGTTAAGACAATGCCTGTGAACCGAGATGCTCTGGTTATTGGCGGCGGAGTTGCGGGCATCATGTCTTCAATTGAACTGGCTGACAAAGGCTTCAAGGTGTTCCTTGTTGAACGAAGTCCAAGCATCGGCGGACACATGGCGCAGTTGAGCAAGACCTTCCCAACGCTAGACTGTTCCCAGTGCATCCTCACGCCTAAGATGGTTTATGCTGCTCAGCATCCAAATATCAAAGTCATAACTATGGCTGAGACAATGGCAATTGAGGGCACACCTGGCAACTACCGAGTCCTGATTACGAAGAAACCGCGTTATGTAGACACCGGCTGCACTGCCTGCGGCGAATGCGCCAAAAAATGTCCCATCAAGGTTCCAAGCGAGTTTGAGGCTGACACGCTTGAGCGAAAAGCGATTTATTCTCCGTTTAGGCAAGCTGTTCCCCGCACTTATGCGATTGACAAGGAACACTGTTTATGGTTCACAAAGGGAGTTTGCCGAGTCTGCGAGAAATTCTGCAAGGCGCATGTGGTCAACTTCGACCAGAAGGAAGAGACGATTGAACTTGACGTGGGCGCCATCGTGGCTGCCACAGGCTTTGAACAAATAGACCCATCCACAATAGAGGAGTATAGTTACGGGTTGCACCCAGACATCGTTACCAACATGCAGTTTGAACGTTTGATGCTGCAGGGATTACATAAGCCTTCGAACGGGAAACCGCCCAAAAAAGTCGCCTTCGTACTCTGTGTTGGCAGCCGCATGATAACCACGAATGGCAAAGGCGAGGAACACTGCTGCAAGATTGGCTGTATGGCAGCGATCAAGCAGGCGTTATTGCTTCAAAAGTCATTTCCAGACGCTGAACCATGGATATTCTACGTGGATATTCGGGCTGATGGCAAAGGATACGAAGAGTTCTACGCCAAAGCATTGGATCATCACGTGAAGTTCGTGCGGGGAAGAGTTGCAGAGGTTACGCCAGCTGGCGAAGACAAACTGCTGGTTAGGGCAGAGGACACCATGCTTGGCGAAGACTTGGAAGGCTTATTCGACCTAGTCGTATTAAGTGTGGCTGTCAACCCACATCCCACGGCGGCTGAGTTATCCAAGAAACTGGGCATTCAGTTAAGCGGAGACAGCTTCTATTCAGAACGACACTTTAAGCTCAGACCCGTCGATAGCCATCGTGAAGGAGTTTTCCTAGCCGGTTGCGCCCTGAGCCCCAAAGACGTGCGGGAGACAACTCTTGAAGCTATGGCAACAGCTTCCCGCGTGGCAACCTTTGTGGGCAAGGGCGAAATCTCGGTTTCACCTGAAGTTGCCTACATCATAGCTGAAAAATGCGACGGCTGCGGCGTTTGCATTAGGGTCTGTCCAGTTGGGGCTATAGCATCTGTTCCCGGCGGAGTGTCGATTAACCCGATTTCTTGCATTGGCTGCGGCTTGTGTGTGCCCCGCTGTCCCAAACAGGCTATGGATTTGTTGCACAGCACAGATGAACAGTTGATGGCGCAGATCAAAGGAGTAAGCGAAGGCGACACACATCCCAAACTCGTGGCGTTCATTGAAAAGAACACAGCCTACGGGTCAGCTGACCTCGCCGGTCAAACGCGGTCGAGTTACACGCCGAACGTCCGCGTCATAAGCGTGCCAAGTGTCGGACGAGTTGGCTTGAAACACATGATGCAAGCTTTTGCTTCTGGGGCTGATGGCGTAATATTTGTTGAGGGCGACGACAGCCTATTCAAGGAAGACCAAGTCAGAGACTACCTAACACAGCTGAAGAAGGAACTGGCACAGTACGGGGTTGAACCGCTGAGGTTGATCTCAATAACCACCACGCTTCCGCAATACGACAAAATCCTCAACATATTCGAAACCACAAACGCAAGAATCACAAAAATCGGATCACTCAAACCTGAAACAAGGACAAAGATTCAAGAAAAACTTTCAACAGCTTAGGCTTGAAAAAAGAAAGAGAAGGTTAATGGTTAACCAGCGTGTCTATGACTCTTCCGTCTGCGTCTACTATGTCTAATCGAAGTGGCACTCTGCCTGACATGTCGTGGGTGGCGCAACTTAGGCACGGGTCGTAGGGTCGAATCACCATCTCAATTCTGTTAAGTATGCCTTGGTCGTATTTTCCGCCTTTGATGAGATCTTTTGCCGCCTTCGTGATCGACATGTTGATTGCAGCGTTGTTTTGACCCGTTGCCACGATTAGGTTGCAGTCTTTCACGATGCCGTTTTCATCAGTCTCATAGTCGTGGATCAATGTGCCGCGTGAGGCTTCAACTACGCCTATGCCGCGACCTGCCCTCGGCTTGACTGGAACCCTTGTGTTCTCATCCGTGATTTCAGGGTCTTCGAGAAGGTTAACAGTTCTTTCGGCGCATTCAACCAACTCAATCAGTCTTGCCCAGTGGTACAGCAGCGTTTGCTGCGCGGGTCTGCCAAACAGTTTTCTGAATTCGTCAAGTTCTTTCTGCGCCAACGGTGTAGCCATTCTGTCGCTGACGTTAATTCTCGCCAACGTGTTGACTCTGTACACTCCAACAGGGTTGTCTGGATCCATGACAAGCTTGCCAGCTTTCTTGTAGTATGGGAATTTCAGGTAGGTCCAAGGCTCCACGTGCTCAGCTATGACATCTAGATAGTTTTCTGGCGCATAATCTTCATGCGAGCCGTCGGGCTGCATCATCCTTAAGTTGCCTTCGGTGAAAGAATGCGTTCCCTCGGGTGTGACGAGTCCCAAGAATCCAGTTTTGATGACCGCCAGACTCTTGACCAAGTCCAGATATTTCGGAAATATATTCTCCTTTGCCAACTTCATGGTAAACAATGCAAAGTCGAGTATTTCCTTAGCCATTGGAAGCGCTTTGTCTCTCTCCTCGGGTTTCAGTGGTTTTGTCCAGCCGCCTGGCACAGCAGCGACAGGGTGTATTCTTCTGCCACTTATCATCTCGACCATCTGATGTGCCAAGTGATGATGATGGATCACCTTCTTTGCCAAGTCTGGATTCGCTTTTATGATTCCTAGGACATTTCGCGTTGTGTAGTCTGCGTCTGGACCCATAACGAAGTCTGGTCCTGAAAGGATGTAGAAGTGTAAGATGAAGTCCATAGTCTTGTCGCCAAGGTACGCTAGTTCACGCAGTTTTCTTCCAGCCGGCGGCGGGGTTACGCCAAATACTCCGTCTGTAGCCTTTGCTGAAGCTATGTGATGCGCCCAAGGGCAAACTCCGCAGATTCGAGTTGTGATGACCGGCAGTTCTTCCACTGGTCGACCAATGCAGAACATTTCAAATCCTCGCAGCTCCATCACGTGCATTCGAGCGTCGAGGACATTTCCGTTGTCGTCGAGTTGAATGACGACTTTGCCGTCGCCTTCGATTCGGGTTATGGGTTGAATAACTAATTCTTTTGTCATTTCAGTCACCTCATCACACTTTGCGTGGTCTTAGAACGTTGTGTCCTCCGACGAATCGATTGAAGGTTGCTAGGCGGTCAGGTATGACTTTGACATCCAAGCCAATGGTTGCCAACGCACCCATCATGTCTACCATTTGGTTTGCACCGAATTTTAATGGTCCCATGCACCCTCGACATGGAAACATGCCGGCAATGCAACGTGGAACTTTCTCGTGACCTCCACAGCCTGTTCTCGTGGCGGGTCCAAGGCACAGATAACCCTGCTCCAACAGACATCGTTCTCTGCTCGGCGGAGATTCCAAAGGACGCTTAATAGTTGCAATAGCCTTTTTCTCACGCTTCAAAGGACAGTCCTCGCAAACCGCCTTCTCCGAGAGTTTGAACGGTTGGCCTGTCAACAGCGCAGTCACGGCATCAACGAAAACGTCTGGAGAAGGCGCGCATCCAGGTATCATGAGGTCGACTTTTATCACCTCATCCACAGCGTACACTCGGTCGGTCCATGGTGTGATTTTGGCTGTTGGAAATTCTCCGGGTTCGGTGCTTCTCGTGGTTTTGTAGACTTTGTTGAACACTTCATCTTTGGTGTACATGTTGGCGAGGGCTGGCAGTCCCCCGAAACAAGCACATGAGCCGTAGGCTATGACTGTTTTACACCTGTTTCTAATCTCTTTAGCAACTTCTTTGTGTTCTTCAGTTCTGACGCCGCCTGTGATTATTCCAATGTCAGCTTGTGGAAGCTCAAGTTTTTGGCCCTCACCGGTTTGACCATAGTATTTGTGGTCCATAAGAACGGGCATGTGAACAAACTCGAGTTTCGGCAGTACGTCTAAGAGAGCTTCGCCCACGTCGAGTATGCTGCATTCGCATCCTCCGCACATGTTGAGCCATTCTTCTAAGACTTTCACAGTCATTTTTCCTCTCTCCATGTTAAATCTGTAGAATACTAGAATGATAACGGATTTCCTTTTAATCTTTTTGATAATTATCTTCTATATATCGGCGAAAAATAGGAAAACTCTTTCCCAATTCCGTGGTCACTCATCTGTCACATTTGCCTTATATGGGATGATTACTGTCGACGGTGTGTTCCGCTCAGTCAATCTTATTAGGGAAACAACGAATATACCTAATTGAAAGACCATAGCGTCACCTAATGCAGAGTGTGGGCTGATGACTAAAGTCAGTTGTAGAGAATGCTACTTCATCAAGGCAACGGGTGCAGATATAGATCATGTAGTTCGAGTGGTCAAGTCCGCTCTGGATGAGACCGGTGTTCCACCAAAGTATCACATAAACGTCTACAAAAATATTTATGCTTGCTGCGGGGTTTCAGGCAGCGGCGTCATTGTGGAGATTACGGGACCAGAGGAAGAAGGAATAAGAAGCCTAGACTTGAAGGTTGTTTCAAAAATCGTTGAGGTCTGTGAAAAAGAGGGTTTTGAACACCACACTTTCGAACCGCTAGATATCAGTCGGAATGGCGCTTAGAATATTTCCTTTGCTACTATCATGCTTGAAGTTTCTGTTATTCCTTTGACCCTTCTTATTTTTTCAAAAATGAATCTGTCAAGTTCTTCAATGGTTCTGAATTTAACTTTGATTACGAGGTCATATGACCCGTAAGTGGCGTCAGCGACTTCGATCTGTTCCAGCTTTTTTATTTCTTCTATCACTTGGTCGTCCATTCCAACCTGCATCTTCATCATTATGTACGCTGAAACCAAATGTTATCACTAAGCGTTCAGCTATGCTTGTTTGAATGCTAATAAGGTTTTTGCAGACCTTATGATTATTTTTATATACAGCTTTACCCATGCACATTAGTTTCTAGCAGAGGTTGCGAGACATGTCCGTTGATAAGCCAAGGATGTCACCAGAGAAGCAGAAAGAGATGCAGGAACGTGTCAAAGAGAGGAACCTCATTCTTGAAAAGATAAAGCATCATGGTCCATCAACCTTGGATGAACTCTCAAAGGTTACTAGCATAGAGAAAGAGAAACTATTGAAGCACGTCATCGCGATGAGGCAGTTTGGAAAAATAGCCATCGCAGGCGAACGTGACAACCAACTCGTTTACGGCTTGCCCGAAGGAGAGCAAGCCTAGGTCACAGAGAGGAAAGAATCATTTTTTTTTATTTTTTAGAGTTTACGAGAGAGCGAAGACGGCTGGTCTTTACACCAGCGGTTTCAGATCAGCGTCTTCAAGTTTGCGTGCCCGTGTCTTGATCCATTCTGTCACTTTTTCTTCTGTCATCTTCTCGTCGTGACTTTGTTCTTCTAGTTTCTCTTCAATGAGGGCTAGGAGTTTTTCTGGGTCGACTGGTTTTATGATGTAGGCGTTTGCTCCTTTGTTTAGGGCTTCAGCTGCATTTTCGAGTGAGGGATACCCGGTGATAATGATTTTTACCATTTTTGGCAGGTCCTCGTGTATCAGGGTGAGCAGTTTTGTGCCTTCCATATCTGGTAGTTTGATGTCTAAGAGCGCAATGTTGTAGAAATTGGTTTTTGACTTCTGCATCGCTTCTCGTCCAGTTTCGGCTGTGTCGGTGTTGTAACCCTTGTACTGCAGAATGGCGCTTAGGGTTGCACGTATGCTTGCGTCGTCTTCCACTATAAGGATGCTAGACTTACTCTCTGGCAATTGCTGTCACCTCCATTTCATGTTGGACAGGCAGTTTAACCGTGAAAGTCGTTCCCTTACCCACCTGGCTCTCAACATCGATGCTGCCGGCGTGGCTTTCAACAAACTTCTTGCAGATCGCTAGACCCATGCCCATGCCCTTAGCCTTGGTTGTGAATAAAGGCTTGAAGATTTTATCCATGTTTTCTTTTGGTATGCCTATGCCTGTGTCTCTGAAACTGACTTCAATAAAGTCCGCTGTTTTCTTGGTGGCGATAGTTAGTTTGCCTCCGTTTTCCATCGCTTGCATTCCGTTCGTGATGAAGTTCAGGAAGACTCGTTTCATTTGATCTTCATCAACCTCTATCTCAGGAAGGAGACTCAGCTCTGTGCGGAGTTCCACGTTTCCAGATGCCCTGACTTGAGTGAGAGCCTCCTTGACTATTGTGTTGATGTCTGTCTTTTTGAGTGTGAGTTTTCTGACCGATGAGAAATCCTGCAAATCTCTTAGTATTTTGTCGGCGTAGTTTATTGAATCGCCGATGACCTGAAGCATTTCCTTTGTTTTTGATCCAACTGGATACGAGTGTTTGAGCTCATACTCATTTTTGAGGTAGTACGTTGCATTTTCTATTGATTGCAGAGGATTCCTAAGGTCATGTCCCACCATAGTGGCAAGTTCTCCGATAACAGCAAGCCTCTCAGACATCAGAAGTTGTTGTTCCATCCGTTTGTGTTCAGTAATGTCGCGGAAAAACCCCACCAACAAGTCTTGTTTTCCTATCTTCAGATGGGCACCACCAATATTACAATAAATCACGCTTCCATCTTTCCTTAGAACAGGAATATCCATAGAAGGAGCTATTTTTCCTTCAGTCGCTTTTTTGAACTCTTGCATCACATAGGGCAAATCTTTTTTTGGATGAATATCTGCCACTCCCCGCTTGAGCAGTTCCTTCTCGTCATACCCTGTTAACTTGCAAATTCTCGGGTTCACAAAAACAAATCTTGCAGTCTTTGGGTCGGCAACTACAATTCCTTCAGTTGAACCTTCAAAAATCGCCCTGTATCTATTTTCCAATTCTCTTATTTTCTCTTCGGCTTGCTTGCGCTCGGTGATGTCGCGCACAAGAGCGAGGACTTCATCTCTACTGCTGGGAACTATTCGAGCCTCATAATCATGTATGTTGCCGTTGGGTAACGGAATTGGGAGCTGATACTCAAAGATTTGTGTTTTGTCCGTTTGCAATGCCTGCTTTATGTAGTGCATAGTCTTTTGAGCGAACTCCGACGGCATCACCTCATGAATCTTTTTACCTAAAAATTCACTTGGAGGCAACGCCGAAGGGACATCTTTTGCGCCACTGACACCCAGAAAGGTGCCATCTTCACCGATTTGTAACATCAAATCCGGTATCGCGTTTACGATAGTCCTATTTTTAGCTTCACTTTTTCTTAATTCCCCGGTTCTCTCCTCCACGAGTTCCTCCAGATGCTCTGTGTTTTCCTGCAGTTTCTTTTCCATCTTTTTTCTTTCTGAGATGTCTTTGTACTGTACCACATTGCCTAGATTTTGGTTTTCAGATATTATTGAGGCACTAGAGATTGACACTGGAACCAGTGACCCATCTTTCTTCTGCCTAACGGAGTCATGGTAAACGTATCCTTCCCTGATGGCGGTCAGTTTCCTTGCTTCTTCCTTTAAGTCATCTGGCACTATTAGATCATCGAGCAATTGCCCTTTGGCTTCATCAGGGGAGTATCCGAAAAGCTCACTGAAACGAGGGTTAATGTCTAGAACGCGGTCATCTAGATCGGAATAGACAGCGGCCTCAGGATTACTCATAAACAACCGTTCAAACTTCCTTTGACTCTCTCGAACAGCTTTTTCAGCCTCTTTGCGTTCAGTAATATCTCTTGCGATTGCCTGAACACCTGTTATCTTTCCGTCTTTTCTAAGCAAACTAACAAGGACTTCAGCTAAAAATGGAGTTCCATCCATACGTTGTCCAACCGCTTCAAAAGGTTTGGGTACTTTTCCCATTAAAGCGGAGCTGAATATCGTTAAGTATTTTGGGATATCTCTCGTTCGCAAGAAGCCTAGTTTCCTAAAGTGTTTACCAATAATGTCATCCTTTGAACAGCCTAACATTCTCGTAGTTGCGGCATTGCATGATGTGACGATGCCTTTCATATCAACAGTAACAATGGCGTCTGAAGCCAGCTCAACAATACTCCGATACATTTCCTCAGAGGTTCCTAACGCTCTTTCAGCCAGTTTGCGCCTTGTTAAGATTTTGGAGATGGCTATCCCAAAAATGATAAACATCGCCAGAATGATCGATCGAAAATAGATCTCCTCCCCGGGCACTTCAAATATTAGCTGATCCAAAAATGCTTTTTCACGGAAAACAAAAGTATCGATTGCCGCATCTATTGGGTAAGCCGAAAGCCCGGCAATAATGGAAAGAATGATTACTTCATGTTCGTCTTTGATTTTCGCTTCACGTTTCAATTGTGAGTGATATTCGGAGCTGATTGGTTTCGTGTTAATCAAAATTACCATCTCTCAAGCAAGGATTTTCTTTAACTCTCCTATGTAATCTGAAAACTCGTAACCTTCCCTTTCCTCAAATTTCAACTCAAGCTTAGAATACAAGTTCTCAAGAATCATTTTCTCAACAAGTGGCGCCCCCGAAACCAGCAACTTCCTCAAACCAGCAGAAAAAGCCTCAGGCTTCTCAACAATCTCCTCTCTCCTCAAATGACACTTATTCTCCACAAAATTATAAATCACGTCCACACCTTCTTCTCGGAAAACCTGCCTCAATGAATCATCCACAGCAGCAAGCAACAAATCATCTAGACTTTCGGTTCTTTTGCTGACCTTTCCATCACGTCTCGTACTAGAGGATAGACCAAGGCTCTCAACCGTGCCAAACGGTCCAGTCATTCGAACAACTTCTGCCACTACTCGACTTTGTCCTACCAAATGTTCGCACAACTCTCAGATTTAGCTTGTATGAAAGTGAAGTCTGAATCGTGAGTAACCGTTCACATTCGGAATCCGAGGCAAACCTAATACGCAAGCAGACACGCGACCTGTCTGAAACATATCAATTACTTCGTGAACGTTCTCGCTTTAAAGTTGAAACTGAAAGCCTGAACTTGATCTCATAGAGTTTATCTAGAAATGAAAAATACTTTTCGACCTCCGCATTTTCCTGCCGCACTTGGGAGCATAAACATCTAGGACTAGCGGCTTGCAAAATCTGCGCTCTTTCTGAACCAAGCAACTGTTCTAAATAGGCATAAAAAGCCTCGAATCGCTTGCCAATATCGTCTCTATTCAAAAACACATGGCTTTCCACGAGTTTGCAAATCAACTCCCAAGCAAAATCACCAAATACTTGCCTGAAAGTAACGTCCAAGATCTCCGACATCAACTCATCAAATTCTTTCAACTCGCCTCACTCCTTTCGCAGCTCTCTAGTCTCAGTAGACTCAGACTCAGAACATAAACAAATATTCTTTGTGTTCTCAGTCGAATTTGGATTCCGAACACAAAAACCGAAATCTTTCTTTCAAACATCTAAGTGCTTTATGAAGCACAACGAACAATGCCGACACAAAATAAGCTAAAGCTGTTAGCAAAAACTGCGAACCTAAAAATTTATTTACATTACTCCGAGAAGAAAATGCGTTTCTTTGAAGCACCCCGAAAGTAAATTGGTATAGCCCTAACTATGTCCTGATCGACAATTATCCCAATAATCTTGCCTTTCTCTTCAATAGGAAGCCTCCGAATATTCTTCTTAACCATGACTTCTATTGCTTCGTCTAGGCTTGTTTGACTGTTAACCGTGACTATCGGAGTGGTCATAATGCCTTCCACAGTGATTCTCTTTGGGTTTAACCCTCTGCTAAGAACCTTTTCAAGCAGATCGGCTTCAGTAACTATGCCCGCAGTTGGACCAAGCAGAACGTCTTCATCCTTTCTAACCAATAGTGAGCCAACCTTATGCTTAGCCATCAACTTCGCAGCTTCGCTCACCAACATACCCTGTTTAACATCGATAGCTGGACGCAGGATCTCCTTCACCGTAACCTCTTCCGTATCGCTCATCCAGCCCTCGGACATGACGTAGTTCTCTTCGGCAAGCTTTGGTTTTCTCTTAACAAGGAGTTCAATGCGGTCATTCTTGTTCGCCAAAGTCACAGGAGGCTTGATGTCGAAATAAAACTTTGAAACGGATTCTTTGACTATGCTCTGTGTCTCAACTTGGTCGCACGTCCTCACGAGGTCGCTCACTGACCTGAAGGTTCTGCTGAAGCTTTCGGCAGCGCTGAACACGCTGAAAACTATCTCAGCCTCATTCTTTTCAATGGGGTTTATGAGCGTCACAATCACCCTGGAAATGGCAATGGTCTTGCCCGGCAACTTAGCCCATTTGAAAACGTAAGGAAAGTCTTGGATGCTTTCGAGGTTAGGCGTGCTCACACGATACTGGGTTCCCTTAACAGTAAAACTCATACGCACACCATAGATACGAGAACAATATGCAAATATATGATTTACTAGTTTCCTACACACATAATCAACGAGTTCAAACAAGGAACAGTGTAGGAGTGTCTTGGTATGTCTGAGGAAACCCTGCCAGAGTACGTCAAGAAACCTGTGCTCATTTTAGGTGTTGGCAACTTGCTCTTCGGAGACGACGGTTTCGGTCCAGCCGTCGTTGACTACATGCTAAGAAACTGCAAGATTCCAGACGAAGTTTATGTCATGGATGTGGGAATCGGAGCGGGCGACGTGCTATTCACCGTGGGCCTAAGCCCAAAGAAACCCAAGAAAATCATTGTTCTGGACGCAGTTGATGTAAAAAGAAAACCCGGAGAAATATTCGAGTTGTCACTAGACGACTTGCCAGCGAACAAGATCACAGATTTCTCAATGCACCTATTTCCAGCCGCAAACCTCTTGAAGGAACTGAGGGATCAAATGGGCATCGACATCGTCATTCTAGCCTGTCAAGCAGAGCGAATACCAGACGATGTCAACCCTGGGCTCTCAGACTCTGTGAAGGAGGCTTTGCTAAGAGCAGCAGAGAAGGCGCTGGAGCTTGCCCAGACGACTCGTTCTGAGAGAAAAACTGATTAGCCCTAGCCATCTTCACGTTAATGAGAAGTGACGTGCATGCGTAGATCATTAGCAACTGTGGATTACGAAGAGATGAAGGGCAAAAACTTCACAGAGATAAGAGTTGACGAAAAACTCTGCGAAGTGTGCGACAAACCAATCAGGGCTGAAGAGAAGACGGTTAAGACTATTGAAATCACGGATTACGAACGCTACTCAAACCTGCTAACCCGTCAAAAAGCCCACGATCGTGTGGAAGTTGACCTAGAAGAGAACAAAATCTACGTTTACCACCACGACTACCCAGGCGAAATCCACCCGAGCTGCATAGAAAAACTGTAAAAAAATTTTTCTAACCAGTCTTGTAGAGGTATCCGCCCTCTTTCTCGCCAGCCTCAGAAACCGCACCAATCTTTCTCAACGCAATAATATGCCTAAGCACTTCCTTCGGACCGATTTTTGTGGCTTCTGAGATTTCCTTTATGGTTAATGACCCTGTTTCCTTTATCTCGCCAAGAATTTGTTGACGTTCAATCTCATCTTTCATTATCTTTGCAGACGTAACCTTGTACTTTTGCTCATCTACTTTTGGCCCAACCTGCGATATCCCGAGAACCCATCTAAGTCGTTCAGTCCTGAAGGCTTCAATGGCTGCATCGGTCTTTTTGGCAAGTTTCTTCTTTTCACTCAAGCTTAGTTACCCTCCTAACGCTACTCCGCTAACAACGCGTTTATCATGGCAGCTATCTGCTCTAATGTAAAATGCTTTACATATATTGCTTTAGGCGGACACGTAGCAGCACAAGCACCACAACCCTTACACAAAGCCTCGTTCACAAATGCGCGCTTCTTCACCTCTTCCCCCTCCTTGTGCTCTACAATCGTGATAGCTTTGAATGTACACGGCTCCACGCACATGGCACATCCGTCACACTTGTCCAGTTCCACATAGGCAACAACTGGCTCTAATTCAACCTTACCTTTGGCTAAAGGCACAGACGCTCTTGCTGCCGCAGCGCTTCCCATAGCTGCACTGTCAGTTATGTCCTTAGGACCCTGTGCGGTGCCAGCTAAGAAAATGCCGTCCGTAGGCGTGTCCAGCGGTCTGAGCTTGGCATGAGCCTCTGTAAAGAAGCCTTCAACGCCTTTGGCGATCTTAAGTAACCCCTGCACTTCAAGAGCCTCTGCCCGCGGAACCATACTCACGTTCAGCACCACATAGTCTGCAGGGATAGAGATTGTCTCATTACTAGTAAGCATGTCCTGAACTGTAACCACGGTGGAACCGAGTTCATTGGACACCACTGGAGGCGCTTCGGGTCTGTACCTCATGAAAACTACGCCGGCTTCTCCAGCCTTTCGATAAAAGTCTTCATGTCCCTTTCCAAAAGTTCGAATGTCTCGGTAAAGGTAGTAAACCCTTGCCTTAGGATACTTCTCCTTTATTTCAAGAGCGTTATTCAGCCCAGTCATGCAGCAAGCTCGGGAACAGTATCGGTTGAGCTGTCGATCCTTATCAATCGGCAGATAGATTCCTGGCTCCTGTCGCCCGCCCACACAGGAAATGAATACTACAGTCTCTGGCGGGGCTCCACTTCGGAGTAGCTGCCCTCTTGTCGGACCGTTTTGGTTGAGAAGTCTTTCCAATTGCCCGGTTGTTATGACGTTGTCATAGGCTTTGTAGCCAAATTCACCCTTTGAAGGCTCATACAAATCGTGCCCAATAGCCACAATGATTGTACCCACATCAACTTCTGACTCAGTCGGCTGCTGGTTCAGGTCTATGGCACCCTTGTCGCATGTCTCCACACACTTTCCACATTTATTGCAGTTGACATGATCAACGGTGTATCTGTGAGGCACAGCGTCGGGAAATGGAAGGTATATGGCTTTGCGTTTGCCAAGGCCGAAGTCGAAATCGTTCGAGACCTCAACGGGACAGACAGCTACGCACTTGCCGCAGGCGTCGCATTTTTCGTTGACGTGCCGTGGGTTTGTGAAGATTTTCGCCTTGAAGTTTCCTATGTACCCATCAACGGCGGTCAGCTTTGAACTTGTCAGTACCGTGATTTTGGGATTGGGCACAACCGCTCCAATCAACGGTTTCAAAAGGTCCAGCGCATAGTCACCGGTTGGATACACTTTGTTCAACTGCGTCATTCTGCCGCCAAGAACGGGTTCCTTCTCCACAAGGTAGACTTCGAACCCTCTCTCAGCCAAGTCAAGGGCTGACCTCAAACCCGCAATGCCTGCGCCTACGACTAGGGCTCTAACAGTGACCTCAACTATTCTCTTCTGCAAAGGTTCTAACAGCGCAGCTCGAGCCACAGACATACGAATAAGGTCTTTAGCCTTTTTTGTAGCTTTCTGTGGCTCCTCGGGGTGAACCCACGAACAGTGCTCTCGAATATTCGTCATGTCAAAGAGGTATGGATTCAGTCCACCTTCTTCTACAACCCTTCTAAACGTGAGCTCATGCATACGAGGCGAACAAGAAGCCACTATGACCCGGGTAAGTCCATGCTCCTTTATGTCATTCCTAATCATTGCTTGAGCCGGGGCTGAACACATGTACATGTAGTGCTTTGCAAGAGCAACATTGGGCAGTGATGAAGCGTATTTGGCTACGTCTTCGACGTCCACGGTTGCCGAAATGTTGACGCCGCAATGGCATATGTACACGCCAATTTTAGGTTCATCTGCGCCAGACATGAGCTTGCCTCCTTTACTCCTTGAGAACCATTGAAGCCTTCATTGCCGCTGCACTAGCTTGAGTCACAGAGTCTGGAATGTCTTTAGGACCCTCAGCTACGCCAGCTATGAATATGCCATCCATACTCGTTGTTACCGGATCGATTTTTGGATTGGCACTCATGAAGAAGCTGTCGTCGCTTCTTTGGAGCTGAAGAATTTTCTCAAATTCGTTTGTCGCGGCTGGAACGATGCCCGTTGACAGAATAACCATGTCAACCTCCTCGTTCAGAAGTTCTCCGGATTCAATGTTTTCCGCGCGTATGAACAAGTTGTTGTTCAGTGGGTTTTCTGTGACTTCTGCCACTCTTCCTTTGACGTACTTTACGTTGAATTCGGTTTTGGCTCTTTGATAGAATTCTTCAAACGCCTTTCCGAAGGCTCGAATGTCCATGTAATAGATGGTCACGTCTACGCCTGGAACATGCTCCTTGACCAGCTCAGCCTCTTTGGTGGCGTACATGCAACACACTCTCGAACAATAGAGGTTCCCAGACTTCTCATCTCGAGAACCCACACACTGAATAAAAGCAACCTTCTTTGGTATTTTTCCATCAGACGGCCTAACCACGTGTCCTCCTGTTGGTCCCGAAGCGCTCAAGAGACGCTCCAAAGCCAAACCTGTAATCACGTTGTCATAAAGACCGAACCCATATTCCTCTTTCTTTGTGGCGTCAAATAGATTGAAACCTGTCGTGACAATAATGGCTCCAACCGTGATTTCCATCTCTTCTGGTTTCTGCTGCAAATTGATGGCACTGGCCATACAGACATTCTGGCACAGCTCACACTCAAGGCAGTGCTCCTTGTCAATAGTGTATATGAGCGGAACAGCTTGAGGAAAAGGAACATAAATGGCGTTTCTAACGCCCATCCTCTCGTCGAATTCATTGGGAATCTCAACAGGGCAAAGTTGAGCACACGCCCCACATCCTGTACACTTCTTTTCGTCCACGTATCTTGGCTTCTTAAGAATCTTAACCTTGAACCCTTTTCCTTCACGGCGAATCTCTTTGACTTCAGAATAAGTGAGCAACTTTATGTTGGGATGCCTTCCAGCGTCCACCATCTTAGGCGTCATGATGCAGGCCGCGCAGTCAAGCGTTGGGAAGGTCTTGTCTAACTGCGCCATTCTGCCTCCTATGCTTGGATTTTTCTCCACAACGTAGACCACAAAACCTTGGTCTGCCAAGTCCACCGCGGCTTGAATCCCGGCGATGCCGGCGCCCACTACTAATCCAGCCCTACTCATGTGGACAAAGGCTCCTGAACCTCTCTTCTCAACGGGCTTGGCCCCAGTTTTCTAACTCCCTCAATCATCTCTTTCACAATTCTGGCGAACTTGCCTCCTTCAGAGGCGGAAACCCACTCCAAACGAAGTCTTTGGGGCTCTATGCCTATCTGTGCCAAGACTTCCTTGAGAAACTTGATCCTCTTCTCGCACGCATAGTTTCCAGTTATGTAGTGACAGTCACCCGGGTGACATCCTGTTATGAGAACGCCGTCTATGCCCTGTCGAAACGCCTCCAGAACATGAAGGGGATCGATTCTCCCACTGCACATTGTACGGATAATCCTTATGTTTGTTGGATAGGACATCCTGCCCACGCCAGCCAAATCTGCACCTGCATAGCTGCACCAGTTACATAGGAATCCGAGGATGCGAGGCTCAAACTTCTCTGTCACTTCATATCCCTCCCTTTCGTTCTTTTTCGGCAAGGGCTACGGAAGGACTGGTAGGCTCCATCAAGAAGGCCGTTTTCACTTCAGCCATTATCTGATCGTCAGTGAAGTGCCTCATTGATATGGCTCGGCGCAAGCAAGCAGCAGCGCAAACGCCACATCCCTTGCAGAGCGCGTCTACCACAGTTGATTTTCCCTCTTCGATTCTGTGCGCACCGTACGGACAGAGCTTCTCACACATGCGGCAGCCCACGCATCGATCTGTGTCCACCACTGCCGTTATGGCTTCGGTTCTGACTTTTCTGTTCGCCATCGGAGCCGCGGCTCTGGATGAAACCGCATAAGCCTGCGATACGCTTTCTCCGATGTCCTTTGGACCGTGAGCCGTGCCGCAGACGTATATTCCGTCTGTTGCGAAGTCAACAGGCCTTAGTTTGACGTGAGCTTCAAGGAAGAACTCGTCTTGTCCCAAGGGCACCTTAAGTATTTTTTGCAGTTCTTTGGCGCTCTCGTGCTGTACAAGAGGTGTGGAGAGCACAACCAAGTCGCAGTCGAGTTCCTTTTTTTCGCCCAATAGCGCATGATAAACGCTCACTCTTAGTCTGTTGTCGGGTAGAGGCATCACTTCGGGGGGTCTCTCCTTGACGTAGTTTATGAATTTGATGTCGGTTTCTCTGGCCCTTCGGTTGTGTTCTTCGTAGTCTTTTCCATAAGTTTGCATATCCTGATAAATAATGTAAACCTCAGAGTCGGGGTACCATTGTTTTATGATGCCAGCGTTCTTGACGGCAACCATGCAGCATATTCTTGAGCAATAGGCCCTTGGCGGCTTCTCCTCTCTAGAACCCACACACTGAATCATGGCGACTCTCTGCGGCTTAAAGTATCGGTCCATAGCCGCCTTGCCACTTTGAAAAACCTTCTCCAAGTCCACTTGCGTTAAAAGGCGGTCATATTCGTCATAGCCATAGTAGCCTGTGGGTTTGAATTCAGTAGCACCTGTGGCAACGATGACTGTGCCAACTTTGAACTTGCTTTCCTCACCGTTTCTAGAGGCGGTTACTTCAAAGTTGCCAATGTATCCTTCAACATCTTTTATTTTTGTGGAGGTCAGTATTTGGACGTTCTTGTTTCTTGTTACAGCATTTATGGAAGCTTCCAAAACCTTTGAAGCATCTTCATCTGTTGGATACAACTTGTAGATTTTCCTTAACATACCGCCCAGTTCAGGTTCAGTTTCCACCAAATACACTTTGAAACCTTGATTCGCCAAGCATTGAGCCGAAGTGATGCCTGAGATGCCTCCGCCTATCACCAAAGCTGAGGGATCAACTGGCAACTCGGACTCTTGTTGAGGCTTGAGAAAAGAAGCCCTAGCCACAGACATCCGAACTATGTCCTTAGCCTTTTCAGTTGCTTTCTCTGGCTCACGCATGTGAACCCATGAACAGTGTTCACGAATATTGGCTAACTCGAATAGGTATGGGTTGACGCCCGCGTCAATGCATGCCCCACGAAACAATGGCTCATGAGTTCGCGGGGTGCATGAGGCAACAACAACGCGGTTCAACTTGTGTTCCTTAATCGCTGCCTTAATCTTGTCTATTCCTTCAGCTGAACACGTGTAGATGTTGTCTTCAGCGTATGCCACGTTGGGCAAGGATTTGGCGTATTTTGTAACCTGGGGAACATTAACCACGCCCCCTATGTTAATGCCGCATTGACAGATGAAAACCCCGATTCTCGGTTCTTCTTCTTGCTCGGCCATGCTCAGTTTCTTCCTTCAATGCGTTGCAGCTGAGCAATCGCTAAGGCTTCGGCTGCTCTTGCCGCCGCTGCGCTTGCCTGTGCCACCGAGTCAGGGATGTCCTTTGGAGATTGACAATACCCACACACGTATATTCCTGGGACAGCGGAATCTACGGGGGCGAGCAGCGGATGGACAACCTTGAAGAAGCCGCAGTCGTCAAGTTCGAGTCCCATGATTTCAGCCAGTTTTTTGTTGCCTTTTCTCGGAAGCAAAGCTGGGCACAAGACGACCAAATCTACATCGTTGAGTGATTTGATCTCCCTAGTGAGTGTGTCATCGTACCATATCGCAAGGTTCTTTGTATCGAGTGCTTCCCGGATTTCGCCCGGTCGACTTCTTATATATTTGACACCATACTCCTCTCGTGCTCTGTTAACGAATTCTTGGAAGCCTTTTCCAAAGGCTCTCATTTCATTATAGAAAATGTAAACGTCAACGTCTGGGGCGTGTTCTCTAATAATTAGCGCCTCTTTTGTGGCGTACATGCAGCAAACACTCGAACAGAACGGTGCACCAAATTTTCTGGTTCTAGAACCCACACACTGAATGAACGCTATCTTTTTGGGTATGCAACCGTCAGCAGGCCTCAAGAGATGACCGCCCACTGGACCAGACGCGCAGACCCAACGCTCGAACTCCAACGCGGTCAACACGTTTTTGTGCTTCTTGTAACCGTATTCGACTATCTCCGACGGGTCGTATTGATCGAACCCCGTGGCAACAATTATAGCACCAACGTTCAACTCAACGTCTGATGGTTGTTGAGAAAAGTCAACTGCTCCTGCCCTGCACACCTTCGCGCAAAGCTTGCAGTCGATGCAATTTTCTCTGTCGACTGTCATACATCTGGGCACGGCTTGAGGCATCGGCATGTAGATTGCCTTTCGCATGCCCAAGTTCATGTCAAACTCGCTGGGAACCTCGACGGGACAGTGCTCAGCGCAAGAGGCGCAGCCAGTGCATTTTGTTTCGTCAACGTATCTGGGCTTTTTCAGGATTTTCACGTGAAAATTGCCGACTGATCCCTTGACTTCCTTGAGTTCACTGAAGGTGAGCAACTTGATGTTTGGGTGACGGAAGCATTCCATCATCTTGGGCGCTAGGATACAGATTGAACAGTCCATTGTTGGAAAAGTCTTGTCCAACTGAGCCATTCTTCCGCCAATTGTAGGCGTCTCCTCCAAAAGGTAAACTTGGAACCCTCGCCCAGCGAGATCAAGTGAGGACTGTATCCCGGCGATTCCGCCGCCTATGACTAAGACTGAGGGCTTTTCACTCATTTCTTAACCATCTCCATTGACGTGGGCATTAGATTCATTGCCTTGGCGACTAGGACGGAGAGATCTATGGTTTCTATGTCCACTTCTTTTCTGTCCACGGGCAGTTTCTCGCTTAGGGCGCAGTTCAAGTGGATCTGGCATTTTGGACACGCTGTGACCAGCATATCGGCCTTGGTGTTCTTCGCCTCGGTCAGTCTCTCTATCTGCATCTGTTTTGAATGTCTGCCGCAGCCCATCCAAGTGCTCACACCGCAGCAGATGGCGTTTTCTCGGTTTCTCTCCATCTCAACAAGTTCGATGCCTGGAATACGTGTTAGAACTTTGCGAGGAGAATCATATACGCCCATGTGTCTGCCAAGCCTACACGGGTCCTGATAAGATACTTTTTTGTCCAGCTTCACAGCAAACTTAATCCTGTCCTTGTCAATTAAGTCGGCGAGAAATTCAGATGCGTGCAAGACCTCGAATTTTTGCGTGCCCAAGAATTCTGTGTAACCCTGTTTGAGTGTTCTGTAGCATTCTGGGCAGGTTGTCACAACTGTGGATACGCCGCTCTTTGTGATGTCAGCCGCATTTATCTTGGCTAACTGGGCAAAGCTGGCCAAGTCGCCTGCAAATGATAGGTCGTGTCCGCAGCATTTCTCGTTCTCTAAGACCACTGGTTTTATTCCCACTGCGTTCATGACCTTCATCATGCTTTGGGCGATTTCGATGTTCCGTACGCCGATGTCGTCGAAGATGGCGTTGAAGTAAGGTAGGCAGCCGACGTAGTACAGAATGTCTCCTGTCTTGGCAATTTCTGCTTCTTGGGGAATCCAGCCAAGGCGATTCTGTTTTGTTTTGGGGTTTGCCATTAATCTTGACAGAGAATGCAAGACTCCTTCATGGGAGCATTTGCCAAAAATGCCTTTGGTGGCTGCTTTCGCCCTGCAGCTGCGAATGAGTTCGTCGTACTCTATGTCTAATGGGCAGCGTTGGCGGCAGAGATAGCATGTCAGGCAGGACCATAAGCCTTTGTCTGTCAGCACCGTGTCTTCGAGGCCCATCAATGCTTTTTCTACTGCCAAACGCGGAGAATAGGCGGGGTCGAGCCGCGTTATTGGGCAGCTGCTTGAGCATTTGCCGCATTCTTGGCAATAGAGCGCTTTTGTTCTCTTTAGGAGATCATGGACCGATTCGACTTCATTGGGCTGCAGAGGGACAAGATGGGCTTCTTTGCCGATCTGGCTTGGTCCCTTGCTTCTTAATTTTTCAGTGAAATCCTTGATTACGGATGCAAATTTTTCTCCTTCAGCTGCAGAAATCCATTCCAATCGAAGTCGGTCAGAGCCAATTCCAAGCAGGTCTAACAATTTCTTAGTTTTGTCAATTCTCTTCTCAGCATGCTGGTTTCCAGACCTGTAATGACAGTCGCCTGGATGGCAGCCCGCGACTAAAACTCCGTCTGCGCCGTTCTCGAAAGCGTTCAGTATGAAGACTGGTTCTACTCTGCCGCTACACATAACTCGGATTATTCTGATATTTGTTGGGTAGGATAGTCGGCTGGTTCCAGCTAGGTCGGCGCCTGCGTAGCCACACCAGTTACAGAGAAATCCAACGATTTTGGGGTTGTACTCTGGCACCAGTCAATTCCTCCTGATCCTTCTAGCCTATTGCAGCCTCCACCATGGCGTTGACCTGTCCCTCAGTGAAGTGCTTCATGGTAATGGCTCCTGTCGGGCATGTGACTGAACACGTTCCGCATCCTTTGCAGGAGATTTCGTTTATTCTGGCGCTCACAACCCGAGGAGCGACTTCCACGAGTTCGATGGCCTTGAACTCGCAAACTTCCTCACATCTGCCGCATCCACGGCACAAGTCGGGGTTGACCCAGGCTGTAATGGCTTCGGTTCTCATCTTTTTGTTGGCCATGAGTATTGCGGCTCGAGCGGCTGCTGCCTTGGCGGAAACTATGGACTCGGGAACATCCTTTGGCCCCGTTGCCGCTCCAGCCAAGAAAATGCCATCCATCTGAGTGTCAACTGGCCTAAGCTTCAGGTGAGCCTCCATCAAGAAGCCGTCTTGGCTCAATGGTATTTTCAGGGTTCGCGCCAGTATGACGGAGTCCTTATGTGGGATAAGCGGTGTTGACAACACTACCCAGTCGCTGATAAGCTTTACCTCGTGAGCTGCAAGCATGTCGTAAACGGCAACCAGCAACTTCTTATCGGGAGTTTCTGAGATCTCTGGTCCTGCTTCTTCAATGAACTTTATGAATTTGACTTCGAGGTCTCTTGCCTTTGAGTAGAAGTCTTCGTATTCCTTGTAAACTCGGAGGTCGCTGTACAATATGATGACATCGGTCTTAGGCGACATTTCCTTGATTAGTATAGCGTTCTTGATAGCATTCATGCAACAGATTCGGGAGCAGTAGGGCCAGCCCTCCTCCTTCCTCGCCTTGAGAATCTTTCTCAATATGCGCGAGGTGTCAGACATGGCGAAGGCTTCGAGTTCGTAAGCCCTGATTTCGCCCTTCCTTGAGCCGACACACTGTATCATTACTACTCGTTCGGGATTCTCAATTGCCCCTTTGCTGAGTAGCTGATCCATTTCTAATTGTGTTACAACTCTATCATAAAGTCCATATTGGTAGAGACCTTCAGGCGGTCGATAGTTTAAGGCGCCGCAGGCAACAATAATTGTGCCCACTTCGAACCCGAAGTTCTCTCCGTTTCGAGCCGCTGTAACTTTGAAGTTTCCAACGTAACCCTTGACATCAGTTACTGTTGTTGAAGTCAACAGCTGAACATTCTTGTGAGTTTTCGCGGCTTCACGGGTTGGATTCAGAATATCTGACGTGTTCTGCATGGTAGGATAAAGCTGGTGTAACCTTCGTAGGTTGCCGCCAAGTTCGGGTTCTTTTTCAACCAAATAAACCTTGAAGCCTTGATCTGCTAGGCTGAGCGTCGCAGTTAACCCTGCTATGCCACCGCCGATGACGAGGCATGAGTCCTTTATGTCTATCTCCGGCTCTTCCTGAGGGAGTAGCCAAGCCGCCCTTGCGACAGCCATCCGAACAATGTCTTTAGCCTTTTCTGTTGCTGCTTCCGGTTCGTGAGCGTGAACCCAGCTGCACTGCTCGCGGATGTTGGCCATCTCGAAAAGATACTTGTTCAATCCTGCTTCAACGCAGGCCGATCTGAATAACGGTTCATGTGTCCTAGGCGTGCATGACGCTACAATAACTCGGTTTAGATTGTGAATCTTTACTGCTTCTTTTATTTTGGCTAACCCTGCCTCTGAGCACGTATAGATGTTGTCTTCGCTGTAAGCCACGTTCGGCAACGTTCTGGCGTAGTCCACAACGGCTGGAACGTTGACCACACCGCCAATGTTAATGCCACAGTGACAAACGAAAACTCCGATTCTCGGCTCTTCTCCCTCTTTCCAGGCTTTTGGCACAGGCTTAAAAGGCGTAGGCAGCCGCCTAGGTGGCTCGGGAACAAGAACTGGTTTCTTTGCAGTGCGCTTTCTAGGTTTGGCAGCTCGTTTTCGTTCGCGCCGACTCGTTTGTGACATGTTTCTACCTCGGCTTGAACGGGTTCGGACCTATCTTCTTGAGTTCCTCGGTCATTTCCCGAACGACTCTGGCGAACTTCTCTCCCTCGCCGCTTGAAACCCACTCCAGACGCAGGCGATCAACTTCGATGCCCATGTCTTCCATCATTACTCGAAGGGCTTCAGCGCGTCGTTCTGTTTTCAAGTTTCCGTCAGTGTAGTGGCAGTCTCCCGGATGGCAACCTGCTATGAGCACGCCATCGATACCCTTGGACAACGCGTCCATAACCAAAGCTGGATGAACCATGCCTGAGCACATGACACGTATTATCCGTATGTTGGTGGGGTATGAGATTCGAGCCGTGCCAGCCAGGTCAGCGCCGGCATAAGAGCACCAGTTGCAGCAGAAAGCCAGAATTAGAGGCTCGAACTCCGATTCGGCTTCTGTCATACAAGTTCCCAGCTTATCATTCATGCTTTTCTTAACGGATTCGGACCGAGTTGTTTGATTCTCTGCGTCGTGTCTCGAATAAGAGCCGCGAATTTTTCACCTTCACCCGCAGAAATCCATTCCAATCTTAGCCTTTCTGCTTCAATTCCCAGGTGACCAAGCGCATCTTTAAGAAATGCGAATCGCCTTTCCATCATGTAGTTTCCTTGAACATAATGACAGTCGCCTGGATGACAACCAGTTATGAGCACGCCATCAGCTCCCCATCTGAACGCTGAGAGAATGAATGTTGGGTCCAGTCGCCCGCTGCACATAACACGGATGATTTTCACATTGGTGGGATATTCGAAGCGGCTCGTCCCGGCCAAGTCTGCGCCAGCATAAGAGCACCAGTTGCAGCAGAAGGCCAAGATCACAGGTTCGAATTCTTCCTCAACTTTCACTTCTTCCATCCTATGCTTCCTCCGTCAAAGCAGCCTTCACCTGCGCTAAAACTTGATCATCCGTATAGTGCTGCATCGTGATTGCCCTTCTAGGACACTCAGCCGCGCACGCGCCACATCCGCGGCAAAGGGCGGCTATTGTGTGAGACTTTCCTTCCTCCAAGTAATGGGCACTATATGTACAGATTTCTTCGCAGAGCCCGCAGCCAATACACTGTTCCTCGTCTACAACTGAGGTCAATGCTTCCGTTCTCATTTTCTTGTTAGCCATGAGCGTACCAGCTCGGGCGGCTGCTGCCTTGGCTGAGACCACGGATTCTGGAACATCTTTTGGACCTGAAGCCGTACCTGCTAAGAATATCCCATCTGTCTGAGTGTCAACTGGCCTAAGCTTTAGGTGAGCCTCCATCAAGAAGCCGTCTTGGCTTATTGGGATTTTGAGCAGTCTTGCGAGAATGACCTCTTCTTTGCGCGGTATCAAAGGCGTTGAGAGCACAATCCAGTCGCAGGGCAGGTGAATTTCCTGGCCTGACAATGCATCGTAAGCTGAAACAGTTAGTCGTCCATCTGATTCCTGCTTTATCTCTGGTGTCACTTCCTCGATGTGTTTAACGAATTTTACTTGGTGCTCTCGAGCCATTGAATAGAAGTCTTCGTATTCCTTGTATACTCTGACGTCTCCGTAGAGTATTATGACGTCTGTCTCAGGAAACCTCTCCTTTATGAGTATGGCGTTTTTGATGGCGTTCATGCAGCAAATCTTTGAGCAATACGGCCACCCTTCCTCCTTCTTGGCTTTGAGAATCTTCGCCAACAATCGTGCTGTGTCGGATTTTGGAAAGCCAGCAAGATCCATCGCGCGTATTTCGCCCTTTCTAGCTCCCACGCACTGGATCATGACGACTCTTTCAGGCGGTTTCTCTATCTTTCCGCTTCCCAGTAGCTCATCCATTTCCAACTGTGTCACAATGTTTGGGTGAGTGCCGTACTGATAGAGTCCTTTTGGAGGCGTGTAGCTGGATGCGCCGCAGGTAACAATTATGGTTCCAACATCAATTTCTCTCTTGTCACCGCCATTTTTGGCGAGTGCGGTCTTAAAACTGCCCACATAACCCTTGGCATCTGTCACTGTGGTTGAAGTCAAAGTTTCTATGTTCTTGTGTTCGTTCACTGCCTTTATGATTGGCTCTAGAATTTCAGACGTGTCCTGCATAGTTGGATACAGCTTGTGCAGTCTTCGCAGGTTGCCGCCAAGTTCGGGTTCTTTTTCAACCAAGTAAACCTTGAAACCTTGTTCAGCAAGTGTCAAAGCAGCTATCATTCCCGCGATGCCACCGCCAATGACCAGAGATGAGTCCTTAATTTCCAACTCTGGTTCATCTTGGGAACTGAGCCACGCAGCTCTTGCCACTGCCATCCGTACTATGTCTTTTGCCTTTTTCGTTGCTTTTTCCGGTTGATGTTTGTGAACCCAGCTGCAATGTTCACGGATGTTCGCCATCTCAAAGAGATACTTGTTCAATCCCGCCTCTTCACACGCTGACCTGAACAGTGGTTCATGGGTTCTAGGAGTGCAGGACGCAACGATGACCCGATTGAGTTTGTGCTCGTTTATGGCTTTCTTTATGGAGGCTAATCCTGCTTCAGAGCACGTGTAGATGTTGTCTTCAGCGTAGGCAACATTTTGAAGAGTCCTTGCATATTTCGTAACCTCTGGGACTTTTACGACACCGCCTATGTTAACGCCGCATTGGCAGATGAATACTCCAATCCGTGGCTCCTCTTCTGCCATAAACTACACTCTCTTCTCCAAGACTTCAGCCACTCTAGATGCTGTCGCACTGCCCTGCATGATGGAGTCTGGGATGTCCCCGGTCTTTGGTCCAAGAGCGTAACCGCACACAAAGATTCCCGGAACGGTGGTGTCCACCGGACTTGTCAGAATATTTGCAGCTTGGAAGAACCCAGACGGGTCAACAGCTGTGCCCAAGACTTTGGCAAGCTCCTTTGCGTCAGCCCGTGGTACAAGAGCTGGACAGAGCACAACCAAATCAAAAATTGCATTCTCTATTCGACCCGCAACCGTGTCCTCATACCATATCTTAAGATCCTTGGTGCTCGGGTCTTCCATGATTTCGCCTGGGCTGCTCCGTATGAATCTCACTCCATATTCACTCTTTGCTCTATTGACGAACTCTTGAAAGCCTTTGCCAAACGCTCTGAGGTCAATGTAGAATATGCTAACAGTTGAATGAGGCTCGTGTTCTCTTATGAGAACCGCGTCTTTGACCGAGTATTTGCAACATATGCTGGAACAGTAGCTGGTTCCAAATCTTCTATCTCTGGAGCCAACGCACTGTATGAAAGCAATTTTTCTAGGGATTTTTCCATCAGAAGGCCTTATCAAATGCCCGCCAGTTGGTCCTGAGGCGCAAAGTAAACGCTCCAGTTCCAGCGCCGTGACAACGTTTCTGTAGCGTCCGTACCCATATGTTGGAATTTGAGCCGAGTCAAAAAGGTCGAAGCCAGTAGCCACAACAATCGCGCCGACGTTTAAGTCAACTTCTTCAGGCTGTTGCTTAAGGTCAACCGCGCCTGCTGTGCACATTTTTTGGCAGAGTCCACAATCGATGCAGTTGACTTTGTCAATCGTCATAGCCCTGGGCACTGCTTGTGGAAATGGCATGTAGATGGCTTTGCGTAGACCTAGTTGCTCGTCGAATTCGTTTGGTACTTCAACGGGACAGTGATCAGCGCATGTTCCACAGCCAGTGCATTTCGTTTCGTCTACGTACCGTGGCTTTCTGAGAACTGTGACAACAAAGTCTCCTACGGAGCCTTTAACGGCTTTCATTTCAGAGTATGTCAGTAGTTGAACGTTGTGATGATGGGAGCATTCTATCATTTTGGGTGCCAGAATGCACATTGAGCAGTCCATAGTCGGAAATGTCTTGTCCAACTGAGCCATTCTGCCGCCGATGCTAGGCGACTTCTCCAACAAGTAAACCTTGTACCCTCTACTCGCCATGTCTAATGAAGCTTGTATGCCAGATATTCCGCCGCCTATAACCATAACGGCTATCTCTGTCATCTTTTTTCCTCCTTCAAAATCTCTCCTTGAATAGATCAGTTATCGGAATCCTGTGCGCTCTTACTTCCCAGTCTTCAAGTTTCATGCCCATGCCCATTCTCAACAATTCAATGAAATGAACAACCGGCAAATTGTATTCCTCATTGAAGTGCCTCTTGATCTCTAACTGCCCCAAGTCAAGCTGTAAGAAGCAGAATGGGCAAACCGTGACTACAGCCTGCGCTTCGGCGTCTCGGAGAGCCATGAGCTTTTGCCGCGATATCTGTCGGGCCAAGTCATCGTTTATGTCTCTTAAAGGACCTCCGCAACACATTTCCTTGCGTTCGTAGGGAATTGACTCAGCACCGGTGGCTTTGACAAGCGCGTCTAATTCGTTGAACCCTCTTAAAAGCTCAAAGTGTATACGTTTGGGCTTGGTCAAGTGGCATCCTGGCTGGGCTCCAACCTTCAATCCGTTGATGGGCTCTTTAATGGCGTTCTTGACCTTGCCGATTCCCAAGTCTCCATGGAGAACATCAACGAGATTCTTGACATCAACCTTTCCTTTGTACTCTTTGCCTACTTCCGAGAGGATTTGGTTCGTCTGATCTTTGAGCTTAGGGTTTCTCTTTAGCATGGTATTCACCATCAACAATGATTCATAGCAGTCATTGCAAAGAGTCATGATGTCCAGACCCATTTCTTCAGCTATGCAAAGGTCGCGTGCAGCCAACGCCACCCAGCTTGAATAGTCAACTGACTGTACGCTGAAAGGGGCACAACAGTTTGCTCCTTTCATGTCAACTAGCTCTATTCCTAATTCGGGCATAACTTTTCTAACTGAAACCTCGTAGCTGGGTTCTCTTGCGGGTATGAGGCAGCCCAAGAAAAACGCGTACTTCATTTTTCCCACGTTTCCTATCTTGACTTGACGATTTTCTCCATTCCCGTTCTCTTCAGAATCTTCTGCACTTCGTCCAATCCATCGTTCGTGATTTTGCCCAAACCGAGGCTTTCTCTTTTATCTGAAACAGATCGCACAGGATTGATAACGCGCGTTGTTTCGTAGAGGCTTTTGGCCTGCGCGAAGACCCCTGGCGGCACGTTGCCATCGCTGACGGCCAAATTCCTTATGGCAAACATCACTTCGCCTACATCCCCGCCTTGAGGACAACGGTCGAGACATGTGAAACATGACAAGCAATACCATGGCAGTTGAGTTGGCAGAACCTCCTTTTTGAAGCCCAAAATGATCATTTCCATTAGACGTCGGGGGTTGTGCTCACTGGTCAGTCTTGCCACTGGGCAGCTGCTGGAGCATCTTCCGCACTGAATACATAGAAGAATGCCCTTACCGCGTGGAGTGTTCGCTACTTTTCCCATGAAACCGAAGTCAAGCTCGCTCAAGCAAACTCTCTCCTGACTATACTCGAGGTTAGGAAAATATGCACGTGTGAGTGGAGCCTAATATGTTTTTGTGCAGTTTATGCCAATTTTAGCGTAAAAGGAATAATTCAGCGCCATTTTGAGCAGTTCGTGAAATCTATTTCCTCTGGATCCAAAATTGTAAAATTGGTATTTCCTATTATAAGAATGGATAAAAATGCCTAGGCGTTACGAAATCTAGTCCCTTGTATAACATATTTTGCTTGGTTTTTCAAGCGCCTTGTTTATAGCGATCACGGCGATGCTTGCGCCATGGTCTGAGATTCTATCTAGCTCTAAGACGACTGTTCTCAAAATTGGGTTTTCTGGAAGCTCTTTCAGTAGTCGCTCATGTTCGCTTCTGATATCCCTCGCCATCTCTAAGAGATTGTTGGACAGTTCGATGTCTCCGGTGAAGACGCAGTCCATGGCTTTCAGGAACAGGTTGTGCGCTAACTCTCCCATGCTTGCTATCCTAGCCATCAAGTTTTTACTCGCTTTCTCTTTGCCAAGAGTGTGAAGATCACGTGCCATTCTCGCAATGGACTCGGCGCGATCCGCAATCAATTCCAGGTACCTTGTGATTAACCCGTAATACAGGATTTGAGAAGGATCGTCTAATCCAATCTTGTCCCCTATCACTCGGTCACGTTGAGCTGAGAGCATCAGCCTCAAAGCGAGCCAGTACATCATGTCAGCTTCATCTTCTCGTCGAATTGCATCCTCTGCCAAATCCCGATTGGATTCAGTCAACGCCTGTAACGCCTCAGTGTGAATGGTTGAAGCAATAACGGACAACCTGCGCAGAAGCATATCTATCTTGAATCTTGTAGGCTCTATGGAACATTGAAGGTCTATTTGCTGTGGTGTCTCTTGAACTATGCCTAGCCCCATGAGTCTGTGCGTAATCCCGCGGACTTCGTCGATCTGCGCTCTGCTTATTCGCGTTGAAGAAACTATCCTCAGGACGTCTCGCCCGAGAATGTAACTCCCCACGATCAGTCTCTCCAAGAGTCCAGGCTCATTGCAGAGGTCAGAGTTAATCGTGTATTCTTCTGATTGCTTCTTGCGCTCGACCATACTGCTTGGCACAAGTTTTAGCGAGCCATCTTTTTCCGGAAGCAGCATGACGAGGTCGCCTTGCTTCAGGCCAGATTCTCTTACCCAGTTCTTAGGTAGAGATACGCTAAATGTGGAGTAACCGACCCGCTGAACTTTTCTGCTTTCCATTCTAGATACTCTACTTACTTGTAAATAGATGTAAATTAATTATTTGCGAAGTATATATATGTTATGTTTGAGTTACAGATACCATAAGAAAGATCCCAGAAGAGGAAATCACATGCCAGAATGGGCAACTATAAGCCTCCGAGAAGAACTGATTGAGGAAATCAGAAAAATCCTTAAGAGAACCGGAAGGTACCGAAGTATTTCAGAGTTTGTTGCCGAATCAATTCGGCTGCGCTTGGAAGAACTCGGTAGCAAGGACGAACCAGACTTTGAGAAAGAACTACTTGCAGAAACTGTTTCACATAAACAATCTTTCCCGATAGCCCCTATTTCGTTGACAGTGCCAGTAGCGCATGGGACAAGAGACCACATCAACGTTCAGCTACAACGGTCCGATCAGATCTGGTGGGTTCTAGTAAGGCTTTTTGGAGATCTCGTTCGAAAAGACACTAAGGTTGACGCGCAAATCACACGAGAACTCCGAAATTGTCGAACCCTTATCAATTTTGTCCGTTCACACACGTGCCCTGAATGTGACATAGAGCTGGCAAATGAGCGCTTGCCAGATCTACAAAACAGTCTGGAGAAAGTTAAGCGCGATCTTATGGCGACAGCCATCTGCGTTTGTAACGACTACGCACGAGATTGGATAAGTGAACTTGACAAGGCCGAGAGGGGAGAACTTGGAGAGATTCCAACTGTTGGACCCAGATTTGTGCCTGGGTTGCCGAAGAGCAACAGTATTGGGTGGACAAGGATCACGTTGTCTAAAGCCGTTCCCCGAGAAAGAGTAGATCAAATCGCTAGAATGCTCAATGTGATGGTCAAGCCCGAGAACAGCCTGCATTTCGTTGTTCGGGGCGAGAAAAGAACGGTCAGAAGAGCCATTGAAATGTTGTATCAGCTCCAATCAAGCTGAACCTAGGTAAACCTTTACTGAGAGGGCGAAAAATGAGCAACAAGGTCGGCGCAACACTCGTCGTGGGCGGCGGCATCGCTGGAATACAAGCTGCGCTTGATTTAGCAGACGCTGGATTCAAAGTTTACGTGCTAGACGAGTCTCCAAGTATCGGAGGGACGATGGCGCAGCTGGACAAGACTTTTCCAACAAACGACTGTTCAATGTGTATTCTTGCGCCTAAACTTGTAGGCGTGGGAAGACATCCAAACATCCAGTTGATCACCAACGCAAGGTTGGAAGAACTTAGCGGTCAAGCTGGAAACTTTCAAGTTAAAGTAACTAGAAAACCGAGATATGTGAATGAGGAAACCTGCAACGGTTGCGGCATTTGCGCCCAGCACTGCCCCGTTGAAGTTCCCAACGAATTCGACGAGAAACTGAACATTCGAAAGGCGATTTACGTTCCATTCCCGCAAGCAGTTCCTTTGAAATACGCAATTGATGAGGAAAACTGCATCAAATGTGAACTGTGCAGAAACGTTTGCAGAGCTGGAGCCGTGGACTTCGATCAGAAACCAGAGGTTTTAACCCTTAACGTTGGAGCTGTTATTCTCGCACCTGGCTTTGAGGAATTTGACCCTCGACTAAAAAGCATGTATGGTTATGGACGATATGCCAACGTCGTTTCCAGCATTGAGTTTGAACGAATCTTGAGCGCATCTGGACCATACGGTGGAAGGGTCGTTCGACCCTCTGACGGAAAAATTCCATGGAGAATAGCTTTCGTACAGTGTGTGGGTTCACGCGATGCCCTAGTTGGAAACAACTACTGCTCCTCCGCCTGCTGCATGTACGCAATCAAAGAATCGGTCATAGCTAGGGAACACTCTCCAGGCGTTAGCTGCACTATCTTTTTCATGGATATGCGGGCATTTGGAAAGGAATTTGACTCTTACTACAACCGAGCTGTGGACGAATACAAGGTCAGATTCGTACGATCAAGAGTTTCAAGCGTACACGAGATTCCGGAGACACAGAACCTTATAGTAAGACACGTGGATGATGAGACTCCAAAGGACGAGGAATTCGACCTTGTCGTATTATCCGTGGGCATGAGACCGCCAAAACGAGCGCAAGAACTGGCTAAGATTGCTGACATAGAATTAAACAAGTACAATTTCTGCGAAACAAAGCCGTTTTCACCGGTGGAAACATCGCAGCCAGGAATATACGTTTGCGGCGCGTTTGCTGCTCCAAAGGACATTCCTGAAAGCGTGGCTCAAGCAAGTGGAGCGGCTGCTAAAGCAGGCAGTATCATAGCGACGGAGCGAGGCAAATTCGCAACCGGAAAAGTGTATCCACCTGAAAGAGACGTCTCCGGCGAGGAACCTCGCATCGGAGTGTTCGTTTGCCACTGTGGCATCAACATTGGCGGCGTGGTAAACGTTCCAGCCGTTGTGGACTACGCCAGAACGCTGCCGAATGTCATGTACGCAGAGCATAACCTTTACACCTGTTCGCAGGATACTCAAAAGGGAATTAGGGAAAAGATCAAGGAACATGAACTCAACCGAGTTATTGTAGCGTCATGCACGCCTAGGACACATGAACCGCTCTTTAGAGAAACTGTTCGCGAAGCTGGGCTGAACATCTATCTTTTTGAAATGGCAAACATCAGGGACCAATGTTCTTGGGTGCACATGCATGAACCCAAAGAGGCTACTGTCAAGGCTAAGGACTTGGTGAGGGCGGCTGTGGCCAAAGCTCGGCTATTGAAGCCCCTGAAAAAGCCTGTTATCAACGTGGCTCAATCTGCTTTGGTCATAGGCGGCGGCTTGTCCGGAATGGTTGCTTCGCTAGAGTTGGCGAATCAGGGCTTCGATGTTCACCTAGTGGAAAGAAAAAGAGCGCTCGGTGGACACGCGCGTGAGATTTACTATTTACTTGATCCACAAGATCCACAGAAGCAACTCGAATCAATAATCAGGGAAGTTGAGAGCGACAACAAGATTCACGTTCACCTGAACTCGGACATAGAGGACATTGAAGGGTACATTGGAAATTTCAAGACCACGATAGACAATGGTGGCGAAAAGAAAGAGATTGAACATGGCGTCGTGATTGTGGCGACAGGCGCAGCAGAGTACAAGCCAAATGAGTATCTCTACGGAACTGACCAAAGAGTGCTGACGCAACATGAATTAGAAAAGAAACTTGCCAAGGGCGATTTAAACGCAAGAACGGTAGCCATGATACAGTGCGTGGGCTCAAGAAATCCTGAGCGCCCCAACTGTTCACGAATATGTTGCGGTCAAGCGGTCAAAAATGCTTTGAAAGTCAAAGAACTCAGCCCTGATACTGACGTTTACGTTTTGTACAAGGATATGCGGACCTTTGGGTTCATGGAGGACTATTATCGAGAAGCATCTGACAAAGGCGTCATTTTCATCCGCTACGACGATGAACACAAACCCAATGTAACTAAGAAAGAGGGAAAACTGACTGTAGCAGCTTGGGAGCCTGTTCTTAAAGAATGGGTTCCAATAGAACCTGACCTCCTGATCTTAAGCGTGGCCACTGTTCCGCAGCCTGACAACAAGCATTTGGCTGAAATGTTGAAGGTGCCCTTGTCAAAAGATGGATTCTTCCTAGAAGCGCACATGAAACTGCGCCCAGTTGATTTCGCAACCGATGGCGTGTTTCTTTGCGGCATGGCGCATTCGCCGAAGTTTATCGATGAGAGCATTGCCCAAGCTTGTGCAGCAGCAGCTAGGGCTGCAACCGTGCTTTCGAAGAGCACCTTAGAGATGGAGGGAAGCATAGCGAACGTTGACGAGAATCTCTGCAGCGGGTGCAAAATCTGCGAGTCTTTGTGTGTCTACAACGCCATTGAAATGAGGATGAACAGCGAGAAACCGGTTGCCAAAGTTATTGAGGCGCTGTGCAAGGGCTGCGGCGTTTGCGGTTCATCGTGTCCTACCAAGGCGATTACGCTTGGACACTTTACAAACGAGCAGATTCTGGCGCAGGTCAAGGCAGTATTAGTGGAGGAGTCGAAGCATGACTGAGGACGGGTTTGAGCCAAAAATCATAGGATTCCTATGCGTCTGGTGTGCCTACGCCGGCGCGGATTTGGCTGGAGTCAGCAGAATTCAATACCCGCCCAACGTGAGGATTGTTAGGTTGATGTGCAGCGGACGAATTGACCCAGCGTTTGTTTTTGAGGCGTTTAAAGATGGCGCTGACGGCGTTTTAGTTGCTGGTTGCCATGTGCCGTCTGATTGTCACTATCTTTCCGGCAACTTTAAGGCTTTGAGAAGAGTGTTTCTCACAAAGAAGGTTTTGGAGCAGTTCGGCATTGAGCCTGAACGGCTGAGGGTGGAATGGGTTTCTGCCTCTGAGGGAGACAAATTCGCTATGGTTATAAAGCAAATGGTAGAGGAAATTCGAAAGCTTGGACCAAATCCATTAAAAAATGGAGGAATAAGTCATGAGTGAAAAGAAAGAAGCTGAAGCCAAACAGACATTGAGAATCTCCGACATTGACATGAAATTCAAGAGAGAGGTTCAGAAGATTCACGGCGGCGAACGCATGATGATGTGTTTCCAATGCGGGACATGCACGGCTGACTGTCCAATCGCTAGATTCAGCGACACGTACCGACCGAGAAAACTGTTACGAATGGCTCAGTTGGGACTAAAAGACAGGGTTCTCTCCAGTGACCAGCTATGGCTCTGTGCAGCATGCTACACGTGCGTTGATCATTGTCCACAGGATGTGGAAATATCCAGCGTTATCAGGGCTTTGAGAAACATGGCGGTGCAAGAGGGACATATGCCATTCGTGTTCAAGGAACTTGCAGGAGCCATCTTGGAGTCTGGTCTAGCCTACAAGATTCCTGAATTAAGACTGAGAAGAAGACAAGAAGTGGGGTTGCCGCCCTTACCTAAAGCCAGCGTAGACAGCGTAGCGAAGCTCATCAATCAAACGGGTTTCCAAAAGTTAATCGAAAAAGGAGGAAGTAAATGATGGCAAACAAAAAGTACCTGTTGTTCCTCGGATGCGCCATCCCATACAGAGTCTTAAGCTACGAAGTCTCATCGAGGAAAGTGGCTGCCAAACTTGGTTTAGAACTGGTTGAGATGCCTGACTACAACTGTTGTGGACTTCCACTTGATCCCGCAAGCCACGATGTTATGTTGACTCTTGCAGCGCGAAACCTTTGCATCGCCGAACAGCAAGGACTGCCTATCATGACATTGTGTCCAGGATGCGCTGGCACGCTACGCAAAGTGAACAGACTGCTCAAAGAAGATAAGCACGAGAGAGAAAGAATCAACGGTTTCCTCAAGGAAGTTGGGCTTCAATTTAAGGGAACAATCGAAGTCAAACACTTGATGCAGGTTCTAGCCGAAGACGTTGGGTTGGAGAAGATCAAGGAAACCGTTCAAAAGCCCTTGACCAAGCTTGCGGTTGCAGAGCACAATGGGTGTCACGTTGTGCGTCCTCAGAAGTACATAGGCTTTGATGATCCGGAAGATCCCAAGATTCTCAAGAGCTTAATTGAAGTGACTGGTGCCAAATGCCTCGATTATATGGATGAGACCGAGTGTTGTGGAGCGCCTGTGATTGGCGTCAACGATAAGATTCCTCTTTCGTTGGCTAGAGACAAACTGTCTCACATGAAAGCAGTCAGCGCTCAGGCGGTCATCACAGTTTGTCCGTTCTGTCACATGATGTTCGACACGAATCAGAGTCGGATTGAGAGAATGTTTAACGAAACGTATGGCATGCCTGTCTTGCACTATTCTCAGCTTCTTGGTTTGGCTATGGGTTTCACTCCTGACGAGCTGGCGCTCAAAGATTTGCGGGTTGACGCTTCAAAAGTCGTGAGTCTAGCATGAGCACACAGCCAAAGCTGAAGTTTGCTTTCTATTGGGCGGCGAGTTGCGGCGGCTGCGAAATAGCAGTGCTCGACGTAGACGAGGCAATACTGGATGTTGTAGCATTAGCGGACATAGTGTTCTGGCCTGTTGCCATTGACATCAAGTACAAGGATGTCGAAGCCATGCCAGATAAGAGCATAGATGTGTGCTTCTTCAACGGCGCGGTCAGAAACGAAGAGCAGGAGTATTTGGCGAAGCTGTTGCGTGGCAAAGCCAAAGTGTTGGTTGCGTTTGGTTCATGTGCTCACTTGGGTGGAGTTCCCGGATTAGCCAACGTATCTGACAAAAAAGAGATCTTCACAACTGTCTACCTCAACAATCCATCTACCTGCAACCCGGAGGGAGTTGTGCCGCAGACCAGATTCAAGGTTCCAGAAGGAGAGTTGAAATTGCCAGAGTTTCACGACACTGTCAAAGCGCTGAATCAAGTTGTAGATGTCGACTACTATCTGCCAGGCTGTCCACCCACACCAAAGAGAATTGTGGAAGCAGTCTTAGCCATAGCTAAGGGTCAGCTACCGCCAAAGGGCACAGTATTAGGACCTTTGAAATCTGTCTGTGATGAATGCCCGAGGAAGAAAGAGGACAAGAAGATTCATCACATCTACCGGGTTTACGAGATTACGCCTGAGCTAGAAAAATGCCTTCTAGAGCAGGGAATAATCTGTATGGGGCCTGCAACTAGAGGCGGCTGCGATGCTCAGTGCATAAGCGCTAACATGCCGTGTACAGGTTGCGGGGGACCATGTCCGAAAGTGGCTGAGCAGGGCGCTGCTATGATTAGTGCTTTAGCCTCTATACTAGGGGTGGAAGAGGAGAAGAACAAGGAGTTTAATCCCGATAAGCTGATTGCCCAAGTTAAGGACCCGTTGGGCACGTTTTACAGGTACGCTTTACCAGCATCAATTTTGCAGAGGAAGGTGATGAAGAAGTGAAGGAGATAAGTATTGACCCCATTACTAGGCTTGAGGGGCACGGAAGGATTCAGATCTTCTTGAATGACCAAGGAGACGTAGCAAATGCTTACCTGCAGATACCAGAGTTACGAGGCTTTGAGCGGTTCTGCGTAGGTAGAAAAGCCGAGGATTTGCCGCTTATTACGCCTCGCATATGTGGCGTCTGCCCAGTTGCCCATCACATGGCTTCTACCAAGACCCTAGATGCAGCTTTTCATGTTGACCCGCCTCCAGCAGCAAAGAAACTGCGGGAGCTCATGTACAGTGGCTACTACGTCTATGACCACACGTTGCACTTCTATTTCTTGGGTGGGCCTGACTTCGTGGTGGGTCCAACTGCTCCTGCTGCAGAACGAAACATTCTCGGCGTGATAAACAAAGTCGGCTTGGACGTTGCTAAAGAAGTGATTAAGCATAGAGCGTTTGGACAGAAGATTACTGCAATGATCGGTGGCAAGGCTACCCATCCTGTCTGTGGGTTGCCAGGCGGCATGTCAAAACCGTTGTCGGAGGAAGAGCGCCAACAGATTGAGAAGATGGGTGAATCCTCCGTTAAGTTTGCCCAGTTCACTTTGCAGGTGTTTAACGATGTTGTTTTGAAGAATAAGCAGTATGTCGATGTCATACTCAGCGACGCGTACAAGCATCGCACTTACTATATGGGTCAAGTGGACCAGAACAATAAGGTGAATTTTTACGACGGCAAGATTCGGGTAGTTAACCCGGAGGGCAGAGAATTCGCTAAGTGGGCGCCAGCTGACTACTTGAGTAATGTTGAAGAGCATGTGGAACCGTGGACTTACGTTAAACTGCCCTATCTCAAGAGAATCGGGTGGAAAGGCTTGGTTGACGGACCGGGCAGCGGCATCTACAGGGTTGGACCACTCGGACGATTGAACGCTTCAGAAGGCATGGCAACACCGCTTGCGCAGGAAGAATTCAAACGCATGTACGAAACCTTAGGCGGCAAACCAGTTCACTCAACACTTGCATTCCACTGGGCGCGGCTCGTAGAGCTCCTGTACGCGGCTGAACGAACACTGGAATTAAGCCGAGACAAAGAAGTGACAAGCAAAGACATACGCGGCAAGCCTGGGGAACCCGGCGAGGGCGTCGGCATAGTTGAGGCTCCACGCGGAACCTTGATTCACCACTACACGCTCGATGATGAAGGCTTAGTTAAGAAGGTAAACTTGATAGTTGCAACGGTTAACAATGCTCCAGCCATTTGCATGTCGATTAGAGACGCGGCGAAAGGCTTGATCAAAGGCGGCGTAGTCAACGACGGCTTGCTCAACATGGTGGAGATGGCTTTCAGAGCATATGACCCATGCTTCGGATGTGCCACACACTACGCAGTTGGACAGATGCCACTAGAAGTCAAAATCTACGACCACGACAAAAACCTGCTCAAAACAATACAAAGGTAACCATCTCAGTAAAACGCATGTGCCCCTTTCATTCAACAACGCTGAGGAATTATTGAGGATTCTTAAGGACAGAAAAAACGGAAAATTCAAAGCTGAATTTCCTGAGGCTGCGCCAGTTAGACTTTTCCGACTTTTTCCAGATGTTTCTTCTTCTTTTTGATGTTCTTTTTCCTCAAAGCTTTCATAAATTTCCCTCTGTCTAAACTAATATGCAGATGTTCTTTCTAGCGTTTTAGATTTTGCTTTCGAGCAAACTGGGAAGATATCACAGTTGGACACAGGAAGATGACACCATGACTCTCGGTATTCCACGCTAACATGGTACGTTTATAAGTTAGCGTCTATAATTGCTGTAAGACCAATTTCATTGGAATCATGAATCCAATCTTTAGGGAGAAGGTGCGCGGTGGCAATTGGACCTCACATGGCTTGCGTTGTCAATCGGAGTCCTTGCCATGTTGGTCGTGGTTTACTTATCATGGTCCATACTGAAGGAACCGCGTGGACCACGACAACTCGAAAAATACGCTGACTTTATCGAAGAAGGCGCTAAAGCCTTCATAAAACGGCAATACACAACTATAGGAATTTTCGCCGCTGTCTCGCTCATTCCCATCACGGTTATTTTCAGAGACTTGAGAGTGGGAGTTGCATTTGCCTTTGGGGCGTTCCTGTCCTTGTTGGCGGCATACATTGGTCTGCGCGTAGCCGTCAAAGCTAACATTAGAACCGCCAACGCTGCCAGAACATCATCTGCAAAGGCTTTTACTATTGCTTTTCGAGGAGGGGCGGTGATGGGTCTCTCAGTTGTGGGACTTAGCCTCATAGGTGTCAGCCTCCTTTTCCAGTTCTATCAAGACCCAGCGTTGATCGTGGGCTTTGGGTTCGGCGCCAGCCTTGCCGCCCTATTCGCGCAGTTGGGCGGAGGCATATTCACCAAAGGCGCTGACATAGGCGCTGATCTAGTTGGCAAGATTGAGCAGCGGATTCCCGAAGATGACCCGCGCAACCCAGCGGTAATTGCGGATCTTGTGGGAGATAATGTGGGTGACTGTGCGGGTCGAGGCAGCGATCTGTTCGAATCCATAAGTGACGACTACATAACAGCCATGATTTTGGGAGCAACTTTGCTCATACCATTAGGTTACGGCATTAACGCCTTCATGTTTCCGCTCATGCTCGGAGCCACAGGCGTAATAGCCACAATAGTCGGAGTGTTCGTCATAAGAGGATACAAGAAAACAAAGCCCATCATGTCATTCAACGTGGGCCTGCTAACTTCGTCGGCTGTAAGTATAATTGGCGCATTCCTCGCATCAACAATCCTCCTAAACAACCTAACCATATTCTATGCTGCTGTAAGCGGACTGGCAGCCAGCCTTGCAGTGGGAATAGCAGTGCAGTATTACATAGGCATAAACAGCAAACCAGTCAAGAACGTAGCTGAATCTTCGGAACGGGGAGCAGCCATTAACATTTTAACTGGCTTATCCTACGCGCTTCAAAGCCCCATCCTGCCCTTCATATCAGTCTTGACAGCCATCTTGTTCTCGTATTTCATAACAGACGGCTCAATGCCTCCACTCTACGGCATAGTAGCCGCCAACATAGGCACTGACCTAGCCATAGGCATAATCATGTCCAGCGACGCCTTCGGTCCAATAAGCGACAACGCACTGGGCATATCAGAAATGGCTCAGTCACGTCCATCGGACGGCGGCTCACTCGAAGAACTGGACACCACTGGAAACACAACCAAAGCGTACACTAAAGCGTTTGCCACGGCGTCAGGCACGGTTTCAACAGTGGTCATATTCCTTGCATACGCCGAGAACGTCAGACTTTATGAAATGAGCCTAGGACTCCTAAACCCTATCATAATCGTTGGACTTCTACTCGGCGCGATGCTTCCGTTCCTGTTCTCTTCGCTAGCCATCGGAGCCACTGGGAAAACAGCTTACCTAATGGTGGATGAAGTCAGACGACAACTTCGCGAAAACCCAAGCATCATTGAAGGAAAAGCTAAGCCCGACTACGCTCGATGCGTGGATATAGGTACAAAAAACGCTTTGAAACAGATGATTGCGCCTGGACTGCTGGCAGTCGCCTCCCCAATAATAGTAGGGTTCGCGTTTGGATCGTGGGGAAAATACGCTTTGGGCGCCATGCTGCTCGGCGCATTGGCCACTTCTGCTCTGCTGTCTCCGTTCTTCACCTTTGGCGGAGGCATTTGGGACAACGCCAAGAAACTGATCGAACAGAAATTCTGGATGAAGGGCACGCCGACACACGCAGCCGCTGTGACAGGAGACACAGTCGGTGACCCGTTAAAAGACGTTGCAGGTCCATCGCTCAACATATTCATGAAGCTGACAAACATGACAGCGCTGCTAATCGTGCCAGTGCTGCTTACGCTGTACCCGTAAGGCTGTCAAATCACGCCCGTTGTCTTGGCTAAGCTCTTAGCAGTTTCAGGTGTCAAAGTGCGTTCATCAAGAATAGTGTAACGATCAGGACGAATTTCAGCCGCACGAATCAAGGATTCCACAATGTGGTCGGGTTCAACACCTAATTCCTCTGCGGTTGTGGGCGCCTCCACACGCTTCAACGTGTCTCTTACCTGTCTCCAGTTGATGTTGTGCAGCCGCGCCATCATAATCGTGCCCACACCACACTGTTCACCGTGCAGAGCAGGTTTAGGCGCCACTTGATCCAGCGCGTGACCGAACAAATGCTCTGAACCGCTGCAGGGACGACTGCTGCCAGCTATGCTCATGGCTACGCCGCAGCTGATCAACGCCTCAAGCAGTACACGCAAACCTTCTTCCATGTTGGTTTTCAGTAGGCGAGCGTTCTTGATCATGAGTCGAGCACTCATCGAGGCGAGGTCAGCGGCGTACTCGCCATAATACTCATCTTTGACTTCGTGGGCAAGTCTCCAGTCGCGTACTGATGTGAGTTTTGATATGACGTCGGCGCATCCGCTCGCCGTAAAGCGATAAGATGAGTTGATGATGATGTTTGTGTCGGCTACGATAGCCATGGGCGACTGCGCCATCAACGAATACGGTTTATCCAGTCCTTTCAGCGACACAAGCGGACTAGCGATGCCGTCATGCGAGGCTGTTGTGGGCACGCTTATGAATGGAGTTTCCTTGTGTGACGCGCTGATTTTTGCCACGTCGATTTTTGTGCCGCCGCCTATGCCCAGAACCACTTGAGGTTTTAACTCTTCAATCTTGTCTTCGACAAAGACAATGTCTTTGATGTTGCAGGAGGTGACCACGAGATGGTCGATTTTTAGTCCTGCGTCCTTAAGCATGTCCATGACTTTGCGTCCAGCAACTTCCATGGTTTTTGGACCCATAACGATCATGGCGGATTTGGAGAAGCCCAGCCGCTTACATATTGGGCCAATCTGGTCGAGTGTGCCGTTTCCAACGACGACTTCGCGGGGCAACTGCATGCGGTGTAGGTTTAGGACCATCATGGACCACGGTTGTTACCGTTTTGAACCCTCCTAAATCTGATGTTAGAGGCTCTTAAATCAGTCGGTAAAACGGCGCAGCTCCATGAACAGACAAAAAGAAAGAGACAATGGGATGATGGTTGTCTGCTGATTAAGCGGGTTTTTCGGCTTTGATCTTGGCGTTCACAGAGTCAACGAGAACAGCGATCTTGTAGGCTACGTAGGCTAAGAGTACGGTGACAGCTATTTGGGCAAAGTCTTCAACGAGTCTGACGAAGTCGCTTAAAGCCATGTTGCCCCTGTGCTCCTTTTATGCGCCTAAGGCTATTTCGCCGATTGGGCTGAGGTCAGTTAGGGAGTTCATTTCGATTTTCATCTCTGAAACTGTGTAGAGGACGTTGTCTATGTAAAGTGAGCGCTGTATTGAGTAGGGCGACTGATAATAGTATCCGCTTTTGAGTAGATCCGAGTTGTCGCTCAGGTGGGTTATTGTGCCTTTGAGTTCTAGTCCTTGTTCGAGGGAGATGTTGAAGACGTAGGCTCCGTCCCACACGAAGTCGCCGTAAGCCCATGGTGGAAGTTCGCCGGGGTACTTTGACGGGTCGATTTCTGCCACAGTGACGGGTATGACGAGCAGGTTTTTCTCTCTGTCGAATAGGAAGGCTTTGTGGTCTCGCAGAATTGGCGAGTCTGTGCCTCTGTCTCCTATTTCGTATTTGGCGACTTCTCTCGGCGTTGAAACATCACTGACGTCGAAGAGGCTGATTTTTATTCCTTGGTACCATGCGAAGTTGCCGCCTTCGCCTTCAATGGTTTCTTTGCCTATGCCTATTATGTGGGTTTCGTCGTAGGGGTGCAGGTAGTCGGAGTAGCCGGTGATTTTGAGTTGACCGAGAACTTGTGGGCTGGTTGGGTTGCTGAGGTCTATGACGAAGAGTGGGTCAATTTTCTTGAAGGTGACTAGGTAGCATCGGTTGCCCATGAAGCGGGCGGAGTAGATGGTTTCGCCCGGCGCCAAGTCTTCAAGCGCTCCAACCGTGTCTAGTTCCATGTCTAGGATGTACACGTTGTTTCGTGATGCGGATTCGCCTCTTGCCCATACTTGGCCTTCTGTGGTGGCTATTCGGAAGTAGCCGTTGTGTTCGTCCATGCTGAACTGGTTGAGCACGTAGCCGGGCACCTCGCCGCTTGCTTGGTAGTCTATTTCTCCTTCGTCTATGCGTATTCGATGGATTTTTGTGGCTTCACCCTGGTTTTGGTAGGAGGAGTAGGTTACGTAGATGTTGCCCGGGGAAACGTACATGGTGCTTGCCCATCCCAGCAGGAAAGTCTTGTGCGTGGGTTCTTGCTGATCGTTGAGAATGTTCACGGCGAACACGTTGAGGTAGTTGCTGAAGCTGTCTGTGACGTTTGAGTAGTAGATCTCAGTTGCGGGGATTTCTTCGGTTCGGTCTGGGTAAGTTATTGTTGGGACCGTGACTTCGTTTTCTGTTATGTAGATTGGTTGGTTGGCCAAGACGTAGACGTAGTTGCCTATCATGCGGCTGTTGAGGTAGCTGCCTTCTACTGAGATGTTTCGGGTCAACGTTGGATTTGCCCTGTCGCCTATGTCGTAGACTTTAATCGTAGTCTTCTGTGTGTATGGGTAGTAGAAGCCGGGCTCAATCATTGTTCTGTACTCGTTGTAGTAGCTTGTGTCTTCGAACATGGCGAGTTTGTCATCGTTTATGAAGATGCCTCTTATGCCACCGTTAGACCTGATGCGGGAGAGGATTTCGATGTTTTCAGGCGGGTAAGCCTTCAATATGACTATGCTTTGGTTTGAGATGACGTAAATGTATGTGCCATCAGTCTTGACTATGTCGGCTTCGTCCACGCCTGCAACTTGAACATTCGTTGTTGAGTATTGAGGAAGCATGGATGAGTCCTCGCTTTTCGCTTGCATTGTTGTCGAACCGAAGAAATTCCACTGTTGCCTCGAACCTTCAAGGTAATATTGGCTCTGATACTGCGTGCTTGCAGCGACAAAGTCTCTGAGCTCCTCATAAGAAGTGAACGAGTTCAGCCGAGCTTCAGATTGGATAGGATAGTCTGGAACAACTGCTGCAATAACTGCCAAAGACATGATAATTGACGCAACCATCAAAGCATGAATCTTAGTGTCATTCATCACATGTAACACTCCATCTTTCAAACCAGTAATATAGCCTAAGGGAGACTTAATGCCATGCACTAGAACACCATGTACTAAAAACAGAACGCTACTGTGTTCATAAGTTGATGAATATGCAAGACTATGGTGTTTTGCTTCTTGCTTCGCTTTAAGCAGTTTCGTCTATTCTGTGCGCGCACGTGTTGTGTTCGCACGCGTAATATACCACTTGTAGCTGTCCTAGGCTGGGTGGGCAGCGGCAAACCGCTTAACGGTCTGATGGAATCTGGTGATGAACCTCGATTCCAGCATGAAAGCCAAGCTGGTTTGAAATCAACAGCTGCAGGGTCTAGCATTTTGGCGTAAACAATGCACGAGCAGATCAAAAACATTCTTTAGGCATTTGAGCTTGTTGACCCACTTGGGATAATTGTTCATTGAAGCCCCTTTGCAAGATCTTGCATTTCCGCAATCGTGTAATGATATATTCCATAACTCTTACATCTTTCTATTGCCTTACGGCTGAAGGCTCTTGCAACAAAGAAACCAAAAACGTCTTTTCCCCGCAACCTTTTCTCTTCTTCAACAACTGTCCTAAATTCATCAACCAGACCAATCCCACACGGTCGTTTGTGATTCTTGGCTGTGAAGATAGCGATGGCTTCTTCCTTTTCAGATTTAAGATGCAATACCAAGTCTTTTTCCCTAGTGCCTTCCCTATCTCTGAGTCGTGGGAAAACCGTTTCGAATTGTTTCAAAGGAGCTATTTTCTTCCAAAGACCTTTGACAGCTGCGGAATACAGATCCTGTTCCAACGACAAACCTTTGATGTAGCTTGTTTTGCCTTGTATTCTCTGCGCCGCGATCGGAGATGCTAGGTCTGTTAGAAGCGGCTTGAACATCGCTGTGCCTTCACATAAGAGCTCGACCAGCTCCGGATATTCCATATATTTCAGTAGCCCAGGAACTCTCTCTTCGTACACTCGAATCAACCGGTAAGCAACATCAGCGATTTTTATAGATTCACTTTGGGAAAGAGACAAGTAATGTTTTAGCTCGGAAACAATAGATGACGTAGTTTCTACGACGTTTGACATTAATTCGTCATTAAGTAATGATTTACATTGATTATTGATGGTCTTCAGCTTCTTCTCTATTTCCTTAAGATCGGATTTCTTGATGGAGCCGGGGTCTTCAGACAAGCTGAGTAAGACTTCTACCAGCTCCTTGTGGATCTCAGCCCCAGCAAGGTCTTCGAAACGATACTTTGCGGCTATACCTTTCAGTCTGAGAATGTCCTGACGACGATGGGCCTTGCTTAACGGTATGTAGTCACAGATTTCAGCAAGGAATGAATAGTAGCGGCCTATTTCAGCCTCTTTATGTCTCAGCAAATTCTTGGAAATCTTGTGCAGAATCTGAGACTTGATTCTAAAATCGGATGTCTTGAGAGACATGTAGTACAACATAGTATCATCTAATTCCCCTGTATAACCCTCGTCAATGTGGAGTTTTCTAAGCCTTCTTTGGGAGGATCTCCCATTGTCGTTTCGCCTCAAAAGAGATGATATGCTCTTGATCTCTTCAAGTTCGTCTTTCATGTTGAATTCTATCGCAAGTTTTTCTGCTGTGTCAGCATGCCTCAAAGCCGATGCGTCATCGTTTAACAGGGCATAGTGGCACATCAAATGCTTATGATATTCAAAAAGATCCCATGCATAAGCAATACAGCCGAATACGTCCCTCTTTCGTAATGCATATGCAAAAAAATCGTAGAGTGCACATCGATAACTGCTTGGTTCGACCTCAGCCAGAACACGGAAATAATCTGCCAAAGCGCGACTTGCCTCCGCTTCGAGGTTGATTTTCCTCAGCATCAAACTTTCTCTAAGGAGATATTCTCTAGCCTTTTGAGAGGAATCAGAATTGAGAGCCTTGTATCTCAAACTCAAAGCTTCATAAAATTCTGAGCCCCTTTCGCTACCTTTAGATTTTAGACATCGCGACAATTTAAGTAATTTCGCAATCGCTTTCCCTATCCTGCCCCTATGAATATCTTCATAAGCTCTCAGCTTCAGCAAAGAGATGTCCAGAATCTCCTTTTCAACCTTGCTTTTCCCTTTCTTCCGCTGCCGTGACCAGAACCGCCCAAGCGCTGAGAAATGCTCGCTTTGGCTACATTGATTGCATTTCGGATATTCTCCAAAAAGGACTTGGTGAAAATCCTGACACACAGCTGATATCGTATTCGCCGCGGTCATCGTCTGCCACTCAATCTCAGAGTGATTTCTCGATTTCTTGATTTTCCTGACGACTTTGGCGTCAAGGTTAAATGATGGAAACAGTAGTTTGAAAGAGGCATAAAAAAAGGCTGTCGGAAGGTAACACCCAACATGCCCGTGAAGTAGCATAGATCCTAACACGTCAACGTCGTCGTCCGTAGGAGGCTTCGCTTGAAGATTAACACGCGCATTGTGATCATCAATTATGCGATTCAGGACCTTATGAGACAAGATTTCGAACTCGAGGGTACCTACCATTGCTGTCAGTTCTTGCATAATTCGACCTTCTCTATCAGTCGGATTTGTAAAACGCTACTTGAATAGTTTTTCTACAGTTGCATCTAAATATCTGAAGCATCCACTGGCAACGAGACTCACCTTGTGCTCTTCAAGGACTTGGGTTATCTATTGCAGCTGATGTGAGATGGAGGCTAAGACTCACGACCATGGCACGACCGAAAGGCAAAACTCAGCCCAGAGGTGATTTTTCAATCAAGCGACTGCGAAAATCATAAACTCAATTCGCTTGCACGAAACGAGCGCAACTGAAATAAGCACAAATCAAGGATACCGTTTGTAATCTAGCGCAGAGGGAAAACTGGCTTGGGCAATAATCAAAATCTTAACCTTAGCCTACAGTCGGTTCTTGAACGGTATCAGAAAGTGGAGCATCGGGAGTATCAAGTAGCCTGTATAAAGGGTGCGGTTGAAAGCATCAACAACGGCGCAGATGTAGTAATTGATCTACCGACAGGGGCAGGTAAAACACTGGTGTATGCTCCTATCGTTGCTGACGTATCAGATAATGGGAGGAGTGCACTTGTTTTAACAGCAACGAAACAAGCACAGAGGCGTGTGAATTCTGAGATAAGACAGTTTCAGAGAAAATCGCAGCCAGTTCTCATCTATGGGATTCAGGAGTATGACTGCCCCGTTTTAGATTCAAAAGCTCAGAATTGGTGCTGTGGAGAGCTTAAGGAGGAACTCTGCAAACCAAAGGGTGTAGACTGCGCCGTAATCCAATCCGAAAAAAATTATAAAACCTCCAATCTGGTTGTCACGAATTTCTCAAAGTTTCTTTTGGCGTCAGCAAATAGGAAGTACGACATTATAGTTTTGGACGATTCCCACAGCTTTGAAAATACGAAGGAACAAGCATATCAGATCATCATACACTATGCGCCTGTTAGAATTTTCTATGAGGAAGGGATACAACAGCCATCACTCTCCGTCATGGTTCAGGGTTTCCTGAACCTTTTTAGCGAAATCTTCGAACGATGCGTGAATCCAGAAGACAAGGAAGGAATCATAACTATAGAGTACATAAAGCGTTTAGCAGAACTTGTCAACAGCAAGAATGAAGAACAACTTAAGCAAGAGATCATGAGGCTTTCAGAACCCAAGCGTTCAATGTGTTGGAGCATCTACTATTTCATACGAAGATGTAAGGAATCAAGCAAATACCAGTTCTATGTCAGAAAGGATTTTTATGATCCTCAAGATTGGGATTCGAGCGAACTAATCTCAAGAAGGGACGACATAGTTGAGTATATTATTCGTAACCGTTTCAATGACAGCAGAGTGATCTTTGTTACGGCGACACCCGGCGATGTGAATCTGCACGCTAATTCCTGCACTCTGAGAGACTACGATAGCATTAGACTTGAAATTGCACCTCCAAAGGACTCTCATTATCCAGAGATCGATAACTGGTTTCGAAAACTCGCAATTATAATAGTCGACAATATAGGCGACACTAGGCAACAGAGTTACTTTGAAAAAGCCATTGGTCTGACGACGGACATACTCGAGAACCGAAAAGAGAGGGCACTCGTGCTCTTTAAGAACTACAGGGACCAGAGATCGGCCTATAATATCCTCTCGAAGAAATTTCCTTCGGACAAGCTTTTTTTCATAGACGTTTCACTGCAGGATAGTGATGTAATTGAAGAGATAGCTAGCAAGAAGAAAATATCATTGGCTTCTGCTTCTTCGACCTTGTGGGAGGGAATCAACATCAAGAAGTTAGGTCTGGCTATCATAATCTCACCTCCATTCATTCGTCCGCACGTAGGCCATGCACTGAACTATCCATACTTCGAACGGAGAATGTTGATTCGGCTTCAACAAGGCATAGGCAGAATCATCAGAAGCCCTGCAGACTTTGGAGTCGCGGTATTAACAGACAACCGCTTCAAAAGATACATTAATAGACGCATGTTCAATCAGAAATTGCGTGAGCGAGTTGAGTTTCTGAAATCGGACAAAGTTGTCTCTAGAATCAACGATTTGTTCTCTCAATGGGGGGCATCGTAAATGTATCATGCAAATCTGTTTCCGTTGACAAGGCACGAGCCTCTTCCAGTATGTTGGTACACGCCCAGCATTGACCCCAAACCAATTAACAAGCCACAGCAGTATCAGATCCTCGGTATTGTTGCGAAGCAAATCCTGTATCGGGAAAGAAAGCCTTCTGTCTCAAGCGGACAGCAAATTATGTCGTTGTCTCCTATCTCCAAACTTACTGGACACGTTGCCGAGATTCCTGAAGTTGGTAGGTTTAACGTCACGCTAGTCGACGCTGGCAGTTCTTCTGTGGGATTGGATCAGTTCGATCAATACCGACTTTTGGTGAATAGACTCGCAGACATAGCTCTCACAATGCTTTCCTCTGAATATTACAAGTTTCACCCGGAAGCTCCTTACATACTCCGCGACGAACCCTACTTTGATGCAGATCTTATAGAGAAGACCGGTATTATAGATTCGAAAAAGTACTATCGAGGGCTTCATGAATTCAATAATTTGCCTGTCTTTGTACTCAACCGTGAAACTGAACTGAGATCTCATAAGAACTTGCTCAACGAAATCAAGAGTCTAATGAAGTATTACGAATTGACAAGAAAGACCAATGCGGATTTCTACAATCCACCGAAGGAATTCGTCGATTACGTGAATTTCCTGCTGAGGGGTAAAGTTGCCGAGGTCATTAGTTATCCAGGGCCAAGTGTTAAGGAAATCAAGGAGGTAACCTGGCAGCACCGTGCATGCGACATAACACCAGGTTCTACAGCGTCTCATGTCGAATACTTGCGCGATACCTATGGCGTCCAAGAACTTGATCCAAAGCAGCCCTTAGTTGTATACGAAATCGGACTGGACACGAAGCGAATACAGTACCATGTTCCAGAAGTGTTGTCAATTGGACACACATTCAGTGATCTGGAGAAGCGAATACCTCGTTGGCAGAGAACGCAGGTTTGGGGAGTGATCCATCCCGACTGCAAGAACCAGCTGCAAAAGATTTATGGGGTTCTGCTTGAAGTGGATCGAATGCTTCGAACATACCTTCCTGAGATCTATCCAAAACTCGTGGAGATCTCAACCGAAGCGATGGATGTGACCTCACTTGTTTCCAAGCCAGCTGAGTTGAAACTCAAGTTTGGAAATAAGGATATGTTGATAAAGACACCGTATGACGTAAACTTCTATCATAGTTATACAGACAAGAAGCTCTCATTCGCAAGACCAATCGAAAACATTCGTGCACTAGTCTGCGGACCTGATAGGTCGCAGAAGATCAAGGTCTTCTTGACCGCGCTTGCAAAGGAATTCAAACTCAGGAACAATTCTGAGTTGAGTTTTGACTATGGGACACTGGATTTTGACAGAACTGATTACTCTGGTTATGACGCAGTGATCACTATAGGAAGCGACACAGGCGAAGGAGATGAAAAATACGACAGATGCAAGGAGATACTCCAGAATTCATTAGGAATAATCCATCAACATGTTACTGAAGAACATGCGAATGAAGACTCTGTAATGGCGTTGGTTATGGAGATTAACCTTAAGTTCGGAGGTGACCCTTGGCTACTTCCTGACCAAGAAAACATTCCATGCACGGTGGGAATCCATAGTTACTCCAATCCATACTCTGGAAAACAAGCTATATTCGCTTTAGCACTTGACGGCAGAGGCGCGTTGCTGAAGCAGTTCGACCCAGTACAACCAACGGACTTCGAAAACCTAGCTCAAGAACTACTGGGCTTAAATGAAGACTACGGTCGGATTCTCTACGTTCTTTCATATGATCGATTCAATATTTTTGAGAAGCTAGAAGGCATTTTAGGAAGCACGGGCAAGAAAGTTGAATACTGCATCGCAGAGATAGACGATCAAGATTACGTTCGATTCTTTGAAACATGGCTGCCTAGAAAAGCGCCTAGGTTTGGCAAGATTGTTTCTGTACGTGAAAGACCACCAATCGAAGCCTATGAAAGCGCTCCCCAAGGCGTTGCATTGAAGTCTGATGATGACACCTTTTTCCTGCTTACAGGTAAGACAATAGAGAAAGATGCAACCAAGCGTGGGTGCCCGATGCCAATCAGACTTCTAATCAAGAAAAGGAAAGGCAAGACATGGGAAAGTTCCGATATTGTGAATCACGTATTCGCTTTGTCTATGATGGGACGAGCAAGCGGACACATGACTAGATTACCATCTCCGCTCTATTACCTTCAGTCTTATGCTTACTACTGGAACAGATTTGGTGTCCCAAAAGATGAAAAAATCAGGCAACGAATCTTCTTCATATAAACTATCGACTATTCGACTTCCTCCATTTAGAAGTTGGTTACAAGCACTTCAGGTTTATTCGAAAAAATGTCAGAAGCATGGCTCTTTTTTGCACTCTCAAAAGGAGCTTCTTAAACAAATTCATTACGCAATTACCCGCCCTGAATTCAAAGTTGTTACTTTCACAGCACCTCCAGCATCTGGAAAGACACATGTAATCGCCCTCTGTGCATCTTATTTCCATGATCATGACATATCAACGTGTATTGTAACTCCTAACAACGAACTCAGATTCGAATTTCAGAAAGAGCTAGCCGAAGTCAATTGCAGATCAGAAGAGTCTCCGCCAGTAATCAATGTTGGCGCCTATGTCAAGAAGAGGCATGACTATGAATTTGCGTTTATTGATGAAGCTCACAACCTACGATCCGCGATCGAGTTGGACAGAGACATCGTCAAGTCCATTCACTTGGAAAAAGGAGAACCGCTTTACGAGGCTATCGTATCCTCTCTGGAAAAAGGTGAAGGTTATACCACAAAAGAACTAAGTGCTGAAAGTGCCCATGATATACTCGAGGGGATGATTGAAAGCAAGTATAAAAGTAGTGTTACGCAAATTCTGAAAACCTTATCTCAATGGCGTGGTTTCTGCATTGTTTGTGATACTACTTGTGACCTGAAGTTTCTGCTTGCTGACCCTGACAGAAGAGGACTTGTACCCAAGGGAAAATTATTTCTTTTTTCTGCGACTCTTTTGGATCCGAAGGAACTTCAGTTCTACTGTAATATCCCAAATGAAATGGTTCAAAATATAGGCGACAGCCAGAACGACTTCGTACCGAAAAAGAATGTTGCATATCGTTACATCTCATGCAATTCGAATGGTGAGAAGAAGAATCTAGTAGTATTCTTGCTGAAAAATACAAGACTGCGAACCTTGATTCTTGTTAACAGCAATTCGATGTGTCTCAAATGGGACAAAGCACTCTCACGGAAACTGGGAAACAGAGTCATGACGATAGGGTCAGGTCTTCATTACACAGAGAGGCTTAATGTCTATAGGAAATTCGTGTGTCACCCAAATCCCATTCTGCTGACTTCTTCCAACGTTTACTGGGAAGGGATATCGATTAAGGATCTGAGACTCCTGATAATTCCTAACCCTCCGTTTCCCCAGCCGAGTCTTCTGGAGATAGCTGAAGGAAAGCACACTCAGTATAGCAAGATAGCCAAGAGGCGGCTCATTCAAGGTATGGGCAGGGTGGGGAGATCACCTCAAGAGAATGGAATATGCCTTCTCTTATTTCGTTCACGAAATCTGGCGAGTCATATCAAGGCTACTACAAAATATAAAGCGATACATCTGATCACCGATTTGGGCTGAGTGCAACTTAAGAGGGATTCTGGTAGAAGTCAACAGACACGCAGCGCAGACTACTTCTAAACAAAAAACCACTCGGTATTATTACTTGTTCTAAGCGGAAGTTAATAACATCTGAAACAGAAACCCCCACAAACAGCCTGCGCCTGCGTGTCCAACTGCAACTGTCCAAGCTACTGCCCGCAGCCACAATATTCGGGGCGTTGATGTCACTAGGAACATACTGATGACGACATCCATACAGCCACAGCCGCAAAACTAGCTCCAACATGGCAGAAGACGACCTTAAGGGTCAGTTGCCTTCTTCTTTCACACAGCCCTTCCCGCAAACTATAGTTCAATGCTAGAAAAACAAAGCAGCGACAAGGCTTTTAACACTGCACAAGCTTTCTGTATATCGTATGCCTTTTACTCCATTCCACCTAGGTCCCGCATCCATCCTTGCCCTAACCCTATTATCCTACGTGTATCTGCCAGCCCTCCTACTAGGAAGCATCGCACCCGACATAGAACCCATGATCATACTATATTTCAACTTGCCCTACCCTCTCCACGGCTTCCTACACACCCTAATCGGAGGCACACTACTAGCACTGCTACTCACAACACTCACGTTCATACTGCGGAAACCCATAGAAAACATAATGTCTCTTCTAAAGCTAAGCCAAAAACAATCATTTCAAAGAATCCTAGCTGGCGCATTGATCGGCATCTACTCACACATCCTACTAGACGCCTACCTCTACACCGACATCCAACCCTTCTACCCACTAGACCAGAACCCACTCCTCAACCCAAGCACGTTCCGATACTTCGAAATCTACACAATCTGCACAATCAGCTTCATCATAGCCGTAGCCATGTACGGCTTATACCTGTGGAAAAAACACAACCCGCCGAGCCAGACAAAGAATTGACACCTTAGGTTATGCCGCAAGATTCTATTTTCGGAAAACCGAAATACATTTCGGAAAACAATACCAGCCTAGCAAAACCTTCAACCTCAAGAACTCAAAGAGAACCTGCGGTTTGCCGAGGACCTTTTAACCAAAGCCAAGTCAATCGTGATGCGGTAGCCCGCCAACAAAGAAACCCTATCACAACGTATTTATGTATGCATTTGGTATCATTTGTATACGGTGAACCCTTTGACACTCAAGCCACTGGCAGTAAGGATACCTGAAGAGATTGAGAAAGAAATTCTAGAAGCAGTTGACCGCATGAAACTCGACAAAGCCACAGTGGTTAGAACACTCCTCGAAATGGGAATCGAGGAATGGAGAAAACAAACTGCTCTAGAACTGTTACGAAACGGAAAAGTAACGTTTGCCAAAGCCGCAGAAATGGCCAAACTCTCACTCTGGGAACTCGCTGACCTAGTGAAACAACGCAACGTAGAATGGGTCAGGTACACACCTGAAGAGATCGAAAAAGAACTAAAAGAAGCCACTGTGGCGGACTCCGAGTGAAGCCACTCGTCTTCAACGCCACACCATTAATCTACATAACCAAAGTCGGACTAGCAAAGATCCTCGAACAATTAAAAGATGAAAAACTAACTTCACCACACGTCAAAAGAGAAGTCGTAGACAAAGGAAAGCGCAAAGGTATTCCAGACGCCATCATTCTGGACAAAATGTTCACTGACCACGTTTTCAAAGTTACCGAAGTCAAGAACAAGAGACTCCTCGCAAGTCTACTGGAGACAAAAGGGCTCCACATAACCGATGCAGAAGTCCTAGTCATTGCACGAGAACAAAACGGCATAGCAGTTATCGACGATGAGGTAGCAAGAAAAACCGCACGGATATTCGCAATATCGTATGTAGGCACACCTTGTATCCTGATGAGAGCTGTCTGTCACGGGCTGATTACAAAAGAAAGAGCAAAACAAGCCATAAACGAAATGACCCTCCAAGGCTGGAGATGCAGCCTAGAAAGCTACTCAAAAATAATGGAAGCCCTAGAAAGATGCGACAAGCGGCAAGGAAGAACACGAATCGAAAAACCAAAGAAATAACTCCTAGCCACTTAACAAAGGAGTTGATCAAAGCAAGAACGTCAAAGAGGACAAAGCCATGGAAACAGCCATCAAGAAAATCAGGAAAAAAGGCTTCGGCGTTATGAAAGGAGTAACCCCGTTCACTACCAAAGACGAGCTAACTGCACATGCAATAGACCCAGCAAAAACCGACCATGATAAGTACAAAGTTATCTTCGAAAACAACCGCGTACGAGTCTACGACTACAAAGACGAACCCGGCGACAAAACAAAACTCCACCACCACAAAGACTTCCTACTATACGCGCTCAGCCCATTCAAACGAAAAATGACCTTCACCAACGGCAAAACCACAACACGAGAACTCAAGCAAGGCGAAACACTGTGGTCAGACGAACAAGCACACATCGGAGAAAACATCGGAGACACAAACACACACGTCCTTATCATCGAACTAAAAGAACCCCCACCCAAACACAAGAAGTAGTAGTCAACGTACACGCCGCACAGACAACTACTTCTGAACCTAAAGCGCCTCGGTATTATTACTCATTCTAAGCGGAAGTTAATAACATCTGAAACAAAACCCGCCCACCCAGAGCAACATCAGATGTTAGTGTTTCTGAGACAACTTCAACACTAACACGCCCCAAAGGTCAACAGCCCCAAAAACTACTTCCAACATAGTAAGAAGGCGCTAAGCGATTGTCTCCTTCTTATTTTGAAATCTCTCTTCCCACAAAACCGGCAACATACGCAAACGTCACGATTAACAACATTGAAAGTACCATTAAAACACCAGCAAACAGAGCCTAAGACACCATTCAGAACCCGCAACAAACCCTAAACCACAACCTGAAAAACCCGACTTTCACCGCAAGAAAAATTTTCAGCACTCATACTAACCATCTACACCACACCCAACAGCCTCAAACTCATGAATTCACATCACACAGAATAACGCTAAGTAACCCTACGTCACGCTAAGTAACGCTAAAGCACACTAAACTATCAAATTGACGAACCAAACGAAGAACACGATAATGAATAATGGTGGGCTTGAACCAACCTTTCCCCAACCCAATCACACAGCCAAAAGCTGATTACATAGGAGGTGATCCGGCCGCAGGTTCCCCTACGGCCACCTTGTTACGACTTTTCCCCTCTCGCGAACCTAGGATTCGACACAGCCACAAAGGACCACGCCTCATCCTAAACCCACTCGAGTGGAACGACGGGCGGTGTGTGCAAGGAGCAGGGACGTATTCACCGCGCGCTGATGACGCGCGATTACTAGGGATTCCATTTTCACGAGGGCGGGTTTCAGCCCTCGATCCAAACTGAGGCCAGGTTTCGGGATTACCTACCCCTTTCGGGGTCGGAACCCACTGTCCCAGCCATTGCAGCTCGCGTGTGGCCCGGGCGATTCGGGGCATACTGACCTGCCGTGGCCCACTCCTTCCTCCACCTTATCGGCGGCAGTCCCCTCAGAGTGCTCCTTGGAAAACTCCTCGGTAGCAACAGAGGGTGTGGGTCTCGATCGTTGCCTGACTTAACAGGACACCTCACGGCACGAACTGGCGACGGCCATGCACCTCCTCTCAGCTCGTCCAGCAAGACCTTCAATCTGGCTTTCATCCTGCTGTCGCGCCCGGTAAGGTTCCCGGCGTTGACTCCAATTAAACCGCAAGCTTCACCCCTTGTGGTGCTCCCCCGCCAATTCCTTTAAGTTTCAGCCTTGCGGCCGTACTCCCCAGGCGGCAGGCTTAATGGTTTCCCTGCGGCACTGGAGCGGCTCGTAGCCGCTCCAACACCTAGCCCGCATCGTTTACAGCTGGGACTACCCGGGTATCTAATCCGGTTCGCTCCCCCAGCTTTCGTCCCTCACCGTCGAGCGCGTGCTAGCCGACCGCCTACGCCACTGGTGGTCTTCCCGGGATTATAGGATTTTACCCCTACCCCGAAAATACCGTCGGCTTCTCCCGCCTCCTAGCCTTACAGTATCTCCTGCAGTCCAACGATTGAATCGCTGGATTTAACACGAGACTTGGAAGGCCGGCTACGGACGCTTTAAGCCCAATAATCATCCCTACCACTCGGAGAGCTGGTATTACCGCGGCGGCTGACACCAGACTTGCCCTCTCCTTATTCCTCCGCTTTCTTACAGCGGAGAAAAGCCATCCTCAGCGGACGGCACTCGGGGTAGCCCGTTCACACTTTCGTGCATTGACAAGTTTTCGTAACTGCTGCGCCCCGTAGGGCCTGGGACCTTGTCTCAGTTCCCATCTCCGGGCTCCCGCTCCCACGGCCCGTACCGGTTATAGGTTTGGTGAGCCGTTACCTCACCAACAGCCTGATCGGACGCGGCCCCATCCTTGAGCGACGCCAAGAAGCATGATCCTGGCGCCTTTTGGACGAGAACCCGTTCCAGGTGTTCTCATCTATCGGGGATTAGCCCCAGTTTCCCGGGGTTGTCCCTGTCTCGAGGGTAGGTTAGCCACGTGTTACTGAGCCGTATGCCACGCTTCACTCATGGCTGTGAAGCGTTCGACTCGCATGTCTTAGTCCCACCCCGATAGCAGTAGGGTCCGGCAGGATCAACCGGATTTGTTGTTTGGATGATTTTTCGGCACTTTGTTTGGGAGTACTGTTCTGTTTTCCCATAACTTTGCCGCATTTGGCTAGACTGGAATTGGGGAAAGATTTGTTCAAGCCCTTTTTTGACCCGAGAGAGTCTGTGCTTTTTTCGGGTCTACATTTTTTGTGTCCGTATCTGGAGGTCAACCGTTATGGTCATCCTTAGGCGTTACGCGCCGTTTTGTCGTGGTTGACGCCGCCTTTTTTAGTTACGGACGGCTTTGTAGCCAATTTATTCTTGAGGCGGTTTCGTTTGATATAAGGGTTGCTGTGTGGTGATCTGGGTGAGGGTTAGTATGGGTGCAGAAAAATTTTTTCAAGGTGGAAGTTGGGCTTTTCTGTGTGTTTTTGTGGGTTTGTTTTAGTTTCTGTATGGTGTTTCTGGCGCTGTTTACTTTTGGTTTGTGGTGCGCTTCAACATAGTTTAGCGTGAAGTTTAATGTTGGCATGCGTGGTGTTTGCGTATGTTGACGGGACTCTGCGGGAAAAGAAATTTCAAAAGAAGAAGGAAACAATCGCTTAGCGCCTTCTTCTACAATTGGTGCGGTTGGGTTTAGCAGGCTGAAAGCTGTGTGGACATCGTCATAGGAGTGTTCCCGAGTGACATCAACGCCCGGTATGGTTTTGTTGGCTTGGACAGTTGCAGGCTGAACATGGAAGCGCAGACTGTTTGTGGTCGTTGAAAAGGGGCTGTGGCTGTTTTGAAGTTGTTGTTGACGTTGAAGGGTTTACCACAACAACTACTTGAATGTTGGACGTGATTATGTGAGAGCGGTTTCTGTTTCAGATGTTATTAAATTCCGCTTAGAACGAGTAATAACACCGAAGGGGGGTTCTGCTTTAGAAGTAGTTGTCTGCGCCGCGTGTACGTTGACTACTACTTCTATGGTGTGTGTGCGTCGGTGCGTGGCTGAATAGAAGAGGGTTGACAATGTTATGGTTTTTGACGTACTATTTGGAGGTGTCCTGCGAAGTTTACTAGTGACGTGTTTGTGCAGTGGGCGAGTTCCATCTTGAGTAGTTTGTTGCGGATTTTTGGGTCTGCTTCGAGTTTTTGTAGGATTTGCTGGTCGACTTGGTGCATGAAGACTGGTGCGCCGATGATTTCGATGACGGTTAGTCCTGCTATTGTGAAGTATTCTGTTAGTTCTTGATAAGTGAGGTTGTGTTGTGGGAAGTCGCAGTCGTATGATATGTTTGTTTTGAGCAGTTGTTCTGCTTCGTTTATTTTGCCTGCTTGGATTAGTTCGGGTACGCGTCTGAATTTGGTGTCCAAGCTTGCGATTACGTAGGCGCCTTTTTTGGCAACTCTGGCTAGTTCTTTTATGGCTTGGGCTGGTTTCATGCAGAGCGAAACTGCGTCATATTGAGAGAAGACATAATCAAAGTGGGCAGTTTGGAATTCTTTCATGTTGGTGATGTCAGACTTTACGAATGTGGCGTTGTGGTTTGTTTTGAGTTTGGCGAAGCGTTTTGCTGCTTCGTCTAGCATTCCTTGTGAGATGTCGGCTATTACGATGTTTTTGTAGCCTAGTTCTACTAGCTTTTGTGCCCAGTAGCCGTCTCCGCCGCCTGCGTCTAGTATCGTGATGGATTTGCGTTTTGGCAAATATTTGGTTAGGAAGTGCCATGTGATGTCGTCGGCGAAGCTCATGGCAGCCCGTGCAGTGTCATATCTCGTTGGCGCAAAGGCATTAGAAGAATAACCCTTCGCATACTTGTCGAAGATCTCTTCAACACTAGTCTTCGGCATATCGGTCACATCGGGAAAATATGTTTGGTTGGCTCTTAAGTGATGTGAACACTGTTGAGGAGCCTTAAGTGATGTGCGCAAGAGAATAGGCAAAGAAATGAAGTCAAATACTATCCCAACGAAATCAACAAAGAATGTTCCCTAGTTAAAGAAATGCACGTTTTAGAGGGCTCAAGGCAAGACTACTATCGCTCGCAGGCTTCCATTACCGCAGCTACAAAGTAGCAGGCATCTGCAAGATCTTCTCTCTTAAACGCGGCGAAGAACTCTGCGGAGTAGTTGTCTATTCTTATCTGCCTGCAGCATGCTTTGGACGAAGAATGGTCCTGCCAAGAATGAGCATGCGAGAGCTGAATGAGAAACTCAGCATTATCAGCCGAGTAGTAGTTCATCCTAGGTATAGGACAATCGGACTAGTCACAAACTCGCCCGAGAGACCCTAGCGCATGCTGGCACACCATACGTGGAAACAGTAGCCGTCATGGCCAAGTACAATCCCTTCTTCGAGAGAGCAGGCATGCGCAAAATAGCTGAAAGCAAACCGGTCAGAGAGACTCTAAGAATCATAGAAGTGCTCAATAAACTAAGTTTCAACGCCACCTATTTATGCAGCCCAAAATACGTGCTGAGGAAACTCGCCAATCTGAACACCCAAGAGCTAAGCATGCTCAAGACAACCTTCTTGGAAAACAAGCATCCACGCTTCATGAAGGAATTCAGCTTCCACGATTCTTGCGGCAGAAGCAAGTTCTACAGAAGGGCGGTTGAAAACGCAGACCTTGAAAAACTCTCTAAACTGACTGGCATCTGCGGTATGCTACTTCAGAAAAAAGTCTATCTCTTCTGGTGTTCCGAATAGAGTTTCGCGCGCGCTAAAATTCTCATTTAGAGCGTACGCGCACACCTTGCACAGTTAAATAGGGTTATCCACAAATTTCTTGCAGATGTCGCAATACCAGCGGTCAAACGTTTCTCCCCGTTTGCCCTGCACAGGCCTCTTCTTTTTCCCCGGGTGCTTCAGGTTCTCGCACACTTGCGGAGGCAGATTAGAGAGCTTTCCAGCACGTTCCTCAAAAGCCTCTATTGCTGATTTGGTCTTTTGAACAAGCTCGTCTAACTCCTTTAGCTGTGCCTCGGAGGCTTGAATTCTTTCTATGTACTCGCTTGTTTCTTTGATTAAGGCTAAACCCTCCCATGTCTTTATTTGAGTTCTAATTCGCTCTCTCTTTTCATCGAGAGCGTCTTTGTCACTTTTGAGTTCGCTATATCCGGGAATTCTTGTTTGCAGATTACCTAAAAGTCGCTTTTCAATATCGTCCAAGCCCAGTTGAAGTTTTTCTGTCCTCTCCTTGTCACCTTTTGATTGTATAATCAGGTTCTTGGCTTTTTGAGTAAGCTCTATATCACGCAATATTTCTTTATTCTCAAGTTCACTGATGGTTTTGGAAACTTTCGAAACTAGAGCGTTGTTTTCATTCAAAGGTAACTCCCCAGTTTCTCCGCAATCCTACCGACGTTAGTAGATTGTTTTCTCTATATATGCGTGTTACTAGCACACAGCTTGATCAGAGAATCTTCCCGTTACCTTAAAGAAACGGGGGTGCAAACTGCTTTAGGATGCGACTAATCATCATGGGTTGTGGCGAGTAGCTGCGCCACCAGAAGTGGTCACTGCCGAAGAGCCGATTGCTTTAATATTTCTTGGGTAATCTACAGTTGTGGTTTGTGTTTTGGGCACTCTCGGAACGAATGATTTTGAGGAACGCCGTCATTTCGCATATACCGAATATTGCAGGTTCAAAGACGATTTCTTTGATTTTCTTGGATACGTACCTTTGGTCAAGAAGAACCTCACTGTGTTCTCACCCAAACTGTCATCGTTGATTACTGATGTTTGTGAGCAAATCCTCGATTGTCTTGAGACCTGGGTAGCTGCTCCTCGGGAAACTGTCAAACATCTTGGTATGTCTACAACTCTCTTAAACATGACAAATACAAAGCCAAAGAAAGCGCAAACTTGAGAGCGGCACTCCATTGCCTAGCTGCCCTATATAGACTAGTGACCTATAATCACAAACCAGATTCGAGTCCATTGTTGTTCTCGATGACCAAGGTGTCTAGGTTTTCAGCGACAGGATAGCACGGTCGAGCACATCATTTGAACTCTAGGCGTGTCGCGGAAACGCGCACGCTATATTTACCAGACCGCCTTCCGCTTCTTTGTTGTTGATTACTTTCGTTCTTGTCTCCCTGCTTTCTCCCCTCTTTTGCGGAACCAACGTTAAATGCGGTGAAGCCTAAGGGCTTGCTTTTGCTGTCTTAGGAGCTGTGTTTGTTGGGCGAGTTTGCTATTGGCTAGTTATGCGCTGGCGAATGTGCTAAGGAAATCAACGGCATATGCTACACGTGCCAGAAATGTGGGGTGCATTACTGCTTCACCTGCGCTTACTACACGAGTTGGAAATGCCCCAAATGCGGAGAAAGACTAACATGAACCCATACCCCGAACACCACATCGTAAGAATCAGGCGCAAAGTGACGAGATCCCGCTACCTCAACAAGGCCGTTTACAAGTGCAGTCGCTACGAACTAACCATACCCGCCAAATACAAAGATTTGGTTGAAGCCTTCATGAACAAAGACCTACAAGTCGAAGCAAAACAAGAAGATAACACGTTGATCATAAGGGCTAAGCCTGCAGAAAGATTTGGAGAAAACTTGTAGGTTCTCAACGAGTGGTTGTGTTCGTGGTTTACAGAACATCTATGGATGGCAGGTGGCACTGCAGTTGGTGCTACTTCACGCATGAAGACTACAGGGTTGTTATTGACCATGAGAACAACGAACACGGAGGAAAAAAGGTTCTCAAATGAGCGCGCAAACAACCTAATCATAGAAGCAAAACCAACAGAATGAAGGGCGAAACGATTAACGCGTGTGCATGGATAGTGGATGGCGCGCGCTTCACAGGCTGCATGTCTTTTAAATCTTAGAAGACTACAGTTGAGTTTGTGGTGTAGTGCGATGAAAGCAATATTTGTTGGAATTTTCGTTTTGTTGAGTTTGGTTCTCACTGTGCCTAGGGTTAATGCGCAACCGTATTTCGCAGTTTATCCTACTGAAGGCAATGTTAATACAGATATATTTCTACAAATAAGAGGGTTACCTGGTACTGGTTTCTACGAGGTTTACTATCTCTATATTTTCTGGGATGATATTTTGCTTGGAACATTCCCTGACAATTCTCAAACTTACAATCATTACTTTGACACTCATTTTTCCCCACCGAACAGCGGAAGTTATTCTGCACTAGGAAACCATACCGTCTACTTCGAAGTTTGGAATGCTGGTAGAGGCACGATGTTTATCAATGCAACATTTGACTTCACAATTACAGAGTATCTTCCTTGCCCTGAATATCTTGCTATGAATGCTACGTACTATGAGCTACTTGGCAACTACACCAATCTTTTAGCCAACTACAATTCGCTGTTTGTCAATTATACTGCCTTACTAGCTGATTACAATTCATTATCGACAAACTACAATAATCTCTTCAAAAGCTATGATTCCTTGGCAAAACACTATAGTTCTCTCAATTCTACTTATGATGAGCTGACAGACAACTATGGCGGTTTACAAGCAAGCTACGATTCTCTGAAAACAAACTTTGATAGATTGGAGTCAGACTATAATTCGCTGAAATCAAACAACAGCAACCTGACAACAAGTTATGATGCTCTAGTCGGTGAACTGGTTTCCACTAGGAACTTGAGCTACATATTCATTACAACAACGTTGATATTCGTAGCTACAACTGTCTTCTTTGCGGCTAGATAACCCGGGGCGAAAGCCGCCTAGAATCGAACACACCTTTCTTTCTGTTCACAATATGAATACCCAGCGCCAACAGAAAAAGACAAGCGATGAAATAAGCCCGAGTCTGCAAGAACCTTTAGGGCTCACGCTGGATGTAAAGAGAACGTAAGTGAGAAAGCCGTTACGTTTAGGGGACACTTGGTGTTGGTGTCTGGAGTTGAAGGTCTGCTCCACATTCTAGGCAGTATTTTGAATCAGAGGGAACTCGTTTCTTACACTGTGGACAAATGGCCAGAACCATTGGCGTATGCGGATGTCTTTCACCTACGCCTTTGATTATTTCATCTCTGTCTATTTCCAACCCTGTTTTCCTGACACTGAAAACAGTTTCATTGACTACGATAGCAACGACACCGCCAAAAAACAGAAATATGTACAACAACATGTTAGTTGGGCTTTCACCTTGGGTGAAAGCTGCAGGCGCGAACAACAATAGCGAAATTTTGGCTGCCCCTGCAATAGCCATTACAGTTCCTATGCCCCAAACGAGCATTCTACGGTAACTGCTAATATGCCCCATTTATTGCACCTGAATTTCCTCAATGGATCTGATCTTCTATTATTGGTTATGAATCTGAAATATGGATCCGCGCACTATCCGGAAAGGAAGCTAAACCGCCGAAAGGCCCCCCCCGTGAAAACGTTTAGGTCGCCCTAAAAACCCTCGCAAAAACACCTGCCTTAAGCGACCTTCAGCCCCCGTTTTATTCATGAAAATGCAGATTCCGTTTAAATAGATGCCTCAGCAAAATTTCGCGACTAGCACGTTTAGGAGTCCCTTAAACGTTATCGCCGAGGTTTAGAAGTACAGGAACGTGTTGATTAACGTGATAAACTGCTTCTGGGGAATTAGAGGGTTTTTACCGGCTTTTAGGCGAGGCTGCATGTGCCCAAGAGCAAACCCTCAGCCATCAAGCTACAAGTGTTCAAGGGACGTGAAGCCAAACTCAACAAAGCCATATTCCACACACCCGTCCTCCAAGACCCACAAGCAACCTACGACATATGCAAAGAGCGCGCACTAGCAAGGAAGTGAGTTTCTTGGCGCCTGAAGAAGCCAACACAGGCGGGCATCCACACATGGACAAGTCTAAAGATCTTTCAGAAGGCTCAAGAGCTTACCCTTCTTGCTGAAGTCTTTCATCTCTTCCGCTTCTAATATGGCACGTTGCACCCAGCTTCTCAGTTCATAAGAATAATCCGTTTTCGTCGGCTGTCTTCGGTCCACTCTGTTGCTCCACGATTGGGCCGCGGTGCTCATCTGCTTTTCTACTAATTCCATACCTTTCACCTCTCATTTTGTTTGCAGTAGAATGATCAAGAAAAAATGACAAAGAACGTTCAGAACCCGTTTTGTCAGTATTCTTCTCTACGAGAATTCTACCTGCTGATATAATGCGCTTCGCCGCATATTAAGATATGTGAGCACGTCTACAATAGGGGCGCGCAGCTGCTGAAACAGTCGGCGAGAACTCTAGTCTGCGCCCGTATGACAGCTTGTTTTGTCTCATCTAGCCTGTCCTTGTTTCAGAAAAAGTCGGACTCAGTCGGGGGTACAGACATCATCCAAATGTCCCCAGTCAAATTACCTCGATTTCTTCATTGCCCAGTTAAGTCTTAGTCTTTTGAAGATTTCAGCTTTGCCCCATACTGCGAAGTTCCAATACACGCACGGTGTGCATGCCTGCGCTTCCATCATAAACCTTTTATCCACCAAGTTCGCAACGCAATGAACGGTAGTGAGTAAACTACATGGCTAAATGCATTAAGTGTGGAGCAGAAGTTGGCTCACCGAAGAAAAGATGGAAAATGACTGGACGACCCGACAAGACAGGCAAGAGAATGCAGCTGGAAATCGGTCTCTTCGAGTGTCCAAAATGTCACAGTAAGTTCAGAGTCGCTTTAAGCAAACGAAAAATATGAGTCCGACGCGCCCTGATAACAAAGGAATTCTAGCAGCACTCATCTCCTTTTTTCATTCCGCTTTACCCAAGCGCATGGGCGCCTGGAAATCTAGGCAGCTACCATTTTTTGATTGACTCTTTTGGTTTGCCTTGATTCCTATTTGTATCAACCCGCATTAGTAATTTAGCGTAGCGCGCATTACCTTCTTTTCTGTTTCTTTCCGCCACGAGTTCTTCTTGTTTGATGGCCCCTCTGTTTTTTCCATTCCGTTTTTCTACGGGCATCTTCTCTTGTACTCATTTTCTATCATTTCACCTCTCAATTGTCAATAGTGGCCTTTCCAAAAAAACCTATTGTCCAAATAGTCGCGCACCGATCATATCTTTAGCACTTAAGCATTTAAGCGATTAAATGCTTACACCAATACGCCAATACACTTATAAGTCGGTAAGCATATAACATGTTATGTGGATAAGCAAATTTAAGGTGGATGGAAAATGACAACAAAGACAAAAGTGACGCGTGGCGTCAGAGAATTTGCTTATTGGAAAAACGTCTAACACGTGCGAATCGTGTATGACAATAGTTGATGATTGAAATGGGACGAATCAGCGTAGAGCTGTCAGATGAACTGGAAAAGAAGCTCAGGTTCAAGACGATTGAGAGATTTGGCGGGAAAAAGGGCGACCTATCCAGAGCTGTCGAAGAAGCCGTGAAAACATGGGTTGCCGAAGAAAAATAGATGCGTGAACAAGAGCGCGCGCCGCCTCTCTTTTTTCGGTATAGCGCGCGGGGTGGCTCAAGGTCGCTTTGCAGTCGGCGATTAGCCGCGATTCACCGAAGCGCCCGGAGAGCCCGACCGTTTGGGCATCATGGCCACTTGTTTTTTGTAAGCAAGGTATGGAATGACTATGCCTTTCCTAGAATCACCCCTCTTAGAAAGTTTATTGTTCGATCATTGTCTGGGTGTTTTTAATGGAAAGGCCAACGAGCGCGATAGCATTGCAAGCGGAGAAAGAGCTTTCGAGCATTATCTTCTAAGCCTTTTTTTCACCGGAGAAACCCGCCTGTTTCTCTAATTTGCTCTCAATTCCTGTTAGTTTCTTTTCGAGCGAAACAACGGATTTCGTTAGAACAGCGAGAATGCAAGCGGTATAGAAATCATGTGCTTCCTACCCCAATGCTTTGGATTCCTTAAAATACTCTTCGGTTGAAATCTTCCCCGTTGAATGTTCAAGAAGCAACTTCAACTGCTTCTTTTCCTTTTCTGAAGCTGTCTCCACGAAGGCTTTAATCGATTTTTCTATTTCCGACAAGTACTTTTCACACTCAATTTCCTATTGCTTTCACTGCCGAATAAAACTTGCCACGAAATCATAACGCGAGCTCCTCCTGCTGTGAGGGGTTTTCTATTATGCAGGTTTACGATCGCTTATCCGATTGTCTCTGGCTTCTTACGGGCGAGGAGCGTGCGCTATTCAGTTAGTCTTGAAATGGACTTTGACGAATCTGCCTCCAGCTCTCTTTGCCCTTTTCAGGGTGAAACTGTGTTTTCCCGCCTTGAAGTATTCTCTGAAGTCTGTGCCGCAGTTGCTGCATAAGTAAGCTTGGACCGTAAATTGGCTGTATTTCCATGTTTTCTTGGGTCTAGTGAGCTCTTCCTTGCAGTTAGGACATTTGGCCATTCAAATTCCCTCTTTTCAGTTATACTAAGTACTTATTAAAAAGCTCTGCAGGGATTTTGGTTTCAATTGTCTTTATGCGTGCGGGTCATCGGCAATCTTCACGGCGTCATCCAAATACTGCTTATTCTCAAAATTAGGCGGCTGGAAAGAGGAAACCGGAATCCTATGTTCCAGATACCTGCGGTCTGGAAGTTTGAGGACGCCTATCACCACGCCTAAGATAAAGTCCCCCCACCCAGCATCATCTACCAAAATCTCCTTTCTAACCGAAAACCGATCCAAATCCATAACCTACATTATCAATAACGTCAACAAATTGACTCTTTTCAAGCCGTTTATGTTTACCTGCCGACCATATTTGCCGCTTTCTATCTCGCCCACATATTGCATACCCTTCTTAGTTTGATTGCCAATAAACAATGGTTTTAAAACCTTCTTCTACTAAGATAAGATTGGGTGATTAAATGAGTAGGGAAAAGGCTGAGAAGAACGAAAAAGATAGGGTTAAGAAAGCTAGAAAAGTCCAAGAAAAGGCTGAAAAGGTTGAAAAAGATAGGGTTAAGACCGCTAGAAAGGTTCAGGAGAAAGCTGAGAAGGCTGAAGGAGACAGGGCTAAGACGGCTAGAAAAGTCCAAGAGAAGACTGATAGGACTGAGAAAGATAGGGCTGAGAAAGCTAGAAAAGTTCAAGATAAGGCTGAAATAGCTGAAAAAGGTAGGGTTGAGAGCGCTAGACAGAGCGAGCGCGCTAGAATATTCGAAGAAGTTTTGAGCCAAGCGTCGACGCACTCTAAAGGATGCTGTGAACCCTGTAACTTTCATGTTGTAACGAATAATGAAGAATATCAACCTTGTAAGCTGGGTCATGAAGACAGCGGACCGAATAAAGAAATCTGCGCTGATTGTACCAACTCGCGTTATCATCCAAAGAAATGATGGATTTGAACCAGTTGCTGGCATTTTCGAAACAGCTTTAGCCCTTCCATTTCCGTTACGTAGTCAAAGCCTTGTTCCATAAAAGCTGACAAGCCCATGCAAGCACGTTTGGGAAGTTGCAGAAGAAGTCATTCTTCCACTTCACGGTATGTAATTGGGTAGCTGATCTCAGGCAGTTTGTCGACTTCAATCATGATGGAGTCTAGGTGTTCTACGGATTCAAAGCGTCTCCCGCATTGAGAACACTGCCAAGAAACCTTGACCACATCTCCGCCGTAGTCGCGCCCAGGCGTGGTGCTTGAGAACCATTTCCGAGCATATGCTTTTGCGCCACAGTTGAGGCATTGACGTGGTTCTGGAATTCTATATTTCACCAACCTTTTACGACGCCTTCCTTTTGTGGTAGCTGACGAGCGCTCTCACACATTGCATATTGTTTTAGATTCAATTGTCAACAAACAATGAGTTTAAGTCTTTTCTTTCATAATAAAGCTTGAGTGATTCAATAAGCCAAGATGTACGCGCGCAAATTGAGGAGGAGAGAGGCGCGCAACTTATTGATGACTTCAATTTTTGTTCCGTTTCAACCGTTGTGGTTGCAGAATCGTACGGTAAATGACATAAATATAAATTCTCGTTTCAGTTTAAACTGAAGCGTGAATATAGACAAACTGAGATGTTTTATTCCAGTCGGTGGTCAGGCTAAAAGGTTAAGACCTCTGACGCACGACGTATCAAAGCCTTGTGTTAGGTTCTTGAACAGGCCGTTAATCGAATTCTCAATGGCGCCGCTGGCTGAGCAAGGTGTGAGGGACTTCATTTTCGGAGAGTACGGTTATACCAACTATCTGAACCTTTTCGATCAGTATGGAGAAGGGGTTGGGTTCTCAGCAAAGTATAGGATCGAGCCGAGGGTGCACATCAAACATCAGCCCAACCTTGACGACTTGGGAAGCGCCGATTCTTATAGGCTAAACGTGGAATACTATGATGTCCATGATCCGGTCCTTGTTGTACAGGGAGACAGCCTCTTCGACATCAATCTAAACGACTTCGTCAAAAGACATGAGGAAAAGGGGGCAATAATGACCATTGCCTTAACGAGGGTGCAAAGGGTAGAAGAATATGGCATAGCCGAGTTAGATAAAGATCTGAGAATTAAGAGGTTTGTCGAAAAGCCTCCAGCGGAAAGAGCACCAAGCAATTTTGCCAACGCTGGCATCTATTTGCTTTCTCCAGAAGTGAGAAGGATAGTTGAAAGCGAAGAAGTAAAGGAGATAATGGAGGAAAGGAGGAGGCTCGATTTCGGTTTTGATCTCATTCCTTACCTAGTGGATAAAGGATTTCCCGTCTATGGTTATGAACTGAAAGTATGGTACGATGTCGGAGATCCAGAAAGCTATCTTAAGGCTATGCATGACGTTCTCTATGGAAAGCTGAACATAAGAGTCCTAGAAGAAAGAATTCTACCGGACAGAAACGTTTGGGTTCAGGGATTCAGCGAGGAGTCTGTTAAGAGACGGAAAGAGATTGCTAAAAAATATAAAGAAAATAGGTTGTCACTAGATGGCGCCGTTCTGATTGGTAGATACCCCAGAATAGGCGATTATTCCAAGATTGCGGATTCAAACATCGACAATTTCTGCATCCTCGGTGAACACGCAAACGTAGAAAGGTCAGCGATTATGGACGCTGCAAAGATTGGAGATTACGCCCATGTGTCAGACAGCATTCTAGGCAGGAAGGTTGTTGTTGAATCAACCCGTGAGAACCCCGTACGCATTGAATCAACTTCGGTGATTGGCAACGCTGTCCACATCAGGAAGGGTTGCAGGCTCATAAGAACTAGGGTCAACTATGGTTTAGCAATTCCACCAGGCATGACATACATTGATAAGTTCCTGCAAAACTACGAAGACGTCGCTAAATTGGCATCCTAACAGAGCTTGCAAAATGGCTCAGAAGTATTAGAGGAGGAGAGAGACAAAAAAAACAGGGTTCTATTCACACTTTCTTTCACTATCCATCTTTTTCAAGAGTTTGGCAAGGGTTTTTCCTTTTGTTCTCAATTCCCGTTCTGAAACCGTGTGTCCCATCAGGCGTAATTCATCAGCTACTGGACCCTCATTTACCTGATACACAACCGGATAAAGATAGCATCCCAAGGGTCTTTTCCTATAGACTCGGCAATTCCTCTCAGCGAGACTGTAGAAATAGCACCATCCGCCAACGTTCATGAGTCGAATCACAAGATTGTCCAAAACCGAAAACTGGTCTCGGTGATAACCCGCTCCCTCTAGTCTTCTGACGTCGTCACTTGAAAGCTCCATCTCAGTATCCTCACAGCACTTTCCACAATTGGAACAACGATAAGAAGCAAACTTCCCCGTGCGAGTCATAACAAAAGACGGCTAAATTATAGTTGTTTTGGTGGCTTCAAGCTCGCAGATTAAGAAGACTTCCCGCACACTTCCTCTAAGAGTCTCGCAGCGAACAAGGTCAGAAATGAGAGGCTGACAAGGAACGGCTTCTCTCTGGAAAATGATAAAAACGCTCTGAAGCGTAATATTGGGTCTGGTGATGTGTGCGTGTCTCATAAGACCCTCACGTATAGCAAGGAAGCAAGTTTCTTGGCGCCTGAAGAAGCCAACATAGGCGTCATAACCCTGAACCGACCCGACGCCTTAAACGCCCTCAACCTCGAACTCATAAACGAACTCAACACTCTACTCGACGAAGTAGCCAAAGACGAAAAAATCCGCGTCGCCGTCATCACAGGCGCAGGAAGAGCCTTCAGCGTCGGCGCCGACCTACGCGAAGCACAGAAACTTGACCCAGCTGGAGTTCAGAGCTTCATTGAATCCGGACAACGCTTATTCGACAAGATTGAGAATTTTGACAAGCCTGTGATTGCTGCGCTTAATGGTTTCACTTTGGGCGGCGGCGTTGAACTGGCTTTGGCGTGCGACCTACGAATAGCTTCTGAAGACGCCCGCATCGGCAACCCCGAAGTCGCAGTAGGCTTGATTCCAGCGTGGGGCGGAACCGTTAGGCTACCAAAAATCGTGGGCAAAGGCAAAGCAGCCGAACTTATACTCACAGGTGGGCAAATCGACGCCAAAGAAGCAGAACGCATCGGCTTGGTCAACAAGACGGTTCCAGCGGACGAGCTGAATTCAACTGTCATGTGGGCAGCGGGCACAATCGCCAGTCGAGCGCCCATTGCGGTTAAAGAGGCTAAGAAAATCTTGAGCAGGGCTATGGAGATGGGCATGGAAGAAGGAAACAAAATGATGCTAGAAAGCTGCCTGATCTGCTACAAGAGCGAAGACATTCAAGAAGGCGTCAAAGCCATATTCGAGAAACGAGCAGCGCAATTCAAGGGAAAATAAATAAGACCACCTTTCCTTTCATTTCTTTTTCAATCAAGGAGATACTCCAAACTTGACCGGTAGAATAGGCGTTGTTGGCATCGGACACGCCAAATTCGGCAAACGAACCGACGTCACAATAAGAGAACTAGCCTTTGAAGCGGTCAAGCCAGCTTTGGAAGACGCCAAACTCACAACAGCTGAAATAGACGCTTCAGTCGTAGGAGTCGCCGCAGATGTTTGGGCCGCTCAAGGCTCGCCAGGCGCACTCATCCACGAGTACGTGGGCATGGGCAACAAACCCACATTCCGAGTAGAAGCCGCATGCGCCACGGGAAGCGCAGGCATCCGAACCGCATGGTCATTAATCAAAGCAGGACTAGCTGAGGTAGTCCTCGTAGTAGGCGCAGAAACAATGACATGGGTCGGCACGCCAGTAGCCACAGAATGGATGGCGAGAGCTGGAGACACACGCTGGGAATACCCGTTCGGCATCACGTTTCCAGGCTTCTACGCGCTCATGGCTACTCGGCACATGCATGAATTCGGCACCACACGCATGCAAATGTCCGCAGTATCGGTGAAGAGCCACAAATACGGCGCCATGAACCCCTACGCCCACCTACAAAAAGAAGTCACATTAGAAGAAGCAATGAAATCCGTGCCCGTTTGTCAGCCGCTTAACTTATACGACTGCTGCCTCATCAGCGACGGCGCAGCCGCAGCCATCGTAGCCAGCGAAGAAAAAGCCAAAAAAATAACAGACACACCCGTCTGGATGGAAGGCTTAGGCGCAGGCTCAGACACCATGATGATAGCTGAGAGACCCAGCCTAGTCGGACTAGCCGCAACCACCACAGCCGCAGAACAAGCATACAAAATGGCAGCTGTAGCACCGAACGACATCGACGTCGCGTGCACGCACGACTGCTTCAGCATCGCCGAAATCATGAGCTACGAAGACCTAGGCTTCTGCAAAAAAGGCGAAGGCGGCAAATACATCGAACAAGGACAAAGCTACATAGGCGGCAAGGTACCAGTCAACGTGGACGGCGGACTGAAATCAAAAGGACATCCATTAGGCGCCACAGGCGTCTCCATGACCGTCGAGATAACTAGGCAGCTACGCGGCGAAGCAGGAAAACGCCAAGTGCCCAACGCCGAAATCGGACTCACACACAACGTAGGCGAAACCGGACAATACTGCATGGTGCACATCTACAAGAGGTGAAAAGCAAAGTGAAATTCGGCTACGTATCATGGCTACCCGAAACAGAATTCATAGCAAAATTCCTCAAAGCATTGAAACAGGGAAAACTGATGGGCACAAAATGCCCGAAATGCGGCACCAAACACCTGCCACCTAGGCAACACTGTAAATGTGGCTCAACCGAAATCGAATGGTACGAAGCCCCCACCAGAGGCAAACTCTTCACATACACCATGATTACTTATCCACCGGACAGCATGGCAAAATACGCCCCCTACATCGTGGCTGTAGCTGAACTGGAAGACGGCACACGCCTACTAGCCCAAATCACAGGCGTAACCCCAACAACACTCAAGGTTGGCTTACCAGTCCAAGTCGTGCCGCATCAAATAGCAGAAGACCGCATCGCCTACAAATTCAAACCCTTGTAGTCACCTTTATTATGCCGTTTGAATCAGAATACTCCCATGCCCTACGGATTCAGCTTCGACCTAACAAAAATCAGCAAATCCTTCTTCCGAGAACTAGCCAGAATCTCCAGAGAAAAAGAACTCCACAAGCGCTTAGGCGTCAGCGCCAGACATCTGGCAGAAAAATTTCACCTAAGCGAAATAACAGGCTTAGACGTACCCGACGCCCTACAATTAGTCGAAGACCTAGTTGACGTTCAGGTCAGAAACGCTTCCGAACGGGCACGATTCGAAAAAACACAAAACCGAGCCCTCTTCCTGCCCCACTGCTCACGAAAGTACATGGACAACCGATGCCACGCGGTCTTCAACCCAGACATCCCATCCTACAAATGTGGGCATTGCTCAGAAGACTGCCAAGTCAACCTAGCCACAACAATAGGCGAGAAAAAAGGCTACGACGTCTACGTAGTACCCGGAGGCTCATGCATCCACCAAATAATGAAGAAGTACCATTATGAAGGCGCAGTAGGAGTAGCCTGCGGACAAGAACTCAAACTCGGCGGAGAAGCAATCAAGAAGGCAGACTGGAGCGGCCAAGCAATACCGCTAATCAAGAACGGATGCAGCAACACCAGCTTCAGCTTGAAAAGCCTAGAAACCGTTCTATCAACAAATCGGTAAGGACCTCAGCATCTAATACAGTCTTTCAGCTAGCCCATCGAAACCCGAGTCGAAACTCATCATCTGCTTTATACCATTTTTCTTTACGTGCGCCAGCGATATGCAGTCTGAAAAACTCAGTGGATGATCCTTGAACGTTTTGAACTTGTCCCAAGCAACGTCGAAAATGTCTTTCGTCGTCCAAAGCTTCGTAATCCGCGGAGAATCTATGATGTAGCGACCAACGTCGACGGCGAGGTCATGCCTTCTTGTCCTAACCAAAGCAGTGGTTACTGCCTCGTCTATCACATAATCCGATGTATAGATTCTGCCGAAATCACCTTTCAACGCCCGACTCATCAAATCCTTACTTCTAGCATGCAACTCGTCGTCAGCGTTTCGCAACGCAACAAAAACGCCGGTGTCGACAAACACAGCCACGGCGCTATTATCCCCCGTAGAGATATTCGTCTATCCTCTTCGAAGAGTCTTTCACACCCCAATGCATCGGATTCTTCAGGCGTTTCCATGCGGGATCATCTTCTAAGGCAGGCAACTCCTTAAGCCTCCTAACTATGTCTTCTTCGTTTTCCAAGGCGTAATCAACCATCAAACCCACGGCTTCCTGCAGAGTTATTTTCACTCCTTCCTTAAGCAACAGAGAAGCGAGAAACTTGTCCAGCTTTTCTTTCTTGGCATCCTCCATCTTAATGGTTGTAGTCAACTACGCCACCAATATACAAGTATAAAAGTCTACTAATATACCTTTCCACCCAGACTCCCCTCATGAAAACCATGAAATATCGCAAGAAGTGAAAAGACATCAACTCAGAAAACATAAAAGCCCTCAACACCATTGCCTCTACTACAAGGAGAAACCAAAAATGGCCACCTTATCAAAAGAATTCAAGAAAAAAGTCGCCGAACTATACTCTAAAAAAAAGCACAGCCTTGACCAACTAGACCCAAACGCACTGGAACAATTCGCATCCGAAGCGCTCAAAGCCATCCAAAAAGAGAAAGAAAACACCCCATCCTCACACGACATCGAAGTACTGGAACAAGCCATGAAACACCTCAAACAAGACTCAACAAAACTCAAAAACCTACAACCTGACACCGATGACTACGACTTCACCCGCAACGACTGCAAAAACCTACTCAACTCAACACGAAGATGGCTGAAAACAGAAGAACTCATCTAGCCCGCACAAGTTGAGCAGTTATTTTCTTCCCGAAATCCTTGCACTTCGGAAGCTCCCCTTCAACGATAGGACCTTCCATTCCCCCAACCCTCACTGACAAACCAGAAGTGATCAGCTTCAGCCTAGGAACCTTTTCACCCAACTGCGTCTCCATATTCTTCACGGCCTTCTCAAAATCTCGCCCCATATAAGTGTCGAAAACAGCAACCCACTTCGCCTTCAATTCAAGCTCACCCAACTGATCGATAAACTTGGTAATAGGGCGAGCAGGTCTACCCACATGATTCGGCGTCCCAATCAAAATCGCATCAGAACCAGCTACCTTCGCAAGGTCAACCCCCTCGACATCGCTAATAGCAACCTCTATTCCTTCGACCTCTTTCAAACCCTCCACGATCTTCTCTGCCACAAGCTTCGTGTTGCCATACTTCGTGTCATAAACAACGAAAACCTTCACCAAGAGACACCCTCTCCATCAAATCCTTTACCTAGCAGCTAATATCGTTTCACATCATTAACCAGACACGCCACGATGCCGATGCGACAAATATGGGAAGCCAACTCATTCGAGAGACAGATTCAACAGCTCCGTCACATCGTATATTTTCAGCTTAGAGCCGCATTTCGTCATAGCATCGGTTAGGTTGCGCTCACAGAAAGGACACGTTGAAACTGTGGCTTCAACGCCTAAATCTTCAGCTTCCTTCACGCGCTCAGATGCGATCTCCACCGCCCACTCTGGATAGCCCGATTTGACGCCCCCGCCTGCACCGCAACACCACGCGTTCTCTCTGTTACGCGGCATCTCAACCAGCTCTATGCCTGGAATAGCTTGAAGCAACGCTCGAGGCGCATCATAAACGCCCATGTGGCGTCCAAGATGGCACGGATCATGATACGTCACCCGCATCTTAACCTCTTTAGTCGGCTTCAGTTTTCCCTCTTTCAGCAGGCGTTCAAGCAACTGCGTCGTGTGCAAGATTTCGAAGCCGTGCTTCGCGCCTAAAATATCCTCGTACTCTTCCATGTAGTCTTTCTTCCAAGCGCGGTAGCAGCCCGAGCACGTTGTAACAATTGTCTTCGCTCCCAGTTTCTCTGCTTCTTTGACGTTATGCTGAGCCACGTCTTTAGCTGAAACCCAGCCTGTTTCCCACTGTCCCGTGCGCAGAAGCGGCGACGTGCAACACCACTCATCCTGCATTATTGTGAAGTCCAAACCTATCTTCCTGAACACTTCAACCGTGGATTTTGCCAGCTGCTTCTCCCGATAAGACGAAGTGCAACCCACATAGTAAACCGTCTCTGACTTCTCTGGCAATTTGACGTCTGGTGGCAACCAGCTCAGCCGATCCTTATGCTGCCCCAAATACGGGTTGTGCTCCTTGCCGATGGACTCTCCAAAAACCTTGTGCTTGCCTAGAGGACCGACTCCAGCCTGCACAGCGTCAGCTCTCATAGCCTCAATCAGATTCATGATGCGATGCCGGTAGCCAACTTCAGGCTCCTCCAACGTGCACTGCTGCTGACAACTACCACACGTTGGACACGCAAAGATAACATCAAGAATCGCTGGATCCTTAATGTCAACCTTGCCCTCTAACACTGCCCTAGCCAGCCATGATCTGCCGCCCCCAAAAAATGCTTCAAACTTGTACTTCTCACCGGATGGACACGTAGCTTGAAAACTGCCCTTCGGCCAGACGCCTTTCTGATTCGGCCAAGCCCACGTGAAAGTACAGAGACGGCAATGCAAGCAGTTGTAGGCATCTTCCTTATACTTCGCAATATTTCGAGGCGCCATCGTCTACTTCAACTCCTCCCCAGACGCAAGAAGCCCAAGCCTGCCAGGATGCATAATGCCGTTGGGATCAAGCGCCCGCTTAACCTTCTTGAGCAAGTCAAAGTAACCTTCAGCCTTAGCCATAGCCATAGGCGCATGAATCTTCAAGTTAGGACGGTATGGAATGCCACCCATGCCCAAAAACTCCTCAGTCATCTTTCGATCAAGTTCCTCAACCGTCTTGAACTCCTCAGGCTCTTTGGGATCAAACAGCACAATGGGCATGACTAAGGCTTGACGCCCGTGGTCAACCGCAGCCAACCAAACAACAGGCGAAACCTTGTAGCTCTCCATCAGCTTCTCAGCTGCCTCACAGAATTTGCCCGACTCCTGCCACGGCATGTACCAAGTAATGAAGAGTAAGCCGCCGCCTTTATGCCCTGCATATGGCACAGAAATCCTGTTCGGCTTAGTCAACCGAGCAATAATATTCTTCATGTCCAGCTTCCACTCAAACAGGTTCTGCTCTCCATAGTTCTGCTGATGTTTTCTGAGGATCTCAATAATCCTCTCTTTGATGTGGCTCAGCTGCTCAGGTGAGTCGGCACCTAACTCAAAATTCATCCACACGTTGGGCAGGAACTTCGGCTTCGGCGCTGGCGGCCACTGATACCTCGCCCTGCGAGTAGTTGCCAAAGTGTAGTTGCCTCCCTGCGCCAAATCCACCAGCTCAGTCTTCAAAACCTCGAGGCACGGTTCGATCAAGTAGTTCCAGCTGCTGGCGCCAAAAGCCATAACATCCCTGAACTTGGGCAACGGATAAATCTTCACAGCCATCTTCGTGACAACGCCCAGTGTGCCCTGTGCCCCTAGGAACAAGCCGGTCAAGTCGGGACCAAACATCCACTTATAAAACCACTTGGATGCGGGCAAAGCCCCAGCGCCTGTGCGCACCACTTCACCGGTCGGCAGAACAACTTCTAAACCGAGTACAGCGTCTGCCGCAGGCCCATACTTCGTGGACATGAAGTGAAAGCCTCGGTCAAGATGATCGCCCACAATAGTGGCTGAAGGTGGCGCCCCATCAGGAACACCGGGTCGATAATCAGGATAATTATCTTGCATGTGCTTCCAAGCTTGAGCACTCGTTACGCCTGGCTCCACAACAATGTAACGAGCGTTGACGTTGACTTCGATGATTTGGTTCATGCGTCTAAGATCGATCAGAATCGCGTTTTCAACCGTTGGTGTGGCTTCGCCTCCGCTTAAGCCGCCCGAGTGAGGCACCACAGGAATCCTACGCTGATTGGCAAGTTTAAGAATCTGCTGGATTTCCTCAACGTTTTTCGGGCGGACCACAACCGCAGGCGCCTGCGAACTCACGTCCATTATGGCTCGAGTCACATAAGCTTGCATAACGGGATTGGCGTCAGAAACATTCTCTGTGCCCACAACGTCGACTAAGGCTTTAACAATGCTCGGATCCATTTTCAACGATTCCCCAAATAGGGCTTTGATGACAGTGTGAAGAGTTTTTATGTGGTGAATGTTACTTAAAAACGCAACTGAAACAAGGTTTCAAAGAGCGTGTCATCAATGGCATCGCCAGAATCAAGCCCAACTGAAACTCGAAGATTCATGGCGGTATTCTCTGCAGCGTCGTTCCTAAACGACTTCGGCTCAGACATGCTCTACCCGATCTGGCCACTGTTCGTAATCGGCTTCCCCGGAGTAAACATGGCGATCCTTGGCTTCATCGACGGCCTAGGCGACGCCATTGTCTCAATTTCTCAAGCGGGCTCAGGCTACTTATCTGACAAGATTGGGAAGAGGAAAGTGTTTGTGTGGCTAGGCTACTTGTTCGGAGGAACCAGCCGCCTCGGATACGCCCTATCCAGAGTGATCAGTGCGTGGCAGTATCTGATTCCGTTTCGCGTCTTAGACAGGTCAGGGAAAATGCGCGGCGCGCCCAGAGACGCCATAATCGCCGACGTCTCCACAAACCAAAATAGAGGACGAAACTTCGGCTTACTCAGAGCAATGGACAATTTAGGCGCAGTCTTCGGCATAGTAACATGTCTCATCCTAGTGAGCCTTTACGGCCTGGAATTCCTGCCAAACCTGCTCCTGATCGCTTCAGTGCCGTCTCTCATCGGCGCCACACTCGTGTTCGTATTCATCAAGGACAGGAAGACCAACAAGATCTTCAAGGGACTATCACTGAAGGACTTCAGTTTCAATTTCAGACTCTTCCTATTCTTGAGCGCTGTTTTTTCGCTTGGCTCATTCAGCTACTCATTTCTTCTAATCTATGTTGGAAGCCGCAGCTTGGAAACACCGTTTCTACCGTTATTCACTATCCAAATTCTGCTCTATCTACTGTTTACTGTGGTAGCCTCAATTGCCTCCCTGCCTTTTGGATGGCTAGCAGACAAAATGGGCAGAAAAACTGTGTTACTCTTTTCTTTCGTTTTCTGGGCTGTAGTTTGCTTCGGCTTTCCCTATGCGACATCGCTCATCACTTTTGCAGCGTTGTTTGCGCTCTACGGCTTACACAAAGGCGCAATTGAACCGTCGCAGAAAGCCTTGGTTTCTGAACTGTCGCCTACTCAATACCGAGCAAGTACTTTGGGCGCTTTTCAGATGACCACTGGTTTGTTTGCACTTCCTGCCTCGTTCGTGGCAGGCTTGCTGTGGGTTACCGTCAGCAATTTTGCTCCGTTCTACCTCTCCTTAGTTCTAACAGCAACTGCAAGTCTCTTACTCTTGTTCGTTAAGGAAAGCAGTAGATCCTCAAAATGATTTAATAATTGTTGACGAGTTTTTACTCGCGGTTGTTACAGTGCCGTGATATCTGAGCGTTGAAACTATGTCATGCGGCATACTTAAGCTTTATGCCATACGTCATGGCACAAGAACACGGCACGTCGTCCCACGCCCTAAGTATTATTGAGAGAAAAGGGAAAGTTGCGTTGCTCTTTGCCTACGGAGTCAACGCATAAGACTTTTGGATTACAAGCTTCACGTTCTTGTGATGCTTCTTCTCGTCTTCAGCAATGTGAGTAAACAGCAGTTTTATGGCTTCATCGTTGGTTGTGGCTATGACTTTCTCAACATCCTTCAGCATGACTTCCTCCAGCTTGATGTGTCTCTCAAGCTCCTTTCGCATAACCTGCATGTCAACGTAACTTTCAATTCTGGCATCCCAAAGTCTCTCTGGCTTCTCACTTCCAACCATCTTCAAGATCAGCTCGCAAATCTGCGCATGTTTAGTTGAGTCAAGGCGCAATTCTGACAACAGAAGTCTAGCAGCTTCGTTGTGCACTTTCTCTTCCAAAGCCTGAACAGCTTTCACCATGCTTTCTTCAGACAATTTCTGTCTCCTAACAAGCTCGTTGACAGATATTCCTGTTTTCATGATCATTTTCCCCTTTTGTTAAGACAACACTACAGCTCTCAAAACCCATAAAAACTTTGTGAGCCCCTCCCCGGCTCTCGAGGCTAAAGGCTAAGCGACAAAATACCTAATGTAGAAACCTATTCCAGTCACCAAAGCAATCAACCACAACATGAATGTTATCCGCATCCAAGTGCGCACACTGCCAAACTTGCGGAACACAAGCACAACGCCTAGCACTTGGGCAACCAAGCCAATAGAATGATGAACCAACGTCAAAGGAAAGCCAATGGCAGAAGCTTCGTTAACGGCGGCACCCCAGTTCAAGAATAACGAGGGACCCATAACGAGCAAGAGTGACACTGCATTCAATGCAACAAGAACAGTCATAAGACGACCATGAAACTTCAGACTGCTTCCAGTTTTCTTCTTTCCAGATCTGAATCCAGCAAGCAAGATTACTAGGAGAGCAATTTGAAGCAGCAAGTTCAAGTCGGAAAGAACAGATGCACGAGTTCCGAACAGCCCTGACATAACTATCGATATAAGCCTCATTGTCATAAAATATTTCCGTTATCTTCGCTGCTTTCATGTCACTTCAGTCATCTGATCTTGAAATGGTGAAAGGGTTGCAGATTCAAACTGTAGACGCAGGGTGGACAACGCCCATTTCAGACGAGGTTTGGGTGCGTCTGTATGCCGACACAAGGCCCCGTCACCATTTAATAACCAACCTCCAGAAGGGCTTAATTCTTGTGTCAAACCGAAAAGAACTAGTAGGCGAAGGAATCGGACTCGGAGTTCCCGCGGTACGGTACCGAAATAGAACTTACTTCTCAGGCTCGTCTTCAGTGAAGTTCGAGCAGACACGCACTCATGCAACAGCAATAAAGAAGTTCACCCTAGACTTGATTTCTGAGAGAATCCTCAGAAGCACCCATGTTGAAACTGCGACCTATCGCAGAATAGGAAGAAGTTTCGCAGAGTTGTACAAGAAACATAAACATCTCAGACTGTTAATGATTGAAAACCTGCTCAGGCACATTGGTGTGAAGACAGATTTTGTGCACACCACGCCGGCGGGAACTGCCACGATGACATACCGAATTGCCCGGTCACGCATCAAAATAAAGGCTGAGTTCGAGCTTCCCCATCAAAGTGGGCTTCAGAAAATCTACCTCCTAAATGAACAGGGTTCAAAGCACTTTAGAAAATACTCGGATTCAACTGGCACAGTTCTATTTGATAAAGCTATAGGCGCTTGGGAAATCGTCAACGCAGACTGGGCATGCGTTCACAGCGTTGAAGACAAAGTTGGCTTTCGTTTGTGGAAACTTGAAGAAGCCACCTTGTACAAAGGAAGAGAGTTCCTTGATGGCATTTTTGATTGGGTCGGCTTGGATTATGAGGCAAACCCTGGAACTACGTGTTTTGAATACGATATCGAGCTGGTCAGGAGGTAGCCTGAACAATGACTACTGTCACGTTGGTGTATCCTTTTTTTCGTCCAAGCCCTGACAAGTCGATTTTCAGGTTTCCTCCCTTAGGTCCGGCATATATTGTGTCGTATCTTAGACACCACGGAGTCTCAGCTAGTCTTGTTGACTGCACGTTCCTTACAGAGAATGAAGCTGTTGATCGTGTACGAAACTCAGAGCCGAAGATTGTTGGCATTTACTCCATGTTTTCAATGAAGACTCCGGCGTTGCGTATGGCCAGACTTCTGAGGGATCACTGTCAGATGCTTGTGGCTGGTGGTCCTCTTCCAACTCTTCGCCCAGAAGACTTCATGGAGGAATTTGACATTGCCGGAGTCGGCGAGGGTGAGAAAACTATGCTAGAGTTAGCTGAAGCAGTTGAGGGGGGTCGTTCTCTTTCAACTATCAAGGGAATTGTCTACAAGAAAGAAAGAGCCAGCGAAAGCAGCATTGTGCACATGTCAGCAAGAGCGTTCATTCAACACTTGGATGGGCTTCCCTTTCCAGCTAGGGACCAGTTTGACAACGACGCTTATATGAAACACTACAAGGAGAAATTCGGCTACACTGTAACATCGGTAATAACTTCTCGCGGCTGCCCTTTTCAATGCGACTTCTGCAGCAGAGCTGTTTTTGGACACAAATTCAGGACACGATCCGCGGCGAACGTTGTTAACGAGATGGAAGATGTAAAGTCGCTCGGCTATGAGCGAATATGGTTCTCCGATGACTGTTTTACTCTCAACAAGAAGCGGTTGCTGAGCATATGCGACGAATTAATTCGCCGCCGATTGGACATCGAGTGGGAATGCTTGTCAAGAGTTGACACAATAGACATGGAAACAGCGCAGAAGATGAAACGTGCTGGCTGCGTCCGCGTGTTCTTCGGACTTGAATCTGGAAATGACGCTGTGTTGAAGCTGATGCATAAGCGGGCCTCAGTCAAGGAAGCAAAAAGGGCGGTGCTGACATCAAAGACCGCAGGAATAAAAGTTGGAGCCTTCTTCATAGTCGGCTACCCAGGGGAAACCGACGAGACAATTCTGGATACTTTACGTTTTGCTTCTTCTTTACCCCTGGACTATCTGTCATTCAGCGTGCCCTACCCTATCCCGGGTACATCTCTTTACGATAGGGTGAAAGACAGCATTGAATTTGAAGATCTAAATCAGCCAAAGCATCTAAGCGTGACCGATCACAAATTGATCTACAGATCTTCTTTTTCCGAGGCAAAGTTGAAGTTGGCGATTGTTAAGGGTTCGGCGCAGTTTAAACTGAGAAAAAAGTTAGGCGATAGAGGCTACAGGTTTCTTGGGGCGCCTCTTGAGCATTTGACAGATTATGCTTTCAGGCTTTTGCGGTGACCGGTTTCTTCTCAGTTTCGAAGCCTGTTACTTGGAGTTCTTCGAGCATTTTTCTTATGCTTGTAATAGGTCTGTCTTCGGCGTCGCTGATGGGTTGCTTTGCAGGTGGACTTTGCATGTATGTCGGGATTCGTTTGGATATCCTTTCTTCGTAGGTGGACACCAGCTCGTTTTGGTAGAAAACGCCCATTGGTATCTTGTCATCCCATTCCTGTGCCTTGGTCAACGCTGAGATGTACTTTTCGAAGGCTTCTTCTGGTTTATGCACCATTCCATCGTAGCCCGTGTCTTCAAGCTTGTATAGTCTGGGCGTGGGTTTGCCGGTCTGCGGGTCGACGCGGTCTTCGCCTCCGTACCATTCTTTGGTGTTGATATCATTGTAGGTGGGGCAGGGCTGCTGAATGATGAGGACGGCTAGACCATGGTGCTGAATTGCCTTTTTGATCGTGTCTTTTAGATGGCGAACATCGTAAGCGTAGCTTCGGGCAATGAAGGTGTAGCCTGCTGCCAGTGCCAAAGCGATCGGGTTTATGCCTTCGTTTATATTCGGTTTCGGAAGTGACTTCGTTCGTAGGTTAAGCTTTAATGTGGGTGATGCTTGCCCTTTTGTCAAACCGTACACACCGTTGTCGTGAATTAGCACGGTCATGTCGATGTTTCTTCTGCCAGTGTTGACAAAGTGTCCAGCGCCTATGCCGAGGCCGTCTCCGTCGCCCATGACAGCGATAACTTCCAAGTCAGGTCTGGCTAGTTTGGCTCCGATGGCGAAGGGCAGTGTTCGTCCGTGCAATGTGTGTACGCCGTAGGCATTAACGAAGTGGGGTGTTTTGGCGTGGCATCCAATTCCTGAAAATACGGCTACCTTCGAAGGTGGCAACTGCAAGTCAACCAGCGCCATTTGAAGCGCTGAAAGGATGCCGAAGTCTCCGCAGCCTGGGCACCAATCAACAAAGACCGGAGTGCGGTAATCTGTGAGTTTAAGTGCCATTAGTTAGCACCTGCCTTTTGGGCGCTTTATCCTGCATAATTAGCTTCAGAGCCTCGTACACCTCGTCGCTGGACATTGGTCTGCCGTTCCACTTGAGCACAAAATAATCCATGTTTATGCCGGTGTTTTCTGCGATGATGCCAGCCAACTGAGCGGTGTAATTGCCTTCAACCATGATTTTTTTCTTGGCTTTATTCAGCCCTTCAGCAATGTATTCTTTGGGCAATGGGTGAGGCATGCGCACTTGGAGGAAACTCATTTTGTATCCTTCTTGACGCAATCTTTCCATAGCTTCTAATACTGCGCCTTTGGGTGAACCCCAGCTAACGACGGTCGTAGTTGCTTCTGCGTCTCCGAAGAGGCTGACTCGCTCATGCACAGGAATCTCTTTGTCTGCGGTTTCCAGTTTTCTCATGCGTTTTTCGTACATGCGGGCTCTCATCACTGGCTCTTCACTGATATGCCCGAGTTCGTCATGTTCGTCGCCTGTGTTCCAGAAGACTATGTTTGGAGTCCCCAGCGGCAACCTGTCAGACACGCCTGACTCTGTAATCAGATACCTCTTGTACTCTTTTCCTTGAACGTCGGCTTCGGCGAGCAGTTGCCCTCGCTCTATCTTGATAAGGCTCTGGTCGAACACTTTGCAGCTCTTGTTACTGTTAGCCAAAGCTTTGTCAATCAAGTGTATGACAGGTGTCTGGTAGCGTTCGGCGTAGTTGAAGGCTCGCGCAGCGTCATAGAAGCATTCCTCGATGTCTCCTGAACTCAAAATGATGCGCGGGAATTCGCCGTGAGCCGCATGAAGTGCAAATCGAAGGTCACCTTGTCCATGGCGAGTAGGCAAACCTGTTGCTGGAGCGCCTCGCTGATAGTATGTGACTACAACCGGGACCTCGCTGTTGCCAGCCCAGCCCAGCCCTTCAACCATCAACGAAAAGCCTGGACCAGAGGTGGCTGTTGCAGCCCTAACGCCTGTTAAAGCTGCGCCTGACGCCATGTTGATGGCTGAAATTTCATCTTCTGTCTGCATTATTAGTATCGAGCCGCCTGCCTGTCCAACCCCAGACTGTTCAAGTTGAAGGTTTTCGTTTTCTTCCAAGTATTCGCTTTCATCAGCTGCGGGCGTAATAGGATAATATGTTTGCAGTCGACAGCCGCCTACAAGCTTGCCTAAGGCAGCAGCCTGAGTGCCCTGTAAGAAAATGCGCTTCTCGTGAGTAGGAACTGCTTCCAGTTTGAGCCCGAAGTCATCAAACTTCTGTGTGGCGTATTCGTAGACCTTGTTCAAGGCTAGCAAGTTCATCGAGATTATTTTTGGTTTGTCGCCGAATATCATTCTGATAGCTTTCTCAACGGGTGCTTTGTCGAAGCTGATCAATCCGAAAGATGCGCCTAAGGCGAGAACGTTTATCATGCGCGTTAGTCTGCTAAGTTTCTCCTCCCCAACTTCTGAGGCGACTTCCTTCAGCAAATCCATATACGGAACCGCGTAAGTGCGCACATTGCTTTTTGCAGCTTCTTTGAGAAGGTCGCCCACTGTTTCAGGTTTAATGCCCTTTGCGTCGAGAGTTCTCCTGAATTCATCTATAAATGGCTGAGGCCATGTTGGTATATCAAATATCCTTGTGCTCAACGCTTCTGCATCACAGATTACGCCTCCGCCGGGTGCTACCTCCCAAATATGGCGAACAACGCTTTCAGCGTCAAAAGCGCAAAGCAAATCAACACGGTCGACATCAGCCACGACTTCTTTCTTAGAAACTCTAATGTGGAAGTAACTGTGCAACCCTTTGATGTTGCTATGGTATTCCCTTTTTCCATAAACATGGAGTCCACCGTAACAACACGCTCTGCCAAAAATATTAGCTGCAGAGTCAACGCCGCTTCCCTGCGGTCCACCCGCCATCCATACTAACTCGTCCTTCAACACATCGCATCAACACCTATACGCATTTTTCACTGAAACGAGGAGTGGCGAACCCTTTATCCACCTGTGGTAACTCGACTTCCAATGCAGCACTCGCAACTAGTCGTTTCGCCACAGTAAGGACATCGACACTCGCAGTTGTCAATGGGATAACCGCAAAGCTCGCATTCAACTTCAGACAACCCAAGTTCCTCCTCAACAATTTCTCAACAACATACATTGGTTAAATAGTTTTCCCAACCTTCAAATCGTATCATAGCATCGGTCAGACAAGAGGTTCAAGTGCCCCTTTCTCTCAAACAGCCAAAGTCGGGTCTTTCAAAATACCGCGTCACTCGCTCCTTGATCTGTTACTCATAATTAGCTGGGTTGACTATAATTTCTGTGGCTTATTTCTTGAACGGCTCTGGAAAAAATACGGCTTTCTTGGTGATTTCAACTGAGCAGGTTCCAGTTTTTCTGCACCATTCTTCGCATTTCACAGCGGTTTCTCTGTCTGAATAGCCGAGACCACATTCCTCACAGAGGTATATGGTCTTACTATCGACCTTCCTTTCTTTAACCAATGAAAACTCCTTTCTTTAGATCAAGTATGACGATTTTGCCTTTATCTCTGTTCCGTCTAGAAAAGTCGAAGAGGTCTTGGTAGCCCGAGGGGATTCGAACTCCCATTTTCAATATTGACTGCCTTGCTCATCTTGCATCCTTCTCCGAGGCTTTCCCACGTGTCAATATGTGCTTAGCCAAGGTTTTGAAAGTCAAAGGCCTGTAGCGAACTGGGTCCCGAAGACTTATGAGGTAGTGTTCGATTTTGTCAACTTCCAAGAACTCAGTTTGCTTCAAATATTTAACTAACGCCACGTAGGACGAATAGTCTTCGTGATATGAAACGAGCATTCCATCATAAGCTAAGCCAGTTCCTCGTTCAAACATAACAACGTTGAAGGGACCTTTCCCAAAGCTTTCCTCAACCACCTTTCTGGCTAACTCAGTCTTCTCATCTGATACATTCTTGATTTTGACGAAAGTCAATGCAAGAAGCTCGTATCCAAGTTTGGCAAGATCAGGCATAGCCGTATATTCCCTAATGTATCCCTCTTTCTCCAGTTTCGTCCTGATTCTGCTTACTGTGGGTTGAGAGACACCGATCTTCTTGGCAAGCGCCCTATCGCTTATCCGCCCATTAATCATAAGTTCGGAGAGAACCCTCAGCGCAATATCCCTAACTCTTTCTTTCATTCTGAAGCCCTCATTTTCGTGCTCCATGAGAACTGACGAACTTATGTTTTTCGTATTGGTAGCCCGGGGGAGATTCGAACTCCCGTCGGCGGGTCCAAAGCCCGCCATGCTTGTCCACTACAGTCGGCGGAAAGGTTTTTCCTCTTCCCTCCACCGGGCTTTCCCGGGCTAGCCAAACGAAAATGGGTTGTCTCGTTCTTATGGTTTTAGCTTTTCGTTTCTGTCACTGGATCGGGTGATCGGATTTTGATCAAGCTTCAACTCCATCGTGAACACATGGATTTTGAATATAGAAGACTGTTTCGGAAACCTTTATAGCAGTCGGAGGCTTCTGTTTGCCGAATCTTCGCCATGGAGACCCAAGCCTTTGCACATGCAGAAAGAGACTCAGGGCGTGCAAACCGTGTACAGATTGACCGACAATGAGCTAGGCGAGGTGCTAGGCGAAGCCGTAGTCTCTGAATGCGAAGGCGGAATTCGATTGCATGGCATATTCGTGAAGCCAGAGCACAGGGGAAGAGGCCACGCACGCAGCTTGATGGAAGCCGTGCTCAGCCTAGACCAAACCAAGACAGTAACACTGTGCACCGGGCTTGGCAACATAGCCTTCTTCAAACTGTTCGGTTTTGAAGTGACCGAGACTGGCGAAAGCCTAGTCACAATGCAGAAGCCATCTTAACCGCAGCATTTCTACGTGAAAGTTGTCGCCACAACCAAGTTACCGTAACTTCTATGTGCCTGACCGGTTGGAACGGTTTATAATTTCCACCTTAGCGTAGACTATTGCGTAGGTTTCATGTTTGGGAGTCAATCTCACGCCGATTATCGTTAAGACAGTGCTCAGATTGGATGATTTGAGAGGCAGAAGCTTCGCAGTTGACGCCAACAACTACCTCTACCAGTTCTTATCGTTGATCCGCATGCCGGATGGCACGCCTCTGCAGGATTCGCATGGCAACATCACATCGCATTTAACGGGACTCATGTTTCGTTCAACTCGCCTCATGCACGACTACGACATGCGGTTAATCTTCGTTTTCGACGGGCTTCCGCCCAAACTTAAGCACAACGAAATCGTGAAACGCCGCAAGATGCGAGAAAAGGCAACTATTGAATGGCAGGACGCGCTGAAAAAAGGCGACTATGCAACAGCCTTCTCCAAGGCAGTTATGACAAGCCGTCTAACTCAGCCACTAGTCGAAGATGCCAAACACCTGCTATCGCTGCTGGGCATACCATTTGTGCAAGCCCCAAGCGAAGCCGAAGCGCAAACTGCAGACATGGCGATGAAAGGTGACGTCTGGGCCGCAAGTAGCAAAGACTACGATTCACTCTTGTTTGGCGCGCCACGCCTACTACGGTACTTGACCATCTCAGGTCGCGAGTTCCTCCCAAGCAAGGGCATAAGCCGCCCCTTGAAACCCGAACTCATTGAACTCGACAAGTTTCTAGGCGGCTATGGCATAAACCGTGAACAACTCATCGACGCTGCGCTTCTAATCGGCACTGACTTTAACGCAGGAGTCAAAGGCATCGGACCCAAGACGGCTCTGAGCCTAATCCAAAAACACGGCACCATAGAGCACCTTCCAGATGACATCAAACTGAAGCTAAATGAACAGAACTACCAAGCTGCCCGAAGCTTCTTCCAGCAACCAGAGGTCACCTCGGACTACGATTTGAAATACACTGAAATGGACGAACACGGGTTGCACAAGTTTCTCTGCGAACAAAGAGACTTTTCACCAAGCCGAGTCGAAACAGTAATTCAAAGAATGAAAGCATTCTACACGAGGAAAAGGCAAGCAGACCTGAGAGAGTGGTTCAAGACAAGTCAGCCTAAGAACTTGATTTTTGGCGGCTCCACCGGGAATTAAGCCCCTCGCGATGAATTCGATTCGCCTCAACAAACTCCCTTTTTTCTGTTTAGAATCCAACGACGGATCCATCGTCAGTGGTTGGTTCACCTGAAGATAAGGGTTCAGAATACGTGAAACTCCTGATTTGATGACCAGGCAAAAAAAGGGAAGATAGGGGGGCGAAGCTGCATCTGTTTTATGCCGTAGGCTCAACTATCACTGTGACTGCCATTTTGGTGTTCGGGTTGCCGTAGGGTCCAGACACGAAGCTTAGTTCAGCATAGTAGACTGCTTTTGTGGTTGATGTGTGGGCGGATTTCTCATACCACTGCACGTAGCCTGATAGTATCATCTTCTTCTTGGTGTCATAGAGCACAATTACCGGCCAATAGTTAACTGACTGGCCTGCTTCGGCGACTACGTCGTCCAGCATTGATGGTTTTATGGATACTGGTGTGTAGAGTGTGGTTCCTTTGCTGAGCCAGCTTACTTCGTCGAGGCTGATTCCTGTTATCTGGTGGCCATAGCTGTCCCAGACGTTCCAGTCTAGTTTCACTAAGCTTTCAGTCTGCGTGTGTTTTATGTATCCTGTTATCGCGCCTGCAAACGAGTACGTGTAGGTTTGTCCTGCGGTCAGCATTGCTACTCGGTCTGGTTGCATGAAGTAGTACCACCATGAGCCGAATGCGTCAATCTGGTTTAGCATGTGTCTGAAAGCATAGGTTTCTGGTGTGACCACTATCTTAGTTGGGTTAGTCTTGAATGCTGAGAATGGCCAAAGTATCGGCAGTCCATTTTCCTGCAGCCACACAACTCCTAGGTGTTGAAGTAGTTCAAGTCCGCGTGAGTTTGGCTTGGCGCTCACAATTGCTTCTGTTGTGGACCTTGGTGCGTAGGCTACTGAGGTGTCGGTCCAGACGTACTCGTATTTTGTTAGTAAGTACTGGTAGCCTAGCATTGTCTTGTCGCCGCGGTGTACAAACAGGTACACATCTGCTACTGAGACTGGAAAGTCGAATACCAGCTTGCCTTCGGCGTTTGTTGTGCCAAGCTTCTTGAACCTCCACTGGGGTTCGGGTGTTGGCGCTGGTGAATGCTTGAATATCCATTCGCTGCCCGGTCCAAGACCTATGATGTCGCATGACTTTATCTCATTCTTGCCATCAGTATCAGTGTCTCCGATTATTGTTCCCGCCAACATGCCTTTTGTCTCAGTTATCGTCGCTTCTTCAGCGTATCCTGTCCCGGTCCATGTGATAATGTGTACGTTGCCGCCTCCAGCCACGAATTCCACGGTTCCGTCATTGTCAGCATCGCCCATGTCCACCGCCTCTATGACGCTGTACTCCGCGGGCCATTTGCCTTCCCAGACTTTCTTGTACATCAGTCCATCCCATTCGAACAGATATGCTGCTGCTCCAACGTAGCCTGGGTAGTTGTTGCCTACGCCGATTTCTGGAGTGCCGTTACCATTGAGGTCTCCGACAACAACGCCATAAGGAGTGCCATAGAATGGACCACCGTAAACCAGCTCCTGCTGCCATTGTCCAAGCAGTGCATCCCAGTGCAGTGCCCAGACTCCAGACGTGTTGTAAGCGCTGCTTGAAATCACTGCCACAACTTCAGTTTTTCCGTCGTTGTCGATGTCTCCGCTCCACACCATCGGATTCTCCATCCATTCGAAGCCTGAGAGAGCCCATCGAGCCTCTTCGACGAAATGACCAGCCTGCCAACCGAGCGCTATGACATGATACGGTGTGCCTCCCCAAGGAGCATTTGCCACAAGCACCTCGCCGACTCCATCGTCATCGTAATCACCCGTGTATACGTCAAAGACAAAGCCGCCGAACCAATGCTCAAGCTTCGAGAGGTTTGTGCCATCCCATTTGTATGCCCAGACTCCATCGTTTGACCCTGAATAAGCCCATGACATAACCAGTTCAAGTTGGCCGTCTCCATCAAGGTCCAGCATGGTTGCTCCCGATGGCGAGTTCATCGAGCCTCCTCCTTCGGTCCAGCTGAACTCTTCGATGTAGGTGCCTAATGCGCGGTTGTACGATAAGATGCGCGCTCTGCCGTTGCCAGGGGTTTCGTAGCCACCAACTATGACCTCGTTTATCCCGTCTTTGTCAAGGTCTCCTATGGGCTGCGCCATCTGTGAATGTCCGTAGCCTCCATAGGTTTGGCTCCACTGTGCCTGCCAGCCAGGTCCCATGTATTTTCTGTAGAAGCCGTAGACATCTGCTCCTGCCAACGGTTTATTGCTGTTGTACTCATAAACATCTAGTGTTATTGTTGGAGCTCTCACCCTGAAGGATGCCTGTAGGTTCTTGACAGTCGCTTTGTATGTGCCAACATCGAACCGTCTCACTATCCACGATAGGTAAGTGTACTCTCCCGGCGCCAGTGTAACATCGCTTAAACCTTCGAGGGCTCCACTGACATACATTTGCACAGTTGTTGTTCCTGGCATCCAGCCTACGTTCTTTATGCCAGCTGAAACAGTGCGATCAACGTACCATAAACCAACCACTGGGTCAACCGTCAAGTCCCAGGCAACGAACTTGGGATGAGGAACTTGAATCTTAGCTACCCAGTTGACTGAGTTGACAAGCATGGCTTCAGCATCATCGTGCCAGTAGGAAAAGTCAGTGTAGTAAGTGTTTGCGTGCATTGAGAGCAGAACCCATTTGTTGCCTGCGTCCCTGTTGACTTTCACTATACCTTGAGAATCCATGTAGTCGTTGTCGAATCCCCACGCACGGTACCCGACCCCAGCCACCGTTTTGACTGTTCCTATGTTTGCTGTGTAGCCGTCGGTCACGCCCATGTAGTACGCGTGCGTCTTATAGTAACTGCCTGTATCATGGATGATTTGGTCTCCTATGTTCCTGCCGGGCGCGAGATCATCGTCAGTTGCTGTTAGTTTGTAGTAATTGTATTCGGCGTCCCAAGCATAGGATTCGAATCTCATTGTTGGCCATCCTAGATAATTCCAAAGCAGATAGCCTCCTGTCTGCGACACCCAGCCTTGATCGAGCCATACGACGCCCACACCATTAGTGTCAGTTGCCGTGATGAAGTCTTGGAACGTCATGAAGTCAACATATTCCCAGTAGCCAGGGAAGTTCACAACTATTGTTTGATAGTTTGGCACGTCTGAAATTATCTGCGACATCCTATCGAAGGCGGTTACCAGGTAACCTCTCTGTGTCAGGAAGTCTGAAACCTTATTATTGTAGTCTCCGACAACTGCGACTGCGGGTGGCTGTTCCAGGCTGAAGTCTAACGTTGTTGTTTGTCCTTCAAGAACCGCTATGCTGGTTGCAGTCTGACCTGCGAATCCATAGACTGATGCTTTGAAGTCGTAGGTGCCAGGCGGAATCGTGATCATGTAGTAGCCGTCGTAGTCGGTTTCATCTCTGATTGGAACAGGAACATCGAGCGCTTCAACTAATGCTCCTGGGATGCCGATTCCAGTTGGTTCAAAGCGAACGTGACCTGCAACGTATCCAGGCGGGACCGGCGTCAATGCAGCATTGAGTGTTGTGAACTGATCGGGGTTCACAACAACGTTTGTCACAATGTTATCGTAGTAGCCGAATCTTGAGAAGGTTACACCATATGTTCCCGGCTGCAGACGAATCTGATAGTAGCCGTTTGCGTCTGTCAATACTTTGCGAGTGCCAACCTGTACTTGCGCCTTGTAGACAGGTTGACCAGTGGTCGTATCAGTTACTGTTCCCACAATGCCCTGAGGAAGAGCTACCATAACCGTGGCTTCAAATGCGTCTATTCTGCCCCAGCCGTATCGAGTGTCAGGCTTGCTCGGATAGTAGGTGTCATACCAAACCGAAGTGTCTTGCAAGGCTGTTCTCAATTCATCAGGATTGAGCGTTGGGTTTCCAGACAGCATCAGAACGGCTGCACCTCCAACATGAGGCGACGAAAAGCTCGTCCCTCCCCAGTAGATGTATTGATTTCCAGGGACTGGAACTATCACATTCTCTCCTGGAGCCGAAACATCCGGCTTTACCCATTGGTCAGGCCAGTCGTCTGGGGCTGTTGGAAAATCGGTCTTTTGAATGACTTCGCCGCTGCTCCAGCTTGGAACATAATCATTTACATCTGTGGCACCGATACCGAACGTCTCAGGATAGTTACCTGGGCTGCCACTTGATCCTTCGCCGCCGTTACCGATTGACGCAATGATGAAGTGTCCTGCAAAGTATATGTTTCGCACAACATCAATCAGTTCAGTGCGATATCCGAATGCACCCCAACTGTGGCTACTAACTCGTGGCATCGGGTAATGGTTACCATATTCATCGTACGGGTCGAGAATCCATTCGAGTCCCGCTAGCACTTGCGGGAATGATCCGCCGCCTCCGGGCAAGCTTAGAGCGTGCATGCCGAGACCTTTAGCGCCTGGAGCCATTCCCACAGCGCCAAATGGTCCTTTAGAATCGCCTACAATAAGACCGTAGGTTGCCGTTCCATGAATCCAAGTGTCGTGTGGAACCGACCCTGACACCCAGTACCCATTGCTGTCGAATTCCGCCCATCCACCCGGATAGGTCGGGTCATTTGGGTCAGCCGTGAATAGGGTGTCAGCCAAATCCTGATGGGTAATGTCGACGCCTGTATCCTCTGTTGCAAACTTCATGCCCTCACCAGTGATTCCCAGTTGTTCCCATACGTCTGGCGCTCTTACTTTTTCGATGTTCCAAGTCGCCATGGCTGGATTGTTGGTGTCAATCTGCCTTGTACCTTGATCCTCTGGCACAGTTATCCTAAAGTTCATAAGAACCTTTTCAACAGTTGACAATGTTGCTACTTCTTTTATCGTGTCCACGTCAGCTTTGACCAGAATCAAGTTGGCAAGCCAGAAAGTGTTAAGGATTTCAGTGTTCCTTTTCAGCCTGAGGTAAGTTATCACGGGCTCCTGAGTTCGGGCAGCCTCAGTTTGAAGCAGGCTAATCACGTTATCACGATCAAATTTGATGGATCCAAGGTCCACGTCCCATGCAACCTTAACCAAGGCTGTGAAACTTCCATCCTCGTTTGCTTTTCCAGCTTCCATTTGCTTTACCAAGTTTGGATCAATTTTAGCCAAAGCTTCAGCTGAAATAGACTGTTGAGGTTGTAGCGTCACCAGAATCGATGCGAATAAAATGGCAATAACAATAGCCCCTGTTAACCTCTTAGATTCCACTTTTCTTCTCTCCTCGATTGCGTATAAGACACCTTAAAGGGTGTCAATAATCGTCAGAGTGAAACATAAGAAATAAGATTGCCTTTAACAGATACACGTCGAAAAACGCGACCTAACCATTCAATTCATACATCTATCCGTAGAATTGCAAGGAGTCCATCTCGCCAAGAGAAAACGCATCATTTAAACATTGAAAATGTCCAAAATCAGACAATCGTAAACTGGATTTTGAAGTCAAAGCAGCAACACGATTTAAAAAAGGCAATTTGAAATGCTTTATTGCAGATTCGCAAACAATCAGCGATAATATAAGAGCGAACGAATTCTAGTTGCAAGATATGCGGGGGCATCCATGAGAAGAATTCTGATAATCGCTATTGTCACGTTTTTGACCATTGGGACCGTGGTTGCTGTCGCCTACTCTGGTCTCATCTCACTCGGAGAACCCGACCTCAAGCTTGCTTTTGAACCTGCGCCTCCGTGGCGTCTAAGGCCCTTGGAAGCTCTTGAAATAGACCTAGGAGTTGAAAACAACGCTTGGACCCTTGCAACGGCAAAGGATGTTCGTGTGACAATTGAACTGCCTGAAGGCTTCTCGGCTTCTGGGAGCACAACTCAATGGCAAAAGGAGTACGGAGCCATTAGAGGCGGGGAGAGCAGAGGAGACACCCTAAGTCTAGAAGTGACCAGTAATGTACGGGTGGGTAACTACACAATTTCTGTTAGGTTGCAGGCTGCGAACACTCGCGAACAAGTCTTACCTATCACCGCCATCATAGAGCTACCTTACATCCCGTAGTATATGGCAATCAACTATTCTTCTTTTACGTTCACAAGCCAATAGAGCGCGCTATTCTAGAAGCCCTAAAAGAAATAATCCGAACTCGGGGACTCAACCCAGAGAAAATTCTAACAAGAGAAGCCCTGACCGAACCACACAAAACCATAATTGATTTCCAAGAAAGAAAAAACAGCCAACTCGAAATCCTAAGCAGAGCTCTCAGAGACCTCATACGCCAAGAAACAGCTGTGCAAATCCGCTCAGTAGAAGGCGGGTCCGCCGGGAATTGAACCCGGGACCCCCGGGTTTCTTCGCAAAGATAGCACTATGCGTAAAAGCCCGGTGCTCTGTCCTTGCTGAGCTACGGACCCTCCGCCTACTCTGGTTTAAGAAGCATGATTTAAGACTATTTCTTAAAGCTCTCGCAGCTGGTGGAAAGCTTAAAACACAAGAACAAATATCTGCAGTGTTACCCGAATTGAGCGCTCCGGTAGTATAGCCCGGTCAAGTATTCCGGCCTTTCGAGCCGGAGACGCGGGTCCGAATCCCGCCCGGAGCACCATCAAACAACCGTATTCTTCTTTGCTTTCTTCTTGTTCGTTCTGATCTGTGTTGTATGGCGCCTTGAGCGTAGCCTAGATTTCTTCAGTTTGAGTTTCTGAACGTGGCTTAACAGTTTGATTTTTCGTTCTCTTCTCATAGCTTCAGCTCTTGAATCGAATTCCTCAACGTGAACAACCCTTAGCGGTTTGTGAATTTTCAGGTAGCGAGCGCCTTTTCCATTCGTGTGCAGTTTCACTCGCTTGTCCAAGTTTTTGGAGTACCCTGTGTAGAAGCTGCCGTCGTCGCATTGAATGACGTAGACGTAGTAGGGCATCCAGCAGAACTAGAGCGCCATCACTTCTTTAGATTTTTCATGTGGGGTTTCAATGTGTATGAGTGTAGGACAATAGTACGAAAAAACTTATTAAATATTAATATTCCATATAGTCTTGATGGCCAGAGGCTTGAGCAACCTTGATTGAAAGTCTTCACGTGTGCATTTATGAAAGGTGCGGCAAATCATTCACTGCACCTGTACGCCTAACCGATCTGTCCCACAGGCCTCGCTCAGAAACCTATTACGCATGCCCATACTGCTTCTCCAAAATGGACGAGTGTGAACATGATGTCGCTGGAGGGCTACGACTCAGACATGGAAGCCATGAAATCGCCCTTGACGACAGCCTACGCAGGAACACGAAAAGCGCAGCTCTGAAGGAGATTGGCAAAGAAGCTCCTGCCACGGATTGTCCTCATCAAGTGGGCTACTTGAAAACCCGCTCTAAAGATCAAGCTGTTCCCGATACTTGCCTAACATGCCCGAAGATTCTGCAATGCATAGTATAGCGCGATTACAAGATTGAAAATGAGTTAAGGGAGGGATGTGGGTGCGAGGCGGAGCAGTATTTCTGGCGTTCTTCCTACTGTTTACACTAGCGTCTCTGGCTGTGCCAGTTCCTCTCTTTCCCGGCAGCATAATTCACACTTTGTTCGGCTTGACCGTGGATTCCTACGCGCCTTTTGTCAGCGCATTAGCTAATGGAATAACTTACGGCTTGATCGTGTGGCTTGTTTTCTTCTTGGCTACTAGAAGGCTAGATGAATCAGGTGTTTCTGATTACAAAAACAGAAAAGGTCGCAGTCAACGAGGCAATAAGAAACGGGCTATTAAACAGTAGTTGAACCTGTCTTCTTTGCTATCTTTCCTGCAAATGTTCGATGTTCAGGGTCCTTCAACCGAAAGATTCTACTATGTAATGTATTCTACCACAATGAAGCCTCGTGGAACAGAGCGTGGAGCGGACAGTTTCAACATGGTTAAGATGCGGGAACCCACAGTCAAGGATAAGATTCAGAAACTGCGCCAATTACGTGATCAAGCAAGGTTAGGCGGCGGAAAAGAACGCATTGAAGAACAACATAAAAGGGGCAAGTTAACCGCGCGTGAACGAATAGAAAAGCTGCTTGACCCCAACACGTTTGTGGAACTCGACCCATACGTTGTTCATATCTGCGCCGACTTCGGCATGGGTGAGAGAAAAACCCCAGGCGACGGCGTAGTCACGGGCTACGGAACGATTGACGGCAGACTCGTTTACGTTTTCAGCCAAGACTTCACGGTGTTCGGCGGTTCATTAGGTGAAATGTTTGCCAAAAAAGTCTGCAAAATCATGGATTTGGCCATGAAGGCAGGCGCGCCAGTTATTGGAATAAACGATTCTGGCGGCGCACGTATTCAAGAAGGCGTGGCCAGTCTTGCAGGTTACGGCGACATCTTCTTCCGCAATGTGCTGGCGTCGGGCGTTGTTCCGCAAATCTCAGCCATTATGGGTCCTTGTGCTGGCGGCGCGGTCTATTCTCCGGCCTTAACTGACTTCATTGTTATGGTTGATAAGACAAGTCACATGTTCATAACTGGTCCAGAGGTCATCAAGACAGTCTTGGCTCAAGAGGTCTCGTTTGAGGAGTTAGGCGGAGCGAGAGTGCACAATCAAACCAGCGGGGTCGCGCATTTCATGGCAAGCAACGAGGAAGAGGGAATTCACATAATCAAGAAACTGTTCAGCTACTTGCCCAGCAACAACTTGGAAGACCCTCCAATAGTCGAGACAGGGGACGATCCGAGTCGTGTGGACGAACACCTAGCTGAAGTCATACCAGACGATCCAGACAAGCCATATGACATTAAGGAAATCATACTCAGCGTAGTTGACATCGGAGACTTCTTAGAAGTTCAGCCTTTGTGGGCGCCAAACATCGTCATAGGCTTGGCAAGATTGAACGGACGCTCAATAGGCATCGTGGCAAACCAGCCAAAATACTATGCGGGCACCCTAGATATTCATTCGTCAACGAAAGCTGGACGTTTTGTGCGTTTCTGCGACTGTTTTAACATTCCCGTCATCACTTTTGTCGATGTCCCAGGCTTCCTGCCAGGCGTTGATCAGGAACACGGTGGCATCATCCGCCACGGTTCAAAACTCCTCTATGCTTACATCGAAGCCACAGTGCCAAAAATCACGATTATCACGCGTAAGGCGTATGGCGGAGCTTACGTCGTTATGGGCAGCAAGCATTCAGGCGGTGACATCAATTATGCTTGGCCAACAGCTGAAATCGCGGTTATGGGGCCTGAAGGCGCCATTAACATAATATTCCGAAAAGAGATACGAGCCGCCAAGAATCCAGCTGGGAAACGTGCCGAGCTAGTCAGAGAGTACAGGGAGAAGTTCGCTAATCCTTACATTGCACAGCAGAAGGCTTACATCGATGACGTAATCGAGCCTAGTCACACGAGACCCAAACTGATATCAGCATTGGAAATGCTCAGCACTAAACGGGAGCCTAGACCGGGCAAGAAGCACGCAAATATTCCGCTCTAACCGCCTTGCATTGCTCTGGAAAACCTTTCGAAGTCTATGGCTTCTTCCCACTCGCTGATGCAGCCACCAGCGGGTATAAGGACAACAGTTGTTCTATCAGGAAGCGCTGTCTTGGGTTCACTCCGTACGTGAAACATCTGGTTCTTTTCATCATAGGTCAAGACCGCGACCTGTTTGTAGAATCGGTTTTCAATTGGATTGTAGACCATGTGTGCGAGACTTCCATAATCTGGTATGGGAAAGCCGCCTTTGCATTTTAGCAACCTGTCAGCTTCGCCTATAGCATCGATAATGTTAGCATTATCGGGAAGCGAGAGTTCAAGTTCTCTCCCTATGATCTTGTTAACTGAAGGCTCGTGAATAATCATTTTTATTCGTTTCATTTCAGAGCAGTTCCTAAGGTTTCCGCGACAGGCTCTTTCTTGATTTCCTCAGCATAGTTTTGCAGTTTCCCAATCTTCTCCGCTTTGTCAAGAGCGTCTTCGCTGCACGTGCCCCCACTCCTCTTGGGCGTTGATGTGAACCGCATCCACAATCACAAAAGCATTGTTCATTCATCTGAGAGCGATCTCCTTCGCTTTGAGGCTCTATTATTGGGAACCAAGCATTTAAGCAACAGTCAGCAGTAGAGCAAGCGTCAGGTCTAATCCTACAATCAATATTCCTTGTTCACAACACTTTTCATAACATGACGCAATCAGTTGGCAGGAAGGGGGAGTTTTGGGTTTTCTGGGATGCGTCGCGAAAAGTCTGCTCGTTTTGGCTGGCGCGTGCTGTGGTTTTGCCTTCGTTAGTTTTGCTTCAATGGGAAACACTGAGATTGCGCTGCTATTTCTTGCCGCCATCATGATCCCCGGCTCTATGATTGTATACGAGTATCTGAAACCCCAAGAAAAAGCTAAAAACGGGACAGCTAAGGAAACCTCCTCAATGCTGACATTATTACGCAGTCTAAACTGATTATGAGCTAACTTAAAATAGAGCCTCAAAATGCTTCTTTACATCTTCAACCCAGCGAGCCACGAACGCCCATGAAATCTGTCAAGATAACCGACACAACGTTTCGAGACGCCCATCAGTCTTTGATGGCAACACGCATGCGCACAGATTCCATGCTGCCCATCGCTGAAAAAATAGATCAAGTAGGCTTTCACAGCCTAGAAGCGTGGGGAGGCGCCACATTCGACGTTTGCATTCGCTTCTTGAATGAAGACCCGTGGGAACGCTTGCGCCAACTAAAGAAGTACATCAAGAAAACGCCATTGCAGATGCTTCTACGCGGGCAAAACCTCGTGGGCTACCGCAACTACCCGGACGATGTAGTCAGAAAATTCGTTGAAAAAGCCGCAAAGAACGGAGTCGACATATTCCGAGTGTTCGACGCATTAAATGACACCCGCAATCTGGAAACAGCTGTTAAGATGGTCAGGAAGGTAGGCGCGCACGCGCAAGGCACTGTCTGCTACACGCTTAGTCCTGTTCACACAGTGAAGCATTATCTGGGAATCGTGCAGCGCTTGGCTGAACTTGAATGTGATTCCATTTGCATTAAAGATATGGCTGGCTTGCTTTCTCCCAAGGATGCTTTCGATTTGATCAAGGCTTTCAAGAAGGAAGCAGGCCTACCTGTACAGCTGCACTGTCATTACACAAGCGGGATGGCGCTGATGACTTATCTGCGCGCCTGCGACGCTGATGTTGATGTGCTTGACACCGCTTTTTCTTCCCTCGCGGGTGGCACGTCTCAGCCTCCGGTTGAAACTATTGTTGCTGCGTTGCGCAACACGTCGTGTGACCCGAAACTTGACATGGAAATTTTGGTCGAAGTCGCAGATTATTTCAGAGGATTGCGCGAGAAGTATTTTGACCCAATTCGCTTGATAGATCCGATGGCTGAGCGCATCGACACGGGAATTCTGGTGCATCAGATTCCCGGTGGCATGTTCTCCAATCTGATCTCGCAATTAAGAGATCAAAACGCATCGGACAAGCTTGAAAAAGTTTTGAAAGAGGTGCCCCGAGTGCGCAAAGAACTGGGTTACCCGCCGCTGGTTACGCCTACAAGCCAGATTGTTGGAACCCAAGCAGTGTTCAACGTCTTATCTGGGAAACGCTACAGCATCGTGCCCAAAGAAGTCAAGGACTACGTAAGAGGATTGTACGGCAAATCACCTGCACACATCGACGAGGAAGTTAAGAAGAAGATTATTGGAGACGAGGAGGTCATAACCCAGCGACCAGCAGACCTGCTCAAACCAGAACTCAACACCATATCTGAAGAGACAAAGCAGTTCTTTGAGAAAGAGGAGGACGCCCTAACCTACGTGCTATTTCCTCAGGCAGCGCTCGAATTTTTCAGGAAGAGAAAAACCATGATCAAAGAAAGCCCCGCAAGTTTGCTACCTCCTCAGCTACGCCAAGAACTCGAGGAAATCGCCGCAGTGTCAACCGTGATTGCATCTTATCTGAAGGGCAGAGAGGAAATAGCAGCAGTAATTCCGACCAGAAAGAGTGGCAGATCCTCCCCGTGGAGCCTTGCAGGGAGACAAGAACTGACGAACCTGCGAGGCTAGGGCTGAGAGACAGAAACAGGTGCCCGCAATTTGAAACGCGAAATTACAGTTGATGGAAGACGGTACGAAGTTGAAGTAACCGATTGTCCAATTGGCTCGCCATTTAAGGTTAAGGTCAACGACAAGAGCCGTGAAGTGCTTCTGGAACATGAACTCAACCAGAAAAGTTTCAATTTGAGAATCGACAAGGAATCTTACTTGATTGAGCTGCCGACCCTTCTGAGAAACACGCCTTTTTCAGTCAAAGTGAACAACATACCTTTCAAGGTTGAAATAAAATCCTCAGCGCCGAGAATCACTGTTGCATCTCCCCATCCTGTTATGATGGAAATTCCGAAATCAACAAGGACCGCTGTGGAAGGAGCTGTTGTCGCGCCTATGGCGGGCAAGATCGTGTCGGTTAAAGTCAGGAAAGGCGACCAAGTCAAGATGGGCACGATTCTCTGCGTGCTTGAAGCCATGAAAATGGAAAACGAGATTACAGCGCCAAAAAGCGGAACGGTTCAAGAGATTCTGGTTCAAGCAGGCAAAGCCGTCAACGAAGGCGACGCGTTAGTGATTCTGAAATAAGGCATGAAAGCCGTCGCTATGATGTTCTCGGCTCAGAGTGTATGGTTATTTCTGAGAAGAATTCCCGTTTAGCCTTGCATATTGGACAGATGTATGGCGGCTCCTCGCGGAAGCAGACGTAGCCGCATTGCTTGCAATACCACATTTTCATCCGTACCTGAGAAGGCGCCTTGACCACTTTGGGAGTAGTTGCCGCACGTGCTTCAGTAGTCGTGGCGTCTGCGCTGGCTTGGTAGGCTCTGTTTTGTTTCTCTACAGGCCTCCTCTCTGGAACTGGCTGTACAGCCGTCTTGCCTTCATAAACGTCTTTTCTCACGAAAAGCGCGCAGTAGCAGCATCCGTATTGGGCAACGTCTGGGTCTCGGTAATCGCAGGGACAGATTATGTCTCTGTCAAACTCGAATTTTCCAGAGGCAAGTCTGCATGGGCATGATGGGTAGCCGTAGCGTTCCTCGTTGGTTTTGAGTCCTTCGAGAAGGTTGTTGAGGAATTCCTTGTCCGGATTTAGAAAGCAGCCGCTAGTTCTTGCGTCGGCTTCAGCCCGTGTTCGCGCTTGCTCCAAGGTGATCAAACGCCTAAAGCCTCGCTTAGCTTGTCTTTGCGAAATCCGGTGATCACAATCCTATCGTCGACGATAATGGTGGGATAGCTTGGTTCGCCGCCTCGCTCTGAAATGTCGTTTCTGATGTTTTGACGGTTTTTTTCGGTGCAGAGGTCAACATCAACGTACTCGTACTCAATCTTGTTTTCGCTTAAGTAGCGCTTTGCGAGTCTACACCAAGCGCATGTGCTTAAGGCGTAGAGAAGGATCTTGTGCTTCTTGTTTGTGCCCGAAACTTTGACGGTCTTCAGCTTGGCAGGCGTCATAGACTGAACCTCACGTATAACCAAGGTATTTGTTATTAAAGGTCTTCGGCTTGCCACACTAAACTCAAAAGACGGCTATTCCAGCCGCTTGATGACATGATAACCAAACTTCGTCTTAACAATGGATGAAAGCTGACCCTTCTGCAACGCAAAGGCAACTGTCTCAAACTCTTTCACCATCTGTCCCCTGCCAAAAGTGCTAAGATCGCCGCCACGTTTCCCAGAAGGACACAATGAAACTTCCCGAGCAATGTTGGCAAATTTCTCGCCTTTCCCCAAGCGTTCTAGTATTTTCCTTGCTTCTGTCTCGGTCTTCACAAGTATGTGGGAACAATGAACTTTGTCGGGCATACCGCAGAATGAAAGCCCAGACTCTTTATAACGTTTCCCTTGATGGGCGAAGGCTAGAAAATTGTAGGTGCTCGATAGTCTCCATAGACTTGACGCAATACTTCGCAAATCTCTCCTAAGGTGGCGTATTCTCTAACTGCCCCGATTATAATCGGCATTAGGTTATCGTCACGGTTCACTGCTTTTTGCAATCGATCCAAAGCGGCGTCAACCTTTCGGTTATCCCTTTTTCGTCTTAGCGTCTTCAGCGTTTCCACCTGTTTCTCCTCCACTACTGGGTTGACCCGCAGAGTCTTTAGGAGTGTCTTCCTCTCAGTTGCGAACTGATTCAAGCCCACTACCACTCGCTCGTTTGCTTCAATTTCTCGCTGATGTCGATATGCGCTTTCAACAATTTCCCTTTGCATGTACCCCTTTTCGATGGCTGCAACAGCGCCTCCCATTTCATCGATTTTGTCGATGTACTTAACCGCTTCTTCCTCAATTCGATTGGTCATAGACTCGATGCAGTAAGAGCCAGCTAGGGGGTCAACAGTGTCCGTTACACCGCTTTCGTAGCCTATGATCTGCTGTGTTCTTAAAGCGATCGTTACGGCTTCTTCAGTAGGCGTGGCATAAGCTTCATCAAACGAATTCGTGTGCAGAGACTGAGTCCCGCCCAGAACAGCAGCTAATGCTTGCAACGTCACGCGTATCACGTTGTTAAGTGGCTGCTGGGCGGTCAGAGCCACTCCTGAAGTCTGGGTGTGAAAACGCAGTTGCCACGAAGCCAGATTCTTAGCCTTGAATCTCTCATGCATTATTTTTGCCCATAAACGACGAGCCGCACGAAACTTCGCTATCTCTTCCAAGAAATTGTTCTGGGCTGCAAAAAAGAAGGACAAGCGACCAGCAAACTCGTCCAAGTTTAGCCCTCGCTCTGTCGCTGCGCCAACATAAGCTATGCCGTTGGCTAATGTGAAAGCTATCTCTTGGGGCGCTGTGGCGCCTGCTTCGCGAATGTGGTAGCCACTTATGCTTATGGTGTTCCATTTCGGCATGTTTTTGGCGCAGTATTCGAAAATGTCCGTGACCAACTTCATCGAAGCTTTTGGTGGAAAGATGTACAAGCCGCGGGCAACATACTCTTTCAATATGTCGTTTTGAACCGTTCCATCCAGTTTCGCTTGTGGCACTCCTTGCTTTTCACCCACAGCTGCGTACATGGCTAGCAACACCGTGGCAGGCGCATTAATCGTCATTGAAGTTGTAACCTTGTCCAATGGAATGCCGTTGAACAGGATTTCCATGTCTCTGAGGCTGCTTACGCTGACGCCCACCTTACCGACCTCACCCCGAGCGAGAGCTTGGTCGCAATCGAAACCCATCTGAGTGGGTAAGTCGAAAGCCACGCTAAGCCCTGTCTGCCCATGGTGAAGCAGATACTTGAACCGCTTGTTCGTCTGCTGAGCCGTTCCAAAACCAGCGTACTGCCTCATGGTCCAGAGTCGACCGCGATACATAGTCGGGTAAATGCCACGCGTGAACGGATACTCGCCCGGAAAAGCCACTTCTTTCGTGTAATTGACTTTTTCGATGTGTAGGGGAGAGTAAACCCGTTCCAACGGCAACTTAGAATCCGTTTCGAACTGTTTCTTGCGTTCAGCAAACCTTTCAAGAGTCTTGGCGAGTATCTCTCGTTTCCATTTTTCTTCCTGCACCTGAATACGTCTAAATTGCTCTTCGTTGAACATACTGATCCATCTCTTCGTGAGTGGAATACTGAGCGTTTGTAGTGCTCGGCTGTGCTTTAAAATGTTGTCAACAACGTAACTCGGGTCTTAATGCGCCAAGGAAGTGGTTGCCCCATGCTTAGGATGTCGAGTGCTGAACAATAGAAGTCAAATGTCTAGCCATTTTCCGTGCTTCATGACCAGTTTGCCGTCGAAGTAGATTTCGCCGTCTCTGCGCAGGTCTTTGATCATGTCCCAGTGAACCGCTGAGTCGTTTTGGCTCAATGTCTCCTTATAGCCTCTCCCCAAGGCAAAGTGCACTGTGCCGCCGATCTTCTCGTCGAACAGTATGAGTTTGATTGCTCTTGCGATGCCGTAGTTGAGACCTATGCCGAACTCGCCGATTCTCTTAGCGCCTTCATCCGTTGATAGTATTTTCTCCAAGAAAGCCTGATTCTTGGCTGCTTTGGCGTTTACGACTCTTCCCTTTTCAAAAGTCAGGGTGATGTCTTCAACCACGTTTCCAAACCACACCGCTGGCACGTCAAAATGGATACTGCCGCTAACGCTGTCTTCAACAACGCTTGTGAAAAACTCACCATCAGGCATGTTCTTGTCACCGCTGGCAGCCACGCCTTTTCTGCCTTTAACGTTGAATTCCAGCCGAGTGTCGGAACTCACTATTTCAACCTTATCCGCGGCATCCACGTTCTCTTTGAGGATGTGAAGCTTCTTTGACACTTCTGACCAATCGATCAGGCACGCGTTATACACAAAGTCTTCAAACTCCGGCAACGACATTTCAGCCTCCTGAGCGAAGGCTTCAGTTGGATAAGCAAAAATGACCCAGCGCGTTTTTTCAACTCTCCAGTCGTTCACCGCCTTCAATGCTTTCATTCTGGCGCTGATTCTTGTCGGGTCGATGCTTGAAAGTTCTTTAACGTTCGACGGCGCACCCAACGAAATGTAGACATCAGTGCTCTTTATCTCAACCATGTCATGTTCAGGGACAAAACTCAACTGCTCATCGCTGGCGTGCTTAAAGAAAGCATACCTTGCTCCTGGCAGTTCAGGTCGAATCCATGGATGCGCGCCACGTAAAAGAGCCTGCTTATAGATTTCTAGAGCGAGATCTCTTGCAGAAGCATCCGCTCGAATTAAAACACGGTCGCCTCTCTTGGTCTTAGTAGAGTAATCGATGAGAAGCTTGGCCACTTCAACCGTTCTCTCGTCCACCATTTCAGATGCACCCGCAGATACTTTGTGGATAAAACATAAGCTAGGCATTTAAGCATAGCGTGTGCCTATTAAATTTTCTGAAATGAAACTTTCCGAGGCGTTTCTCTGGGATTTATAGGAGTTTAGACAAAATATACGAAATTCTTATTTAACCATAGCCTCGTTGATGTTGAGAATTCCCAAATAGAGGCGTGAAATACATCATGGAAAAGCCTAGAATCCGATTCGGTCCTTTACAGATCGCAATGACGGCTATTAACGCTGCTCTTTATGCAGTTATTGGATTGGCTACCAGTCTGGGCATCTTTGCACCACCACCAATAGGAACAGTTCGATTTTGGCCTGTGGTGATTATCCCAGGCGTCTTCGCTGCGCTTTTTGGCCCGTTGGTTGGCGGAATAGGTGCGGCTGTTGGCATCTTCGTAAGCGACATGTTTGTCCACGGCAATGCACTTCTCAGCGTAACGGTCGGTGTTACTTCAAACTTCATCGGCTTCTATTTAGTGGGTTACATCGCGCAGAAAAGGCTAGACTTGAGGAAACTTGCGCCAGTTCTCATATTGGGCGTTCTGATCATCGTGATAGGCCTTTATTCAATCATGTTCCTGCCGGAGAACTTCGGATTCACAGGATTGTCACAAACCGATAGCGCCATTCTTTTTCTGGGGGCAGTAGGCGGAAGCTACGCGCTCATAATAGTCGCAGTTGCCCTGTGGCCTGAATGGAAAAGCTACGAAGTCGCCTCAGTTATCGGCTTAGCGGTTGGAAGCGCCATAATTGGCATAGGGCTATGGGCGTTCACACAGCTCTTCACAATATTCGGCTTGTCTAAGGTTCCCTTCTACTTCAGTGCACTCTGGTTCGTCTGGACATTCACGACAGAGATTCCCTTCCTAATGATACTTGGTCCGCCAATACTCAAAGCCTGTTATCGAGCTTTCCCATCTTTGAAGCCTAAAGAGCAATGAGGCAAAACTTTCGTGAGAAAAGCCAGTGCTTTCAGCCCAGCGGGCATATCGAGTTTCTTTCAGATTTGCGACACTGAACCTGATGGAGCACCAATCACAGATCTGAAGAGAGTTGGGGCTCGCGGCGGCGGCTTCGGCTTAAAGAAAGGCGTGCTCACAAACGTGACTGTTGCCAGATCAAGACGGATGACTATAGAGATTTTCATAAATGGAAAACTTGCACCTGAGGCACTGACGACACATACAGTTGTAGACATGTTACTGGAAAAGGTTGACAAGCCGTGCACTGTCACAGTTCAGCACAGGGTTGAAGTGCCGATTGGAGCCGGCTTTGGAGCAAGTGCAGGCGGCGCCTTAACCACCGGACTAGCTTTGTCCAAAGCTCTGGACGTAAATCTCACCCTTCATGAGATTGGTCGCATCGCTCATGTGGCAGAAGTGAAATGTAAGACCGGACTTGGCACGGTTAGCGGCATTCTGTATGGAGGCGGATGCGTCATCGTCTTAGAGCCAGGCGCGCCAAATCATGGATCAGTTGACTCCATACCCATCCCACCTGACCATCACGTAGTCGCAGGTGTTTTCGAGCCTCGCCTAACCAGCGAGTTTCTCAAATCAACAAAAAGACGAGTGATAATCAACAAGGTGGGCCAGAAAACTTTAGAGCGCATTCTTGCTGAACCCTCACTGGAGAATTTTCTTCACTCTTGCAAGGAATTTGCCCAAAAAACAGGTTTGGCGACAAAACGAGTCATTAAGCTCATGCATGCGGCGGAAAACGCTGGTGCTGTCGGCGCGGCTCAAAACATGCTTGGTGAAGCTGTACATGCTTTGGTTGAAAGGGATAAGGTTAAAAGTGTTCTTTCTGCTTTTGAAAGGGTTCTTCCACCCGACAAAATCGTTGTGGCGGAAGTCAGCCTGAGCGGCGCTCAACTGGTAACGTGAACCTAGCATGGCTAGAAAATTCAGCACGGTGCTCGTAGGCGGAACCTTCGACGAATTTCACAAAGGGCACAGAGCCTTGATTACAACTGCTTTTGAAGCGGCAGAACGCGTCATGATCGGCTTGTCCTCTGATCCGCTGGCTCGAGAGTTGAGGAAAAACCATGAAATCGCGACCTACGAAGTGCGGCTCAAGGAATTGAGAAGGTTCTTGAAGAAATTGGGTGTGTTTGAGCGAGCCAAAATCGTCCCGTTGGACACATCCTATGGCGTAACCTTGTCAACAACCATAGCCGACGCATTGGTTTTGAGCCAAGAAACCGAGCCTGTTGGCATAGACATTAACAGGAAGCGAAAAGCAAGCGGACTAAAACCGTTAGAGCTAATCGTCATCAACATGGTGCCAGCTGAAGACCGCGTTCCCATTTCAACAACTAGGATTCGACGCGGAGAAATCGACCGAGAAGGCCACTTGAAACTGCACAAAGAGCATCTTTAATACAGTTTGGGGACTCCATACTATACCCTTTATTACAGGTGCACAGGAGTGCAGAAAACAGGCGTTGCACAGCTTCCGCTGCATCATGGACGGGCACCACATTGGCTCGTAAAACGAATGATCAAGCTAGCCGACGAAATCACAACAATAATCATCGATGAATACGGCCGAGCCGAGCTTCTTCGGCGGATCTCCGATCCCTATTGGTTTCAAGCTTTGGGCTGTGTACTTGGCTATGATTGGCACTCCTCAGGTGTCACAACGGTTTTGACAGGAGTTCTCAAAAGCGCGATGAAGCCCGACACGCACGGATTGGCTGTGTGCGGCGGCAAGGGCAAAACCTCGCGCAAGGCACCAGAGGAAATCGCTCAAGTTAGCGATCTCTTTAACTTACTAACAAGCACTGCTGAAGCATTGCAGTACGCGAGTCGAATGAGTGCCAAAGTGGACAACACGGCGATTCAAGCTGGCTATCAGTTGTATCATCACGCTTTTTTTGTGGCTGAAAGCAGCGAGTGGGCAGTTGTGCAACAGGGCATGAGCGCCCACGACAGAACTGCGAGGCGTTATCACTGGCTCAGTGAACATGTTCAGAGCTTTGTGGCGGAACCGCATGACGCCATTGTGGGTGACGCCAAACGAGACGCGGCTTTGAACATGACAGCTAAAGAGAGCGAAAACTGCAGAAAAGTCTCAACCGATCTTGCTAAGGAGAAGCCTGAAAAACTTATGCGGTTGCTAGGGTCGATCAGACCTGCCCGTCAAACATCGCTGCACAAATGGATGTCAGAGGATAGGACTAAGAGCCATTCTGTAGAATGGATTTCGATGCCGAAAACTCTCAACTGGAAACTGGCAAAAAGGCTCTACGAGTTCCATCCCAAGGACTATGAGGAACTGCTTAGCTTGAGACGGGTTGGTCCTGCCACAGTTCGAGGCTTGGCTCTCATAGCTGAACTTGTCTACGGAGCATCTCCCAGCTGGAAAGATCCAGTCAAGTATTCATTCGCTTACGGTGGAAAAGACGGTGCCCCTTATCCCGTTGATCGAAAAGCCATGGACCAATCCATAGAAATCCTCGAGAACGCTATAAGAAACGCCAAGATGGGCAGCGACGAGAGGCTGAAGTCGCTTCAGAGACTTCATAGATATAATTCGGTCTGAGCGAGCGAAGATGACAGAAAAACTGCGCGGAGAAAATCGAATTAGGGAATTCAAGCAAGTTGCCAAAAAACTGACTTCCAGACTATCCTCATTTGAGGGTGTACTTGGCATCGCTTTCATCGGGGGCTTGGTAAGAGGCTTTGCTGACAAATACTCCGATTTGGACATCATAGTTTTGCTGGCTAGGAGAGATGAGCAGCTTAGAAGGCAATTTTATGATTTGAGCTCAGATGTGGCAAGAGTGTCTGGCGTAGACGTGGACCTAGAGGTTCATTTCATCGATGATTTCAAAGGGCAGAAATGGGACGAGATCGACAGATGGGAGTTTTCCAAAGTCAAAATCGTGTTCGATCCCGAGGGAGTGGTCCAAAGAGTCTTTAGAGAGAAGCTGAAGCAGCCCAAGGATTTTTGGACCAAACGAATTGCACTGCTCGCCGAGTATATGAAATGGTACTGTTGCCCACCCAAAGAAAACGTGGGAACCGTTGCCCAAACTTGGGTTGACAGAGGCGACTTGCTTTCTGCACATTATTGCCTGAATTATGCTGTCGATCTTGTGCTGAAGGTTGTCTTTACGTTGAATAAGGAGCATTTACCTGCTCCAAAATGGCGACTTTTCTACTCATATAATCTGAAGTGGTTGCCAAAGGGATTTTCGAAGCTCATCAAAGATGCGATGAAAGCCACGGATTTCTCGACGGATGAGCTGGAATTCAGGTTAAGAGCCTTACGAGAGTTGTGGCATGGTGTTGTGCCCAAGATTAGAGATGTAACTGGGTTGACGATGGAGGAACTGTCTGAGTATTTCGTTGAAAAGATACTTCGTGTCCGTGCCGCCAAATATAAGTGAGAAGTCTTTTATATTTGAAGTCCGATGAGTTATATACCAAATATATATGTGACGAAGAAGGCTTCACCGTGATTGATGGGATATTTCAGCAATTCAGAGAGTGGATTGACAAGAGGCATGAGTACGCAAAAGCCTGGAAAGAGAAGAATCAAGGCAAGGTCACTGGCTATTTGTGCACTTATGTGCCCGAGGAAATCCTTTACGCAGCAGATGTTCTGCCTGTTAGAATCTTAGGCAGCCACGAGCCGCCGACGGTAACGGAGCCCTACATATTTGCCATGTACTGTCACTTTTGCCGCGACTGCTTAGCCCAAGGACTCAAGGGCAGATTCGAGTACTTAGACGGAATAATCGAGGGTCAGTCGTGTCTTCACCTGCGGCAGGCTTTCAACGCTTGGCGGCTACACATACCCATCGACTATGCTTACTACATTTACGTGCCTCATGGGATCCAGACAAAGCGCGCCATACCATATTTCACAAAGGAGCTGGACAAATTCAAGCAGGGCCTTGAGAAATGGACAGGCAAAGCCATCACAAATGACGATTTAGACAAAGGGATTCAGATTCTCAACCGCAACCGAGAACTAATGAGAAAAATCACTGAGTTCAGAAAGTTGAACCCGCCGAAACTGACCGGTTTAGAAGCCATGGAGATGACGCTTGCCAGCCAAATGGTTGACAAAAGAGAGCACAATAAGCTTTTGGAGCAGCTTCTGCAGGAGCTTCCAAACCGTCAGCTTGACCGCAAGTCAGACATCCGCCTTATGATAATTGGCAGCGAAGACGATGATCGTGTTTTTATGAAGAACGTAGAAGCTCTGGGCGCTACCTTTGTCGTGGATGAACACTGCACAGGCACTCGCTACTATTGGGACAATGTTACACCACAGGAAGACCGGCTTGCAGCAATCGCAACGCGATACGTCAATCGTGTGCCCTGTCCGAGCAAAGATTGGCCTGAACTCACTCGAATTCAGCATGCAGTTAACTTGGCAAAAGAATACAACGTTAATGGCGCGTTGATTATTCAGAACAAATTCTGCGACCCCCATGGCATCGAGATTCCGCCATTGAAAGATGCTTTAGACGAGGTTGGAGTGCAAACATATCCGCTGGAGTTCGATGTCACCGTGCCGTGGGGCCAGTTCCGAACTCGAGTGGAAGCGTTTCTTGAAACATTAACTGGATTGGAGGAGTTGTTCTAAATTGGCATCAACAGTCAGTGTGAAAGAATACCCAAGCGAACCCTTGAAATGCTGGGACCAAGCCAAGAACTTGCGCAAAAATTACTACGAGGATTACTTGCACGCGCACGAGAAGGGTGGCCTGCGTTGGGCTGGAGGCGCTTGGTCGTTCAGCAGCATACCAGCAGGGTTAGGTGAAGACGTTTACTGCTTAACAGGTGAACCCTATGGTGCGACGATTGCTTTCTTTAAAGACTTCGCGGCTAAATGCCATGACGCGACTGAAGCCGCGGGTTTTCCGCGCACTTTGTGTGCTTACATGCGCAACTATTGGGGCTCAATCCTACTCGACAAATACGTACTAACAGATGGCACAGTGATTGACGGCTATCCGCCGCCAGACTTCATCTGGCAAGACCACATCTGCTGCAGTCACGGCAAGTGGTATCAGCTTGTCAAATGGCTAGAGAAGAAAAGAGGCAAAGACGTGCCAATGTACTGCGTAGACGTTTCAGTAGGCTATCCATCAGATTTCACACCTGAAGAAGACTACAAAGTGGACTACATTGTGGGGCAACTCAGCGATGGCATTGAATGGCTTGAAAAAGTGACTGGACGCAAATACGACGACCACTTGCTCTGTGATGCCGTCTGGAACGAAATGAACTCAACAGCTTTGTGGGCTGAAGTCTGCGCTTTGAACCAAGCTGTGCCCGCACCGCTAGACGAGAAAACCATGTACTCGTTGTATGTTATGGGTACATTGATGAAGCACAGACCTGAATGCGCAGCTTTCTATCAGACTTTACGCGACGAAGTCAAAGATCGCATTAAACGCGGCATCGCTGCAGTTTCAACGGAACGGTTCAGAGTCATAACTGATACGCAGCCTCCATGGGGTTTCTTAAAAATCTTCAGGGAAATGGAGAAATACGGCGCCGTGTCAGTCGGCTCTCTATACACATTCGGCTTGATAGGCATGTGGCAATACTTGCCAGACGGTACATGGACACCCAAACCCGTGCCGCCTAAGAAGCCTCTAACACGAGATGAAGCTCTGCAAGCCATTGTGCGTTGGACAATGCACAAGCCGGAGTGGGCGCATTTCTACCAGCCTGAATTGAAGACTAAGATGATGGAGAGCATTGCCAAGCAGTGGAAAGTTGACGCAGTACTGCTTCATTACAACCGAGGTTGTGAAGGCTTGAGCGTGCACATAGCGGAAAACAGACTTGGCCTAATGCAAGGAAGGGTTCCAGTGTTTCCGTTTGAGGGCAACATGGGCGACGAACGGGACTTCGATTTGACAGGAACCATGGCGCGGTTGACAACGTTCTTTGAAAGCATGGGACTGAAGAAACTAAAGGAGTGAATTGAAAAGCAATGATAACTGCTGGAGTTGATGTCGGAGCAAAATACGCCAAAGTCGTAGTTCTCAAGGACGGGCAAGTAGTGGCTAGAACTAAGGCGCTTGTGGGATTTGACCTTCTAAAGTCCGCCACAGATGTTTTTGAGACTGCTTTGAAAGAAGCAGGAGTCTCACGAGGAGACATACAGAGAGTTGTGGCTACTGGCATGGGCAGAAATACTGTTGTTCAGAAGCCGCCAATTAACGCGGATGAGGCGGTTTCAGAAGTAGTGTCCGCTGCTGCAGGCGCATACTACATTGTGCCCACGACAAAGACTGTTATCGATGTAGGTGCCGAAGAAGGCAGAGGAATCAAAGTTGAAGGCGGCAAAGTTAGAGACTTCGTTATCAACGAACGCTGCGCAGCAGGAGCTGGAACCTTCATCGAGGCTATGGCCCGAGCCCTAGAAGTCAAGGTTGAAGAAATGGGACCGCTGGCACTGAAGTCAGCTAACACCATACCCATGAATGCGCAGTGCTGTGTCTTCGCCGAGTCGGAAGTAGTATCGCTCATTCATTCAAAGATTTCCAAAGAAGACATTTCGAAGGCTATTCATGACGCCGTTGCGGGACGAATCAGCTCAATGGTCTTGAGAGTTGGGGTGGAAAAGGATGTTGTCCTCATCGGCGGCGTCGCGCTGGACCCAGGGTTCAAACCACCGTTAGAGAAGGAGCTTAAAGCCAACATAATAGTTCCCGACTATCCTGAGTACGTGAGCGCGCTAGGAGCTGCCGCAATAGCGGCTAACACAGCAAGGTGAAAGCCAGATGGCACAAACTGAAGCAAAGTCGCAAGAGTATTGGCGGTGGCCCGAGTACAGACAGACTATTCCTGATAGAGATTGGCGCAACGCAAGCGCGTTGACAGCTGGCGTGGACATCGGCTCAGTTGGAAGCAAAGCAGCAGTTCTTGCCGACGGTGAACTCTATGCCTACGCTGCAATGAGAACGGGCGGCGTAAGCGAAGCAACAGCGGTCAAAGCAATCGCTTGGGCTCTGGAAGGCACTGGATTGGAGGTAGGAAAGCTAAATTACGTTGTAGGAACAGGCTACGGTCGAGTTAATGTTCCGTTTGCCAAGAAGACCATCACCGAAATAGCCTGCCACGCAAGAGGAGCACACTACATTTACGGTTCAACCGTGCGCACTGTCCTCGACATAGGTGGACAGGACTGCAAAGCGATACGCTGCGACGACAAAGGTAAAGTGGTATCGTTTCTCATGAATGACAAATGCGCTGCGGGTACAGGTCGAGGTTTGGAAGTCTTCGCCGATCTAATCAGCGTGCCCATTCAAGATGTGGGCAAGGTTTCACTGAACGTTGACCAAGAGCCGCCGCCCGTAAGCAATACATGCGTCATATTCGCTAAAGCCGAGGCGCTTGCACTCTTACGCCAAGGCTGGTCTAAAGAGAAGGTTGCAGCTGCCTATCACGCGGCTATGGCTGACCGAATCGTTGACCTGCTGAGTCGAGTTGGCGTTGAAAAGGATTTTGTCATCACAGGCGGAGTTGCCAAGAACATGGGCATCGTCACCCGACTTGAGAAAATCCTGAAGATAAAGCCTCTTGAGCCCAAGATGGATCCGATATTGGCTGGAGCATTGGGTGCCGGCTTGTTCGCCAAGGCTCTTTACGAGAAGGAACAGGGGCTACGCTAGGTGAGAGCTAACTACGGATACAAAGACGGCTCAGGCGACTACTTCATAACAATAGACACTGACAAATGCAACGGATGCGCTAAATGCGTCGAAACCTGCCCCTATCACGTTTTAGAAATGGTGCCAAACGAATTCGACATTGAAGGCGACCCAATGGCTGCAGTGAAAGAAGAACACCGCAAGAAAATCAAATACAGTTGCGCTCCGTGCAAACCGATATCTGGAGAAAGAAAACTGCCCTGCGTACTAGCCTGTCAACCCAACGCTGTAGAGCACTCTTGGTAATAGAATACGTGCCTTAGCTGGCAAACATTCATGGAAACAGTAAGCTTCTTTGTCAACAACATCCAGGTAAAAGCGGCTCAAGGCTCTTCAATCCTAGAAGCAGCCCGAAACGCTGGAACATACATTCCTTCCCTGTGTTATCATCCCGACTTGCCACTTTCCCGTAGACTAAAATCCGGGAGCACGGTTTTTCGAGCGGGCGAGCAGATCGTAGGCGACGCTCTGGAGAAGGAGTTTGAGGGTTGCAACCTCTGCCTAGTCGAAGCCGACGGTCAACCCGATCTCGTTCCTTCGTGCGACACAATGGTCATGGAAGGAATGCGAGTTCACACCGATACTGATCGCGTTCGCGAGGCTAGACAAGAGAAATTGATGCGAATATTAGCTAAACATCCACATGCTTGCCTCACCTGCGCTCAGAAAGAGGGCTGTACCCGCGAGCCGTGTTCCACCAACGTGCCTGTAGCTGAACGTTGCTGCAGCAAGTTTGGCAACTGCGAACTCGAGAAAGTTGCTGAGTACGTCGGCATAAGGGTGGACACACCACGCTTCTTGCCAGCTGATTTAGCAGTTGACAAAGACGAACCCTTGTTTATCCGAGACTACAATCTCTGTATCAACTGCACGCGCTGCGTCAGAGCATGCCAAGAACTGCGCGGCGTCAAAGCACTAGCTTTTGCGTATCGTAACGGTGAAGCGTTTGTAGGCTCAGTTGCGCCTTCACTGAAAGAGTCTGACTGCAAGTTCTGCGGAGCCTGCGTTGAAGTTTGCCCAACAGGCGTATTGATGGACAAAAACGTCAAAGCGGGCGAGCGAGAACAAAACCTTATTCCATGCAAGTATGCATGCCCAGCGCACATAGACGTGCCACGATATATCAATCTCATCGCTCAAGAACGCTATGCAGATGCAGCTGCGGTTGTTAAAGAGAAAGTGCCCTTTGCAGCCGTCCTAGGACACGCTTGTGCACGACCGTGCGAAAAGGTGTGCAGAAGCCGCGAGATCAATGACGCAATCGCGATCTGTGCCTTAAAGAGATTCGCAGTCGATAACGCAAGTGAGCTTCAGCAGACTGTTACACCTAAAGCTCCATCCACAGGCAAACGTGTTGCCATTATTGGTTCGGGGCCAAGCGGATTGACCGCAGCTTATTACTTGGCCAAGCTAGGGCACTCGGTAACCGTCTTCGAAGCTATGCCTAATCTTGGCGGCATGATGCGTTATGGCGTCCAAGAATATCGCTTACCCGAAAGCGTTCTTCAAAGGGACCTGCAGAGTATTCTTCAATTGGGTGTTAACGTGAAGACTAACGCTCCAATTGGAGAGTCATCGTCAATAGAGCGACTCCAAGCGCAAGGCTACAACGCCATTCTCATAGCCATTGGCTTGCAGAAAAGCAGAATCTTGAACGTGGAGGGCTCAACCAGCCCAGATGTCTTAGGCGGTCTGGACCTTCTTCGCGATGTGCGATTGGGCAAGGAAGCCAAGGTGAAACAACATGTCTTGGTCGTAGGCGGCGGCAGCGTCGCGGTAGATGTTGCGTTGACGGCACAGAGATTGGGCGCGAGACATGTGGATTTAGTGTGCTTGGAGAAATGGGAGGAGATGCCTGCTTTTCCATGGGAGCTTGAGCAGGCTGTTGAAGAACGTGTGGACATTCATAATTCTTGGGGAGTTAGGCGAGTCACAGTCGACGGAGATCGAAGGGTTACGGGCATTGAACTTGTTCGCTGTATGTCAGTTTTCGACAAAGACGGCAGATTCAACCCATCGCTTGATGAGTCAACTACCAAGACTAAGCCAACTGACATGATTGTTTTTGCAATTGGTCAGGCATGTGACCTGAAGGGACTTGGAGACGCCAACCTACTCAAATCGACAAAGTCTGGAATCCTTGAAGTGAATGAATCCACTCTGCAGACTAGCATTGCTGGCGTGTTTGCATGTGGTGACGTTGTGAAAGGCCCCGGTTCGATCGTGGACGGTGTTGCGCTTGGCAGAAAAGCAGCTGAATCCATCGACAGATACCTAGGTGGCCGCGGCAACATCGAAGAAACGCTGGCGCCATTTGAGCTGGCTTGTCCGTGGCTTGGGCGTGAGGAAGGTTTCGCGTCTAAATGCCGTGCAGTTATGCCTTGTCTCCCTGTTGATAAACGTATAGGAAATTTCGCTGAAGTGGCGCTGGGCTTCGATGAGAAAACCTCTGTCAGCGAGGCCAAGCGTTGCCTGCGCTGCGACTTGCGATTGCAGATTAAGCAGCCTATGTTGCCGCCTGAAAAATGGATAAAGTTTGACGCGGAAAACGTGGCTAAGGTTCCAGCTTGTGAAGGGGTGTTTCAACTTCTCGACGATCAGAAGATGGTGGTTTACATTAAGGGCGCAATAGACCTGCACAGGGAAATGGAGGAGCAAGTTGCAGCAAACAAAGAAGCAAAGTACTTCTTGTACGAGGAGGCAAAGATGTTCACAATGCGTGAAAGCGAGCTGCTGCAACAGTTTATGAAAAAATACGGTAAAATGCCTAAACAAAATGTTGGACTGGAAGAAGACCTCTACTGATGCCAGGTTGAGAGTCTACTGAGCTGAGCAGTCAAAAGACCATGGAAGAAACGTCGCTATTCACTAATGAACAGGTTCAAAAGCAGACCCAAAATCTTGTCTCTTATGTGTGGAAGCACCCTTACTGCTTCGTTTCCGCGTTCAGTCAATGCATAAACTGTTGTTCCTTGCGAGTTCTCGGTTTTCACAAGACCGTCTTTTTCCAAGGTGCCAAAATGGGAACTGACTGCGTTTGAGCTCAAAGATACGCAAAACCTTCTCTGAGCAAAATCGATGACATCGTGGCAGCTTAGCGAGCGCTTGCGCATTTCCAGCAGGATTACCAAGTCTAAAAAGTCTTGGACGATTCTGTCGTGAACCTTACCTAGAATCTCAGACTCCACGGTGGGGGCACCGAACACAGTTCTAGAAGACAATTACATATAAGTTTTATTTATGTTGAAGATAACTGAATCTTTGCGACAAATATAAAAGGAGGTGACATGTTTTGAACTTGAAAATGGTGATTCTTTCACACTGGAAGATGCTGCTGTTGGTGGCTCAGTTTAGCCTGCTCGTTGTATCTATTGTCACCATAACGCCTTTAGGAGACCCAATAGATGACCCCATTTGCCCAGGCTAACGAAAAGGATACAAACAGTAACGTACAATGTATCGCTAGCAAAAATCGGTCAAGGGAGAAAAAATGCGGAACAAATTGGACATGCTCGATGCTAGAATAATAGAAGGCCTCGCACAATACGGACCGAGAAACACAAGCGAAATCGCTAGAAAACTCAGGCTGCCTAGGGGAACAGTAGCTTCCAGAATAAGACGCATGTCTCCCCTCTTTAATTTAAGAACGCACGCAAGCGTTTATCACACAAACATAGGATTGAAGAAAACAGTTGTTTTTGCGCAAGCCGCCCCGGGTCAAGAGGAACTGCTCTTCAACTGCATGAAAATGAACGATTTCTACATATACATAAGTCGATGCTACGGAATGTTTGAAGGATGCCTAGGAATTTACATTACCCCTGTCGAGCAATCTAGAGGATTCGAACATTTCATCGAAGAAATCAAAGACCTGAGAGTTGCCCAGAAGGTAGAAGTACTCTGGTCAACCTGCTTCCACACAGTCAACCCGACAACCAAATGGTTTGACAAAACATCCGAGGAATGGATTTTTCCATGGAGCAAATGGATTTACGAAATAGCGACTCAAGGAAGCCAATTGCCATATACACTTGTCGATCCTAAAGCTTTTCCAATAAGAGCCGACGCAACCGACTTGTTCATTCTTAAGGAATTGGAGAAGGACGCCACTATCGACTTGGTGAACATTGCAAGGAAGTTGGGAACGACTCTGCAGAATGTTCGTCACCATTATACAATGCATGTGTTGAAAAGGGGATTAGTTGAGACCTTTCAAGTAGGCATAGCTCCATTTGACAGGGCAATATCTGATATGTTGTTTTTTGTTTTCAGATTCGAAAGCATGGAGAAAATGGCTAAATTCGCACGGTCGCTGCTGGATAAGCCATTTGTTTACATCGTGGGCAAGATACTTGGTGAAAGCGCCATAGTCTCGCAAGTATGTCTTCCTCGCCCTGAATTCAGGAACTTCGTGGATAGCCTGTCGAAACTTGCTCGAGCTGGCTATCTGGTCAGTTATGATTACGTGTTTCAGGACTTGAGTCCAGGAAAATGGTCGCGACAGACGATTCCGTATGAGCATTTCGAAAATGGATCTTGGGTATACGACAATGAAAAGCATATTCGAAATGTAAGGGAAATCGTGGAGAGCAACCTCAAAACGTTGAACGCTTCGACTGTTTAATCTTTATAGACGTTTCCAGTAGTATCACTAGAGGAACCAGTCTTGAGTCTACGTTGCGGCGGAGGCAAAGAAAAAGAAGAAGAGTTGAAGAAACAAGGCTGGACTAGGCAATTCGTCACCGATGAGCCGCGTCTCAGCGAAGCCGTTGAACTATATCAAGAAATAGGCTACGAGGTTCATCTCGAAGACGCAACCATGGACGAAATCAATCAAATATGCGCAAACTGTCTTCCAGCCGACTGCAACAAGTATAAAATAATCTATATTCGGAAAGTCGGAAATAAACGCTGAAGAGATGGGGAACCTTGAAAACGAGTCTCCAGGCGCTTTCGCGTTTTACTACGAGGATTCCCAGGGACCCCTCCTGCAACTGCATTTTCTGACGCGCCAATATCAGCAGGCCGCTGCAGAACGAGGAAGAATTTTGGTCCTCTTCAGAGAGAGTGTTCCTCGTAGTAAACAACTCAGCCGGCGCTGGATCCAGCCGCGTCGACGTCTCCTGTTTTGACCATCCTGTTGTGTAGGTGTACCTGCGACCCTATATAATCACAGCATTGGGCTGATGTTGAAAACGCCATCATCGGCAGCTCGAAGGCGCCCAAAACCACGGCTATTTTCATGAGGACACCAAAATCGGCGCTGAAAAGAATGTTCCCCACGATGATTACGAAGAACCGAAACAACGTCACTAGAAAGAGAATTCATGAACCGAGGGCAGGGGAACGGAGAACCGAATTACTACGAGGACCTAACGTGGCGTCTGCCCCTGTTGAAGACTGAGAAAAGAGAGAATTCGAGCTAAATACGTGAAACAAGCGTATTCTGAAGCAGAATGTAGATTCTGACAACACGCTGTCCTTTTTCTGTCGTTAGGTATCTATTCGCTTCTTTCAATAGTAGACCTTGAGAGAGAAGCCACTCCTCATAGGTCTGAAACTGAAAGAAAGACAGACCAACCTCATACCTCACTTGCGTCTTCAGTCGAGGCTCTGAACAGAACGTCAGAATTCCGATGCTGATTTCGAGTTTTCCCCTCATTTTCAGAGCCTCTCGTAGGGCTGTCGTTTTCTCGTTGGCTGTGTCGAGCCACGCACAGCACGACTCCGTTTCTGCGCATGGCGTTCATGGTGAAAATCCATCAATGCGCAAAGTCGCTTTTGCGGTTGAGTTTTTTCACCATGCCACAAGCCCCAGAAATTAGAAAATATATGAAGATATGTGTTAAATGAAATTAACAAATAATAGGACAAATTACGGTAATTTGTTTAGGTATCTGATGGGACTGAGAGATCCTAGATTTCCCATGGGACTCAGTGAATTCACCTGACTTCCCTCAGTCTACTCCCCTAGAGGACTGACTCTAAGCTAAGCTAAGGCAAGAACAAAGGCGAAACGCTGAGGGAGAAAAGCCTTAGATAAGCGTCTTCTATTTCCGGCTTTCGTCATCATTGAGCAGCTTCAAAAGCGCACAAAAGGCCTCTTAAAAGCTTAAGAGAGCCTCTTTCTCCTTTTGCACTCAGTTTTTTCTGAAAATGGCTTTCTGGGGCTTGAAAGGATTGTGAAGGCTAATAGACGCTTAGAAAGGGTCTTTGCGCTCCTTTTCGTTCCTATTGTGTTTTTGCTTTCGCCGACTTAAAATCGCCTAAGCCTGCCTTTCAGAAGCCTTCAAAGGGTTCTTTATCTGAGGCAATAAGGCTCCTTTCTTAAGCGCATTCAGTTGCTTTTTTCTAGGCTTTCTGTCTCTATGCTTGCAGGATAGTGAGGCTGTTGATAAGGGCCAAAGGCGCGGCTTTGGCGAGTCTCCTGGAGCTTTTTCGCTGAGGCTTCTGAGGACTTGCTTTCGGAGCATGACCATTACTACGAGGATACCCCGGTCTCTGTGAACTCAAGGCGCCTGTGGGGATCAGCAGCTCGAGGACGGGCCCCCCTCGACTTTTCCGGGCGAGTCTTCCAGGGCTTTCTGCGAATTCCGACTCATAACAAGGCTTTTAAACACTCCATCTCACAGAGTTTTTTGATTAGAATGACTGAAGATAAGAAAGAAGAGAAGAAAGGCATAGACATAGCAGACTGGGTTAAACTTATTGGTTACGTAGCGGCGATTTTGGTGGCTAGCACAAGTTTGCTCAGTGCTAGTGGAAGTATTCCATCATTGTGGTTTGATTTTTCATTTACTTTCTTAATAGGGCTTATCTTGTCTGTGCCAGTTATGATTTTTGCTAAACCTATATCTAAGAAGATTAAAGGAGTAAGATTCGAGAGAAAAAGAGACGCAATTGCACAGAAGCATTTCCTAGAGTTCGAGAATCTAGTTGAAACTGCCAGAAGATTCAACAGTCCAATAAGGGACACGTTAAATAATCTGAAAAATCATTATGCCAATGAAGTTAAGAGTTCACTGGCTCGTTTTACATTGGAAAGTTACCCCGACTCAGAAATCACAAGTGCCTTCTCTATTATTCAGAAGGAACTTAAAGAATCAAGAAAGACCTTACGGGACCTTTCGCTTATAATGAGGCAATTTGAACTGGTTCTGGAAACGTATAAGAAGTATCTGAAAATCACGGAAGAGTTTGTCCATGAGATGATGAGCCTCACAGGAAAGCCAATAGCCAAAGGTTTTGAAACGGAGTTTGAGAGTTTCAGAGAGAAATACAACTACTTTGTCAAAGACTTCAAACAATACTGTCAGAAAGTAAATCAAGAAATTGGAGAAATAGAGTTACCAGAATGGGCTGTTGACCACATCAAGAAGTGGTAGTGAACCTCTTGAATGGTGAGTTGACTCTTGCTTTCTTTACACTTGTCGGCGTATTGATTGGATACCTATTAAACCATTTCTTGACGCTAAGAGAAAAAAGCGTGATTAGAGAATTTGAGGTAAGGAAAGAAGGCAAAGAGTTCTATCTTCCACTTTACGGATTCATTGCACAACTTGCAGATTTAGTGATTGGTTACGTGACTGCACAGAAAAAGGGGAAGGCTCAACTAATCGTTAAAGAAGGCTACAATTATCTTGATTCGAATGAGGTGCTTAAGCGATACAATCAAGCCTATGAGGATTTTACGAAATTCTTGGGCAAGTCGAGAACCAGTGGTTTTGAATTGTTTATTCCATTAGAATTGTCAAGTTTGATGGAAGACATTTTAGGCTATTCCACTCTTTTCTATGAACAGCACACATGGGATTTTAAGACAGCAGAACACTTCGCCAAGAAAACAGACTATGCTATGAAGAGAATGGAAGAACTTCTAGGTCTGAAAAGGACCTCGCTGAAAGAAACGTTATTAAAAGTCGGGAAATTGTTACTACATTGGGGATATTAACTTGCCAGAAAGTAAGGATGAAGAAGAAGGAAGAATCGAGCGAGAGAAACGTAGAGCACTTCGCTCAGAGGAAATTGAACTCAAGAAAGCCCGTATTCGTTCAGAAGCAACACTTAACCTAAAAGAGGCAAAAATCAGGTCACAAGAAGCCGAGAAAAGAAAGACAGAAGCACAGAGGGAAAGTGAGAAAGAATCGAAGTGAACAGAATGCCAGAAGAGCAGATAGAAAAGAAAGAAGTGAAGTTGCAACGCATTCGTTCAAAAGAAGTAGAATCTCAAAAACTGCTTCTAAAGTCGTCTGAAGTTGGCATAGACACTGCACTAAAGTCTTCTAAGGTTGAAGAGTCAAAGTCGAAAGCCAAAGAAGAATCAAATAGAAGAGAGGGTTAGCGGCTCTCTACAGAGCAACCCTATTTTTCTGTTTTCCTGCAGCCGGGTCCCTTGGAATCCTTTTCAGTATTCGTCACCCTCTTCTTGTCCTAAGATTTCAGCATCAACATCGCGAAGCATAACCTCCAACTCTTCCCTGGAGTGAAACATCAGTTCGCCTAGCGCCTTGGGCAAGTATTTTCTTTTGACTTTCCCAGCCGAATAGTAATGAAGATAGGTGTACGGACCATGCAGGGTTCCGTTCTGACACTTATGGCAACAATGCTTTCCACAGTTTACCCGCTCCCAAACTACAGACCCCTTGAGTCTTTGTTTGAGTTCCAAGGCTTCAAGAATCACGGTTTTCTCATGCTGTTTTCTTAGGACAACTTGTGACGTCTGCATTTACTCAGACACCTCTTCTTCGCGCTCGAATTTCTCGGACCAGCCTCCGACATCTTGCTTCGTAAGTTTCATCGAACCTAAGCCGCTTTCGCAAAAGGCGAACGTCCTCAATAAACTCACTCATTCTCTTTTTCCTCTGGCTCTTCTCTAGGAAGTTTCTTTATCACTTGAAGTTGGACTCGAATCTTGTCTCCAGCTCGAATGTCATAGAGAGCCACGTCCTCGTCGCGGAGTCTCAGGTAAGATACTCTGGAATGCTTCTTGACGATCAGCCACTCCGTAACCCAGATTTTTTCCACTTCGAGAGACAATGTTTCACCTCTCACCATTTTATGTTGGTTTTCTTTCGGATTCGGTGTGAAATCATCCATTTTTTCCGTACCCACAGTCGAGAAGCAAGAGTTGTTCTCCAAGGTCTAGGGAAATGGTCTCCGAGGTTTCTACGGAAGCATGGGCTTTTCCCATACGTACGTGATTAAATAACATAGTTTTTCATTTTCTCCATGATTTTTTCGGGTTTCTCAGTCGAAAAGGGCGCTTGATCCAGTAGCGCGAGAATTTCGTCAACGTCTTGCCGGAGCCGCTGAAACGCCGAGCAGATCTTGATCAAGTCTTTTTGCGGCAACCGTTCCCAAGATGCCTGGATCAAGAGGAAACGGTTCAGCTGCTCGGCCAGGTCCCTTTTCGTCACTTTACTCATTTGGCTTCTCGCTCCACAAATTCTCGAACTAGATCTTGAACTCGACCTCCACAATCCACACAGACAGCGTCATACCGTGAGCCATCTAGTAGTTGGATTTGCCAAACTAAGTTCGCGTCTGATGTCTGACAAAGGGGACATTTGCCCCTTTCAACTGGGTTAAGGGGCCGAACACTCAGAACTTGGTTCACACCTTTCTGAAACTCTGATTGCAGCCAAGCGAAGAATTTGATCTTGGTGCGTTTCTCACCCATAGAAGAAGAGGTCAAAATAGCGTCCGAAGCGTCCCTACCGTCCCTACCGTCCCGATCAGGTGGGGCGCTTGGGACGCTTGGGACACTTGTTATACTTATTCTTCTAGAGCCACCACTCTTGCTAGCTTCAATCTCCCAGCCTAAGGACTTAAGCGATGGTGCCAGCTCATTCAACTGCCTAACTAGAACGTGAGGAGCCTTGGGCCAAGAATGTTGCCTCGTGCTAATGTTGAGCAATTTGGCGTGACCCAAAAGATTCGTGAAGAGATCTGTTGGTGACCCTTCCCAATCCGCTTCCCAATTCCTCTTTTCAAGCCAATCGAGCAAAACCGTTGCCACCGGGCTGGCATGCGCCGCTTCTTCGACTTGGCTCTTGACTTTCTCCTCATAGGCTTCCAAGAATTCTTTCTCATCCTTACCTAGGGCTTTGGCTATGGCACACCCCCACCGAGTGAAATCAGCCATGCGGAATAATCCATCAGGATTGATCGTTGGGTATGCCTGAAACGCTCTCACAAGAACATCTAGAAATCCGCCAAGAATGCTAGCGCGCTCCTTTTCAAAGTCCGCCAGTAGTCTTGCTTCGGTTTTCCTTTTCTCTTTCGGAATATTCTGAAGACTAACCAAGACGGTGCGATCCAACAGATCCCCACGTTGAGCCGCTATGTTGATCCCGTTCAGACCGACACAACGCTTAAAATTGTAAATCACGTCGTCGTCATCCGAATATAGTTCACGCTTCGTGAACCCTCCACCTGTGGCTGCGCGGCACAAGCTATCGCTGATCCAGGTTGGTATGCTCGTTATGTTATCGTAGAAGGCAAGCCAGTGGTGATCGAGTTGTTGAACCCGTTCACGTTCGTCTCGAGGCATAATCAAGACTTCAATGCTGCTTGGGTCGAACACGGATCTGATGATCCTGAACACCAGAGTTTTCCCAGAGCCTTGAATGCCATAAAAGACCAAGATTGGATGAGGAATTAATGGAATCCAGTAAGTCACGCATGTGCACATTAGAACCAGACGAGTACCCTCATCTTTTTCGTCGATGTTAAGATAGCTCAAAAGCTTCCATGCGTCCCCGCTTCGTTCCGGCTCAGGTAATGGGAGCTGATGACTGTAACGTCTGAATAGTATTGGGGGATTGTCTACAATTGTCCAGCCGGTTGCAGTTACCTTTATGGCACGCCACGCTGAGTCACCCATGTCAATCCAAACGCCGTCTTCCGCGGGGGCGACTCTGTTATAAAGTGTGTATTGCTCTCCTTGAAGGAGCGCCTTGCCCTGCAGAACGTTGATGGCGCTGCTCAATCCTTCTGTTCCAGGGACTTTCTGGTCCGTCTGCCACATGAGATTTGCAAACCAGGATTTGAACTGTCGACTGCGTATGGGCATGAGCACATTGACGCCTGCTTGTCTGACTCTAATGTAAGGTGTTTTGTGTTGGTCATGAAAAAAGACTGGCTGCTGCACTTCGCAAAGAGTTACGAGGCGATCTGCTTGGCTGCCTTCTTTTGGTTCTTTCTTGTTTTTGGGGCACTCAGGGAGACAATAACCCCAACTCTTGATAGAAGCGCATGAAGCGGTTTTGTCAGGATCAGCACTTCGCACCTGCACCAGACACTTATCCCTGTCGAAATCATCTTGATGTCTAAAGAGGTCGACAATTTCTTCGTCTGAATAGCCTGCCCTTTTATGCTCCGAAGCAATGCACAGCCTCATGGCGTGCGCAATGTGACGGTCCCTTTCCAAAGCCGCTTCACAACATATGCGCGCCTGGGCTTTCCTACGCCTTTTCCTAGGTGCTACGGTTTTTGTGACCTCTCGTGATTTCCCAACACCGATGTGGTACAACCCGTCGTAAAATGTGCTCTCAAGGTCTTCTAGAACGGTCGGTTCGCTGTCGTTCATGCGAACGTAGTCCTTACTGGGCCACACGACAATGAGTTTGCTGCGGCCCAAAAGTTCGAGAGCTGCTGAATCATGAAAACTGTTTACTGTCGCAGGCTGCTTTCTCGAATAGAAAACCCAATGTTCACCACCAGATGGAGTTCTTTCAATCCGTGTGGCTAGAAGTTCCTTCAAAAATTTTCTGCCGAGCTCTTTTGCCTCTTCAGTGACGTCTTTGACGTCATAGTCGATGGCGCCGAGATACAGTCCATTAATTTGTTTGGCTCCGCCGATTAGTGCGAAACCATCAGCTGCAGCCCAGGGCAGCTCGGCAAAATCGTCACTTGACTGCGAGGCAGATTGAAGCTCAGCCCATTTGATGAGAGGCGTTTTCCCTTTGACCGGCACAATGTTCAAGCCTAATCGCCAATACTGACCCGCGATTTCCTTTATATTTGGTTCAGCCTGGTTGCTCATGCCATTCCACCTAGCTTATTCAGGCAGACCCACACGTGACCTCTGTACACGCAGAAACGCATTCGCAACTCGCTCCCTTCCAAATTTCTTGAACAGCTCATTCAAAGGGCCCTCGATCTCTCTGTCAAGTAGAGCTTCGTTCTCAACATCCTTCAAAGCGTCAGCTAACGCGGAAGCTTGACAAAGGGGGAAGTGGATGGACTCAAGCGTCAGAATTCTTCCCGATTCTTCTCTCTTCGAGTGTTTCACCACGACTTCGGCGGGTTCGTCTGGGAACCTCTGAACCTGCAAAAATGCGAGTTCGTCTCGACTTATCGGCAATGTCTTATTGAAAAGAGGCTTGACGCCGAACAGAGGAGATTGAGCCATGTTGAAATCACTGCCGCTTCAATGGCTGTCGAAAAATCCGGTCTTCACCATAAAGCCAGTAACTGAACTGGTAGCTAGCTCCATGATACCTTGACTGGATTAGTGCATTGTTTTGTCGCAGGATGTTGTAGGCTGTGCTCCACCTGTCTGGCAAGTTGTTGGATTTGAGAGCCGTTTGCAGGTCAGTTAATCGTTCACTCTTGACATCCTCAAACTTCAAGATAGTGAAAGCAACTTCTGGCACTGAAGCTACTGACTGTTTTGGGCTTTCTTTCTTCTCAGCTTCTTGAAGCCCTAATTTTGCACCAACTCTGTTGATCTCAGCATCATACACCTCTCTAGCAGCTCTGTGTGCATTCTCAAAGGTTTCGTGAAGATTCCGTTTGAATGCCAAACGTGCAGCGTATTCGGTGGCGTCTGGGTAGCTCACTTTTTAGGCTCCTTGGGCGGGTTCCTTTTCAAACAATTTTCTATAAAGGTCGGGTGCATCGCTCTTGATTTTCTCGCGAGCTGCGTCTCGGTAGAAATCACTCTCGTTCATGTGCATATCGAGAGTAATAAATTCCCTCACAGTGTCTCGCAAGGTTTGTGGCGCTCTGAAGGTTATCCGGACATCCTTTTCTTTGGCCATTTTGTTCTACTCTCGGTCGGACAAAGGCAAGACAAAAATAAAAGTTGTTTCCATAAAAGTAACACTTGGTCGAATCAGTAACAGTTTGGGATGACCAAAATGCCACGAGATGCAGAACGTGAACGAAAACTACGAGTGCCCGAAATATTAGAAACTCTTCACAAAAAGGCTGTTGAAAACAGGGAAAACCCAACGATGGGATTTCGAGAGATAAGAAAAACAACCAGGATGGGGACAAACTCTCTTTACAAATGGTTGGATGAACTCGTCGACGCTGGACATGTTGCCACAACAACGATCGGCGCCTACAAACGATATTACATAACCCCTCAGGGTACAGACCATCAAAAATCTCAGTCACAGATGGAACAGATCCTAGCGGCAAAACCGAAAATAATGAGGTTAGAATCCGAAAATCCGCAGGATCCTACAGCCACCGTATATTACAAGAACATCTCATTCTCGGACCTCGAAAGCGTCGTCCGTCCGACTTGGGAGAAATTTGTCAAGGAAATCAGGACCGAACTCAAAGACAGAAAATGTGAAATTGGATTTGTTGGGACGATCAAGCCTCCTCAGTAAAGAAAAGAATGAAAGGAAAAGGTAAAGCGAATCTTCCATTAGAGATTCGGCAACAAATAAAGAGCTTCATTTCTAAGACAACTGATGAGACAATTGACCTAGTCGTCAATCTTAGTGGAAGGTACATTGACTCTCGTTAATGGAAGTCTAGTGTTTTCTCTCGTGATATCTAATCAAGCTAATGATCAAGCCTATGGGAATTAGCGTAGCTACCCAGGAGAGCCCAGAACCCGCGCTGATGAATAATGCTAGTATTGTAGCATCCACATTTGTTAGAACCAGGTTCAGATTCAGTGCTATCACTAACATTAGAGTGCCAACAACTATGTATAGTAGGTCGTAAAGGACTATCTTCGTCATCATCTCATAGAATTCCTTCACTTTCTTGTGGCGCCACCGAAGAAGGAAGGAAATCAACAGTGTCATGTTAGCGGTACCGACAATAGCGAAATGAAAAGCGGCAAAACCCAATGGAGATACAGGTGAGAACTTCAGAATAAAAAACTGGCTATAGCCATGATTATTGGCAACGATCTTATCAGTGTGGTTACTCGCATCCTGAATTCTAGTTCAGGTGTCTTTGCTTTCTTTCTAGGCATCTATTCTGGGCTCCTTTGCTGGTTTTCCATACGAAGGGACAAATGCTTCGAATACCGCGTCGGCGAAGGCTCCAATTTTCGATTCTTTCCGAGCTCTTTTCATAAAGTCACTTCGGAGTAGGTTTTCAAAGAATTCCCTGATTTCTCTTGAGACTGCGGGATTGTTTTTGTAAACTCGGGCTTCTCGAGTCCCGCTTTCGGTAGGTTTCCCAACTTCTGCTTTCTCTGAGACTATCAAAGTCTCTCTATCAACAACCATATAATGATCTTTGATACGCGTTTCACCAATGTAGACTTCTGCACCTCGTTGGCGGAGCTCGTCAACAAAATCGGGAGGAGCTGCGCTGGCGTAGACTCTGACCCGAACCCCTCTCGCTAAAGCTTCATGAGCTGCCTGTCTAAGTTCAGAAAATCCGTATGACCCCAACTCACCGGCTGCAACAATAATCTCCGTTCTTGCCGAGTCAATGGTTTTTTTCACAATTTCTCTGAATGTTCTATCATCTGGGCTGGGAGGAATTCGCTCGAAGGTCACAGCATTCACCGTAAGCATCAACGGTTCTCTTTTAGCGTCATTTTTGCTGTTGCTGTGTTTATAACAATTGTGGAAAACTCAAACTAAGAAACGCGCTCCTTTGGGCAATAGGAAGGTAATTTAGACCCAGATATCAAAACCATGCATAAAACTCTGAACTTCTGCGTGCAATAAAGCAAGTGTAGCTTGGGTTCTAATTCCCGTTTGCATTGAAAGGTCAGTTTCGTACATTGCTTTCAAATGGTCGAAAAAGTGAATTTGTGTGGTGTTGCCGCCATTATTTCTCAACACCTCAGCCTGTTGCCGGCTCCTCTCCAAACGTTGAAAAGTTTCAATGAAACTAGGAGCCCATGGCGGCAGCCATGTTTGAACTTTGTCCTTTTCGATTAGCTGAGTTCCTAAAACAACCTTCTCGCCTTGCCCGTAGGCGGAATTCACTAATCCCATTAAATCGGTCATTTGAATCTCACCTTGGATGTAGATGACTTTGGATTTCACGCTTGTTTGCCTTCTTCCCCCCTGGCGGCTGTCACCCAATTGTACTTTGGGCTCTTTGATGCCGGGCGAAACTCGGACGGGCAGCAACTCTCTGCTCACAAAACCGCTTTTTCGCGAAAGACTCACCACAAACACTTGCGCAATATTGTGCGGCTTGACCATTCAGAACACCGAAGAGTCAGACTCCTCTTTTGGAAATAATGCGGTTTGAAATTTAAGGCTACTGCCAAAGCTCGGCTTATTTTTCCGTTGTTGTTAAAGCGAGTTAACAAACATGCTCTTTTGCTGAAAAGAGGGATAAAAAAGCCTTAAATGCCCAAACGTGCGATTTATCTTTGGTGTATAAAGATGTCAGGAAAACGAGTTTTGTGGGATGAAGCGTCAAGAGGCTACTTAAGCATCGAGTCTTTCGAATTTCTCCAAGCGCAGCGAGCTGCATTAGCAGCCCAGCCAGAAACTCAGAATTTTTCGTACCATGGCCATGGAAGCATGCCAGCCAGTTGGAAAGCCCAAGAAAAATACGACTTCAGCCAGTGAAAGGTGTTGTGACATGGGTCTTTTGTTGGACTTGATTGAAAGAGCTCGTCAGCAACGCCGCATCTTCGTTGCTCAGATACAAACTAGCGAGAACCCTCCGGTTCGTCGATATCCCCTCGGAAGTGCCGAGAGAGCTGAGCAGCCGATTCCATTGTTTGGATCGGGCCGAGGCTTTGGACTTGATTGGGCATATCAGAAAGCACCAAGTCCGGCACCCCAAGGAGTTGCTAGGCAAGATGTTTCAGGTCCGATTGTGAATCGATCTGGGTCCACCGCAGACCTTCAGCCAGAGAACATAAGCCCACCCTACGAAGATCCAAACACAAGCAGAACCTTCAAACGTTCGAACGAGGAAACAGACCAGAAAATCATCTCAACTCGCCATAGTTCAGGTGGTTCATGGGATGGGCAAGTCAGGTTCTACGAGAAAAAACCAAGCTTTGAAAGCAGCCGAGGACCGAAAGAAAAGACGCCAGGTGACAAGCACACAGCCGACCTGCGGCGCTGGAGCTTTGATTTTTCCCAATGATTTTGGAAAGCTGGGCAAAGTGAAGCCTTAAGCCTAGCATAGCAGAACCTAGAATGTCGTTCTAGAGAACAGTTTCACAACTCACATATTCTTTTATCCACAGTCATGATTAAGAGTTGACGCCACATGGAAAAGAGGTTTGTTGCAGCAATTGTCGTAGTTGCTTTAGTTTCGTCTGGATTTACATATGCAGTGCAAAGGTTTCAGTCAAGTGATGCAGAGAACAATAATAGCTCCATGATTGATTTGCTAAGGTCGCAGATTAGTAACCTCAACTCAAGTCTCGTTCTGCTAAGCGCCAAACTTCATAGTGCTAATGTTTCTCTTACGCGCATTTCTCTAGACTTGGAGGAGTTGTCTGACAAGTCGACTCGCGATATGAACCTTACGCAGCAAGACGTTGAGTCATTGGAGTCCTCTGTATATGATGCACAAGCAAACATTGAGACTCTTCAAACGCGGACAAGCGAAATTGCTGAGGAACTTGAGAAATTAATCACGAACATGACAGCCATCACAAACGATGTCAGAGGTTTGCAGCTTACGAGTGCTTCGATACAAGAGGATATGTCGTCTTTGGAAAAAGATGTCCTCGATATCGGAATTGAAATCACCAGTATTCTCCTGGGCATTTCGGAAATGCAGACTCAAATATCTGATCTCCAATCTAGAACAGTTGAACTGGAAGACCGGATAAACGCCTTGAATTCCACTGACAAGATGACAATAAGAGTTAGCTTTCTGAGCTTCACAATATGGTATGGAATACCGCCACCATTGCCGGCTGACTACCTTTTTGATGTTGGCGTTTACATACTTGACGAGAACGGGCAACGTCGATACCCTTCTATATCTAGTGCTCGAAGTGGGCACAGCAGATTCATCAAACCTACGTTTGTAGAGCTTGTTATTCGCAATGGTACTGAGTACAATGGGGCGCCTCTTTCTATTCATCATGGTGATGAGGTTCATGTGTATGTTGTGGCGTATTTCCACTTGGATGACGCAGCTATAGACATAAATCCAGACCCAGCATGGGGACCGCAACCAATATTGCGGTCGAATGAAAGTGGAAGTCAGTTATTCATTGCTTATTCGATAGGCACTGTGAAAGTTGGTAGCGTTGATGGACGAGACGATGGATACCTTGACTTCTCTGACGCCTATCTGCAATACAGGATTGAGACTTTCTACGGATGACACGCGCTGGAAGATAGTTTAGAACGGTGATCGACCCAGCACTTCTTACGCATGCGCCCCTGCGCGCCGTGTCCTTGACGGCAAGGTGTTTTTCGGTGGTTTAGGCTAGGCAAACTGCTTCAGAAGATGGTTGCAGTGCCATCATCTCAGTTTGGTTGTGTTGACGCCTTTCGCCCGGAAGGCTTGGAGACTCACGAGGCAGGAGCTCAAGGAAGAACTTCAAGAGGAGAAAGAACAGGAAAAAAATGACATAACGATTTAAAGTGATCCTGTCGCCAGTGCGTAGTTTTCTCAAACAGGAAGCAGTGCTGAAAGTGCAATTATGAGAATGAATGCGACGAAATAGATCATAAGACCAAACATCACAGGTATTAAAAGTCTGCGTGTCTCTTTTCCATAGCTTTCACGAAGATCTCCAAATCGGGTTGGGAATCGAGCCATGTATTTCCAAAAAAGCCTAGTGTACCGATTCAACATGACAATTAGGCCTTGAGCTGCCATGGTACCGACAACAACTAAGATGAGATCGGGCAGTCGGAGAATAAGAACCATTGTTGAATACAGGAGTGTTAGCACGAGAAAACCTAGACTTGATACTAAAACAAGCCAAAAGGCGAAACGATTTGTTACATCATCCGTCAGTATGGAATATGCCTCTCCGAAGAGAGTGTAGATAAGCATCGGGAAAAAAGCCACTAGCCCACTAAAGAAGACATTCCTTGCAACGTTATATTGCGCAAGCAGCAAACTGGCGCCGAAAAATGTGAGGGACACCAGAACAGAGAACATCATATCAAGTTTGGCTAAGAAGGAGTTCTCTATCATGACCTGCAACTTTCGGTTGATTTCGTCAAGTCTCTGATCAATATCTGGAGCCATAGATGAAACTTAGAGGTTTGATGTTGGCATAAGCCTTTCCACGGATGCCGAAATTCATGGAAAAAGGAAGTCAAGGAGGTCTGAACTAGGTGGTTCTGAAATTCATGCGTCGACAACCAAACCGTGTTTCTCAAGTTCTGCAATTATTCGTTTTTGTGTCCTTAGAATCTTCTCAATTTCTTCCGGAGCCAGTTTCCCATACTGTCGCCGGACAGCCTGCTTTTCAAACCCATCTATTTGTGTTTGCATCTTTTCAAGGTCCTGGCTCAGCTTGCTGATCTGTGATCGAGCCTCTTCCAATTCAGTGTCAACCGTTGAACGCTCGACTTTGTTAGGATCAGTTGACAGGATATTAGCCCAAGGTAGAAACTTCCGATACTCATTAAGGGCGTCGTGAGGCGTCAGTTCAATGCGATCATACTGATTCGGGTCCACTCTCGATTTCCCATGACCCATAAGAAACTCGGCGACAGCTGACTTGCATCCGGCTTCACGCCAACGACTCCTCATCAAATCGCGAATGTTGTGCGGACTGAAACCGTAGCGTATGTTTGTGCCTTGCTGTAGGCCTTCACATGCCCACTGTTTTCCGCCACACTGCTTGCAGATGTAGCACATTCGCCACAGCCGATCGTCGTACTTTGCGCGTTTTCTAACGGTCTCACCTCCGCACTTGCATTTGGGTGACTCGGGTTTGACCACTCCCGTCTCAACGCCACGTCGGAACCAATAACCGCGAATGTCATCCTTGGTGATAGGCAGGCTGTACTCATTCAAGAATAAGTGGTCTCTAGGAATGGTTGATAGCGCCTTCAAGTGGGCGCGCAGGGCATCCCCGAGGTCGGATTTAGTCGACCACAACGTGTAGTAATTCTTGACGTTTCGGAGCCTTTTCCTACCAGGCAACACCAGCTTGCAGATGCCCCGGTTCTGCGTGAGATCCTGGATTATTTGGGGTGAATGATGCAGGTTGGTGTAAACAACTTCGTCTTCTCCCATGAAGCCCTGAACCATAAACAGGTAAACAGGCAACCAACTTTTCTTGCAGCTGTACAGAATGCGCTTACACGACTCTAGGTCCAGTCTGCCCTCAGCAGCCGGGACTTCACTGCGAAAACGATAGTTCCCATCGTCAGGCCACAGAGCTCTCAACGTCCTGAAAAAACTCAGCACATAACTCCACTGGCTGACCTTGTAACTGTACCGCCAATCGCTGCGACCGTTTATAAAGTTGAAGACGATGTCGGGCAACACAAACCTCTCATCTCTAAGGGCTTCGCGTTGCCACTCGACAACTTGACTCGGACTCCACCCCAAAAACCGTGAATCCTTCTGAATCACCTCTTCGAAAATAAACTTAAGACGAGAGAAATACACCCGCTTGGCCGTCCCCAACCGCCCAGCCCACAGCTTGACAGCAGGATCATCCTCGAAAGCTACCATGAAACAAGCATACCGCAACTAAATATATAAAACATTTCCACCATTTCTTAAGTAAAAAATAATCTACATAAGAAAAAACAAATGAAAGAAAGCGCCAAAAAATGCTGACGCTGGCTTTTCTAGTCTGTTCTTATTTCGTTGTGCACTTTGTCTAGTTTGAGGCTGGCTTTTTTCCCGGCTGACTTTTGCACGACATAATGTAATGTCTCATGGGCGATGACATCTTCGATTTCGTCTTCATGTAACTCACCGAAAATGTACACTACTCCATACCCTGTGTCGAACGCACCCTGAATAGGTGGAAACTGAAACACGAACTCCACTGACTTGGCCATACAGCTTTTCTGCCTCATCTTAACGTTTTGACTGTGCTCATCGCTTCAAATATGACATAAGTCATATTTCCCTTATAAACTTACTCGGAAATCAACAACGAACTTGGGCATTGTAAACACGAAATACGGATCATGGGCAATACGCGGCGCTGCACAAGGGTTTTATACAAAAAAATCATAACTATAACTAAAACAGGAGAGTTTTGAGAGTGAGTCAAAAAGGAAGCAAAGAGACCAAAATAGAGAAAGCCATGGCTCAGGCGGAGATGTTCGCGTGCCTTGACGACAAAGGCGAAAACTACCTTGTCGAGATTGAACTTCCCGGCGTGGACAAGAAGAACATTGCACTAAACATGCATGAAGACCTTGTTTCAGTGCGAGCTGAAAGAGCTGATCTAGCTTTTGTGGGACACCTGCACTTCCCTCTAAAGGTTTATCCAAAGAAAGCTGAAGCCTCTTTCAAACAGGGCTTGCTAGTCATGCAGGTTCCAGTCAAGGAGAAACGCGCTCCACCCGTAAGCGTGAAAGTGAAGTAAAAAGACAAAACTACTACAGAACTTCAACTTCACCTTTTTCTTTCAACCCAAGAGAACTTGCTTTGCAGCGTCTTGGGGTAGTAGAGTCTCCAGTCAAAATCAACACTCTTGCCCCACGAATAGTAGACACGTGGATCAATGTAGCTCTTCAGCGAAGTTCGCAAGTTATAGTCGCGTGTAGCCTGCACTTCCCTAATCTTCAGCCTAAGCGCCTGAAGTCTCTCTTCCAACTTAGGCGTTTTTCTAGGCGAGTTCTCCAAAGAATGAAACCTATCTCTTTTCTTAGCTAATGATTCTTCCCAGTTCTTGGGCGGTTTACGCTTGTGATTACAGACGATAGCAGCGTCAAGATTTGCCATTGTGGCAGCATGCTTCTTTGTCACAATTGTCTCCGTTTTTGAGACACTAGCTTTTTCAAGAGAGTTTCTGACAACTGACGTGGCATGATATGTTCTAAAAACCTTGGCCGTCAAGCCTGGCACGATCTGGCTAAGAAAACTGTTAACATGTTCTGAGCGGATGCCTTCAAAAACCGTTGATTCTAACTGACTTTTCGACTCTGCTTCATTCTTAAATTCACTAATGTTTTGTACGACAATCTCTGGGAGCTCAACTTCCCTCTGCCATCTGACAGAGTCTTTGCCTAGGAAGTCAAAAGACACTTTGTTCACAGAGCTTATTGTTACGTGACTGGGTCTGAGCGTGGTTGCGCCCACTGTGTCTGCTTCATCTGGGTCCTTCTCGTCTCCGACACGCAGTTTAAGTTCGTCAATAAGAAAGGCAACAGTTGCAGTCTTGCGTTTCTTGGCATCTTCGGACTGAAGGTTCTTGAATATATGTTCCTTTAACTTGTCGATCTTTTTATCCAAGAGCTTGGCTTTGTCAAACTTTTCGATTTCTTTCTCCTGCTTGGCTTGTGAGGAGTCTGACAGCCAAATGTACTTCTCTTTCCCAGCGAGTTTGTCATCCCATTTGGCTATCCACATGAAATCAGGGTGCCAGATGATCTCCTTCCAGTTGCTCGGTGGACGAGGCGCATCGGGTGACAAGTTCAAGATGATATCTTCTTCGCCAACATAGGGCTTCCATTTTCCCCGCATCGGATGCTCACCTCGCCCCATGAAGATGGAAGGCGGCTCAACAGTGTAATTACCTACTTCGGTTTTGACACCGTCAATGACAGCGCAGCCATATTTTTCTTTGTTGGCTTCTCTCAACACCTTGCGCTCTTGAGCCTGTTTTTTCTTTTCCTCTTTGGACATGTTGGCTTTGATCTGCTTCTCCTTCTCCACAAAGGCTATGATTTCAGAGAAGTCCACTTGCTCTGGTGAAAGAGGCTTGTCGGATGTTTCCATGGCTGCTGAGAAATCGTGGAAGAAGTTCTTGATGAACACTGGGTCTTTAACGCAGTCTGTTCCCAGCTTTTTGACCCATGCGACAGCCATTTCTTCTTGATGCGGCGTCAAAGCTACTTGTTCGCCGCTGATCTTGATGTGAAAGCCCTTGGGCTCGTAGCGTTTGGGTATGAGAACGCCTGAATGAATAAGCTGCTTCATTTGCCGCTTGACCTATACTAAGCTTTGTTTGTTCAATGGTTTTCAGAAATGACGCTGCGCCATCTAAATATCTTGTGCTTGGAAGACTCATGGAGGACAAATTCTTTATATCCTCATCCATGTTGTTCGATTATCAAAATGGTCGGCGTGAAAGGAGAAGCAATTATGAACGGCCAACTTATGGAAGTGGAATTGAAGAAAATTCGTCCCAACCGTCTTAATCCAAGGCTTGAGATCAGCATTATTCGGCTGAATGACTTGGCTGACAGCATTAAACAGGTTGGCTTGTTGGAGCCGCTGGTTGTTCGCCCTGTTGGCGACGGATACGAAGTTGTTGTGGGCGAACGGCGCTATCGTGCTTGTCAGCAAGTCGGCTTGAAAACCGTGCCCGCAGTTGTCAGGCAATACACGGATGAAGAAGTCATCGAACTGAACCTAGTTGAAAACATTCAGAGAGAAGACTTGAGTGCAGTTGAAAAGGGAAACTGCTGCAAACTCTTGCTGGACAAGTATCCAAAGAAGTTCAGCAACGTTCAAGGACTCGCTAGCCGGCTTGGACTTTCATCTGCCACTGTGAAAACTTGGCTTCAGTTAACCAAAGCATCTAAAGAAATTCAGAGTATGGTTGCGCCTGCGCAGGTGGAGAGACGGGGCACGCCTGAGGGAAAGATCGACTATACTACAGCGCGAACCATCATGAGGCGCATACCTGAACCGGAGAGACAGGTTGAGATTGGACAGAAACTTGCCAGTGAGGGCATGTCACAGAAACTGGCTCGGAGAGTCATAGAAGAAGCAGCGAAATCACCTGACAGAAAGGTGGAAGACATCCTGACCGAGGTTAAAGCTGAGCCTTCTGAGCTCTTCTTTGAACCCGTTGACATGGAGTCCATTGTCAAAGGTGGCAAGACTCAAATGACTAGTCGAAGTGCACCAGATGCAGGTGTAAAGACTGGCGCCAAGGTTCACGCCAGCATTTACGTGCCTCGCTTCGCTGATCTGCAGATTGTTTCTGTTGAGAGGAAGCGGCTGAGGTTTTTCGATTCCGAGGATGCAAAGAGAGAAGGGTATTCAAGTCTTGCCGAGTTCAAGAGAGTTTGGAAGGAAAAGTATGGAGAATGGAATGATAACGAGTTGGTGCACATTATCAACTTTCGAAAAATCGGATGAAAAGGGCGAGTTCAGATTTAGGCTTTGGCAAACCTGAAGAAGATTCTTCCGTCTGCGAGTTCTACTATTTTGAGTTGTAGTTTGTCGCCTATCTTGAGTTGGTCGTGTTTGGCGTTGTCGATTCGGCTTGATATGGTTAAGCCGCCTATTTTGACCAAGCCTACGCAGAAAGGTGCATCTTGTACAAAGCCGAGGGGTGCGCCTATGCGGACTTCGGTGAATGCGTAGAGTTCGCCTTCGGTGCCCAAGTCAGCCCATTCGAATTCGCTGGCAAGGCAGTTTGGGCAGACTATTCTTGGAGGCCACAGAAGTTGGCTGCATTTCTTGCATTTGGTGGTGGTTAGCTTTCCTTGCTTCAGGTTTTGGAAGAATTGGCTGATTTCGGTTGTTTTGGCGTCTTCTAGCGGGTAGAAATCCAGCATGAATGGCAATTTCACTGTTTCGGGTCGGTTTATTTTCTCGATTTCTGTGTTGCCCATTTCTTGCGTCACCTCATTTGCTTCGAGTAGACTAGGATGCTGTGAACGTTGGCTGGTCCGCTCAGATTGTGGGTGATGGCTATGTCAGCGTTTTTCACGTATCTTCCTTTGGGCACTTCGCCTCTGAACTGCTGCATAACGTCGATTGCCTGCAAGATGGCTGTGGCTCCAAGCGGGTGTCCGCAGCCGAGCAGTCCGCCTCGTGGGTTAACTGCTATTTTTGCGCCTATGTAGCTTTGTGCTTCGTCGATGAATTTGCCGCCTTTGCCTTTCTCGCACCAGCCCAGTGCCTCGTACTCCATGATTTCGCTTATTGTGAAGCAATCGTGAAGCTCTGCGATGTCGATGTCGTCTGAAGTGATGTGAGCGGATTCGTAGGCTTCTTTGGCTGCGATCTTGAGAGGAACCCAGTCAGTCAGGCTGCCTAGATTGTTCACGTTGTTTCCAATGTTGGCTTGTCCGCTGCCGATCACGTACATGGGTGCGTCTGTGTATTTCTTGGCGTCTTCAGCTGGAACCAGCACAACGCCGGCTGCGCCATCGGTTATGCCGCTGCAGTCAAGTAACTTCAGAGGCGGCGCCACGACAAGCGACTTTAGCACGTCTTCAACTGTTACTTCTTTCGGAAACTGCGCTAGGGGGTTAAGGGCGGAATATTTGTGGTTTTTGACGCAGACCTTTGCCATCTGCTCCTCAGTCGTGCCAAACTCGTGCATGTGTCTTTGCGCAGTCATAGCGAAGAAAGGCGGCGCTGACAAAGCGTTGACGCCGTCCCATTCACGATCAAGCACGCAGCTCATGTTAGTTTGAGCCTCAGCCATGTCAGGCATGTACATTTTCTCGGCGCCAAAAGCCACCGCAACATCAGACAAGCCGGTGGCAACGCAAGCCCAAGCATAGCGGATTGCGGCTTGACCGGACGCGCACATTAGTTCAGTGCGAGCTATGACCTTTCGCGGTTGTATGCCTAAGCATTCGGCGACAAGTGGGGCAACGTGTGATAGGAAAGCGAATCTTCCGGGTTCAGCGGCTCCCACAAAGAGGCTGTCCACATCTTTGGGAGACAGGTTGGGAACGTTTCCGAACATGGCTTTTCCAGCTTCTTGAACCAAGCCTCGCCATGTGGCTTCGCGCTTGCCGCAGCGAGTTGCTCCGCCGCCGACGATTGCGACCTTACGCATATGTATTCATCCTTTCAGATCAAGTGGACAGAGATTTCCAACATTGAGAACTATTGATAATGCAAAAAAGACTATATTAAGTGTGGCATTTTCGCTGACTTGCACCAAAAAAGCCGAGTCAGCGAAGACTTTGGGGAGTGAAAGAGAGAAAAATCCTTGGGCAGTCGATTTGCGATGTTGCGCTATTTTCCTTTGTATACTGGTTTCCTTTTCTCTAAGAACGCTGTTACGCCTTCGTTGAAATCCTCTGTGGACGCTACTAGACCAAAGGCTTCTGCTTCCTGCCACAAGCCTGCGTCAGGATGCGTCTCAGTGCTGTCGTTGATCAGCTTCTTACAGTATTTGAGAGCGATAGGTGGTTTTCCGGTGAGTTCGATTGCTAGTTCTTTGACCTTGGCCTGCAGTTGGTCTGCGGGCACTACTGTGTTGACCAAGCCGTGGCGTTCAGCGGTTCTTGCGTCAATCCGCCTGCCTGTGAAAATCATTTCTTTGGCTATGCCCTTGCCCACGAACCTTGGAAGCCGTTGTGTTCCGCCCCAGCCAGGTATGAGACCAACGTTTATTTCTGGCTGTCCGATTTGAGCGGTTTCAGAGGCTACGCGTATGTCGCATGCCATAGCGAGTTCTAGGCCTCCGCCTAGTGCAAAGCCGTTGATGGCTGCGATAACAGGTTTACTACAGGCTTCGACTTGCGTTGTGAGATGTTGTCCTACTCTGGCGAGGTCTGCTCCTCTCACAGGGCTGGCTCCCTTCATCATCCTCAAATCTGCGCCAGCTGAGAAGGCTCGGTCTCCCGCGCCTGTGATGACCATGACTCGTATGTTTTCGTCTTTTTCTGCGTCTTCTAGCCGTACTGAGATTTCCATTATTGTTTCTTGGTCGAGTGCGTTCAACGCGTCTGGGCGATTTATGGTGATTGTGGCTATGCCTTCATTTTTTTCGTAAAGTGTGTTCTTAAATTCTATCATGTTGTTTCACCTTCCTATTTTTTCCAATCGTAGAAACCTTTGCCGGTTTTTCTTCCTAACAATCCGGCTCGGACCATCTGCCTTAGCAATGGGCTTGCTTGGTATTTCGGGTCGATTTCTTTCACCATGACTTCTGTGATGGCTAGGGTTGTGTCTAGTCCGACGTAGTCAAGTAGAGTTAATGGTCCCATCGGCCAGTTGAGTCCCAGCTTTATTGCCTTGTCTATGTCTTCTGGCGTAGCAACGTCTTCATTGACCAAGTTGATGGCTTCGTTCAAAGCTGGAATCAATATGCGATTAACGACGAAGCCTGCCACGTCTTTCTTTACGACGACGGATTCTTTGCCCATTTTTTTGGTGGCTTCAACTATTGTGTTGAGGGTTTCGTCGCTTGTTTTGGCTCCGCGGATGATTTCGATTAGTTTCATAAGTTGGGGCGGGTTGAAGAAGTGCATGCCTGCGAATTTTTCTGGTCTTTTGGTGGCTGAGGCTAGTTCGCTTATGCTGATTGACGAGGTGTTCGAGGCGATTATGGCGTCTGGTTTGGCTTGGGAGTCGGCTTCGGCTAGTACTTTTTTCTTGAGTTCTACGTTTTCGGTTACAGCTTCGATGACTAGGTCGGCGTTTGACAATGCTTCTTTCAAGTCTAATGTCGGGTGTATTCGGCTTAGGATTTCGGTGACTTGGGCTTCGGTCATTTCGCCTTTTTTCACGAATCGTTGCAGGCTGTCGTTTATCATTCTCATTCCGTTGTCGACAAATTCCTGTTTGATATCGCGCATGTAGACATCGTATTGGGCTGTCTGGGCTGCAACCTGCGTGATGCCGTGTCCCATGAGCCCAGCGCCGAGAACTGCGACGGTCTTAATCTCCATTAACGGCTTTCCTCTTTCTGGTGGGAGTTTTAGTGTTAGAATGCGAACCGCATATATAATTTCCGACAAGCTGTTTGGCGTTTACTTTTGGAGTTCATGTACAAGAAGCGCGACTATGAGTACCGCTGGAATGATCATTGACAGTGTTACGTAGAAGGGTAGTTGCGGAAAATATGTGATGTATAGGTAGTTGCCCAGCAGCATTCCGAATCCGTTGAAGATGTAGCCTACGAAGTTTCTGAATCCTACTACTTTGCCTCTGTTTGCAGGGTCAATTAAATCTGTTGACAATGCCATTACTGAAGACATGACTAGCAGTTGTCCTATTGCGAACATGGACATTGCAATCATGACAGTCACGAGGTTGCCCATGGTGAAAATGAGGGTTGCAGACGCAAAGACGACGAGGCCTAGAATCATTGGGATCTTTCTGCCGAATTTGTCCACCATCTTGCCTATTGGAATGGACATCACCACCATAGTGAGCAGTAATGGTATGAAGGTGAGCCACCATTGCTCCTCTGGAATCCCTAACACTTCTCTTGCGTAGATAGCGTTCATGACGCCTGTCATTGACATGCCGAACATTATGAGTGTTTGAACTATGAACAGCCAGAACATTGTTGGGGGCAGGACTTTCCATACGCGGAAGCTTTCTTTGACGGCTTTGGGATAAGATGATATGAAATATCGGAATCTGATAGGTTCTGGATCTCCATTTGTCACTGTTTCTTTGAGTCTGAGGCGCCAGATTGCTGCGATTGCGTATAGAACTGTGACGAGTACGTAGATGATTCTCATACTGTCGATCAAACCGAACTGTATGAGGAGTAAGCCTGCGATTATTGGTCCAGGCGTGTTGAAAGTGCCGTGGATTAACATTATTAAAGAAGAGCCCATGCCTCTTCGCTCGGGTGGCAACGAGTCTTGAACCATAGCGAATAATGCGGGTTGATAGATGAGGCAGAGGCTGTGGATTATGGAGCCCACTAGGATGAAGTGCCAGGTTGGGGCAAAGGCGAAGAACAAGTTTGAAAGCGCCATTATGAAGGTCATGGTTGTTATGAGCCAGCGTCTGCCGTACTTGTCAGCTAGGAAGCCGCCCGGAAAAGCTACTACTGCCATGGAAACCCAGCTAGCTAAACCAATGATCCCCAATGCTAAGCCTGTTCCTTGAAGTGCTGTAACGTAATACTGGAAGTTTGGCACGGGCATTTCCATGGCGATGTCCATGATCATCCAGCTTACTATGAGGACTTGGTAGTTGCCGGTGATGAATGAGAACTCACGTCTTAGGACAGCGCCGAGCTTAATCATCAGCCTTTCTCTCTGTTGAAGCAGAAGCGAAAAGACTGAGGAATCGCGGATTTAAGGTTTGGCTTCAATGGGCAGACGGGGTTTCTAAGAGAAGCTTTTAATCTTTCTTCAAAGACTGCAGATGAAAAGGAAACTGCGAACGCTTAAGGGGAGCACGTGGCGCATGGCTTGGCTGAACCTGGGACAAATCCTGCATGTGCACGCTAAGAACTATCCGAATAAGATTGCGTTAAAGGACTGTCGTGGAAAGGTTTGGACTTATCGAGACTTGGAATCGAGGACAAATCGGCTTGCTAACGGTTTGTTGAAAATGGGTTTACGAAAGGGCGACAGAGTGGCTGTCATGCTCTACAATTGTGCCGAGTTTGTGGAGATTGACTGCGCTTTTGCCAAAATCGGGCTTGTCGTGGTGCCTATTTGTTGGCGTTACGTGCCCAAGGAAGTATCGTATGTCGTGGATAATTCTGATGCCAAAGCCGTAATTGCCGGCGAAGACTTTGTGGGCTGCATCGAAGGAATTCGAGAGACATTCACTCAGAGGCATGCGGACCGCTACGTTTCGGTGGGTTCCAAACGGTTTGAAGGATACATTGACTATGAAAGCCTGATCGCAGAGTCGCCTAACACTGTGCCTGACGTCCAAGTTGAAGGCAAGGACACGTGGTTTCAGATTTACACTTCCGGGACAACTGGTATTCCGAAGGGCGTCGTGCGCTCTCACCAATCTTACATTGCGTTTTACATGATTAACGCGGTTGACTTCGGTTTTTCAGAGAAAGACACGGGCATGATCGTAATGCCCCTTTACCATGTGAATTCGACGTTTTATGGACCCTTATTCCTGTACATCGGCGGGTCCTTGCACGTGGGACGGGATAAGGGCTTTGATCCAGTGGAGTTGCTGCGCACCTTCAGTGAAGAGAAGATTACGTTTACATCTCTAATCCCAACGCATTACAATTTCATCCTGAACGTACCAGAAGACGTGCGCAGGCGATTTGACGTTAGCAGCGTTCGCAAGTTGCTATGTTCATCGGCGCCTGCCCGAGGAGAAGTCAAGAAAGGAATTCTGAAATGCTTTCCAAACGTGGAGTTGTTTGAAGCATATGGCTCAACTGAAGCGGGCTTGGTAACGCTGCTCAGAGCTGAAGACCAGCTTCGCAAGCTAGGCTCAATCGGCAAAGAATGCTTAGGAACAGACACACTGAAACTTCTTGATCAAGATGAAAAGGAAGTGCCCGTGGGCGAAGTGGGCGAGTTGTATTCGCGTGGACCCATGATGTTTGACGAGTACCACAAGCTACCTGACAAGACAAAGGCTTCTTTCCGTGACGGCTACTTCACAGCACGAGACATGGCGCGCAAAGATGAGGAAGGCTATTACTACCTAGTTGATCGCAAAGACAACATGATCATCACCGGCGGCGAACACGTCTATCCAAGCGAAGTAGAAGCCGTGATCTGTCAGAACCCAAAGGTTTTCGACGTCGCCGTCATTGGCGTGTCTGACAATGTCTGGGGCGAAGCCGTCAAAGCCGTAGTCATCCTAAAGCAGGGAGAAAAAGCCACGCCAGACGAAATCATCAAGTGGTGCAAGGACAGAATCGCAGGATACAAAAAACCCAAAACAGTAGACTTCATCGAACCCGAAGAAATGCCGCGAACGACCACGGGGAAGATACTGCACAGAAAACTCAGAGAAAAATACGCCCAGCTCTGACCCTCAGTCGACGGTCTTCGTAGGCTCATGTGTTGGAAATGGTGACATAACTGATGCCTCAAAGCGACGATCTTAAACAGGCTATTCACAATGCTCTGCAGTTGATGCGCGATTCTGGTTTTGAAATTAAAGGAAAAATAGAAGTCTCAGTGGATTCCGAGCTGCCTTTCATGGGTTACTCGACTCAGAGACATGGCGGCCACATTATCGTCATTTCGGGCGCGGCATTGAAGACTGATTTGGTCACAGGTTTGTTAATCCATGAGATGTGCCACATTTACAGGACTGAGACTGGCCATCCGTCGCACAATCATCAGCTGCTAAACCGTGTTGGAACACATGTCATCCACGAGAACGAATTGGACAAAGACTTTCAGATCAAGATCATTCAGCGGGCAGTTAACCACATTCAAGACCTTTACGCTGACGACTTGGCTTTTCAGGTTTTCAAGAAAGGAGGAGCATTCACGCCTGAACAAGCGCACGGTTTCTTTTTGGAGTGGATAGACAACACACAGCTAGAGGAAGAAAGCAGCAAAGACCGGTGGCAGAACGTTGGCATAATGCTCAACAACTGCTTCGCCATAAGCAACCTAGCTCGCCACAAGATACCAGACATCGATAATCAAGCAGAAAAAGCAATCCAGAAATTTTTATCCCAAGTCGAAGACCGAGCGAAAAACGAGTTCCCGTTCTTCCGAGACCTCATGACAAACCTGAGAGAAGACACCACGAAGGAACAGTTTGAAAAAGACCTGATGGAATACCTAACAAGAATAGCGGAACTAGCCAAGTAACCACCCAGCATGGACGATGGTGACGCTAAGCGATAGTCAACTCTAACAAGCGCACAGTTTTTGAACACAAGCAACAGAAGAAAGATGTTGAACCATCATGAACTATGAAATCAGCTGCACATCTTGTCATAAGCCATCTATCAGCCTGCTCGACTTCAGATGCCCTTCGTGCGGCAAACCATTAGACATGAAGTTGGGCTTCGGCTTTGAACCAAGACAAATCCAACGGAAGAACCACAGCCTTTGGCGATACTCCAAATTTCTTCCGTTCGTCAACACTGAAGACCGCATAACCCTAGGCGAAGGCTGGACACCTCTAGTCAAGTTCAACGACAACGTCCACTTCAAACTGGAAAACCTCAATCCAACAGGCTCTTTCAAGGACAGGGGCTCAACTACGCTGATATCAGCCGTACACAAACTTGTCAAGAAACTGGATGGTTACATCGCTGAAGACTCCTCGGGCAACGCGGGCGCATCCATAGCCGCCTACGCTGCGCGAGCTGAACTGAAAGCCAAAATCTACGTGCCCCAAAACGTCTCAGGACCCAAGTTCAACCAGATCAAATCCTACGGCATGCCAGTAGTCAAAGTTGCAGGCTCCAGAAACCAAGTCGCAGAAAAAGCCCAACAAGCCGAAAAAGGAAAATTCTACGTAGGACACATATTTCATCCGTTGTTCAGAGACGGCATCAGAACGCTCGCTTACGAAATCGCAGAACAACTCGACTGGAAATCTCCAGAACGCATTTACCTGCCAGTCTCAGCGGGCACGCTACTGCTCGGAGTCATCAGCGGCTTCAAGAACCTAGCAACATCAGGCATCACAAAGACTATGCCAACCATGATTGCCTGTCAAACCAGACAAGTGTCACCGCTGTACCACAGCGTGAAACGACTCGACTATAAACCGCCCAAAAAGGTAACATCAATAGCCGACGCCCTAGTCAGCACAAATCCACCATTGCTCAACCTGATGATCAAAGAGTTGCAGGAAGCAAAGGGAGACGCTGAAATCGTAGACGAGAACGAAATCGAGAAAGCGTTCACGGAACTGGCGCACAAAGGCTTCTTCGTAGAGCCAAGCTCAGCCGTAGCCTACTCAGCATACCGAAAACAACTCAGAGATAAAAAGATACCCAAAGAAGACAAGGCTGTAGTCATCTTAACAGGACACGGACTGAAAACCACACCACAGAAAGCCCCATAAAAGAACGCAGTCTGCGCGCTATCCACATTTGCATTTGTGCTTTTCCTACATTTCTTTGGTAGCTTCTACGCCATATTGGGTGTTCTTTATTGATTGCAACTATTCAGCATCTCTAGAGAAAAGTTTCATAAAACTGAAATAGCATGACCGCATATCCTATCTTGGAGAGGAGAAGGAAATTAGCGTAAAGGCACTTTCAGGAATACTGCTCACGCTGTTGCTTATGGGCATTCTAACATCGGCATCTGGCACCTCAGGAACAGAACAAGCGGAGTCATCAGAGACCGAGTGGACTAGAATATACGGAGGATCAAATGATGACCGAGCTTACTGCGTAGTCCAAACAGTTGACGATGGATACGCAATTGCAGGTTACACAAATTCCTTTGGCGCTGGAGGCTACGATTTCTGGCTCGTCAAAACCAACTCTTCAGGAGATATGGAGTGGAACAAGACCTTCGGTGGCACACGACACGACTACGCTCGAGCTGTGATTCAGACAAGCGACGGTGGATTTGCGATAGCGGGCGAAACTTCTTCGCCTGCGGGCGATTTTTGGTTGGTTAAAACCAATTCCTCTGGAGATGTTGAATGGACACAAAATTATGGAGGAAGTAGAGAGGATGTTGCGTGGTCTCTGATTCAGGCAAGCGACGGTGGATACGCACTCGCTGGTTACACGTTGTCTTTTGGTGTAGGCACACCTACCCACCCCAATTTCTGGCTGGCCAAGACCAACGAGTATGGAAACATGGAATGGAACAAGACATACGGAGGCACACAGAATGATGCAGCTATGTCTCTGATTCAGACAGACGATGGAGGATACGCATTAGCTGGACACACTTCGCCTTCTGATCCACGCACTTACGTTGATTTTTTGTTGGTCAAAGCCGATTCTGCGGGAAACATGGAATGGAATAGAACATACGGTGGAGTAGGCAACGACTATGGGCGCGCTGTGGTTCAGACAGACGATGGAGGATACGCCGTGGCAGGTCGCACTCTTTCTTTTGGCGCTGGCAGCTGGGATTGCTGGCTTGTTCAGACTGACCCAGAAGGAAACGTGCAATGGGACAGAACATACGGAACTCCGGGAAGCGAATGTGGAGAATCTATTGTAAAAACGGCTGACGGCGGATTCGCATTGGCAGGCTATTACATCAGTAGTTCGCTCGGAGCAACACCTGATTTTTGGTTTCTTAAGACCAACCAAGACGGAAACATTGAACACAACGGGATATATGGCGGAACAAATGATGAGCAGGCATTTTCACTGGCTCAGACAAGCGATGAAGGATACGTATTAGCTGGCTACACTGATACATCTGGTGGTGGCCTGGGTGATTTCTGGGTGATAAAACTCGACAGCGTTGCTCCACCAGTCACGGACGTTTATGTAGACCCTCAGAAGCAGAAGGCCGCATATAACAAGCAGTTCTCTGTCAGTGTAAACGTCACCGACGTTGTTGACTTATACGGTTTTCAGTTCAAACTGCAATATGACCCTGCGGTAATAGATGCCGTAAGCATCACATTAGGTTCCTTCTTGAACCCGCCCACAACAATAATTGAAGAGGAAATCAACGAGACCATGGGCTTTCTGTTATTCTCTGCATTGTCAATAGGTTCAGCACCCCCTGCTAACGGCAACGGAGTGCTTGCCACACTGGTCTTTAACGCAACGCCTGGAGGAAACTGCTACCTTGACTTTCTTGAGATGAGTCTCATAAACTCAGGTGGGGCACTAATCGGACATCACACATTCGACGGCTTTTTCGAATACGTTCAGATTCAAGGCGACGTGAACGCAGATTGCATCGTTGACGTTTTTGACGTGTTCAAAATGGGGAAGGCCTTTGGAGCTATTCCAAGTCAGCCAAACTGGGACTCGGACTGTGACATAAACAACGATAACGTCATTGATGACATCGATCTCGCGATAGAAAGCGCAGATTATAGAAAGCTGTGGGACCCAGCCTACGTTCACGAATTGTTCTACGAAATCGACTACATGCCAAGTCACAGACCAACGGACTCCGTGCTAGCCTATATTCAAGGCTACTGCACGGAAAGATGGATTCGCATCACCTTCTACGTTGACGATGAGGTTCCGCTTGACGACAGCGTAACAAATGCCGAATTTTCCGCATTCAACCAAACATACAACGACCATAATTTCGGATATTACTCGCAATGGAAATGGGTGCTGTTTGGAACCGTTGTCGACGGTCACCCAGAAACATCTGGATATGTGTGGGGTCACGACGACGGGGCAAACTACGCATTTATTGCCGACCAAACCGGAGACGATTTTGCCATCGATCATGCTGGCGAAGGTGTTACAGCAGAGGAGGTTGAAACCGTAGTCCTAATGCATGAAATGGGGCACATGATAGGCATTGTCAAACTAGATAGTGAAGAAAGAGAGGTTTATGACGCAAACGCATGGTCTGTAATGGCAATGCTTTCGCTAGACAACTGCAACACCGAACCGATCCGTTACAGCAGAGAATATTGGATTCTAAGAGACCTTGAGTACTACAAGATACATCCGCCAGAAATTGCGGAAACAAATCAGCGCAGCCTTACTTCTGGGTCACCAAGTAGACGCCTAGGAAAATAAGAAGCCCACCGACACCGATGGGCACAGTGATCTTTTCACCAACAAACAAAGCTGCCAACAAAACGGTTACAAGAGGCTCAGCAAACAAGAAGGAGCTGGTCACCGTTGCTCCCACTTTCTCAACCGCGTAGAACCAGATGTAGTAGCCCACTAAAGTGCACGTTACAGACAGGTAAGCAATCGCCAACCAACTGGACAAACTCATCGATAGCGCTAATCGAATCGAACCATCAGCAACTGAAAAAGGAAGCAGTAACAGGCCGCCGAGCACGGTCACATAAGTCAAAACCAAAATCGGGTTATACCTCTCAATGGCTCGCTTGCCCAGCAGAGTGTAAAAAGTCCAAAGAACCGGCGTGGCTAGCAGAACAATACTCCCATAGAAGAAA